>NC_003063.2:1307500-1907500 GCF_000092025.1 Agrobacterium fabrum str. C58
CAAGTACCGTGAGGGAAAGGTGAAAAGCACCCCGACGAGGGGAGTGAAATAGAACCTGAAACCGGATGCCTACAAACAGTCGGAGCCCGCAAGGGTGACGGCGTACCTTTTGTATAATGGGTCAACGACTTAGTGTAACTAGCAAGCTTAAGCCGGTAGGTGTAGGCGCAGCGAAAGCGAGTCTGAATAGGGCGATTTAGTTAGTTGCATTAGACCCGAAACCGAGTGATCTAGCCATGAGCAGGCTGAAGGTTGGGTAACACCAACTGGAGGGCCGAACCCGTATCTGTTGCAATAGATTGGGATGACTTGTGGCTAGGGGTGAAAGGCCAATCAAACTCGGAAATAGCTGGTTCTCCGCGAAATCTATTTAGGTAGAGCGTCGACCGAATACCCTCGGGGGTAGAGCACTGGATGGGCTATGGGGACTCACCGTCTTACTGATCCTAACCAAACTCCGAATACCGAGGAGTACTAGTCGGCAGACACACGGCGGGTGCTAACGTCCGTCGTGAAAAGGGCAACAACCCTGACCTCCAGCTAAGGTCCCCAAGTCATGGCTAAGTGGGAAAGGATGTGAGGATCCCAAAACAACCAGGATGTTGGCTTAGAAGCAGCCATCATTTAAAGAAAGCGTAACAGCTCACTGGTCTAAATAAGGGTCTTTGCGCCGAAAATGTAACGGGGCTAAAGCCATGCACCGAAGCTGAGGATTTGCACTTTGTGCAAGTGGTAGCGGAGCGTTCCGTAAGTCTGTGAAGGCGGACCCGTGAGGGCTGCTGGAGATATCGGAAGTGCGAATGTTGACATGAGTAACGATAAAGGGAGTGAGAGACTCCCTCGCCGAAAGACCAAGGGTTCCTGCTTAAAGTTAATCTGAGCAGGGTTAGCCGGCCCCTAAGACGAGGCGGACACGCGTAGTCGATGGGAACCACGTTAATATTCGTGGGCCTGGTGGTAGTGACGGATCTCGTGTGTTGTACATTCTTACTGGATTGAATGTGCGGCGAAGAGGTTCCAGGAAATAGCTCCACCGTATAGACCGTACCCGAAACCGACACAGGTGGTCAGGTAGAGTATACCAAGGCGCTTGAGAGAACTATGTTGAAGGAACTCGGCAAATTGCACGCGTAACTTCGGAAGAAGCGTGACCCTTTTGTACGCAAGTATGATGGGGTGGCACAGACCAGGGGGTAGCGACTGTTTATCAAAAACACAGGGCTCTGCGAAGTAGCAATACGACGTATAGGGTCTGACGCCTGCCCGGTGCTGGAAGGTTAAAGGGAGGGGTGCAAGCTCTGAACTGAAGCCCCAGTAAACGGCGGCCGTAACTATAACGGTCCTAAGGTAGCGAAATTCCTTGTCGGGTAAGTTCCGACCTGCACGAATGGCGTAACGACTTCCCCGCTGTCTCCAACATAGACTCAGTGAAATTGAATTCCCCGTGAAGATGCGGGGTTCCTGCGGTCAGACGGAAAGACCCCGTGCACCTTTACTATAGCTTTACACTGGCATTCGCCAAGGCATGTGTAGGATAGGTGGTAGGCTTTGAAGCATGGACGCCAGTTCGTGTGGAGCCATCCTTGAAATACCACCCTTATCTTCGTGGATGTCTAACCGCGGTCCGTTATCCGGATCCGGGACAGTGTATGGTGGGTAGTTTGACTGGGGCGGTCGCCTCCGAAAGAGTAACGGAGGCGCGCGATGGTGGGCTCAGACCGGTCGGAAATCGGTCGTCGAGTGCAATGGCATAAGCCCGCCTGACTGCGAGACTGACAAGTCGAGCAGAGACGAAAGTCGGTCATAGTGATCCGGTGGTCCCGTGTGGAAGGGCCATCGCTCAACGGATAAAAGGTACGCCGGGGATAACAGGCTGATGACCCCCAAGAGTCCATATCGACGGGGTTGTTTGGCACCTCGATGTCGACTCATCGCATCCTGGGGCTGGAGCAGGTCCCAAGGGTATGGCTGTTCGCCATTTAAAGCGGTACGTGAGTTGGGTTCAGAACGTCGTGAGACAGTTCGGTCCCTATCTGCCGTGGGTGTAGGAATATTGACAGGATCTGTCCCTAGTACGAGAGGACCGGGATGGACGTATCTCTGGTGGATCTGTTGTCCTGCCAAGGGCATAGCAGAGTAGCTATATACGGAATGGATAACCGCTGAAGGCATCTAAGCGGGAAACCAACCTGAAAACGAGTGTTCCCTATCAGAGCCGTGGAAGACGACCACGTTGATAGGACGGGTGTGGAAGCACAGCAATGTGTGAAGCTTACCGTTACTAATAGCTCGATCGACTTCTTCGTTCCCATTGATTATGTTCATCGAACAAAGGTCGATGACATCTGTTCTGTCTTCACGCTGACGTGGCCTTCGGCCACTACGCTGCAGACGGCGCGCCAAACGATTGGCGACGGACTAGCGTCCTGTATGGTTGCCATGCTCGATCTCGAGCAACGCAACATACGGAACAAGTCACAGAAAGACGTGTTAAATTAAATCAGACGAAAGTCTGCCAGCTTCTCGAAAACAACAGTCCATGTTAAAACATGAACAATGTTGCGTTTTGCCGACCTGGTGGTTATCGCGGGGCGGCTGCACCCGTTCCCATTCCGAACACGGCCGTGAAACGCCCCAGCGCCAATGGTACTTCGTCTCAAGACGCGGGAGAGTAGGTCGCTGCCAGGTCTGCAAAACGCAACTCAAAATCTTCTCAACTCACATACCTCGGCCCAGCCGACACCAAGGGCCGCTATCCAAGCGGCCTTTCGTCGTTTAAGGCAGAGCTTTAAAGAAAATGAAATGGCGTACAAAATCATGTGCGCCCCTTACAGGAGATAAATTGCTCCGCAATTTATCTCCGGCAAAGATCCGTCGTCGCTAAAGCAACGACGTAACCGCGACATTCGGCCTTGCCGAATGCGCTGGACGCGGGGTGGAGCAGCCCGGTAGCTCGTCAGGCTCATAACCTGAAGGCCGCAGGTTCAAATCCTGCCCCCGCAACCAAAGTTTACACCCAATATCAAAGGGCTCCGAGGAAACTCGGAGCCCTTTTTGCGTTCAGAACGCCTTGGAATATAAAACGCCAAGCTGAAGACGTTGCTTGCCGAGATGATGCTGGACAGCGCCATTTTGAAGGATGTTGCTTCAAAAAATGGTAACGCATGGCGCGAGGGGCCGTGCGTGTTCAATCCCGGTGATGATCGGTCGAGCGTGGATGTGGATCACGGCAAAACGGAAAAATGGATCAAACTCACATGAAAAATAACAGCATCGTCGTATGATGCTCTCAACGTCCGAAAGCGTTGGGAGCATCTCGCCCTTGGGAGGTTATTTCCAGCTGGCCAGCAGGTTTTCGAGCAAAGCGCGGTCAGGCGCATCCAAGCGCACGAGCCCAGGGGCGCGCACCGGACCGACGGCGAGCCCCATGATTTCCATAGCTTCTTTCACTACAGTCACATTGGCGCCGTTTCGGTAGCGCGTGCGCAGCCGCTCGAACAATTCGATCTTCTCAACGATCTTTCGGGCGCTGTCGAAATCGCCTGCCATGAGAGCCTCGTGTACCTGCATTGAAAAATGCGGGGCGACATTAACGAGACCGGAGGTGAAGCCACGCGCTCCGACTGCGGCGAAGGCTGGGGCCCAGCTTTCTGCAAGGCCGCAAATATACAAGGCTCCGTCTGCGTCGGAGGCGGCGATGGCGCGCGACAGCAGCATGATATCTGTCGTGGCGAATTTGATGCCCGCGACATTTGGATGGCTGGAGAGCCTCACCATATCGTCCACCGCAAATCCATCGGCCCGTACATAGGCGACAAGAGGAAGCGCGCTGTCTTCAGCCAGCCCCAGGAAATAGGCGATTTGAGATTGAGGAGCGGCGAACGGATCAACCGGTTGGTGAGACATCACTGCGGATGCGCCGAGTTCCTTTGCGGTCCGCGCCATCGCAATTGCTTCGCGCTGCGAGCGTCCAATGGCTGCGGTGACGGGAGCAATGCCGTCCACGCCTTTGATTGCGGCCTCGTAAACCGTCAGGATTTCAGCGGGCGTCAACGCGTAAAACTCGCCTGTATTGCCAGCCGCGACGATGTTGTGAATGCCGGCCCTGGCCACACGGGCGTAGGCCTCGGCGGTGATGTCGAAACTGATCTCTCCATCGGCGTCATATGCCGTAACGGGAACGCCGGAGATGCCGTGCAGCGCCTGGCGAATATCAAATGTCGTCATTAATCGGTCTCCCGTGGAGTAAAATCTATCGTCAGAGGGGGAATTTGTGAATCGGGGCGCCAGCAACAGGCGCGTCGAAAGCAACCAATGTTCCTGATGTCGCGACGCCGTTTGTGTCTGTCACAAGGCTGGTAACGTAGAGTGTCTTGAGTTCGGGACCGCCGAAGCAGGGCATGGTCGGACCCTTGAATGGCATCTTGTAGATTTCAAACAATTCGCCATCGGGGGTGAAGCGGTTCAATCTGCCCGCCTGCACACCGGCACTCCAGTAACAACCTTCGCTGTCTGTCGCAGCACCATCCGGCCTGCCTTCGTCCGGCTGAAAATCATGGAGGCGTTTGGCGGGCCCAAGCCTGCCCGTTTGAACATCGAAGTCGAAAACCTGAAGCAGCAGCCCGCTGCTATCTGAATGGTACATCCGTGTCTCGTCCGGGCTCCAGGCGAGACCGTTGGACGTCAACATATCGCCGTCTATGAAGCGCTCGACGTGACCGCTGGAAGAAACGCGATAGAGGCGAGCATTGCCGGTGGGAACGTCTGCCTCATCTCTTGTGCCCACCCAGAAGTGACCATCTGGGCCAACCTTTCCATCATTCAACCGGCTGTCGGCTCTCCCCTCATCGGGATCGCAGAGAAGCTCGAGTTCACCATTCTGCGGATTGAGCAGATGAACGCCTGTCTTCAATGCCGCGACGATCAGGTTACTTTGGCAGAGGCCAAGACAGCCGATCTGTGCCGGCATGTCGAAACGCTGGAGTTTTCCGCTTGGTGATAGGCAAAAAATTGCAGGCGCCAGAATGTCCACGAACCACAGGTCGCCGGTTCGCTCGTCCCATGTCGGAGACTCGCCCACCCGCAGCGGTGTGTCGATAAGTGTGCGAATTGCAGGCTCTATAATGCGCGGCTGGCTCACGAATTCTCCTCCATCATCCGTGTGGCGTCGATCAGTCAGAAGTTCAGGTTCCTCCCTCACCGCCCACGCCTTTGAACATTCTGGCACGCGCTTTCAGGATGTGGTCCTTCATCGCGTCATGGGCGGCCTGCTCCCGTCGCTCGAATACGGCCTCAACGATTGCGGTATGCTCGTTCTGCACGTCACGAACATGTTGAGGCGTGCGTTTGAGGCTAAGGCTGCGCGTTACGGATTGTCCGATTGCAAAGTGGGGCTTGAACCAGGTGCGAACCGTGATGTGAAACTGGTTGTGGCTGGCTCTGGCGATGGCGTCGTGCAGGGCAAAGTCCTCCTCCGCGCCGAGATCACCCCGCTCGAGGCAGAGTTCCAGCGCTGCGAGCGCCTGCTCGATTCGCGACCTGTCTGCGGGCTGCCAGTTTCTTGCCGCCAGTTCTGCGGCAGAGGCTTCGAGGCCAGACCTGAATTCGAAGAAGCGCTGTACGTCGGCGAGCGAACCGACAGGTACTTGTTGCAGAACGGAGGAATCGGGCTGCTGGCGAACATAGGAGCCAGAACCTTTTTGAGACACGATAAGGCCATCGTTGCGCAATCTCTCCAGCGCCTCGCGGACCACTGGACGCGATGCGCCCAACATCGACGCCAGGCTTTGTTCGGATGGCAGCCGCTCGTTAAGCGGGAAACGGCCATCGCTGATCATGCCGACGATCTTCTCGTACACGATGTCGCTCAGCCGCGTCTCGCTCCTGGAGGGAGCGGATGTTGTCAGATTATCCATCTGCGCCCTCTCGTCGCAAATCGCTGAATCTTTTCAGCATTTCATTTCACATCGTATCAAGTGCGTCTCTACAGGCGCGCTGGAAGCTGATCAACTCCCAACCGCGAACGGGGCATCTGATTGCGAAAACTCCATCCATGAATAAAAAATATGTAAAAATCTGTCAATACTTGTAATCATCTGAAAACACCCATATGGTCACCGTGCCGATGGAGGATCGGCACGTGGGTCGGCCAGGAGGGCTGAAGTAACGAGGTTCTGCACCTCGCTGCGACCTGCGATCTTTTGGGAGGAAATCGATCGATGCGCGATGGGGATGAAATCTCGCACGGCGTGACGCGCCGTACCTTTATTGCCGGGCTTGGAGGCGTTGCTGCGCTGTCTCTCGTCGGCACTTCGGCACAAGCTGCCGCCGGCAAGGAAGCGCCTGAATTGGCTGCCCTGGTCAAGGATGGAAAGTTACCACCTTTGGCCGATCGCCTGCCAAAGAACCCGATGGTGGTGACGCCGTTCGAGAAGGTCGGCACTTATGGCGGCACCCTGCGCCGTGGTCTTCGCGGGTCGTCGGACCATAACGGCATCCTGCGCATGGTCGGCAACCAGAGCCTTGTTCGCTGGAACATGGACTTCACCGAGGTCTTGCCGAACCTTGCGGAGAAATGGGAAGTCAGTCCTGACGCGTCCGAGTTCACCTTCCATCTGATTGAGGGCGCGAAGTGGTCTGACGGCCATCCGTTCACTGCCGATGACGTGGTCTTCGCGATCGAAGACTGCATCAAGAACAAGGAGCTTTACAGCGCCACTCCGGCGCAGTTGTCCGTGGCAGGCAAGGCCGTCGACGTATCAAAGGTCGATGATTTTACGGTAAAGTTCAAGTTTGCGGCACCGAACGCGCTGTATCTCGAAAATCTTGCGACCCCGCTTGGCCAGCACCCCACGCTGTTCCCCAAGCATTATTGCAGCAAGTTCCTGCCCAAATACAATGCGGCTCTCGATGCAGAGGTCAAGGCGGCCGGTGTTTCCAGCTGGACCGAACTTTTCCGTGCCAAATGCGGCGATATCGAAATCCCGTCCCGTTGGTCAAATGTCGACAAGCCGACGCTCGATCCGTGGGTCGTCAAGGAGCCTTATTCCGGCGGCGCGACGCGTGTTGTCATGACCCGCAACCCATACTTTTGGCAGGTTGATACGGATGGCAACCAGTTGCCCTATATCAACGAGATCAATTTCGGCATCTCGCAGGATGTCGAATCCCTGATGCTCAACGTGATTTCGGGCAAGATCGATATTCAGGAACGCCACATCAGCGTGCTCGCCAACAAGCCGACGCTTTCCCAGAACATGGAGAAGGGCAATTACCGGCTGATGACGCTGGTTCCGTCTGCTGCCCAGCAATGCCAGATTTATCTGAACATCACCCATAAAGATCCTGCCATGCGCAAGATGTTTGCGGACAAATCCTTCCGGCAGGCCCTGTCGCTGGGGCTTAATCGCCAGGAGATCATCGAGATCGTATATTTCGGCCAGAGCGAAGCCTATCAGACCGGCCCGCGCCCGACGCATCCATGGTATCATGAGAAACTGGCGCGGCAGAGCACCGAGTTTGATGCCGACAAGGCCAACGAGCTTCTCGACAAGGCTGGATACGACAAGAAGAACGGCAATGGAATTCGCCTGCGTCCCGATGGTCAACCGATCTTCTTCTCAATCGATGTCATTCCAACGCTTTATCCCGATCTCGTCGACACGCTGGAACTGGTGAAGGCGCAGTGGGCGCAGATCGGCGTCGATATCAAGGTCAACACCATCGAACGGGCTCTGTATTACACGCGTGGTGACGACAATGCCCACGATGCGGCTGTCTGGCCAGGTCCGGGTGGACTGGACCCGATGCTCGATCCGCGCGACTTCTTCGCCTTCCATCCACAAGGGTCGCGTTACGCCATTCCGTGGGCGCTCTGGTATACGTCCAACGGCCAGAAGGGCGAGGAGCCGCCGGAAAGCCAGAAGAAGCGGTTCAAGCTTTTCGATGAAGCGCGCTCGACTGCCGATATCGCCAAGCGTGGCGAATTCATGAAGCAGATTTTCGATATCGCGGCGGAAGAATTCGAAACGATTGGCGTCTGCCTGGCTGTTGGCGGTTTCGGCATCATCAGGAACAATCTTCACAATGTTCCGGAAAAGGAACCAGACAGCTGGTCCTGGCCGAACCCCGGTCCGGCGCTGCCGCAGCAGTTCACCTTCACAAGCTAAACGACTGATGCGTGTCGCCGTTTGCGCGGCGACACTTTTCGATTGGGTCGAGTGGCAGATATTCGCGTTCGCCAGGCGGATATGCTGCAAAACGTGATTGTGAGAACGACATGTTGGTCTTCATCGTGAAACGGCTGCTATGGATGATCCCATCGCTGTTTGCCGTCAGCTTCCTTGCCTTCGTCCTTATTCAGTTGCCGCCAGGCGACTATGTGACGACCTATATCGCCACGCTTGCCGCTTCGAACGAAGTCATCGACCAGAACACCGCCGCGCAGTTGCGCGAACGTTTCGGCCTCGGCGATCCCATGATCATCCAGTACCTGAAATGGATATGGGGCATCATCAGCCGCGGTGATTTCGGCATATCCTTCGAGTGGCAGCAGCCGGTTTCCGGCCTGATCTGGGAGCGCATGGCGCTGACGCTCGTGCTGGCAATTGCAAGTCTGCTGGCCACATGGGCCATCGCGCTGCCTATCGGCGTCTTCTCCGCCGTGCGGAAATATTCCATCGGCGACTACATGTTCACCGCCTTCTCCTTCTTCGGACTTTCCATCCCGTCATTCCTGCTTGCGCTGGTTCTGATGTATGTCGCGGCGGTCGAATTCGGTGCGGATGTCGGCGGCCTCTTCTCGGCCCAGTTCGAAACTGCGCCGTGGAGCATCGCAAAGATGATCGACCTCATGGCGCATATCTGGTTGCCGGTCGCCATCCTTGCCATTTCCTCCACGGCCAGCCTCATCCGCGTCATGCGCGCCAATATGCTGGACGAATTGCCGAAACCCTATGTGACCACGGCCCGCGCCAAGGGCCTGTCGGAGTTTCGCCTGTTGACGAAATATCCTCTGAGAATTGCTCTCAACCCCTTCATTTCCACGATTGCATGGCTGTTACCCAACCTCATTTCGGGCTCTGTCGTCGTTGCCATCGTGCTCAACCTGCCCACCGCAGCGCCGCTTCTTTTGCAGTCGCTGATGGCGCAGGACATGTATCTCGCCGGGGCCTTCGTGCTCCTGATCTGCGCGTTGACGCTGATCGGATCGCTGATCAGCGACATTCTGCTGGCGCTGGTCGATCCCCGAATCCGTCTCGAATAGGAGGGCGTCATGGCCGATATTGCTGTAGCCACCACCATTCGCCCCGACCGCGCCGCCGTCGCATCGCAATGGCAACTCATCTGGTGGGCGTTCAAGCGTCACCGTCTGGCCATGGCCGCTCTCGTCGTGACCATTGCCATGTATGTCGTGGCCCTCGTGCCCGGCTTCTTTGCGATCAATGATCCGGTGCTGCAAAATGCCCGCGCGACGTTTTATCCGCCGCAACGGGTTCATTTGATCGACACGACGGATGGTTTCTCCGTCGGGCTGCATTATTACCCTCTCAAGCTGACCCGTAACCCCGAAACGCTGGCCGCCGTCTTCGTCGAAGACACGGGCAAGAAAATACCGATCCAGCTTTTTGGTCGCGGCTACGAATATTCCGTGCTTGGACTGTTCGACACCAACATCCATCTTCTGGCCTCCACCGATAAGACGCGACCGCTGTTTCTTTTCGGGGCTGACCGGCTTGGCCGCGATGTCTTCAGCCGTGTCGTGCAGGGTTCGCAGATTTCCCTGTCGATTGGTCTTGTCGGCGTGTTCTTTTCGCTGCTGCTCGGCGTCGTCTTGGGCGGTATTTCCGGGTATTATGGCGGGCGTATCGATTTCGTCATGCAGCGGGTAATCGATTTCGTCCTGTCGCTGCCCACCATCCCCATATGGCTGGCCATGGCGGCGGCGCTGCCGCAGGGCTGGCCCGCGACGCTTCAATATATGATGATCACCATCATCCTCTCCCTGACTGGCTGGGCGCAGCTTGCCCGCGTCGTGCGTGGCAGGTTCCTGTCGCTCAGAACGGAAGAGTTTGTCGCTGCTGCCAGATTGGACGGCGTACCCGAAGGGCGCATCATCTTCCGTCACATGCTGCCCAGCTTCTCCAGCCACATCATCGCATCCGTCACGCTGGCTGTACCCGCAATGATCCTCGCGGAAACGTCGCTGTCCTTCCTCGGTCTCGGCCTTCAGCCGCCAACGATTTCGTGGGGTGTGCTGCTGCGCGAGGCCCAGAACATCCGTTCGATTGCGACGGCTCCGTGGCTCTTCCTGCCCGGTGTTGCCGTTGTTGTTGCCGTCATGGCGCTGAACCTCCTCGGTGATGGTCTGCGCGATGCAGCCGACCCCTATAACAAGTGAGGGCCTTTATATGAGTGAAGTCGTCTCGATGAAGCCTGCAAAGCCCCTTCTTGAAGTTCGCAATCTCGTTACCGAATTTCCGTTGCGTACCGGCGTTTTTCGCGCCGTCAACGATATTTCTTTCTCGATAGAGCCTGGCAAGACGCTCTGCGTGGTGGGAGAAAGCGGCTCGGGCAAGTCAGTCACGGCCCGCTCCATCCTCCAGATCATCGATAGCCCCGGCTATATCACCTCCGGCTCGATCATCCTGAACAAGGCTGACGGTTCGTCAGTTGATCTGGCGAAACTGGACCCACGCGGGCGTGCCATCCGCGCTGTTCGCGGTGCCGATATCGCGATGATTTTCCAGGAGCCAATGTCGTCGCTTTCTCCAGTTCATACAGTCGGAGACCAGATTACCGAAGTTTTGCGGCTTCACCTGAAAATGAGTAAGGCACAGGCGAGGGCAGAGGCAATCGAGCTGCTGCGGCAGGTCGAAATTCCAAACCCGGAAAAGGCGCTAGACCGATACGCCTTCCAATATTCCGGCGGTATGCGCCAGCGCGCCATGATCGCGATGGCGCTTGCCTGCAAACCACAGCTCCTCATTGCCGACGAGCCGACGACGGCGCTCGACGTCACCACGCAGGCGGAAATTCTCGATCTGATATCGCGGCTGCAAAAGGCCCACGGTATGGCCGTGCTGTTCATCACGCACGATATGGGCGTCGTCGCTCAGATCGCTGATGATGTTCTTGTCATGCATCATGGCGTCGTGAAGGAATACGGGACAGTCGAGCAAATCTTCCACAAGCCGCAGGATCCCTATACGCGGATGCTGATCGGCTCGGTCCTCAAGCTGGAGCAGAAGGCCGAAATCCGCCTTGCCCGTCCGCCGCTTGATCAGACCGCAGCGCCGATACTGGAAGTCAAGGACCTGTCGATGCACTTTGGCGAGATGAAGGCGCTGGACGGTGTTTCGATAAAGCTCCTGCCCGGCGAGACCCTCGGCATCGTCGGCGAAAGCGGGTCGGGTAAGACAACCATGGGCCGCTCCATCATGCGCCTCTATGATCCGACGGCTGGCGAGATGCTTTATAGAAGAGCCGACGGCTCGGTTGTCGATTTGTCTAAGATAGAAGGAAAGGAACTGAAGGCGGCGCGCAGGGAGTTGCGCATGGTGTTCCAGGATCCTTTCGGGTCGCTCAATCCACGCATGACCGTCGCGCAGGTGATTGGAGAACCGCTGCTTGTCAACGGCATTGCCAAGGGCAAGGAACTGGAAGAGCGCGTCTGCTCCCTGATGGAGCAAGTGGGTCTGGATCCCAGTGGGCGTGAACGCTATCCGCACGCCTTTTCCGGTGGTCAGCGTCAGCGCATCGGGATTGCGCGAGCCATTACGCTGCGGCCCCGCATCATCGTTGCAGATGAGGCCACGTCGGCTCTGGACGTTTCCGTCCGGTTTCAGGTGCTGGATCTGCTCATGAAATTGCAGGACGAGTTGGGTCTCGCCTACATCTTCATCAGTCATGACATTGGCGTCATCCGATACATGTGCGACCGGGTCGGCGTCATGTATCGCGGCAAGCTGGTCGAGGTGGGGGAGGCCGAGAAGGTCTGCAACGCACCGGATCATCCCTACACCCAGGCATTGCTTTCCGCCATCCCACGGCCGGATCCGCGGGATCGCGACCGGACGAGGCGGTTCCGTTATGTCGAGCCGGCACCAATCAAAAATGGCGCTGCCGCCCAATGACCCCACATTTTCCATCTCCTTGAATTCATGAGGAAGACTGAGGCATGAAAATCGATCGCATGCGGGTGTTCGTCACCCGCGACAAGGACCGTCCCCGCGTCATCGTCGCATTGGATACCGATGACGGAATGACCGGCTGGGGGGAATGCTACAATCACGGACCCGATCTCGCCTTGCCGCCGGTTCTGGATTACCTCTACAACTTCCTCGCGGGGCAGGATCCGACGCGGGTAGAGTTTCTCTATAATCTGATGTTGCAGCAGAACCGCTTCCCGCCCGGCGCACTCGGCCTGTCGGCTATTTCAGCGCTGGATCATTGCCTGTGGGATCTGGCCGCCAAGGCTGTCGGGGTACCCGTTTACAAGTTGCTCGGCGGTGAGGTGAGGAATCGAATCAAGGTCTATGCGGGCGTCTATACCGCTCCGGATGCACCCGCCGCCAGAGATGAGTTCGACCGTCTCAATGAAGGCTGGGGCTTTTCTGCCTTCAAGCTCAGCCCGTGGCGTGTCGATATTCATGCGCATCGCTGGGGCGAAGTGGTGCGCAGCTCCGCGGAATATTTCCGTACGTTGCGCGAAACCGTTCGCGCCGATTATGACATCGCGTTTGATGCCCACGCCAAGATTTTCGAGCCCTCTGCCGCGCGGCAGCTTGGCAATGCGCTTGCGCCTTACGACCCGCTTTTCTACGAGGAGCCTCTTCGTCCTGAGAACATCGAGATGTACGGCGATCTCAAGCAGGGTTTGAATTGTACCCTTGCAACGGGCGAAAGCCTATACAATCGCAATGAGTTTCTCCGACTTCTTCAGGTGAAGGGCGCCGACATCATCCAGCCGGATATCTGCGTCGTCGGCGGTATCTCGGAAATGCGTCGCATCGCAACTCTTGCTGAAGCCCACTTCGTCAGCATTGCGCCGCATAATCCCATGGGGCCGTTGGCAACGGCAGTCAATGTTCACTTCTGCGCCGTCCAACAGAACTTCCGCATTCTGGAATACAGGCTGCCAAAGGGTCAGGTCTATGCTTACGGCGGCAACGATCTGGTGAAGGAAGAAGACGTCACGCGTTACGTCGTCGATCCCTATCTGCCAAGGGACGGTTATCTCGAACTGCGGCCGGATCGTCCCGGCTGGGGCGTCGAGATGGACGAAAAAGCCATGCAGGAAGACGGCTACGTTCACTGGCAACGCCGGGTACCCAAGCGGCCTGATGGTTCTTATGCCTTCGCCTGAAACGATCTTCATCGAAAGCGGACCGCTCTCGGCCCGCTTTCGCTCTGACTGGGGTGGACGGATGACCCACCTAGTGCACGCAGAGATGGGTGACATACTTGCACCCACGCAAGCGGACGTTTTCGAGCCCTATAACTGGCCGCGCGCTGGCGCCTACCCTCTAGTGCCCTATCATAATCGCGTCTACGGCGCTTCATTTGTTGAGAGCGGCAAGACGCATCGCCTTCTTCCACATCCGGCCCTGACGCCTGATGCGATGCACGGGCCGGCCCACCGCCGTCCTTGGCATGTGGCAAGTGCTGCCGAAGATCGCGTGACGCTGCAATTGAACTACGAAGCGGATGACGAATGGCCTTTCTCATTCGTCGCAGAACAACATTTTCGGCTTGAACCTGATCGCTTGATCGTCGAACTGTCGATAATCAACTCATCCGATGCTTCAGCGCCCGTGAGCCTTGGATGGCACCCGTATCTCGCCGTGCCTCTGTCGTCTCATGCGGAAACGGACGCCAGACTGGAGTATCCTCTTGACGCGCTGAACGTGCCAACCGGGAACGAGGCGCACCCGCGCTCCAGCCGCTCGATTCCGGCTGCCACCGGCTACACCTTGCATTTCCGCTACTGGTCCACGGCCACGGTAGAGCTCGACAAGGGAACGTTGCTGCTTGAGGCTGATCCAATATTTGAATATCTCGCTGTTCATCGAATGGAAAAGTATCTCTGCCTTGAGCCTGTTTCCATGGCAGCAGGTGCTTTGTGCTTACCGGAAACAGAACGGGAAAGCCGGGGGTTGAGAACCATTCTGCCGGAAGGCCGGCTTTCGGGTCGCATTTCTTTGTCTATTCGCGGCTGAGGAATCTGCCTAAATATAACACAAGTGAATCGATCGACGTATTATTGCAATAATTGTTTAAAATCGGGGCAGATCCGGCTCTTCGTATACTGCGGGGCGGTTGGATCTCAATGCATGTTCAATCCTGACTGGATAAAGCTTTCTTGCTCTATCGGGTCGAAGCCGGCGGGTGACGCCATCGATGGCTTATAGCCCGCAACTATTGCGGCTTCGCTCTGGACCATCGATCTGACTGTCGCGCGCAAGCACGAACATAGGCGGCATGCCGTGTCCCTGCTGCAGATCTGTCAAGGTTTCGTCGCGAAACGCCGTACCAAACAGAATGATGGCGTCGACCTGACGCTGGTCCGCGTGGAGAAGGGCGTTCACATGGTCAAAGTGACTGTTGATATTGATCAGCATCACCACCAAGCCTGCGGCCTGGAGCTTCTCGGTAAGAGCCTCAAGAAAAGGGAGTTTTTGCGGGTTGGAAAAGTCATCCACGAAGACGGTGACGCTATTGCAATTGACATCTCTTACGTCGGCCTCTGCGTCTCGGTGTCCTGCAGGTGACTCAATTCACCATCGCGAACATTCCAACGATGCGCCTTATGCGCTCTCCCCGGAACGCCGCTCTGATCCGGCCGTGGCGCTCAAGCTCTGCCAGTCCGTGTAAAGCAGCCCAGAAAGTTTCGGTTGTGATTTCAGGGTCGTCGCAAAACGGCTCAACGACCGCCATCATCGCTCCGAACGTGTCGCGCAGCACCTGGGGCGTGTCGGACTTGGCGAACCGAAGGCCGCTCGGCAGAACGAACATGGCTTCGTAGAGAGCTGGCCTTGCAAAGGCGAAATCAAGATAAGCCGTGGCGACGTCGTCAAGAGCCTCTGCTGGACTGGTATTTCGGCGGACAGAAGCCCGCAATGTCGGCCCAAGTTCTCCGAACCCTTCGAGCGCGACCGCCCCGACGATCGCGTCACGATTCTCAAAGTGGGCGTACAGGACGGGCTGACTGTATTCGATCTCCTGAGCGAGACGCCTGACCGTGACCGAAGCCCATCCATCCCGTTCGGCAAGCATTCTTGCCGCGGCGATGATCCGCTTCTCCCGATCAGCCCGTTCCCGCTCTTTGCGCTCGTTGATACCCATGCTTGCACCTTGGTCCGCTATCGAGCCCACACTAGCAATCAGGAATATTTATTGCAAGGATTGACAATATAGCAATGCTAGTTTTATGTTCGACGCTATAGCCAATGCGGCCATGCCGCCCTTGAGGTCTCCGAATGTCGAACCTGATATCGTTCTCGCTTGCAAATGCTGCGACGCTCGCCGCAGCTGCCGCCTTTCTCTTCGGAGGAGTTATCAACGCTACCGCTCGCAAACCCATCCGTGAAGAATTCGTCCGCCACGGATTCCCATGGTGGTGGTGCTGGGTAACGGCGCTCCTCGAATTTATGACGGCCGTTCTTCTTGTCCTTCGCCCGACATTCGCGATTGGCGCAGCGCTTGGGGTTTGCACCATGGTCGCCGCGATCTTCTCTGTCGTTAAAGCACGCGATTTCAGTCGCATCTCGCCGCCAGCAGTATTCCTGTTGCTGCTGCTGATCGCAGTCTTCGTCCAGTTCTCGTAGTCTAGACGGGAAGTCGTCGGTCTCACCACCAAATTGCAAAACATCGAACCGCGCCGAGTCCTGTCGGCGAGGTGAAAAAACACGGCCAAAGGAGCCAATCATGACCACCAACTCATCCTCAAACACCGTCGTCGTTTATCATTCCGGTTACGGCCATACCCACCGCATGGCAGAAGCCGTCGCCGAAGGAGCCGAAGCGACGCTTCATGCTATCGATGCAGAGGGTAACCTTTCCGAAGACGGATGGGCGGCACTTGATGCCGCCGACGCCATCATCTTCGGCACACCCACCTACATGGGCGGACCGAGCTGGCAGTTTAAGAAGTTCGCCGACGCATCCTCGAAGCCTTGGTTTTCCGCAAAATGGCAGGACAAGGTCTTCGGCGGCTTCACCAATAGCGCCAGTCTCAACGGCGACAAGCTCAATACCCTGCAATATTTAGTTCTTCTTGCGGGGCAGCATGGTGGCCTATGGGTGAGTCTTGGTATCAAGCCGTCGAACCTGAAATCGTCGGTGCGGAACGATGCAAATCGAATGGGTTCATATATCGCACCGATGGCGCAGTCGGATGCGGACGCGGCACCAGAGGAAATGTCTGTCGGCGATCTTGAAACCGCACGTCTCTACGGGGCGCGAGTGGCGAACGTCGCGCGACAGCACAAATCAACTGAACGGGTATGATATGGATTTTGGTAAATCCAATAAGTGCCTTCCGCGTTATGATGCGGAAGGCTTGGGTTCATAGCCTGAATGTCCGCCAAGGGCTGAATGCGGAAACGATTTCAGCAAAGCGCCGCCAATTCTGGACATTCGCGTAACATTTACACGCTCCCAAAAGCGGTCTTTTCGCTTATCATGCTGTCAACGACCGTTTAGGGGGTGGGTAACGGACTGAAAACTTTCGGACACGATACTCTAAAAGCGGACGGCCCGCGTCATTATCTGGGTCATTCAGAAGATGCCGTACCTCCCGCCCAGATAATCGCCAGCAGCGAGAATATCCCTGGAATGAGCAATCCCAAAACAGGGATGCCAGCGTCCCATGACAGGCTTGGACCAATCAACGATCGTAACGGAGGCTGCGAGGGCTCGACAATCCGTCACGGGCGCCTGCTCGGTCCTAACGTCGGCCGCTGAGTACAGCGAAACGCCATGCTTTGAAGCTGCAGTCAATTTCGCAAAATCCGGTATCGCGCATCCATTGCAACTGGTTTTCGAGCGGTGAGCAGCGATCATGGGACATGCGCTCGTGCGCTTTTGCGATTTCCACTTCGGCTACGCCCAGCCTTCTGACTTGCTGAAGCCAGGTACGAGCGTAGCGCGCTTCTACCTCGGGATCGTGGCCAAGGACCTGCTCGACGTTGACGAACAGGCCGCCCTCCGACAAGGCGCCCCGAATTTCACCGAAGAGGTGCTTTTTCCCGATGTCTTCCAGATGATGAATCGCCAATGCCGATATGATGAGATCCCACGGACCGCCGAGTTCGGTATTGGCCATGTCGGCCACAGCATAGGTGATGGCCGGATTACCATCGAAGCGTTTCCGGGCCTGCTCGAGCATCTTTTCGGAGGCATCGATGAGGTGGATCTGGGCATCGGGGTGGCGGGTCAGCAGCATGGCGGTGAAAAGGCCCGTGCCAGCGCCAAGATCGAGTACCCGCAGTTTCTCGGCGTCCCGCCAGTCGTCGATCAAGTCGAGTGCTGTGCCGTAAAACGCATCGAAACAGGGAATGAGGCCGCGCCGAAGGGCGTCGTAGCCGGATGCATCCCGATTGAAGACGGGTAAGGACAAAACGTTTATCGATGACATGGTGCGGTTCAACCTTTCGAGATGGTGATCTAGTTCGGCGTGGCGGCGGGGATCAGGCTCGGGTTCAATGAATAGGTCGCTATTGCTTCGCCGCTCGCCAGAATGTGGCCAGCCATGGATTTTTTCACGTCTTCGCCAGTGAACGGCCCGGAAAGGCCCAATGTCGGAACATCGAGTGCGAACACTTTAAGGGTGTAGTGGTGGATGCGCTGGTCGTTTATGGGCGGGCAGGGGCCGTCGTAACCGCCATAGGTGCCAGCCATGCCATCAGTTTTGGCCAGAAAACTGGTATAGACATTGGCGCCGCGCAGCCCGTGAGGCGTTACGCCGACCGGCTTACCGCCCGGCACGAGACCCTCGCTTTCTGCGCCTTCGCCGATGGACATGATACCGGCGGGAATATCGGCCAGCACCCAGTGAAAAACGCTGATCCGCGGCGCCTCGGCTGGAATTGTGGTGCCAGGTTTATTGATGAGGCTAAAATCCTGCGGTACGTCCGGATCGATCATCAGCAACGCGTAAGATCTGGTGCCCTCGGGGCCTGCCGACCATGAGACGCCGGGGCTCACGTCTTTGGACCCAATCCCGGGTGGGCAGAAGGTGGCTGCGTCTGCAAACCGGCCAGAGCTGTCAAGCGCTTCGATTTTCACGGACAGCGTGGAGTCTGCTGCCATGGGCGCCGTCGCCGAAAATATGGCGGCCACTGTAATGGCGGCCCATATGCTTTTATTCCCGATCATTGTTCATCTCGCTTGGTTGATTTCAGTCGAGCATAGGGAACGATGCCCGCGCGGATGGGCCAGATCTGATCAGAAATGAGCCTGAAGCGATCAGGCCGTTGGTTTTTTACGTGCCCTTCGAACGGTCGAAGGAGCCTGTCCGAAGGCATCCTGAAAGCGCCGCGAGAAGTGTGAACGTGAAGCATAGCCCGTAGCGGCGATTGCCTCGGCAACATCGGCATCCCGATCCGAGAGGATGAGATAAGCGGCTTGCATTCTTTCGGCGAGCAGCAGCGCGCGGAGTGATTGGTTTTCGTCCCGCAGTCGACGCCGCAGGGTGGCCTCTGACATCGACAGGGACGCGGCGACCGCAGCGGTGGACCACGCGTGATCGAGCCGGTGGCGGATCAAGAGCCGCACCGCCTCTGTGACTGAACCGTCGACATATTTGGGCATCAATGGCAGTGCACCCTGTTCGGCCAGGATAAGCAGAACCTCGAGGAGACGGTGGTCTACGACGCGCCGGGATTGGTCGAGCGGACCTGCCAGCACCTCGCCACTATGGATGATTGCCGAGCAGAGTGTTGGACTGATTGTGATGGAAGAGCCGAGGGGCACTTCGCGCACGATGAGTTGTGGCCAAAGGCGCGCCGCCTCAATGACCAGGGCACGAGAGAAGCGGACGAACAGGGCGCGATAGACGCCAGTGTCTGCATCTGGTTCGTTGACAACGTCGACCTCCGCACCGGCCGGCAGTACGAAGGCGTCACCGGCGTGGTAGATATTACATTCGGCGCCCCACAGCACTTCTTTGCGGCCTTCAATAACGATGACTAGGCCGGCGGCTGGCATGCTGAGCTCGGAAATCGTTTCCCGGTGACGGGCGACAAAGGCCGAGATGAACGGTGGGTCTTCGTTGTTGAGCAGTAAGCGCGTGTCGCGCTCGGCCAACGGGCGCAGTGCATCAACCAGACGCCGCCGCAGTGTTTTGTCGCTGTGGCGCATTGAACAAGCCATCTCGAAATTGGATCAGGCGTCATTGCTACGTCGAAATCAGGTGGCTGTCGATATGCCGCCGAAGGGCGCTGAAACGGGAAAGGCAATGTCTGATATTGGCGATCTTTTTTTAAGGGTTCCAACGTTTGAGATCGGGTCGGTTCCGGTAGATCTGCAATGCGCCTTCATTTCGGCTGTTCACGCAGACCGGAAATTTCCCCCAAAGCAGCCGTACGCGTGTTTGGGCTCAATGTCGTGGGTGGGCCAAAACCGGGCTTTCCTCGTTAGAGTGTGCTAAAACTATGGAGTTCGGGGGAGACGACCGATATTCATGTTACCGATGAATTTGCTCAAGAAGACTTGGAGTAGTCATCCGCTGCTTTCAACATCCATTGCGGTCTTCTCACTCGGACGCAACTACGGCAGCTTCGGGCTCGGAAACGGTCATGGAGAACGGCCCCGCTCATGGCAGCTATTTTCATCCTTAGCCTCCAAGACTGGACCATCCGTTCACGGTCCCATCCAGGCCATTCCATAGAGTTATACTTTCGAAAAGCGCAACATTCATTTTTACGTCAACAAATGCGGATTCAAAATTGTCGAATATTATAATTCGCGGCATCCTGATCCGCACGACACAGAAGAGAGTGATGCCAGCGACAGTGGCATGTTAAGGTTTGAAAAAGACATGTTGTATACCGGAAACTGATTGCACGTCCGCGCCAGAGTCTTCGCCTATCTAGACTGTTTCTCCCGCAGCTTCTCCTTCATACCGGCCAGCAGGTAACTTAGCCCACTCTCGAACACGGCTTCGGTGTTGACCGTTCCAACCGTGGGGAAGCTTTCAAGAGCTTTTGCAAGCAGGGGGAACTGTGCGAGTTCTGCCATGATGTCGGTATTGGGCGAGTGTTGATCCATCCGATCCCGTTCGCGCTCTCCCTGTTCTTCGAGCACATAGCCGACCACATAGCGCGTGATGCAAATGGCGATCCCAAATGCCTCCTCTGCGGAAAATCCCGTCTCGACATAGAGCTGCAAGACGCTTTCCACATCGGCAAACTCGGCGACGGAAGGCCGTGTACCTGCGGTTAGCCGCGCGCCATCGCGCACGGTGAGCAAGGTCTTGCGAATGCTGCGGGCATTGGCCAGCGTGAACGTAATCCAATCCTGGCCGGGTTTGGGCAGGCGATCGCAGTGATAACGCAGCAGCATTTCGGAATTGATGGCGTCGAGCAATTCCGCCTTGTTGCGGAAGTGCCAGTAGAGCGCCGGCTGCTGGACGCCCAGCCGTTCCGCGAGCTTGCGGGTGGACAGCTTGTCTATTCCCACCTCGTTCAGGAGCCGCAGGGCCTCATCGACAATGCGATCACGTCCGATAGCCATGGATAGAATCCCTCTTGACTTATCATTGATAAGGGAGCTTATCGCCGATAAATTTATCACTGATAAAGCTTTATAGGGATGCCATACCATGAACAAGGCCCTTATCGTTATTCTCTCAACCGTTGCCCTCGACGCCATTGGCGCAGGCCTGATCTTCCCGATCCTGCCGGACATCTTGGTCGAGGTGACTGGCGGCGGCGACATCGGGTTCCTCTATGGGGTCATGCTGGGGGTATTCGCCGTCATGCAATTTGTGTTCTCGCCGATCCTTGGTGCGCTCAGCGACCGGTTCGGTCGGCGCCCGGTCTTGTTGCTTTCTTTGGCCGGTACCCTGCTTGATTACCTTGTTATGGCATTTTCCCCGCTCGGCTGGGTGCTCGTCGTCGGGCGGGCCATGGCGGGGATCACCAGCGCAAATATGGCGGTGGCAAGCGCCTACATCACTGACATCACCCCAGCCGAGCAGCGCGCGCAGCGGTTTGGCACGGTTGGTGCCGTGATGAGCCTGGGCTTTATCATCGGTCCCGTCATTGGTGGCGTCATTGGCGCCTGGTGGCTTCGGGCACCATTTCTTGTGGCAGCCCTGTTCAATGGCCTCAACCTGTTCGTCGCGCTGTTTGTTCTGCCGGAAAGCCGAAAGGCCGGTCCGGGCAAGTTTGCGTTCAAGGAACTTAACCCGTTGGCGCCATTGGTGTGGCTTTGGAATTTCAAGCCGCTCCTGCCACTTGTAACCGTCTCTGTCGTCTTCGGTCTGGTGGCCGCCATCCCGGGAACGATCTGGGTGCTCTATGGCGCCGAGCGGTTCGGATGGGATTCGGTGCATATGGGCCTGTCGCTATCGGTTTTCGGCGTCAGTGGCGCCCTGGCGCAGGCCTTTCTCGTCGGGCCGCTCTCGCGCCGCTTTGGTGATTTGGGCACGTTGATGATCGGCGTTGGCTTTGACATGCTGGCTTATATGCTGATGGCCTTCGCCAACCAGAGCTGGATGGGCTACGCGGTAGCGCCCCTGTTTGCATTGGGCGGCGTTGCCATGCCGGCGCTGCAATCTCTGGTAACCAGCCGCGTGAGCGATGATCAGCAGGGCCAGTTGCAGGGCGTGCTCGCCAGCCTCATGAGCCTGGCGGGTATAATAGGGCCGGTGCTGACCACCGCAGTGTTCTTTTCCACCAAAAGCATCTGGATCGGGACGATCTGGCTGGTGGGTGCCGCACTTTATCTTCTCGCCTTGCCGCTGTTCGCAACGGTGAAAACCCCGAAGGCTGTGGCGGCTTAAAGACTCCGGACGTCATGCGCCTCGTGTTTATCTTCGCCGCCGATTTGATGTCATCGCTTCGAATCAAACAGGTACGAGCGTTGAACTGGAAATCAGAACGCCAGTTCAACGGCATCTCCAAGCGACGCTTTTCGGCCGATCACGATTGCGAGCGCATATTAGCTATGGCTGGAAGGTCATGAAGGATCATGGCTGCCGCGCCGAAAGCCACGGTATCCGCAGCAGAGACTTCGGGCAAAAGAATTGCCGGCTGAAGAACTTTCGCACCCTCGAACGGATCGGAAACTGAAAAATCGAGCCAGGGGCATAATTGTTCCCGGATCATGCGGGGCAGGGAGCCCCCGACATATATTGCCTCAGGGGCCAGAACAGCGCTGAGGGAAAATCCCAGTCTGGCAGTTTCTGGCCCGGCCCGATTTATCCACGTATCTACAAGCTCTTGATTGCTGTTCAGATAGGTGTTCCAGGCGTCTGGCGACCGGTCTGACGGTACATTGCCGGAATGACCCGCGCAAAATTCAGCCAGGTCTTCAAAGGAGGGGCGCGTCAGGCCCCGTGCTCGCAATGCGCCTATTTCTCCGGCGTTACCGAAATTGCCGCGGTAAAGTTGTTTCCCAATGATAATACCGCCGCCAATACCCTCGGACAGATACAGGTAAACGAAGTTTTCGTGGTCAGCGGCGTTGCCAAGTGTCAGTTCGCCCATCACGGCAGCGTTGGCATCGTTTTCGATCCTGACCGCACAGCCCAAACCCTTTTGAAGGGAAGCAGCGAGGTCCGGTCCCGACCATGACACGACTTCCTGGGCGAGATCGAGAAAAGACGCGCCCTGACGAAAGCGAGTGGGCATCGCGATCCCCGCGCCGACCAGTACTTCGTCCTCCAGGTCAGCCTGTTGCAGCAACTTGGCCTTGCCCTCGATAATCTCTTCCCGAACGTCCTCAAACGTGTCGTAGCGCCCGGGGCAGCGTAATTCACCCAGGACGTCCCCGCAAAAATCAAGCAGGGTCAACGCAACAGAGAAGCGGTTGCAGTGAACCCCCAAGGCATACCCAACCGAAGGGTTCAGCTTGAGATTGATATGGGGGGCTCCACGTCCGGCCTGGCGCCTTTCTCCCTCAAGTATCACCCCCCGTTCAAGAAGGTCGCGCGTCATCATGCTGATGGCGGCGGCGGTGACGCCACACAGTTCGGCGATCTCGACACGGGATGCTGATCCTCTGCGACGCAGATATCGCAGCACGGCGACCTGCGTCGCTCCAATTCCCTCAAAAGGCGCATGTCTCATCGAAGTTTCCCCCACCACCCATGGCGATGTCATGACTTTGTTACTTAAGCAACTTAATTAAATAAAAACCATCAACCGGATCAATTGTCATGACCAAATCGTTTGCTTTCCTCGCCTCCGTGGCGATTTCTGCCCTTTCCGCCGGGCTGGCGCATGCAGAAGACATCAAGATCAAGATTTCCACCCTTGCCGAGCGCAGTGCACCCGGTCGCGTCACCAATATCGAAGGCGCCGCCGAGATCATGAACCAGCAATTCAAGGCTGCGGGCGTAGACAAGCGCATCGTCATCGAGGCCAATAATAGCGTCGTCAAAGGCTGGGACGATCTGGCGCTCGAAACGCTGAAGGCGCTGTCGGTCGGTCAGGGGCCGGATATCTACGTGCTGCCGCATGAGTGGATCGGCCAGTTCGCTCAGGAGGGTTATGCCCTGCAGATGGACGACAGGATTGCCGCTGCACCCTGGGTTTATGGCGATATCCTGCCCGTGCTTTGGAATTCCGCCAAGGCGACCGATGGCAAGATCTACGGCGTGCCGCAGGATGCAGAAATCCGCATGTTTTTCTACAACAAGGACATGCTGCGCAAGATCGGCAAAGACGAAGCCTTCATCGAAGGTCTGCCGGCCAAGGTCGAAGCGGGCGAATTCACGCTTGACGACCTGACGGCGCTTTCCAAGGAAGTCGTTGACGGCAAGGCCGCAGAATACGGCATGCTGCATCGCCCGAACGTCGGTATTGACTATCTGATGGTCTTTCAGTCCTACGGCGTAAAATTCATGGACGAAAAGACCGGCAAACTGATCTTCCCGAAGGCCGAGATGGCCAAAGCGCTTGGCTGGTATGAGCGCAACGCCAAGCAGGGCGTGACCCCCGTGGACAATACAGCCATGAGCTGGGATGCGATCCAGGGGGCCTTCAAGCAGGAAAAGGCCTTTGTCTTCCATCAGGGCGTCTGGGCCGTTGCCTGGCAGGTCGGTGAAAAGAACGGTGCGACCTGGCCGACCGACAAGGATGGTTATTTCCACAAGATAGGCTGGATTCCGGCGCCGGCGGCAGAAAAGGGCGGCAAGCCCGCAAACCTGTCGCATCCGCTTCTCTACACGGTCAATGCCAAGAGCAAAAACGCCGACATCGCCGCCGATCTCGTGGCGCTCGCGTCGCTGCCCTATTTCAACAATGAACACGCCGTCACCTCCTACCACACGGCAATCAGCCACGCGCAGACCGCGATGCCGAAATACAGTGACAACTGGGTTCTCTCTGCCGCGTCGCCGATGATGAAACACGCGCAGTTCGTGCCGAACCACACCAAGTTCGGCAGCTATAACAAGGTTCTGTTCAGTGGCCTGCAGGCTGTCGAAACCGGCAAGATGACGGCTGCGCAGGCGGTGGATTTCATCGCCGACGAGCTTGAACTGCAGTTCGGTGGCGAGGTGGAAATCCGCGACGCCGCCAGCAACTAAGCCTGATCAGCCCGTGCCGCCCGGCCTTGCCCCCGGGCGGCATCACCTTTCCCACCGGTACTTTGCAATGTCGAATTTCCAGATCAGGCCTCACCGGCCGGCCCGGCCGCTGTTTTATCTCGCTCCGGCCATCGCCCTTCTCGTCGTGTTCTTCTTGGCGCCGATCGCCATCAATGCGGTAATTGCCTTTACCGACATGGGGGCCAGCCTTCGGGTCGGCGAGTTTACCATGCGGAATTTTGAGCGGATCGTGCAGCGTGACGCGCGCATTCCGATGGTGTTGCTGACGACGCTGATCTATGTCACCGCCACCCTCTTCATCTTCAACGTCGGCCTCGGCGCGCTTCTGGCGATGACCTCGACGGCGATCCCGGACAGGCTCGGCAATTTTTTCCGGGGACTGTGGCTTTTGCCGCGCATGTCGCCCGCCGTCCTTTATGGCATCCTGTGGATATGGATCGCCGATCCGTCACCCTCCGGCCTGCTCAATCAGATTACCGCCACTCTTGGCCTTGCGCCGATCAACCTTCGCAACGATTTCCCGCTGTTCCTGGTCATTCTGGCGAATGGTATCGTAGGCGCATCCTTCGCCATGGTGATCCTCACCTCGGCGATCCGCTCCATCCCATCGCATCTTGCCAACGCCGCGCGGGTTGATGGCGCCAGCGAATGGGGCGTGCTGCGCCATGTGGTGGCGCCGGCCCTGTCGCAGCCGATCCGCTTCATCACCATCTATCAGGCGCTTTCACTGATGACGACCTATGAATACATCCTGCTGATCACCGGTGGGGGGCCGGTTTACGATTCCACCCCCTATGCGCTCTATATTTATCGCCGCGCTTTCGAAAATGGCGCCTATGCCTATGGCGCAGCACTGGCGCTCGGCCTGATGGTGATCGGCGTCGCCGTAACCTTGGTTCAATGGCGCGTTACCAATATGCGCTCCACCTTTGCCGCTCCCAGGATCGAGGTGCTGTGATGTCGCTTTCCCATCCCGCAACATCCGCTGACTGGAAGCGCCTCGAAAGCCGTGGCTTTGCCAATCGTGCCGGCTTTCTTACCGCCATCATCCTTTTCTTGACGGTCGTGTCCGTTCCGGTACTGCTGCCCTATCTCTGGCTGGCAGTGAAGTCGTTGACGTCGTCGGATGATGCCGTCAGCCGTCTCGTTCTCTGGCGCAGCACCGGGATTGCCGGCGTCGCCTATCTGGGTGCGATCGTCATCGCGATACTGGCGGACCGGTTGCGCAGGCCCGTATTTGCCTGGGCCGCGCTGGGTCTTGTAGTCGTCATACTCGGCGGCATCGGCCTCTTCCCGCATCTGACATTCGAGAATTACCGTTTCCTCTGGAACCGCGATATCGCCGGAACCGGCACGACGCGCATGGATCTGTTGCCGTCGATCTGGACGGCGCTGGGCAGTTCGCTTGTCTTTGCGATTTCCCAGACATTGATCGTAACGCTGGTCGCAACGCCCGCAGCCTACGCTTTGTCGCGTTTTGCTTTTGCGGGGCGTGAAAATTTCCTGCGTGGTCTGCTGCTCCTGCACGCTTTCCCGGCTCTGGCGCTCACCGTCGCGATTTTCATCCAGCTTCACTATATGGGCCTGCTCAACAGCCTTACGGGCGTCGTGCTGGTCATGAGCGCGCTGGAACTGCCTTTCGCGATATTTGTCCTCAAGGGTTTTTTCGACAATGTGCCCTGGGACATCGAAATGAGCGCGGTGACCGATGGGGCAACGCGCTCGCAGGCGTTTCGTATGGTGGTGTTGCCACAGGTTCGCGGCGGCCTGATTGCCGTCGCCACCTTCACCTTCCTCAGAGGCTGGGAGGAATATGTCTTCGTCCAGACGCTGCTCATCGACAAGAGCCACATGACGATGAGCCTCTACCTCTTCTTTGTCGCACAGGACAATATGGGCGCTGATTACGGCATGATCGCCGCCGTTGGTGTCGTCTATCTCCTGCCTGTGCTGATCCTCTACACCTTCACGCAAAAATACATCACGCAGATGAGTTTCGGCGGGATCAAGGGATAATCGTCATGGCCAAGATCACCCTCAATAATGTCACCAAAAACTGGGGCGAGACCCAGGTTCTGAAGCCGATGAACCTCACCATCGAGAACGGCGAGTTCGTGGCCATTCTCGGTCCTTCCGGCTGCGGCAAATCGACGACGCTGTTTCTACTCGCCGGGCTTTATGCGCCGACCGGCGGCGAGATCGCCTTTGATGGCCAAAACGTCAATCGCATCGATGCCCGCGATCGCAATGTCGGCGTCGTTTTCCAGTCCTACGCGCTTTATCCAAACCTGACGGTCCGCGAAAACATTGCCTTCCCCTTACGTTTCAAAAGCATGGGAAAAGAGGAAGTCGCCAGGCGCATGGACGAGGCCGCAGCGCTCGTGCAGATAAGCTCCCTTCTCGATCGTCGTCCCTCGCAGCTTTCCGGCGGGCAGCAGCAGCGTGTGGCGCTTGCCCGCGCGCTGGTGAAGGAGCCGAATATTCTCCTCCTCGACGAACCGCTGTCCAATCTCGATGCCACGCTGCGCATCACCATGCGGGCGGAGCTCAAGAGCATCCAGAAACGCCTCGGCTTCACCACATTGATCGTCACCCACGACCAGATCGAAGCGATCACCATGGCGGACCGGATCATCTGCATGAACAATGGCGAAATCGCCCAGATCGGCACGCCGGATGATCTCTATCGCCGTCCCAACAATCTGTTCGTCGCAGGTTTCATCGGCACGCCGCCCATGAACCGTATGAAAGGCCATGCCAAAGGTGGTCGGCTGGAGATCGCCGAAGCGTCTTTTGATTTGACGTCAGACCATACCGGCGAGGTTACCTTCGGTCTGCGGCCCGAGGATATCACGCTTGTCTCTCTCGAGCGCGCCGCTCTCAAAGGTGAGGTCGCCAGCGTCGAGCCGATGGGGCGTGAAGTATTCTACACGATCGTCACGCCGGCTGGCCCGGTTCATGCGCTCGAATATGGTGAAAGCGTGCGGTACGCGCCGGGAGCGCAGGTCGGCATCGCCTGCAAACCGGATTTCACTCTGGTCTTCGACAAGGAAGGCGATCGCATCATCGGCCTTCATGCCGATCTCTCGCATGACGCAGAGGCGCGTGCCAGGACACTCCAACCGGCAAACTGACAGGAATTTTCAGTGACCAAGATCGTATCCCATCGCGGCGCCAACAGATTTGCGCCGGAGAACACCTTTGCTGCAGCCGATCTCGCACTTCAGCAGGGTGCCGATTATATCGAACTCGACGTGCGCGAGAGCGCGGACGGCGTGCTTTACGTCATTCATGACGAGACGCTGGATCGCACCACCAACGGCACCGGTCCGGTCGGGCATATGCTGTCGAGCGAGATCGACACGCTTGATGCCGGCGGCTGGTTCGACGACAGGTTCAAGGGTGCCATCGTGCCGCGGCTCGATGCTTATCTCGAACATCTGCGTGGTCGTGCCGGGGTTTATATTGAACTGAAATATTGCGACCCCGCCAAGGTTGCAGCCCTTGTGCGTCATCTCGGCATGGTGCGCGATACCTTTTATTTTTCCTTCTCCGAAGAGATGCGTCAGGGTTTGCAGTCGATCGCACCCGAGTTTCGCAGGATGATGACACTCGACATCGCGAAATCACCGTCGCTTGTCGGGGCCGTGCATCATGCGTCGATCATCGAGATAACCCCCGCGCAGATGCGCCGTCCCGGCATCATCGAGGCGAGCCGCAAAGCCGGTCTGGAAATCATGGTCTATTATGGTGGCGATGACATGGCCGTTCATCGTGAAATCGCAACGAGTGATGTGGACTACATCAACCTTGACCGCCCGGACCTGTTCGCCGCGGTCCGCAGCGGGATGGCGGAACTATTGCTTGCAAGCAATTCATCTTCCACTTGCTGAACGTCAAGATGCTTCTAGATTTGGGGGTATATGACACATATTGACGCCCATAACCCGATCGTCGCCATCACATCGGCGAGCGGGTAAGACGCAGGTTCCACTTGGTCATACTATTCGCGTGATTGTCGCCCTTGGGAAAACAGAATAGATGCCGTCGGTCGAGGGCGGGTAAATGTCCGCGCCGTCCATTTTGACCAGGCATAAGCGGTGAATGCCTCGAAGCTCTCGCCGGAAAAGCCGCCATATGAAACGCACGGCGCTGGGGTCCAATTCCGGCGTTCCAGCAATTTTGCCTGGAAACTGTGAAGCATTGCGCTGGCGAAGAGCGCCACCTCGCCTAGACAAGGTGGCGCTTCATTCGTGCTGAAACGAGTCGTCGACCTGTTCGCCTGCGCTACGAACCGATGCATGTGCATTCCAGGCCTGATACGCGACCCGCGCTTCAAAAAAGCGGTCGAACGCGCATCCTCGCTGTTGGGAGCTTCGTCCATTGCCGTTAGAGCAACTCCCGGTCCAGCGAGCAGGGATACCCTCACTTGGCCTTTCGGTTCGAATGCCGGCGGTGGCGGCCCAGGTGCAGCGTAGTGCTCACGCGCTATCGTGCGTTGGGCCGCGGCGCTGCCATCAAAGGAGAGTGACGTTCTCGGCTTTCGATTTACCGGTCTTGCGGTCTTGTCCCAACTCGTAGCTCACCTTCTGACCATCCTGAAGAGAGCCGCCGAAACCGACTGCCGAGATGTGAACGAATACGTCAGGACCGCCATTGTCAGGGGTAATGAAGCCAAAGCCCTTGTCCTGAGCGAAGAATTTTACAGTGCCAGTTGCCATCTTGTCCTCGTTGATTGCTGAGTGCACCTCAACGCAATACCGATCATTGATCGGTACGGCAAGGATTTCGGTGACAAGCAAATCCATCGGTTCGGATGAATTCTATCTAACTATATGTTTTGCAATAATTTTTAATGATAAAGATCCTTCATATTCTCGGCCGCGTCACGTGGCAAACCAGCTCATTCGCCACGTTCCACCTCGTTATTTCTCACTTAGCGTGGCCGGCGAGCAGCCGATCTGTGCCGTAACTGATGAAACAGCAGCCCGCCGCGAGGGATGTTCTGCCTCGATATCCAGCACCGTAGGAATAGAACGTTGTCTCACTCATGTCGGCTCCGCGTTCTCAAAAATAAGAGCCGCAAACCAGCCATTTCGATTACAGGAAAGTGGTGATCCAGCACGGGCGATGACGTGTGCCGCACCTGTGCCTGTTCCGCCCCCCATGCCCGCCGTCACGAAACACATATGCATTCCGTCGAGGTGGTCCATGATCTCGTCAATCGATTCGTCGGCTGCCGCCTGTCCAATATCAGCCAATGATCCGGCACCAAGCCCCTCCGTGACCGTCGGGCCAAGCTGGACAAGCCGTGGCGCTTTTGACATCGACAATGCCTGGGCATCGGTATTCGCAAGGATAAACTCCGCGCCCTCAAGATACTGCATGATCATGTTGTTGACCGCATTGCCGCCACCACCGCCGACGCTGATGACGGCAATTCTGGGCTTGAGGAGCGTTATGCTGGGCGGCGTTGTGGCCATTGTTGGTTTCATGGAAGCCGATCTCCTGGCAAAGGCATGATGTCATGCGGTTATGTGGTGACGGGCATCAGCGCACGGAGGATATCCCGCTATTGCTTGCCTTTGGCCAACGTCGGAAAAGAACGCTGGCATTGACGCCGCCAAAACCGAAGCCGTTGGATATGGCATATTCAGCGTCCAGGGATCGTGCCAGGTTTGCAACAAAATCGATCCCGTCCGATTCCGTATCCGGCGCGTTCAGGTTCAGTGTCGGAGGGGCGATCCGATTTTTGAGCGCTAGAATCGTGAAGATGGCTTCCAGCCCGCCGGCCGCGCCAAGCAGGTGCCCCGTCGCCGACTTGGTCCCACTGACAGCAACCGACTTTCGTTGCCCAAACACACTCTTGATGGCCCTGATTTCTCCGAGGTCCCCAACCGGCGTCGATGTCGCATGCGCGTTCAGATGACCAATCTCATGAGGGGCGATGCCCGCTTGCGCGATGGCAATCTCCATGGCCCTGCGTGCCCCACTTCCATCCTCGGGGCCTGACGTGATGTGGTGGGCGTCGGCTGTCGTGCCGTATCCAACGAGTTCGGCAATCGGGGTGGCTCCGCGGGCGAGAGCGTGGCTGAGTGCCTCGATGACGAGTACGCCCGCGCCTTCACCCATGACGAAGCCGTCACGCGCGGTATCGAAGGGACGCGACGCCTTGGTCGGCGTCTCGTTGAAACCGGTGGAAAGCGACCTTGCCGCCGCGAAGCCGCCGAGGCTGACGATGTTCATGCAAGCTTCCGTTCCACCGCAAACCGCAATGTCGGCTTCATTGGACCGGATAAGCCGTGCAGCGTCGCCGATCGCCTGAACGCCGGCAGCACACGCCGTTACGGGTGCTCCCAGCGGACCTTTGAAACCGTGGCGGATCGAGACTTGCCCGGCTGCGAGATTGACGAGGAACGACGGTATCGTGAAGGGAGAGAGGCGGCGTACACCGCGTTGATCAACGGTTCGCACGGCTTCCGTGATGGCAGGGAAACCGCCGATGCCGGATGCGATGATTGTCGCGGTTCGCAACCTGTCTTCATTCGAGACCGGCTTCCAGTTTGCCTGCACGAGCGCTTCTTCCGCCGCCGCCAGCGCGAAGATGATGAAGCGGTCGACCTTGCGCTGATCCTTGGGTGCAATGATCCTGTCCGGATCGAATCCTCTTTCTGGGTCTTCGGCGAGAGAAGGGACAACGCCTCCCACTTTCGCAGGAAGATCTCCGACGACATCGTCGGTCAGTCGCCGGATCCCGCTTTGGCCAGCAAGGAGCCGCGACCATGAGATATCCACATTCGCGCCAAGAGGGCTGACGGCTCCCATTCCTGTTACAACGATACGACGCATCTGTTTCCACCTGTCTTCACGATAAAATAGGCATGCCTTCGGCGTCCCGACCGAGAACAGGGTCAGGATCATTTCTCCAGACATGCAGTTTAAGCAGAGCCTAGGACGCTCTCACCTTCCAGGGTGGTCGGACCGGGCCGTCGCCTTCAGTCATCACCATCACTGCGCGCTATACGCTTGACTTCGCCAGCGGCCGCATCGAGGACGCTTTCCGACAGGCGTTCGTCTTCGATGATGCGGGAGAGCGTGACAGCCCCCACCATCATCGACAGGATCGCCATCGCCTTTTCGCTGGGGCCGGAACTGTCGGCGTGACCCATGAGTTCATCCAGCACCTCAAAATGGCCACGGATACCGTCCTCGAACGGACGTCGGACTTCCGCGCTCTGCCGGGCGGCATCCGACCCCAAAGCGACAAGCGGGCAACCTTCGGCTTTCTCTCCTCTGTGATCCTTGGAAAGATAGAACGCCATAATTGCTTCCAGCGGATCTGAGGTGTCTGCGGCCGCGTCTGACCATCTTCTTGTGGCGCTTTCGAGCGCGCGCCGGGATGCAAGGGCGGCAAGGTCGTCCTTCGAGGCGAATTGTTTGTAGAATCCCCCCTGCGTAAGGCCGGCGCCCTTCATCAGATCCTTCAGCCCTATCCCGTCGAACCCATGCTCTCGAAACAGCCGGCTTGCAACGGTGATGACCCTCTCTCGATTTTCCTCGGCCTGTGCGCGGCTCACTCTCATGTGGACCTCCAATTAGATTTCACTTGACATCTATATATGCTTTAGATTTAGGATGCAATCTAAGAATTACGCTATCACCGTCGAGAAGGCCAGTCCCATGAAACGAAAAATCCTCCTGTCAACTGTGGCTGTGGCCGCTCTCTTCGGGGTCGGGGCTGCTATTTTCCTATTCCCATCGACGAGCAAGGATGCGGAGGCCGCGGATCCTCGCAGCCTCGCTCCGCTCGTCAGCGTGACGAAGGTCAAGACCCCGAACACGGCAAGCCGAAGCTTCACCGGCACGGTTGCTGCCCGGGTGCAAAGCGATCTCGGCTTTCGGGTCCCCGGAAAGATCGTCGAACGGCTGGTGGGCCTTGGCGAGGAAGTAAAGGCCGGGCAGCCCTTGATGCGGATCGACGAGACAGATCTTCGACTTGCCCTGACGGCCAAACGAAATGCCGTGGTAGCGGCACAGGCAACCTTTATCCAAGCGCAAGCAGACGAGAAGCGCTTTGCGGTCCTCGTCAAATCCAACGCCGCGTCCACCCAGCAGTATGAAAGGTCAAAGGCCACACTGGATACGGCGACAGCGCAACTCGCCGCAGCCAGGGCTGATGCGACAGTGGCTGAAAACGAGGCGGCCTATGCTCTGCTTGTCGCAGACGCGGATGGCACGATCGTCGAAACACTTGCCGAACCGGGCCAGGTGGTCTCAGCGGGGCAGCCGGTCATCCGGCTGGCGAAGGCAGGGCCGCGCGAAGCACTGGTCTGGCTGCCGGAAAATCTGCGGCCCGAGATTGGCGCTGTGGCGCTGGCCGCCGTTTACGGTCGTAACAGGCAAGAAAAAGCGGCGCTCCGCCAGATATCCAATGCTGCGGATCCGCAGACACGGACCTATGAAACGCGCTGGGTGTTGCAGGGCGCTGCCGCGACCGCGCCATTGGGGGCGACGGTTACGATCAGCGTCGAAAACAAGGACGCGCTGAGCCACGCCGAGGTCCCCGTTGGCGCCCTTCTGGATAACGGCGATCGCACGGGCGTATGGGTCGTCGACGAGCAATCCTCAAGCGTTCATTTCCAGGCGGTGAAAGTAGAGCGGATTGGCGAGGATAAGGCCGTTGTTTCGAGCCTGAGGGCAGGGGAGACAGTCGTCGCTCTCGGAGCGCATCTGCTTCAGGATGGTGCGAGCGTTCGCGTCGGCGTGGAAAAAGCAGAGGCGGCGAACTGATGAGCTTCAACCTATCCGCGCTCGCCGTTCGTGAGCGGGCAGTCACCCTGTTCTTCATCGTCCTGCTGGCCGCCGCCGGCGTCTATGCATTCATCAAACTTGGCCGAGCCGAAGATCCGTCATTTACCATCAAGACACTGACCGTCACATCCGTCTGGCCCGGCGCGACCGCGCGTGAGATGCAGGACCTTGTCGCGGAACCGCTCGAAAAGCGCATTCAGGAACTGACCTGGTACGATCGCGTCGAGACGACCACGCGACCCGGTTACGCTTTCCTGACCGTGACGCTCCGGGATGATACGCCGGCATCGGCCGTTGAAGGGGAATTTTACCAGGCGCGTAAGAAACTTGGCGACGAAGCCCGCAATCTTCCTCCGGGGGTGATCGGTCCCTTTGTCAACGATGAGTATTCCGACGTCAGCTTCGCCCTTTATGCCCTGAAAGCCAAAGGCATGGCGATGCGTGAACTCGTGCGTCAGGCCGAGACGATCCGTCAGGACATGCTTCACGTTCCCGGTGTGAAAAAGATCAACATTCTCGGCGAGCAGCCGGAACAGATTTTCGTAGAGTTTTCCTATTCCAAGCTGGCGACCCTGGGGATCTCGGCGCAGGACATTGCTTCCGCCCTGCAACGACGCAATACCGTCACCCCGGCGGGTTCGATCGATACGCAGGGGCCGCAAGTCTTCATCCGGTTCGATGGCGCCTATGACAGTGTCGAGTCGATTGCCGATACGCCGATCGTCGCGGCCGGACGCGTCCTCAAGCTTTCGGATTTTGCCGAGGTACGCCGCGGATATCAGGACCCCGCTACCTATCTCATCCGCCATGACGGCGAGCCAGCCATCATGCTCGGCGTGGTGATGCAGCAGGGCTGGAACGGCCTGGAACTGGGCAAGGCGCTGGAAGAACGGTCTTCGACAATCGCGCAAACCCTGCCGCTCGGCGTGACACTCGCTAAAGTCAGCGATCAGGCGGTTAACATCGACGAGGCCGTTGGCGAGTTCATGCTGAAGTTCGCCATGGCCCTCGGTGTCGTGTTGTTCGTGAGCCTGATTGCACTGGGCTGGCGCGTCGGCATCGTTGTTGCGCTTGCCGTGCCGCTGACGCTGGCCGTCGTCTTCCTCATCATGCTGGAGACTGGCCGGTTCTTCGATCGCATCACGCTCGGCGCGCTGATCCTTGCGCTCGGCCTTCTGGTTGACGACGCCATCATTGCCATCGAAGTCATGGTCGTGAAGATGGAAGAGGGGATGGATCGGATTAAGGCGGCGGCCTATGCCTGGAGCCACACGGCGGCGCCTATGCTGTCGGGGACACTCGTCACTATCATTGGACTAATGCCTGTGGGCTTCGCCAAGTCGAGCGCTGGCGAATATGCCGGCAACATCTTCTGGGTCGTGGGCTTCGCCCTGATCGTTTCCTGGATCGTCGCGGTGACATTCACACCTTATCTCGGCGTGAAGATGCTGCCGGAGATAAAGCCGGTGGAGGGTGGTCATCATGCGATCTACAATACGCCGAATTACCGGCGGCTTCGCAGCCTCATCGAGTTCGCAGTCCGTCACAAGTTCCTGACCTGCGGTCTCGTCGGCGTTATCATGGCCGTCTCCGTCGTCGGCATGGGTTCCGTCAAGCAGCAGTTCTTCCCAACGTCGGATCGTCCCGAAGTGCTGGTGGAAGTGCGCATGCCTGAGGGCGCCAGTATCGAGACCACGACGGCAACCGTCAAAAAACTCGAAGGCTGGCTGAAAGAGCAGCCCGAAACGAAGATCGCCACCAGCTACATCGGCCAGGGCGCGCCACGTTTCTTCTTCGCCATGGCGCCTGAACTGCCGAATCCGGCTTTCGCCAAGATCGTCGCACTGACGCCCGACGCCCATGCGCGTGAGGAACTCAAACATCGACTTCGGGAAGCGATTGCAAGCGGCCTTGCTCCGGAAGCCAGCGTGCGCGTTACGCAGCTCGTCTTCGGTCCCTATACGCCGTTCCCGGTAGAGTTCCGTATCACAGGGCCGGATCCGGACCAGTTGTACAAGATTTCCGATGAGGCCCTTTCGATCATGCGGAGTGTGCCGGATGTGCGCCAGCCCAACCGCGACTGGGGCAACCGCACGCCAGTCCTGCGCTTTATCCCCGATCAGGATCGTCTCAACCTTATCGGCCTCTCGCCTGCCGAGGCTGCGCAGCAGATGCAATTGCTGCTGAGCGGCGTGCCGATCACACAGGTCCGTGAAAACATCCGCAACGTTCCGGTGATTGCGCGCAGCGCCGGCGAAAACCGGCTCGATCCTTCACGGCTTTCGGATTTTTCTCTGATGAGCAGAAGCGGCCGCCCGGTTCCGCTCGATCAGATCGGCCACTCCGAGATCCGTTTCGAGGAGCCAATCATGAAGCGCCGTGACCGCACGCCGGTCATCACGATCCGTTCTGACATAAACGAGGCAACCCAGCCGCCGGAAGTGTCGCAGCAGGTATTCAAGGCTCTCCAGCCGTTGATCGCCTCGCTTCCCGCCGGCTACCGCATCGAAATGGGCGGTAATATCGAGGAATCTCTCAAGGCGAATACAGCGCTTGTGAAGATTTTCCCGCTCATGGTTGCCGCCATGCTCATCGTCATCATCCTTCAGGTCCGCAGCCTGTCGACGATGACCATGGTGATGCTGACGGCCCCGCTCGGCCTTGCCGGCGCGGTTCCGATGTTGCTCATCTTCAATCAACCCTTCGGTTTCAACGCCATCCTCGGGCTTATCGGCCTGGCGGGTATTCTCATGCGCAACACCTTGATCCTGACGGAGCAGATCAAGGAAAATCAGGCGGCTGGTCTGGATGACTATCATGCCGTCATCGAAGCCACCGTGCAGAGAACAAGGCCGGTTATCCTGACCGCGCTCGCCGCCGTCCTCGCCTTCATCCCGCTGACGCATTCGGTTTTCTGGGGATCAATGGCCTATACGCTAATCGGCGGCACGGCTGTCGGGACCATCATGATCCTGCTTTTTCTTCCCGCACTTTATGCGGCCTGGTTCCGCATCAAGCCGCCTCGTAGCGAGGCACTGCCAGTAGCAGCGACAGTTGAAGAATATCAGCATTCGCTAGCTGCCGAGTAGCGCGCAAATCAACTGGTCACGCACCACCTATGCTTTTGCGTGAGCCTGACCCAATGAATGTGAAGGAAAAACAGATGCAGCATACAGATGATACGAGAGACATCGCCGGTGTACAAAAGCCGGAGGCTCCATCGGGAAGACGAGCCCTCATCACGGGCGCATCGAGTGGCCTTGGGATCGAATTTGCCGAGCTGCTGGCAGCGCAGAAGATGAACCTCGTGCTCGCAGCCCGTCGAAAGGAGCCGATGGAAAAACTTGCCGAGGACCTTCGCCGAAGACATGGCGTCGACATTCTTGTCGAGCCTATCGACCTTGCCGCACCCGGAGCCGCCGCTCGCCTGAAAGACAGCCTGAACGAGAGGGCGATACAGATCGACATACTGGTGAACAATGCCGGATACGGGCTACAGGGTGAGTTTCTGAAAACCCCGATCGAGCGCACCACCGACATGATTCAGCTCAACATCACGGCGCTGACTGAACTCAGCTATGTTTTCGGCCGGGACATGGCCGCCAGGGGATCGGGAGAGATTCTTCTGATAGCCAGTCTACTGGCTTTCCAGCCTGTCCCTACCTATGCCGCATATGCGGCCACGAAATCTTACGTGCTGTCATTTGGTGAGGCTTTGCACGACGAACTTCGCACGCAAGGCGTGGTCGTCACCAGCCTTTGCCCGGGGCACACTGAAACAGGATTTGATGCCGCTGCCGGCGCTCAGGTCTCGCCAATGTTGCGCCTGCTCACCATGAAACCCCGTCCCGTTGCAGAAGCCGGACTTGAAGCTCTCGCCAAAGGCAAGGCGTCCGTTATTGCCGGTTTCATGAATAAGGTGGTTGCGTTTTCAACTCGTCTGACCCCGCGTTCCATGCAGCGGGCTTCCATGCGCAAAGTAATGGTGCCGTAGGACTGGAGAATGCGGCACGGGGTTTAATTGAACTCCAGGCTCATGCGAACGAGATCGTCCCACAGGCTCTCCGCGAAACCGCGCAGTACGATAATTTCAAAAGCGGAAATATCGATACGGGTGATATGGGCGGCGATATGGCCGATCAGCGTCGCGGCGGAGCGTCCGACCGGAAAAGTGGCGAGCGAAAGGTTGACCGCTGTTCCTTTTGCCAGCACCCGTTCGGTCATCTTGCCTTCAATGCGGATGCGCACGCGCCCCTGGCTCTGGTCCACACCCGCTGCCTGCGGCTCGAGCGCGGCGAGAAGCGTCTTCATATCCACGCCAGACAGCGGCTGTTCACCGACGATGAACCATTGACCGGGAGAGACGGCGCGCACATCGCCTTTTCCGAGGCTACGCAGGCGGGCCTCCATATCCGATGCGTCGGGTGAGGCCAGCACATGGACGATCGCGCCTTCCGGCAGCGGCGAGAGCTTGATGGCGGCGGAGGCAATCGCTGCCTTGGCGCCAAGCACCGGGCGGAGGGCTGGCCGGAAACCGGATTTGAAATCGGTCTTGGGATCAGACATGGAGCTTCTCATTCTCAGGGTCGAAGAAAACCGGATGGCAGAGGCGGGCGGCGGTGAACTCGTTGCGCAGACCGTTCCAGACCATGACTTCCTCGCCGTGGCGGGCAGCACCGTTCTTGACGAGGGCGAGGCCGATGGTCGAGTCGAGGTGCGGTGAGAACGCGCTTGAGGTCACATAACCCTGATCGTTTTCCAGCGTTGCCGCAGCATCCCTGGCGAGAATATGCGAGCCGCTCCGGAAGGAGTGGCCGGGATCAAGCGGCATGACGCCAACGAGGCCTGGACGGTTCGCTGCCGAAAGGCCCTCGCGCTCCAGCATCCGCCGGCCGATGAAATCGGCCTTGGTGGTGGAAACCATTTTACCGAAGCCGAGATCGGCGGGCACCACCGTGCCATTGATCTCATTATGGGTGACATGGCCCTTTTCGATCCGCAGCACGCCGAGCGCCTCGACGCCATAGGGCATGATGCCTTCGGGCGCGCCCGCTTCCATCAGCGCATCGGCAACGCTCTCGCCGTAACCGGCGGGGACGGCAAGCTCGTAAGCCAGTTCGCCGGAGAAGGAAATCCGGAACAGGCGCCCATGCAATTGCCCGCCAAACAGCGAGACTTCTTTGGCGGCAAGGAAGGGGAAGGCCTCATCCGAAATGTCGTCATCGACGATCCTTTGAAGAATGTCCCGTGCCTTTGGCCCGGCAATCGCCATTTGCGCCCATTGGTCGGTGACGGAGGCGAGCCGCACGTCGAGATCCGGCCAGAGCGCCTGGGCGCAGAATTCCAGATGGTTCATCACACCAGCGGCATAGGCCGTGGTGGTCGTCATGAAGAAGCGGTTTTCCTCCAGCCGGCTGGTGGTCCCGTCGTCATAAATCATGCCGTCTTCGCGCAGCATCAGGCCATAACGCGCCTTGCCGACCGGTAGCTTGAGAAAGGCGTTGCAATAAACCCGGTTGAGAAATTCGGCGGCGTCCTTGCCACAGATTTCGATCTTGCCAAGCATCGAGACGTCGCAGAGCCCGGCATTTTTGCGGACGTTCAATACCTCGCGGTCGACGCTTTCCCGCCAGCCGCTTTCGCCTTTGCGGGGAAACCAGGAGGAGCGATACCAGAGACCGGTTTCAACGAAGACCGCGCCGTTTTTCTCGGCCCAGCCATGCAGCGGCGATTTGCGAGCCGGCTGGAAATGATGGCCGTGATAGGCTCCTGTCAGGGCGCCGAAAGAGACGGGCGTATAAAAAGGCCGGAAGGTGGTCGTGCCGACCTCCGCCGGGGAAACCCCACGCGCTTCGGCCAGCAGCCCGACGGCATTGACATTGGAAAGCTTGCCCTGATCGGTCGCCATGCCGTTTGTCGTATAACGCTTGGCCAGTTCGACATGGCCATAACCTTCACGGATGGCGAGGCCCAGATCCTTGCGATGAACATCGTTCTGGTAGTCGATAAAGGCTTTCGCCTTGATGCCGGGGATGGACCAGAGCGCCTTTGCGGGAGGAGCCACGATATCGTTTTCCACCATGCCGAATGCGGGTGCGGTCGCTGCAAAACCGAGGTTTTGCGCAAGTGCCGCGCCCTTTCGCCCGCCATCCTCAAGGCAGGCTGCGATGCCGTTTGTCGCAGATACAGCACCGGCGAGTTCCAGGCCCTTGAGATTGCCGGGCGCCAGGAAAGCGGCATGGTCTTCCGACCAGACCGGTTTGCCGCCGCGATGGCAGGCGAGATGGATGACCGGGCTGAAACCGCCCGACATCGCCAGCGCATCGACATTGAGGTTTTCCGTGCGTCCGTTCGCATAAATCTCGATGGCGGAAAGCGCCTTGCCACCCTTTGCATTCGAGACGACGCCACCCTTGATGACACGCGCCTTGCCGTCATAGCCCGGATGACCCTGCTCGCGACTATCGATGATGGCGGCAAGAGGAATGCCCTGTGCCTCCAGATCGCGGGCGAGTGCATAACCGCTGTCATTGGTGGTGAAAATCGCCGCCGTTTTGCCGGGGCTGACGGCATAGCGGTTGAGATAGCTGCGCATCGCGCCGGCCATCATCACGCCGGGAATGTCGTTGCCGCCAAACACCAGCGGCCGCTCTTCTGCGCCGGTGGCGAGCAGCGCGCGCTTGGCCACAATGCGCCACAGGCGTTCCACAGGCACATGCGATTTCGGGTTGGCCAGGTGTTTCTGCACCCGCTCCACCGCGCCGAAGACATTGCCGTCATACCAGCCGAAAGCCGTTGTTCGCGTCAGCACCGTCACATCAGGCAGGGCTTCGAGTTCGGCGATGCAGCTTGCGGCGAAATCCGCAGCGCTTCTGCCGCCAACGGTCGCGGTTTCGGAAAGAAGCCCGCCGCCTGCGACGGAATGTTCATCGACGATGATGACGCGCGCGCCAGCGCGGCCGGCGGCAAGGGCTGCCGCAAGTCCTGTAGCGCCCGCGCCGATCACCAGCAGATCGCAATGCGCCCAGCATTTGTCATAGGCATCCGGGTCCGCCTCGTAGCTCGCCTTGCCGAGACCGGCCGCCTTGCGGATGAAGGGCTCGTAGATTTTTTCCCAGAAGGCGGCGGGCCACATGAAGGTCTTGTAGTAAAACCCCGCGCCGAGGAAGGGCGACAGCAGGCCGGTCATTGCGCCTATATCGAAATCGAGGGAGGGCCAGCGGTTCTGGCTTTTCGCTTCCAGCCCGGCATAAAGCTCCTGCATGGTGGCGCGTGTGTTCGGCTCGGTGCGGCCACCGCTGCCAATGGTCATCAGCGCATTCGGCTCGGCGGCGCCAGCCGTCAATATGCCGCGCGGGCGGTGATATTTGAAACTGCGGCCGACGAGTTGCTGACCATTGGCGAGCAGGGCGGAGGCAAGGGTGTCACCCGCAAAGCCTGACATCGTCTTGCCGTCGAAGGTGAAGGAAAGCGGTTTGGAGCGGTCGATCTGACCGCCAGTCTTCAGGCGGTGGGAACTCATGCGCTTGTCACTTTCGTCTTTTCGGCAGCGTCGCGGCAGGCGGATATTTCGTGGGTGACGGTATCGCGGGCCACGACCAGCCAGCGGCGGCAGCCGGAGGTGTGGTGCCAATATTCCTCATAGGAGCCGCGCGGATTGTCGCGCAGATAGACATAGTCGAACCATTCATCGGAGCCAGCATCGGCGGCGGGCCTTTGGAGGGCTGCACCCTTGACGGTGAATTCTTCCTTGGGTCTTGGCCCGCAATGCGGGCAGGATACGAGACTTGCCATATCGAACGTCCTTGATCCGCTGGATTAATGAAGGTTGGGCTGGGCGCCCTGGCCTTTTTCATCGATGAGATAACCACGCCGGAAACGATCCAGTCGGAAGGCCGTTGCCGTTTCCTGCGGTGTGCCGCGTGCGAGAAGATGGGCGAAGCAGAAACCAGAAGCGGGTGTCGCCTTGAAGCCGCCGTAACACCAGCCGGCATTGAGATAGAGATTGTCGATCGGGGTTTGGTCGATGATCGGCGAGCCGTCCATCGACATATCCATGATGCCGCCCCAGGAACGTAGCACCCGGACGCGGGAAAGCGCCGGTATCATCGCCTTGCCGGCTTCCGCCACATGTTCGACCGTCGCCAGATTGCCGCGCTGGGCGTAGGAATTGTAGCCGTCGATATCGCCGCCAAAGACGAGGCCGCCCTTGTCGGATTGCGAGACGTAAAAATGCCCCGCCCCGAAAGTGACGACGCCATCGATGAAGGGTTTCAGCCCTTCCGACACAAAAGCCTGCAGCACATGGCTTTCGATCGGCAGTTTCAGCCCGGCCATGGCGGCGACCTGTGAAGAATTGCCCGCCGCTGCCAAAGCCAGCTTGCCGCAGCCGATGAAGCCGCGGCTCGTCTCGACGCCCACGACCGCGCCGTTTTCGCGGCGGATGCCTGTTACCTCGCACCCCTGGATGATATCGACGCCCCGGCTGTCTGCACCGCGCGCATAACCCCAGGCGACGGCATCGTGACGGACGGTGCCACCGCGCTTTTGCAGCAATCCACCCTGAATGGGGAAGCGGGCATTGTCGAAATCGAGAAATGGCAACATCGCCTTGACCGAGGCGCGATCCAGCAAGTCGGCATCGACGCCGTGCAGCCGCATGGCATTGCCGCGCCTTGTATAGGCATCGCGCTGCGCATCCGAGTGGAAGAGATTGAGCACGCCACGTTGGGAAACCATGGCGTTGAAATTGAAATCCTGCTCCAGCCCTTCCCATAGCTTCATCGAAAGTTCGTAGAACGGGTTATTGCCCGGCAGCAGATAATTGGAGCGGATGATCGTGGTATTGCGGCCGACATTGCCGGAGCCGATGTAGTTTTTCTCTAGCACGGCGACATTGGTGATGCCGAATTCCTTGGCGAGATAATAGGCCGTCGCCAGCCCATGCCCGCCGCCGCCAACGATGATGACGTCATAATGCGGTTTCGGCGACACCTCCCGCCATGCGGGTTTCCACGCCTTGTTGCCGAAAAGGCCGTTCTTGAAAATCGAAAAAGCAGAATAGCGCATCTGGCGTACCTCGAACGATATCGAGCAAGCTTAGCGATGCCGTTCGGATGGGGATTGCAGATAAGGGACATTATGATTTAAAAAAGAGACATGACGATCATCGAGCCGAAGAATATCCAGCGCATTGGTTTTATCCTCGTTCCGAATTTTGCGCTGATGTCCTATGCTTCGGCTGCGGAGCCGTTGCGCGCCGCCAATCTGATCGCTGGAACCGATCTTTACGATGCGGTTCCCCTGTCTTTTGATGGCGAGGCCGTCAGAAGTTCGTCCGGCATCATTGTTAGCTGTGAGGCGCTTGCCGCTGCCGGCGAGAAATGCCACACGATTTTCGTCTGTGCGGGCGGCGGGCCGCAGGACTGGACCGCTGCGGAAAATTCTTACGGGACGTTACGGCGGCTGGCGCGGCAGGGTGTCAGGATCGGGAGCATTTCCAGCGGCGCTTATGTGCTGGCAGCGGCGGGATTGCTGGAAAACCGCGATTTCACCATCCATTGGGAACATGCGCCGGTGCTGAAAGAGGCCTTTGGCCATCTCACGCCCCGGCAGGCGCGGTTTGTTTTCGATGGCGACCGCATCACCTGCGCCGGCGGCGTTGCCCCCCTCGACATGATGCATGCGATGATTTCGCAGAGAATGGGCGCACATTTCGCAAGGCGTGTCAGCGACTGGTACCTGCACACGGCCGTCGCCGAACCCGGCGCACCGCAGCGCGGTTCCTCTGCGGAACGTTATGGCACCAACCATCCGGCCTTGTTGACCGTGCTGGAAAAAATGGAAACGACAATTGAAAGCCCGCTCGACCGACAGACGATGGCAAAACTGGCGGGCACAAGCGCGCGCCACCTCGACCGGCTTTTCGCGACCCATCTGAAGTCGAGTTTTCTGGAGACATACCGCGCAATCCGCCTTGATCACGCCCGGCGATTGCTGGAGCAAAGCCCGCTCTCCATCGCGGAAGTGGCCTTTGCCACCGGTTTTTCCAGTGCAGGTCATTTTTCAGGGAGCTTCAAGACCCGCTTCGGCCAGACGCCGAATGCCATGCGGCAAAGATTTCCTCTGAATTAAAATAGTTTTCCTGTAAGGAAGGGAAACACGATAATGCCGGAGGACACCATGGCCAAGGATGCCAACCAGAGCGACGCTGCGCAGTTCCTGTCGCAGGACCCGCATGCCGTTCGCGAGCCGAGGGTCAACAATCTGGAAATGGCAATCGGCCACGAGGTTCGCGCCTATCGCAAGAAGCTCGGCATTACCGTCACCGATCTTGCATCGGCGACCGGCGTATCCGTGGGCATGCTCTCGAAGATCGAGAACGGCAATATCTCGCCGTCGCTCACCACGCTGCAAACGCTCTCCAAGGCGCTGGGCGTGCCGATCACGGCCTTCTTCCGTGGTTTCGAGGAGCCGCGCAGCGCCACTTTCGTCAAGGCGGGGCAGGGGGTGAATATCGAGCGCCGCGGCACCCGCGCCGGTCATCAATACAGCCTGCTTGGCCATATCGACAACAATACCAGCGGCGTCACCGTCGAGCCCTATCTCATCACGCTCACCACGGATTCGGATGTGTTCCCGACCTTCCAGCATGAAGGCATGGAGTTTCTCTACATGCTGGAAGGCGAGGTGGTCTATCGCCATGGCGAACAGCTTTTCACCATGCAGGCCGGCGATAGCCTGTTTTTCGACGCCGATGCGCCGCACGGGCCGGAAGAGCTGGTAAAACTTCCCGCGCGTTATCTATCGATCATTTCCTATCCGCAACGGCGGATGACCAGTGATTGAGATTTTGCCTTAGAAGAAAAAAATATTCCTGATAGTTGACGGAATGGAATTCCATATGTTAGCCCTTCATGCAGAAACGAATGGAGGTGCCTGTCGATGTGCGGCATTGTTGGACTATTCCTGAAAGACAAAAGCCTTGAACCGCAGCTGGGTCAGCTGCTTTCGGACATGCTCGTCACCATGACCGATCGTGGGCCGGATTCAGCCGGCATCGCGATCTATGGAGGTGCGGCCGATGGCCGCGCGAAAGTGACGATCCAGTCGGCCGATCCCACCACTGATTTTTCCGGCCTTGCCGAAGCGCTGAAGGAAAACGGCGTTGAAGCCTCGGTCACGGTGAAAAGCACCCATGCGGTGCTGGATATTCCGTCGCAGAAGCTTGACGGTATTCGTGCGGTTCTCGCCGCCATCCGGCCGAATGTGCGGGTGATGGGCTCTGGCGACAGTGTGGAAATCTACAAGGAAACCGGCCTGCCGAAGGATGTCGTCACCCGTTTCGACGTCCGTTCCATGGCCGGCAGCCATGGCATCGGCCACACCCGCATGGCGACGGAATCGGCGGTGACGACGCTTGGCGCGCATCCCTTCTCCACCGGTGCCGACCAGTGCCTGGTGCATAATGGTTCGCTTTCCAACCACAATAATCTGCGCCGCGAACTGGTGCGCGAGGGCATGACGTTCGAGACCCAGAACGACTCGGAAGTGGCGGCCGCCTATCTCACGGCGGAAATGGCCAAGGGCAAGGATCTGGGCGAGGCACTGACAAGTGCGCTCGACGATCTCGACGGTTTCTTCACCTTCGTCGTCGGCACCAAATCCGGTTTCGGCGTGGTGCGCGACCCCATCGCCTGCAAGCCGGCAGTCATGGCCGAGACCGATCAATACGTCGCTTTCGGTTCGGAATATCGCGCTCTGGTCAACCTGCCCGACATTGAAAATGCCCGGGTGTGGGAGCCGGAACCGGCGACCGTCTATTTCTGGGACCATGAAAAGGCTGCCTGAGACCCGTCATCGGCGCCTGTTTTGAAAGTCATAATCCATGCCAGTTTTCGATCTCTCCCACACGCCCTTGCGTGAATTGAATAGCGCACTTCACGGTCTTTCCTCCGGTGTCAACGATACCGAATTCGAAGTCGTCAATCCGCGCGGCCACCATGCCGTCGCTGTCGGCATCGACAGCCCCGTTACCGTCGATGTGCACGGTTCGGTCGGTTATTATTGTGCCGGCATGAATGATGGCGGCACTGTTACCGTTCATGGTTCGGCCGGGCCCGGTGTCGCTGAGAACATGATGTCGGGCACCGTCGTCATCGAGGGCGATGCCTCGCAATATGCCGGTGCCACAGGCCGCGGCGGGCTGCTGGTCATCAAGGGTAATGCCGCCTCGCGCTGCGGCATTTCCATGAAGGGCATCGATATCGTCGTGAAGGGAAATATCGGCCATATGTCTGCCTTCATGGGCCAGTCCGGCCATCTCGTCGTTTGTGGCGATGCTGGCGATGCGCTCGGCGATTCCCTTTATGAGGCGAAGCTTTTCGTGCGCGGCTCGGTCAAAAGCCTGGGTGCCGACTGCATCGAAAAAGAGATGCGGCCCGAACATCTCGAAAAGCTCGCAGAACTCCTCGAAAAGGCCGGCGTCTCGGATGTTCGGCCGGAAGAGTTCAAGCGCTACGGCTCTGCCCGCACGCTCTATAATTTCAACATCGACAACGCCGACGCGTATTGAGGCGAGGGATATTCAGATGAGCTATCACAACCCCTTCACCCCGCCGCGTAAATCCGCGACCTTCGACGACCACACGCTGGCGGAAATCCGCCGCGCAGCCGCGACCGGCATCTATGACATTCGCGGCGCAGGCACCAAGCGCAAGGTGCCGCATTTCGACGACCTGCTGTTTCTCGGCGCCTCCATCTCGCGTTATCCGCTCGAAGGTTATCGTGAGAAATGCGATACGACCGTGACGCTCGGCACGCGCTTCGCCAAGAAGCCGATCACGCTGAAAACGCCGATCACCATTGCCGGCATGAGTTTTGGCGCGCTTTCGGGCAACGCCAAGGAAGCGCTCGGCCGTGGTGCGACCATTGCCGGCACCTCCACGACGACGGGCGACGGCGGCATGACGGATGAGGAACGCGGCCACAGCCAGACGCTGGTTTACCAGTATCTGCCCTCGCGTTACGGCATGAACCCGAAGGATCTGCGCCGTGCCGATGCCATCGAGGTCGTGGTCGGCCAGGGCGCGAAGCCGGGCGGCGGCGGCATGCTGCTCGGCCAGAAGATTTCTGATCGCGTCGCCAATATGCGCAACCTGCCAAAGGGCATCGACCAGCGATCCGCCTGCCGCCACCCTGATTGGACTGGTCCTGATGATCTGGAAATCAAGATCCTCGAACTGCGCGAAATCACCGACTGGGAAAAGCCGATCTACATCAAGGTCGGTGGTGCGCGGCCCTATTACGACACAGCCTTGGCGGTGAAGGCAGGTGCCGATGTGGTGGTGCTTGATGGCATGCAGGGCGGCACGGCTGCCACGCAGGATGTCTTCATCGAAAATGTCGGCATGCCCACACTTGCCTGCATTCGCCCCGCCGTTCAGGCGCTTCAGGATCTCGGCATGCACCGCAAGGTGCAACTGATCGTCTCCGGCGGTATCCGTTCGGGTGCCGATGTTGCCAAGGCGCTGGCGCTTGGTGCGGATGCTGTCGCCATCGGCACGGCGGCGCTGGTGGCGCTGGGTGATAACGATCCGCATTGGGAAGAGGAATATCAGAAACTCGGCACCACGGCCGGCGCTTATGATGACTGGCACGAAGGCAAAGACCCCGCCGGCATCACCACGCAGGATCCCGAACTGGCCGCGCGTCTCGATCCCGTCGCCGCCGGTCGCCGCCTTGCCAACTACCTGAAGGTCATGACGCTCGAAGCGCAGACCATCGCGCGCGCCTGCGGCAAGAACCATCTCCATAATCTGGAGCCGGAAGATCTGGTGGCGCTGACCATGGAGGCGGCTGCCATGGCGCAGGTTCCGCTGGCGGGAACGAACTGGTTCCCGGGGAAAGGCAGCTTTTAAGCCACAAAGAACGGACGGGCGCATTTGGGAGGATGTGCCCGTCTTTTTTCAAAGAAGTGTCTGATACCAAAAAAAGGGGAATGACGTGACACTGGACCTCTCCAAATTTGCTGCCGAAAAGGGCATCAAATATTTCATGATCAGCTATACCGATCTCTTCGGCGGCCAGCGCGCCAAGCTGGTGCCGGCGGAAGCGATCGCCGATATGCAGAAAGGCGGCGCGGGTTTTGCCGGTTTCGCCACATGGTTCGATCTGACGCCTGCCCATCCCGATCTTTTCGCCGTGCCGGACGCCTCCTCGGTCATCCAGCTTCCGTGGAAAAAGGACGTCGCCTGGGTGGCAGCCGATTGCGTCATGGAAGACCAGCCGGTGGAGCAGGCACCGCGCGTGATGCTGAAAAAACTCATCGCGGAAGCGGCGGGCGAGGGGCTCAGGGTCAAGACAGGCGTCGAGCCGGAATTTTTCCTGATTTCGCCTGACGGTGCGAAAATCTCCGACGAATACGACACGGCGGAAAAGCCCTGCTACGACCAGCAGGCGGTGATGCGCCGTTATGACGTTATCGCCGAGATTTGCGACTACATGCTGGAGCTGGGTTGGAAGCCCTACCAGAACGACCATGAGGATGCGAATGGCCAGTTCGAGATGAACTGGGAATATGACGATGCGCTCCAGACTGCCGACAAACATTCCTTCTTCAAGTTCATGGTCAAATCCGTCGCCGAAAAGCACGGGCTGCGCGCCACCTTCATGCCGAAGCCGTTCAAGGGGCTGACCGGCAACGGCTGCCATGCGCATATCTCGGTCTGGGATATGGACGGCAAGGTCAACGCCTTCGCCGACAAGGAAATGCCCTTCGGCCTCTCGGCTAAAGGCAAGACCTTTTTGGGTGGCATCATGAAACACGCTTCAGCGCTCGCGGCGGTTACCAATCCGACGGTCAATTCCTACAAGCGCATCAACGCGCCGCGCACCATTTCCGGCGCGACCTGGGCGCCGAACACGGTGACCTGGACCGGCAATAACCGCACCCATATGGTGCGTGTGCCGGGTCCGGGGCGTTTCGAACTGCGCCTGCCGGATGGTGCGGTGAACCCCTATCTGCTGCAGGCCATCATCATCGCCGCCGGTCTCTCCGGCGTTCGCTCCAAGGCCGATCCCGGCCCGCACTACGATATCGACATGTATCGTGAAGGCCATACCGTCACGGATGCACCGAAGTTGCCGCTCAATCTTCTCGATGCGCTGCGCGAATATGAGAAGGATGCGGAGTTGCAGCAGGCGCTCGGCATGGAATTCTCGAAGGCCTATCTCAAGCTCAAGCAGGGGGAGTGGAACAGCTATTGCGCACAGTTCACCGCCTGGGAGCACCAGACCACGCTCGACGTCTGAGCCCGGTTTTCCCCGCCGCCCTTGCGGCTTTTCCCGCGCGCGTCAAACCGCGCGGGTTTTTCCCATATCGATGACAGAGAGGCGCCAGATGACGAATTTCGTCCTCACCGTAACATGCAAATCCACCCGTGGCATCGTCGCGGCCCTTTCAGGCCTTCTGGCGGAGAAGGGCTGTAACATCGTCGACAGTTCGCAGTTCGATGATCTCGGCACCGGTCGCTTTTTCATGCGGGTGGGTTTCATCTCCGAGGAAGGCGCGACGCGGGAGGCGCTGATGGCGGGGCTCGCGCCGATTTCAAAGACATTCGGCATGGAGGTGGCGCTGCATGATCAGGCTGAGCGGATGAAGGTTCTGCTGATGGTGTCGCGTTTCGGTCATTGCCTTAATGACCTGCTTTACCGCTGGCGTATCGGGGCCTTGCCGATCGATATTGTCGGCGTCGTCTCCAACCACTTCGATTACCAGAAGGTCGTCGTCAATCACGATATTCCCTTTCACCACATTCCGGTGACGAAGGAGAACAAGCCGCAGGCCGAAGCCCGGATCATGGAGATCGCTGAAAGCACCGGCACGGAGCTTGTCGTTCTGGCGCGCTACATGCAGGTGCTTTCCGACAGGATGTGCGAGGCGATGTCTGGCAAGATCATCAATATCCACCACTCCTTCCTGCCGTCCTTCAAGGGCGCCAACCCCTACAAACAGGCCTATCAGCGCGGCGTGAAGCTGATTGGTGCGACGGCGCATTATGTCACGGCCGATCTGGATGAAGGGCCGATCATCGAGCAGGATATCGTTCGCATCACCCATGCCCAGTCGGCCGAGGATTATGTCTCGCTTGGCCGTGACGTGGAGGCGCAGGTGCTGGCGCGTGCCATCCACGCCCATATTCATCGGCGCGTCTTTTTGAACGGCAGCCGAACGGTGGTGTTTCCACCCAGTCCCGGTTCCTATGCATCGGAAAGGATGGGATGAGGTGTTTCGGTCTGGTCAGACCGCCCGCCGCGCCTTGGCTGTTGCCATGAAGATGATGCGCGGCTAAATAAGTTGGTACGCCATAATATAAAGAGCCAGAACCTGCTTCGGCGTGCGGCGAGCGCAGGCGGGATGTGCCAAACGAGGTGATACCATGACCGGTGCTTTGCAGGGAACTGCCATTCGCGTTGAGCGTCCGACGAAGACGCTGAGGGAACTCGCGCTCGACAAGGTGCGGGATGCGATCGTGAATGGTTATTTCCGCCCGGGCGACCGTCTGGTTGAGCGCGAACTTTGCGCCCAACTCGGTGTTTCCCGCACCATCGTGCGAGAAGTCCTGCGGCATCTGGAATCCGAAGGGCTGGTGGCGAACCTGCCGAATAAAGGCCCGATGGTTGCGCTGCTCGATCTCGACGAGGCCAAGCAGATTTATGAAATCCGTGGTGCGCTGGAAGGAATGGCGGCGCGTCTTTGCGCCGAACGCCGCGATCCTGCCATTGTCGAGGCCCTGGAGGTTTCGCTCAGGCGCATCCGCGAAAGTTATGTCGCCAAGGATATGCCGGGCGTGCTCACGCATACCTCGTCCTTCTACCAGACGCTGTTCAGCAAGATCGACCGGCATGTCGCCTGGGGCGTCGTCAATTTGCTGACGGTGCGGATCAACCATCTGCGCTCCATGACGATCAAGACGAAAAGCCGCGATACCGACGGTCCGGCGCAGATGGAGAAGATCGTCGATGCCATCCGCAAGGGGGACGGTGACGCCGCTTACAAAGCCGCGCTCGATCATGTGACCAGCGCCTGTGCCATTGCCGAAGCCGTCCTGACGGCGCAAAAAACCGCCGACTGACGGATTTTTCGGCTGAAATCGATCCATTCTTGTGGCTCCCCTGCCGGGAGCCGCATAGGTGTTCTTATTTACTTTATCGTTGTTTTTCAATAATTTAGAAAAATAATTAGCCGCTTCTTGACAGGGTAAACCGTTTGGTGTGATGGTATGCCATAATCAATAATATAAAGAGCGGAGCTTAATATGAACTGGAATCCGATTTCCCGGAAACGCATAGCCGTGCGCGCCAAAACCCTCCTGGCCGGTGCCGCAGTCACTCTTTTCGCCGGTGCCGCCGTCGCGCAGGATTGCACGCCGAAAATATCCGACGACCATCTCATCAAGCCCGGTCATCTCGTCATGGCCACCAGCCCGACCCTGCCGCCAATGGCCTATGCCGATCAGCAGGGTGTCCTGAAAGGTCTTCGTATTGAACTCGGTTATGAGATTGCCAAACGTCTGTGCCTGAAGCCGGAATATATCAGCACCGAATATGCCACCATGGTGCCGGGTCTGCAGGGCGGGCGTTGGGACATGATCAATGCCGGCCTGTTCGTGACGGCGGAGCGGCGCAAGATCCTGTTCATGATCCCCTATGAAAATCTCGCCATCAGCATTTCCACAGCCGTCGGGGCTTCCGATCCCATCACCAAGATCGACGATCTCGCCGGAAAGGCCGTCAGCACCGACATCGGCGGTTACGCCGAGCGCAAGATCAAGGAACTGAACGAGGACTTCAAGAAGCGCGGTCTCGCGCCGATGACCATCAACCTGTTCGACAATTATGCGACCGTCTATCAGGCGCTGCGCGCTGGCCAGGTGCAGGCGGCCGTTTCCATCGACCCCGTTGCCAAGCAATATCAGGATCGCGGTGAATTCACCCATGCGCTTTCTGGCATGTATCCCACGCCCGGTTCGCTCTCCTTCGGCAGCAAGGACGTGGCCGACGCCGTCTCCGCCGCCCTGAAGGAGATGAGGGCCGATGGTTCTCTCGAAAAGCTGATGGGCGGCTACGGTGTCAGCATGGCGCCCGGCGACCTCGCCGTTCTCGGCCCGGAAGGCTGAATTCCACCCATCTTGAACTGTCATCGTGGCGGGGAAAGCTCCCGCCGCGACCGTTCCCGCATGAATTGGAGAAAGACGTGAAGGGTTGGAACTGGGAAGGTTTCTTCGAATATCTGACGAATTATTATCTGTTCGAGGGCGCGCTGGTGACGCTCGGTCTCACGGTGTTTGCCATGACGGCGGGTCTTGCGCTGGGTTTCGTCATTGCGGTCATGCGCATGTCTAAATACCGGTTCTTGTCCGGTCCGGCCTATTTCTACACCTGGATCTTTCGCGGCACTCCGCTTCTGGTGCAGCTCATCATCATCTATACCGGCCTGCCGCAAATGGGCATCAAGCTGACGGTGCTGCAATCCACCCTTATCGGCCTGTCGCTCTGCGAAGCGGCCTATCTTTCTGAAATCGTCCGGGCGGGCATCGCCGCCGTGCCGAAGGGCCAGATCAATGCGGCGCGGGCCATCGGCATGACCGAGGCGCAGGTGATGCGCTACATCGTTGCCCCGCAGGCCTTCCGCATCATCATCCCGCCGCTTGGCAACTCCGTGAACGGCGTTTTGAAGACGACATCGATCGCCTCGATCATTTCCATGGAGGAGCTTCTGCGCCGCACGCAGGTGCTCATTCAGGAAAAGTTCCTCGTGCTGGAGCTGTTCACCGTCGCGGCGCTTTATTATCTGGCCATGACGACCGCCTGGGAACTCATTCAGCGCCGTATCGAGAAGCGCTTCGGCAAGGCCTATGGTCCCATGTCGACTGACATACATTAAGGAGCGGTCCGATGTCGCAAACAACCAGCATGATCGAACTGCAATCCGTCAATAAATGGTACGGGCCGCATTTCCAGGTTCTGACCAATTGCAGCCTCAATGTCGCCAAGGGCGAAGTCGTCGTGATCTGCGGGCCCTCCGGCTCGGGCAAGTCGACGCTGATCAAATGCGTCAATGCACTCGAGACGATCGGCAACGGCGTCATTACCGTCAATGGCGTGGAAGTGACCAACCCAAAGACCGATATGCCGAAACTGCGCTCCAGAGTGGGCATGGTATTTCAGCATTTCGAACTCTTCCCGCATATGACGATCCTCGAAAATCTCTGCATCGGGCAGGAGAAGGTTCTGGGCCGTACACCGGCGGAAGCGCTGGCCAAGGCCAATGCGCTGCTGGAGAGGGTGGGACTGACGGCGCATGCCAGAAAATATCCCGGCCAATTGTCGGGTGGGCAGCAGCAGCGCGTCGCCATTGCCCGCGCGCTGGCCATGGACCCGGTTGCGATGCTGTTCGACGAGCCGACATCGGCGCTCGATCCGGAAATGATCAACGAGGTCCTCGACGTCATGGTCTCGCTCGCCCAGGAGGGCATGACGATGATGGTGGTGACGCATGAGATGGGGTTTGCCCGCAAGGTGGCGGACCGCATCGTCTTCATGGATGGCGGCAAGATCGTCGAGATCGGTGAGGGCGACAGTTTCTTCACCGATCCGAAGACGGAAAGAGCCCGCTCGTTCCTGTCGAAAATCCTGGCCCACTAGGCCCATGCATGCCGGAGCAGGGTCGTAAATCTGCTTCGGCCATTCCGAACAACGCAGAATGATAGTGGCGGAGAACCGCAATGATAAACCGTGTCCTGATGCCCCGCGAAATGCTTATCGGCGGCGGCAGCCGATTTCGATTACCCGCCGTGGTAAAATCGCTTGGCGTCCATCGCCCCCTGCTGGTCTGCGATCCCGTATTGCAGAAGCTCGGCCATGCCGATGCGCTTTTGCAGGCGCTGGCCGAGGAAGGCATCGAGGCCGCCGTGTTCTCGGACGTCGTGGAAGACCCGACGGATATATCCATCGCCACCCTGGTGAAACGCATTTCCGATGGCGGCCATGACAGTCTCGTCGCACTTGGTGGCGGCAGCGCCATGGATACGGCCAAGGCGGGCGCCATCGTTGCAACGAGCGGGGAGGATTTGCGCGCCCTGAAAGTGCCGCGGATCGTGGATTTCGCCGTCATGCCGGTGATTGCCATTCCGACGACGGCCGGTACCGGTTCGGAAGTGACCCGCGCCGCCGTCGTCACCGACACGGCTGCCAGCGAAAAAATGCTGATCCTCGGCACCGCCGCTTTGCCGGTCGCGGCCATCATCGATTATGAGCTGACGCTGACATGTCCTTACCGTGTCACGGTCGATACCGGCATCGATGCGCTGACCCATGCGCTGGAAGCGCTGGTCAACCGCAATGGTAACGCCCATTCCGAGGCGCTGGCGCTTTCCGCCCTGAAGCTGATCGGCGCCAATCTTGAAAAAGTGGCTGATAACCCTGATGACCGGGATGCGCGTGAAGCGATGATGCTGGGCGCGACCCATGCCGGGCTTGCCGTCTCCAATACATCGACCGCACTGATCCATGGCCTCAGCCGTCCAGTCGGCGCGTTTTTCCATGTACCGCATGGCATGTCGAATGCGATGGTGCTGCCGCTGGTCACGCAGTTTTCGCTGAATTCCGCTCTTCCGCATTATGCTGCGGCCGCGCGGGCGCTCGGCTCCGCCGCCGCGACAGATAGCGATCAGGTCTCCGGTGCGAAGCTGGTGGAGGCTTTCCTCGGCCTGAACAGGCGGTTGAAGGTGCCGACCCCACAAGAGTTCGGTATCGACAGGAGCCGCTATCTCGATCTTGTGCCGGAAATGGTGCGGCAGGGCCTTGCTTCGGGTACGCCGGCAAATAACCCCCGAGTGCCCACAGTTGCCGAAATGACGAGGCTATATGAACTCGCCTATGACGGAAGCATCGCGGAATTTTAAGTCATAAATATCTGTTAATGTTAATGATTTTCCACTTTCTGACGAAAAATCATGCGGTACTTGACAGTCATATATTATGGCATACCATAAGACATCATATTTACGGAGAAAACGCCCATGTCCATCCAGATCCGCAAGACCCTGCTGCAGGTCGAAACGACGTTGATTGAGGGAGGCAGGGCCGCCGCAACGCCTCTGAAGCTGTTCAGCGCGATTGCGGTGGTGAAAAATCCCTGGGCGGGAAAAGGCTTCGTGGAAAACCTCAAGCCGGAAATCCATGCCGGTGCGCCTGTGCTCGGGGAGCTGCTGACGAAGATGATCCTTGATGCCGTTGGCTCTGGCGAGGCCGTGGAGGCCTATGGCAAGGCGGCGGTTGTCGGGCTGGATGGCGAAATCGAACATGCCTCCGCGCTCATTCACACGCTGCGCTTCGGCAATCATTATCGTCAGGCGGTGGGCGCCAAGTCTTACCTCGCCTTCTGCAATACCCGTGGTCCGGGCAATGCGCCGATCATGATCCCGCTGATGGACAAGAACGATGAAGGCCGCCGCTCGCATTATCTGACCATACAGACTTCCATTCCCGATGCCCCGGCTGCGGACGAGATCGTGGTCGCGCTCGGTGCTTCCGTCGGCGGCCGGCCCCATCACCGTATTGGCGACCGTTACCAGGATCTGCAGGATCTCGGTCAGGACGTCGCCAATCCGGCCGGCGTTTGAGGGTGACGTCAATGCAGGAGGCCGCCACCACGTCACGGGTCAATGTTGCAAAGGCAGGTGCTGCCGCGCTCCCTCGCAAGATGACCGAGGGTGGGGCGGCTTATTTCGAAGCCGGTGCCGGAGAAGAGCTGATCCTCATCCACGGCGTCGGCATGCGGCTTGAAGCCTGGGAGCCGCAGATCGACGTCTTTTCCCGCACGCACCGTGTCATCGCGGTCGATATGCCGGGTCATGGCGGCAGCGAACGGTTGCCTGCGGGCAGTACGCTTACGGATTTTGTCGGCTGGTTCGGCCGTTTTCTGGACGATATGCGGATCAACCGCGCCAATGTCGCCGGCCATTCCATGGGGGCGCTGATTTCCGGCGGTGCCGCTGCGACCTTCAGCGATCGTGTCGCGCGCGTTGGTTACCTGAACGGTGTCTATCGCCGTGATCCCGCGGCGAAGGCGGCGGTGCTTGCACGGGCTGCGGCCATCCGCACCGAAGGCGTGGACAAGCAAGGACCGCTGCTGCGCTGGTTCGGTGATGACGCCAAGAGCCAGCATGCGCGGGAACTGACACGCGGCTGGCTGGAAATGGTCGATCCGGAAGGTTACGCGGTTGCCTACACCGCCTTTGCGGGCGGAGATGAGATTTATGCGGACCGTTGGCCGTCTGTCACCTGCCCGGCGCTGTTTCTGACCGGTTCTGACGATCCGAATTCGACGCCGCTGATGGCCGAGCAGATGGCGGGGATCACGCCGCGCGGTTACGCTCGTATCGTCGAGGCGCACCGGCATATGGTCAATCTGACCGCACCTGAAACTGTCAATGCATTGATGGCCGAATGGCTGGCTATTGAGGAGGAGCCGCAATGACTGTTGCAACGCTTGACCCGCGCGCGCTACGCGACGCCTTCGGCGCTTTCGTAACGGGAGTAACGATCGTGACCACGCGGGATGATGCGGGAAAGCCCGTGGGCTTCACCGCAAATTCCTTCACTTCGGTATCGCTCGATCCGCCGCTGCTGTTGATCTGCCTCGCGCGTACCTCGCGCAATTTCGCGACAATGACCGGCGCGAAAAACTTCGCCGTCAACATTTTGTCGGAAAGCCAGAAAGACCTGTCCAATACCTTCGCGCGCCCGGTGGAGGATCGTTTTGCCGCCGCCGAATGGTCGGATGCGCCGCAGGGTTCGCCCGTCTTTGCTGAAGTCGCAGCCTGGTTCGAATGCACCATGCAGGAGGTTATCGAGGCGGGTGATCATGTCATCCTGCTCGGCCGTATCGGTGCTTTCGATAATAGTGGCCTGAACGGTCTCGGTTATGCGCGCGGCGGATATTTCACGCCGATGCTGGCCGCCAAGGCGGTGTCAGCAGCGGCCGAGGGTGAAATTGTTGTCGGCGCGGTGCTGGAACGCCGTGGCGAGATTTACCTTGTTGGAGATGATGTTCTGTCGCTGCCCGGCTGTGTCGTCGCAGGCGGCGATCCGGTTGCGGCGCTGACATCGCGCCTTCAGGACCTGACGGGCCTCTCCGTCAGGACAGGTTTTCTATACTCCGTTTACGAAAACAAGGCGGATGGCCGCCAGCATATCGTCTACCACGCACTTGCCGAGGGCGATGATGCACCGCGTCAGGGCCGCTTCCTGTCGCCCGGCGCGCTCGGCTCCGCAAAATTCGACTCCGGCGCAACGGCGGATATCGTCAATCGCTTCGCGCTGGAAAGCTCCATCGGCAATTTCGGCGTCTATGTCGGCAACGAGACCGCCGGCAAGGTTCATCCCATTTCCATGAAGGCGGTAAACCCATGAAATTTTCCCTCTTCGTCCACATGGAGCGGCTGGACGCCTCGCAGGATCACAAGACCCTCTACGAGGAATTCGTCACCCTTTGCGAAATCGCCGATCGCGGCGGCATGCATGCCATCTGGACCGGCGAACATCACGGCATGGATTTCACCATTGCGCCCAACCCCTTCGTGACGATTGCCGATCTCGCGCGCCGCACGAAGACGGCACGTCTTGGTACCGGTACGGTCATCGCGCCCTTCTGGCATCCGATCAAGCTTGCCGGCGAAGCGGCGATGACCGATCTCATCTGTGATGGCCGTCTCGATATCGGCATTGCCCGTGGTGCCTATTCCTTTGAATATGAGCGGCTGCTTCCCGGCCTCGATGCCTGGGGCGCCGGCCAGCGCATGCGCGAATTGATCCCCGCCGTCAAAGGCGTGTGGGCGGGCGATTACGCCCATGACGGCGAGTTCTTCAAATTTCCCGCCACCACGTCCGCTCCCAAACCGCTGCAACAGCCCTTTCCGCCCATCTGGGTGGCGGCGCGCGATCCGAATTCCCACGAATTCGCCGTCGCCAATGATTGCAACGTGCAGGTGACGCCGCTGTGGCAGGGTGACGACGAGGTGGAAACCCTGATGGGCCGCTTCAACCATGCCTGCGCCAAGAACCCGGAAAAACAGCGCCCGAAAATCATGCTGCTGCGCCATACCTATGTCGGTTCCGATGAAGCCGATATTGCGCAGGCCGCCCATGAGATGAGCGTCTATTACAACTATTTCTTCGCGTGGTTCAAAAACGAGACGCCGGTTCATCAGGGCCTCATCGAGCGCATTGCACCGGAGGATATTGCCGGAAACGCCATGCTTTCCGGCGATGTCATGCGCAAGAACAACGTCGTCGGCGATGCCGATGACGTCATTGCCCGCCTCAAGGCCTACGAGGCCATGGGTTATGACGAATATTCCTTCTGGATCGATACGGGCATGAGCTTCGAGCGCAAGAAAGCGTCGCTGGAGCGTTTCCTGTCCGACGTCATGCCGGCTTTTGCGGAGTAAGGTGATGCGCCGTTTTCAGTGCTATATCGACGGACGTTTCGAGGATGGTGAGGCCAGCTTTTCCAGCCTCGATCCCGCAACCGGCCAGCCCTGGGCCGAAATGCCGGAAAGTCGCGAGGCGGATATCGGCCGTGTGGTCGAGGCCGCGCATCGGGCGCTTTACGAGGATACTGTCTGGTCGAAACTGACGGCGACGCAGCGCGGCAAGCTCCTCTACAGGCTGGCCGATCTCGTCGCGGAAAATGCGAAGACGCTCGCTGAACTCGAAACCCGCGATACCGGCAAGATCATCCGCGAAACGTCGGCGCAGATCGCTTATGTCGCTGACTATTATCGCTATTATGCGGGCCTCGCGGACAAGATCGAAGGCGCCTACCTGCCCATCGACAAGCCGGATATGGATGTCTGGCTCCGGCGCGAACCGGTCGGCGTTGTCGCGGCGATCGTGCCGTGGAACAGTCAGCTGTTTCTTGCCGCCGTGAAGATCGGTCCGGCGCTGGCCGCCGGCTGCACTATCGTCGTCAAGGCATCGGAAGATGGGCCGGCACCGCTTCTGGAATTTGCCCGGCTGGTGCATGAGGCCGGTTTTCCTGCCGGTGTCGTCAACGTTGTTACCGGTTTCGGCGCGTCATGCGGCAACGCCCTCACCACGCATCCGAAGGTCGCCCATATCGCCTTCACCGGCGGCCCGGAAACGGCCCGACATATCGTCCGCAACTCGGCCGAAAACCTTGCCTCCACATCGCTGGAACTCGGCGGCAAATCGCCGATCCTCGTTTTTGCCGATGCCGATCTCGAAAGTGCCGCCAACGCCCAGGTGGCAGGCATTTTTGCAGCGACCGGCCAGAGTTGCGTGGCTGGTTCGCGGCTGATCATCGAAAAAAGCGTCAAGGACCGGTTCCTCCAGATTCTGGCGGCAAAGGCCGAGGCGATCCGCATCGGTTCGCCTTTGGATATGGCGACGGAAGTGGGGCCGCTTGCAACGGAGCGTCAGAGGAAGCACATCGTTTCGCTGGTTTCCGCCTCGGTAGATGCCGGCGCGAAGGTGGTGACGGGCGGTGAGCCTGTGGAGGGTGAAGGCTATTTTTACCGGCCGACCATTCTCGATTGTGACGGCATTCGCTCGCCTTCCTTGGAAAAGGAGTTTTTCGGCCCTGTTCTTTCGGTCGTTTCCTTCGAAACCGAAGCGGAAGCCATTTCGCTTGCCAATGACACGGTCTATGGCCTTGCGTCGGGCGTTTTCACGCAGAACCTGACACGGGCTCACCGGCTGATGAAGGCGATCCGCGCGGGCATCGTCTGGGTGAATACCTATCGCGCTGTTTCGCCGATTGCGCCCTTTGGCGGCTTCGGCCTTTCGGGCGACGGCCGTGAGGGCGGGCTTGCGGCGGCGCTCGATTACACACGCACCAAGACCATATGGCTCAGAACTTCCGACGATCCGATCCCCGATCCTTTCGTGATGCGGTGAGCCGATGTTTTACGAGATCCGCACCTACCGGCTGAAGAACGGCGCCATCCCGGCCTATCTCAAGGTCGTCGAAGACGAGGGTATCGAAATCCAGAAGAGCCATCTCGGTGAGTTAGTGGGTTACTTCTTTTCCGAGATCGGCCCCATCAACGAGATCGTCCATATCTGGGCCTTTTCCAGCCTTGACGACCGCGCTGAACGGCGCGCGCGGCTGATGGCCGATCCGCGCTGGTTATCGTTCCTGCCGAAAATCCGTGATCTCATCGAAGTCGCGGAAAACAAGATCATGAAGCCGGCGCGGTTTTCACCGTTGATGTGAAAAGTACCGGCAAAGACGTGCATGCCAACAACAAACTCTAAATGGAGTAAGGGAACATGAGATCGAAACTGGTATTGTCGACATGCGCAGCACTTTTCGCCCTCGGCGCAGCCGCTCAGGCGAATGATCTGGTTTTTTCCAGCTGGGGGGGAACCACGCAGGACGCCCAGAAGGCGGCCTGGGCTGAGAAATTCATGGTGGAAACCGGCATCAACGTGCTGCAGGATGGCCCGACCGACTATGGCAAGCTGAAAGCCATGGTCGAGGCAAACGGCGTGACATGGGATGTGGTCGATGTCGAAGGCGACTATGCCGCGCAGGCCGGCCCCAAGGGTCTGCTTGAAAAGCTGGATTTCAGCGTCATCGACAAAACGAAACTCGACCCTCGTTTCGTGACGGATTATTCTGTCGGCAGCTTCTATTATTCCTTCGTCATCGGCTGCAATGTCGATTCAGTTTCTGCCTGCCCCAAGAGCTGGGCCGATCTCTTCGATACTGCTAAATTTCCGGGCAAGCGCACCTTCTACAAGTGGTCGGCACCGGGTGTGATCGAGGCAGCACTTCTGGCCGACGGCGTTACGGCCGACAAGCTTTATCCGCTTGATCTCGACCGTGCTTTCAAGAAGCTCGACACGATCAAATCCGATATCATCTGGTGGTCAGGCGGCGCGCAGTCGCAGCAGTTGATCGCATCCGCCGAAGCACCCTTCGGCAGCGTCTGGAATGGCCGCATGACCGCTCTCGAGCAGAGCGGCGTCAAGGTGGAGACATCCTGGGCGCAGAATATCACTGCGGCGGATTCGCTCGTTGTCCCGAAGGGAACGAAGAACAAGGATGCGGCGATGAAGTTCATCGCCTTGGCGACGTCCGCGCAGGCGCAGGCAGATATGGCGACAGCGACGGGTTACGCCCCGGTCAATATCGAATCCGCCAAGCTGATGGATCCGAAAATTGCCAAATCCCTGCCGGACCAGCAGACGGAAAGCCAGGTCAATGCCGACATGAACTACTGGGCGCAGCATCGCGATGAAATTGGCGAGCGCTGGTACGCCTGGCAGGCAAAATAAGATAACGGCGCGGGCTGCCACGGGCGCCCGCGCAATTTTCACGTCCGGGAGGTTTGGACATGGTCTCGCTTACCGATGAAACAGTCAGACCCAGGCCGAAGGCGCGCATGCCCTTCCGGGCCGGCAATTTTGCCGCCACCCTGCCGGCATTCGCTCTCCTCATCCTGTTTTTTGTCGTTCCTGTCCTCATCCTGCTGTCGCGCAGCGTGACCGAACCCGTCTTCGGCCTTGGCAACTATGCCGAACTCTTGGGCAGCTCCACCTATCTGAAGATTTTCTTCAATACTTTCGCGGTGTCGGCACTGGTGACGGTCGTGTCGCTGGCAATCGGTTTTCCGGTCGCCTGGGCGCTCGCCATCATGCCCTCGCGGCTTGCCTCCATCGTTTTTGCCATCCTGCTTCTGTCGATGTGGACCAATCTTCTGGCCCGCACCTATGCCTGGATGGTGCTGTTGCAGCGAACAGGCGTGGTCAACAAGACGCTGATGGGACTTGGCATCATTGATAAGCCGCTGGCACTGGTAAACAACCTCACCGGCGTGACGATCGGCATGACCTATATCATGCTGCCTTTCATCATCATTCCGCTCTATGGCGTCATCCGCAAGATCGACCCGGCCATTCTGCAGGCAGCGTCTCTGTGCGGCGCCAGCCGTTGGCAGGCACTGACGCGCGTTCTCATTCCGCTTGCCGCGCCCGGCATGATGGCCGGTGCGCTGATGGTCTTCGTCATGTCGCTCGGTTATTTCGTCACCCCGGCGCTGCTCGGCGGCACGGCGAACATGATGCTGGCCGAACTCATCGCCCAATTCGTGCAGTCACTGGTCAACTGGGGCATGGGCGGGGCCGCCGCCTTCGTCCTTCTGGTGGTCACGCTCGCTCTTTACGCGGTGCAGCTGAAATTCTTCGGCACAGCCGGGGCAGGGGGGCGCTGAGATGCTTTTGAATTACAACAGTCTCGGCCTGTGGAAATGGCTGCTCCTCCTTATCACCGTGCTGACGTCGGCATTTCTGATCCTCCCGATCGTTTTTATCGCCGCTTTGTCCTTCGGTTCGTCGCAATGGCTGATCTTTCCGCCGCCCGGCTGGACGCTGAAATGGTATGCGGATTTCTTCGCGGATCCCAGATGGCTGGAGGCCGCCTGGACCAGCCTGCGCATTGCGTTGATGGTCACGGTACTCTCCGTGCTGATCGGTCTCGTGGCTTCCTTCGGGCTGGTGCGCGGACGTTTCCTCGGGCGCGGCACGCTGCGCGCCCTGTTCATGACGCCGATGATCCTCCCCGTCGTGGTCCTTGCGGTGGCGCTTTACGCCTTTTTCCTGAAACTCGGCCTTGCCGGCACCACGACCGGCTTCGTCATCGCCCATCTCGTTGTCGCGCTGCCTTTCTCCATTCTGGCGCTGACCGGCGCGCTCGAGGGTTTCGACAAGTCGATTGAGGATGCGGCGGTGCTATGCGGTGCGAGCCCGTTGCAGGCGAAAATCCGCATCACGCTTCCCGCCATCAGCCACGGCCTGTTTTCGGCGGCGATCTTTTCCTTCCTCACCTCCTGGGATGAGGTGGTGCTGGCGATCTTCATGGCAAGCCCGACATTGCAGACGCTGCCGGTGAAAATCTGGGCGACGCTGCGTCAGGATCTGACGCCCGTCATCGCCGCTGCCTCCACGCTTCTCATCGCGGTGACCATCATTCTCATGCTGCTTGTTGCGGCTGTGCGAAAAGGACTGAAAACATGACCAAACCGCTCCTGCAAATTCGCGGAATCCGCAAGCAATACGGACCGTTGGTCGCCGTTCAGGATGTCAATCTCGACGTTCAGCCGGGCGAGTTCATGACCTTCCTCGGTCCTTCCGGTTCCGGCAAGAGCACCACTCTTTATATCCTTGCCGGTTTCGAACAGCCGACCTCGGGGGATATCCTGCTGAACGGCGAGAGCCTGCTGTCGACTCCATCGCACAAGCGCAATATCGGCATGGTCTTCCAGCGTTACACCCTGTTTCCGCATCTGTCGGTCGGCGAAAACATCGCCTTTCCGCTGAAAGTTCGCCGCAGGAGCAAGGCGGACATCGATGCCAAGGTGAAGGAGATGCTGCGGCTCGTCCGCCTCGAAGGTTTCGAGGACAGGAAGCCCGCGCAGATGTCCGGCGGTCAGCAGCAGCGCGTGGCGCTGGCGCGTGCGCTTGCTTATGATCCGCCGGTACTTTTGATGGATGAGCCGCTGTCGGCGCTCGACAAGAAGCTGCGCGAGGAAATCCAATTCGAAATCCGTCGCATCCACCAGCAGACGGAAGTGACGATCCTTTACGTCACCCATGATCAGGAAGAAGCCTTGCGTCTTTCTGACCGGATCGCCGTGTTTTCCAAGGGGGTGATCGATCAGATCGGCACGGGGCCCGAGCTTTATGCTCATCCTACTACCCGTTTCGTGGCTGAATTCATTGGTGACAGCGATTTCATCGCCTGCGATCTGATCGCGGCATCGGGCGGCAAGGCGACGGTGTCGCTTGGCCGGGATATCATCTTCGATCATATTCCCATGCATGGCGAGGCCGCGCCGGGCAAGAAAGCGGCACTGATGCTGCGTCCGGAACGCCTGCAGCTCAGCCGCAACAGACCGGTTGCTTCCGCCGGTTTTCAGGCCACGGTCAGCGACATCACCTTCCTTGGCAACAATGTCCATGTGGTTGCTCATACCGGTTCGGGCGAACCGCTTGCCGTGCGGCTGCCCTTTGGCCACGAGGCGATTTCCGGTCTCAACCGGGGCGACCTCGTGCACTTGGCCTTCGACCCGGCGTCAGCCCAGGTTTTCTGTTGAAGGATCGGCTCCATGCATCTGAATGACCCCACGCTTTTCTGTGAAAAAGTGCCCGTGGCCGGCCGCTGGATCGGCTGCGATGACCGCGAGACGGCGACGATCCGCAATCCCGCGACGGGGAAAATCGTCGGGCAAGTTCCCGAACTTGGCGCAACGGAAACGCAAGCGGCTATCACCGCTGCCGTGATTGCCCAGAAAGCATGGGCGCGCCGCACAGCCGGCGAGCGTGCGGCGATCCTGAAGGCGTGGCACCGGCTCGTCATGGAAAACCGGGACGATCTCGGCATGATCCTGACGCTGGAACAGGGAAAACCGCTCGCGGAAGCCAAAGGTGAAATCGCCTATGGGGCAAGCTTCATCGAGTGGTTTGCCGAAGAGGCGCGCCGGATCAATGGTGAGACGGTTCCCGGTCATCAGGCCGACAAGCGCATCCTCGTTCTGCGCCAGCCGGTCGGCGTCGTCGCGGCCATCACGCCGTGGAATTTCCCCAATGCCATGATTACCCGCAAGGTCGGCCCGGCGCTCGCTGCCGGCTGCGCGGTGGTGCTGAAACCCGCACCGCAGACGCCGTTTTCGGCCATCGCCCTCGCCATTCTCGCCGAGCGCGCGGGCCTGCCGCTCGAACTTTTCAGCATCGTGACGGGTCCTGCCGCAGAAATCGGCGGCGTGCTGACCGCAAGCCCGGATATTCGTCTCCTCACCTTCACCGGCTCGACACGCACGGGAGAACATCTTTACCGCCAATGCGCGCCGACGATCAAGAAACTCGGGCTGGAACTCGGCGGCAACGCGCCCTTCATCGTATTTAATGACGCTGATCTCGACGCGGCTGTCGAAGGGGCGCTGATTGCCAAGTTCCGCAACAACGGCCAGACCTGCGTCTGCGCCAACCGGCTTTATGTGCAGAGCGGTGTTTATGATGCCTTTGCTGAAAAATTCGCGCGGGCGGTATCGGGGCTGAAGGTCGGTAACGGGTTGGAAGAGGGAAGCATTCTGGGTCCGCTCATCGATGGTAACGCCGTTGCCAAGGTGGAAGCGCATATCGCCGATGCACTCTCAAAAGGCGCGCAAATTGCCGCGGGCGGTAGCAGGTATGCACTCGGCGGCAATTTTTTCGAGCCGACGATCCTGCGCAACGTGACTGCCGACATGCAGGTCGCGCGCGAGGAGACATTTGGGCCGCTCGCTCCGCTTTTCCGTTTCGAAGACGAAGAGGATGTGATCGCGCAGGCCAACAATACCGATTTCGGTCTCGCTTCCTATTTTTATGCGCGTGATCTTTCCCGTGTGTTCAGGGTCGCCGAGGCGCTTGAATATGGCATGGTCGGCGTCAATACGGGGGCTATCTCCACCGCCGAGGCGCCCTTTGGCGGCGTCAAGATGTCAGGTCTCGGGCGCGAAGGTTCCCGCCATGGCATCGAGGAATATACCGAACTCAAATATGTCTGCATCGGCAACATTCTCTAGATAACGGTCAGGTTGGTCTGGCCGTGTTGTTGCGAAACATGGCGTTCATCGGATAGGAACCCGCTGCGTTCGCCGCATCCGGTGAGATATGGGCGGAACGCCTCCATCGCACCTGCATGCCTTCGTTGTCCCGCGATAGCACGGTTGCCGATTGACGGAAGTCACCCCGCATGACAACGGACGATGCTCCCGGCTTGTCGTACCAAAGCGACATGTCGGTCTCGGTGGTCTTTTGAACGCGATAATGAAGCTCAGTCCCGACGGCCGGCGCATAAGGCGGAACGGTCACGCTCTCCGCCGCCTGCGCGGGGCCGCCCGCTATCGTTGCCTGGAATATCAGCCCGGCAGCGAGAAAAAGGCGAGGGACCAGACCGATAGTGCGGCGCGTTGCGCTCGTGCGAATTCGCGTGCTCTCCGGTTACGGCTTTTCCAAAACGTGACATGCCGATTTCGCGGTGTCTATGCCAAGTTCGACGCCATACGGCTTCTGTGGGTAATGATTTTAATCACTGAATAATGTCCTGCGTTGCGATCCCGTCTAATTGAGGCGTTGACTGGTCGCGGCATCGAACAAGTGGATCGATGCCAGATCGGGCTGAACCTGAATGGTCGCACCCGGCTGTGCCTGCACACGCTCGCGGAAGACACCGATGACCTGATGATGGCCGAGCATCATCGTGACCTGCGTTTCCGACCCCATTGGCTCCACCAATAAAACGGTTGCGGGTAGGCCATGGTCGGCCAGTTCGAAATGTTCCGGGCGGATGCCGTATATCGCATCACCCGAGACGTGGCCGGGCGGGAGGGGCAAGGTGACGCCGTCGGCCTCGAAGCCATCGGCAGTCAGTCGTCCCTTGATGAAGTTCATCGCCGGCGAACCGATGAAGCCGGCGACGAAGGGATTGGACGGTCGGTCATAAAGCTCGAGCGGCGCCCCGCACTGCTCGACCCGCCCGGCATTCATCACCACGATCTTGTCGGCCATGGTCATGGCTTCCACCTGGTCATGCGTCACATAGACGGTCGTAACGCCCAGGCGCTGGTGCAGCCCCTTGATTTCACCGCGCATCACGACGCGCAGCTTGGCATCGAGGTTGCTGAGCGGTTCGTCGAACAGAAAAACCTGCGGATTGCGGACGATCGCGCGGCCCATGGCGACACGCTGCCGTTGCCCACCGGAAAGCTGGCGGGGGAACCGTTCGAGCAATGGCGTCAGCCCCAATATCTCCGCTGCCCAGTTCACTCGCTCGGCGACCTCGGCCTTGCTGCCACCGCGATGCTCAAGCGAGAAGGCCATGTTTCTGGCGACGGTCATATGCGGATAAAGAGCGTAGTTCTGGAAGACCATCGCGATGTCGCGGTCTTTCGGTTCGATCTCGTTGACGACGCGGTTGCTGATCGAGATATCGCCGCCGGTAATGGTTTCAAGGCCTGCGATCATCCGCAGCAGAGTGGATTTGCCGCAGCCCGAAGGGCCAACCAGCACGACGAATTCGCCATCGGCAATATCGATATCGACACCATGAATAGTGGCGAGTGCGCCATAGCTTTTCTTGACGGATTTAAGGGTAACGGGTGCCATGGTCAGCCTTTCGATTAGCCTTTAAGGCCGGTATGGGCGAGGCCTTCGACGAATTGTTTCTGCGCAACGATGAAGACGATGAGGACGGGAATGGCGGTCATCGTCGCGGCGGCAAGCTGGATGTTCCACATCGGCCCGCCATAGGCGTCGGTAAATTGGGTCAATGCCTGGGGCAGGGTGAATTTGTCGGGGCTGGAGAGAAAGACGATGGGTTCAAGATAAAGGTTCCAGCTGCCGAGAAATGTGAAGATCGCGACGGCGGCCAGTGCCGGACGGGCAAGGGGCAGGGCGATGGTCCAGAATATCTTGAACCGGCTGAGACCATCGACCCACGCGGCTTCCTCCAGTTCCACCGGCAGGGAAATGAAGAACTGGCGCATGATGAAGGTGGCGAAGACCGCCGGCGCGCCGAAGATCGGCACCAGGATCAGCGGCCAGTGCGTGTTGATCATGCCCCATTTGAGAAACATCCGGAACAGCGGAACCAGCGTCACTTCGGACGGGATCAGCAATCCTACCAGCACCACCATGAAGATGGCGTTGGCGAAGGGGAACCTGATACGCGCAAAGGCATATCCGGCCATCGAAGCCACAGCCATGGTGCCGATGGTGACGATTGCGGCGATATAGGCCGAGTTCCAATATTGCAGCGCAAAGGGCTGTATTCTGAAAACGTCGGAATAGGAGGAAAAATCAAAGGTGCGCGGCCAGATATCCGGCGGAAAGGCAAATATCTGGCTGACGGGTTTGACCGACGACGTCACCATCCACCAGGTCGGAAAGACGAAGGGGACAAGCAGCACGCAGAGTATGAAATAGATCAGCGTCTGCGCGCGTGGGCTGAGTTCAGTTTTCATAGAATACGAACTTTCTGCGCAAGTGCCACTGGATGAAGGTCAAAGCGCCGACAATGACCAGCAGGATGATGGAGAGTGTCGAGCCATAACCGAAGAGGTAGAACTGAAAGGCCTGCTGATAGAGGTAATAAACGAGAACCGTCGTGGAAAAACCCGGCCCGCCCTGGGTCAAGATCATGATCTGCGCAAAGACCTGCAGCGCGCCGACGATGGTGACGATGGAAGCGAGCAGGATCGTGGGGCTGATCATCGGCAGGGTGATGCGGTAGAACTGCTTGAAGCGCGGCACGCCGTCGACGCGCGCGGCCTCGAACAGTTCACGCGGCACGCCCTGAAGTGCTGCAAGAAACAGGATCATGTTGAGACCGACATTCTTGAGCGCCTGCACGACGATGACCGAGATCATCGCTGTCGTGGGGTGACGCAGCCAGTTGGGACCCTCGACGCCGATCATTTGCAGGAGGCCGTTGATGCCGCCATTGTTCTGCAGCAAAAAACTCCAGACGATTGTCCAGGCGACCAGCGACACCACGACAGGCGAAAAGAACAGCGTGCGAAACATGGTCATGAAGGCCAGCTGCTGGTTCAGGAGCAACGCAAGCCCCAGCGCCAGGCTCATGTTGAGCAGGGCAAGCCCGGCCGAGAACACGGCGGTCACGGCCAGCACCTCGCCTATGGCCGGATCGCTGAGCAGCTTCTGGTAGTTGGCGATGCCGGTGAACCGGAAGGATCCCGCCAGCACGTTCCACTCATGTAGCGAATACCAGAAGACCAGCACCAGCGGAACGAGCACGAAGACAACGATGCCGATGAGTTGCGGCGCTATGAACAGATAACCGGTGGCGGCGTCACGGCGCGCCATGGTCCAGAAGCCGCGCCGGGCCTGTGTTTGCGCCGTCTGGAGGGCAAGCGTCATGGCTTTTCTTCCTTCTACCTTTCGCATCCACGGAAAATCGGATGACTACCAAGCGTCAATTGGCCGCCAGCAACGGATCAAGACGGCCGCAAAGCGCTTGCAGGACAGCCGCGACATCGGCATCTGGTCGCCAGAGACCGTCAAGGCCAGCGCGAACGGTCTGTTGCAGCCGGGCAAAGTTGCGGACCTGCTGCGTTGATTGACCGGTGGCGACGCCACGAATGACCACGGCCTCTATCTGTTTACGCGACAGCAACGGGTTGGCGGCCGCGAGCACATCGGCGGTGAGCAGACTTTGCCGTGCCGGCGGGAAAAACCGCGCGAGCTTGGCTACATTAGGCTTGGAGGAGAAAAACGCCAGGAATTCCGCCGCGAGCTTCGGGTTTTTGCCGCTGGCCAGGACGCCAATGCCTGCTCGACCTGTAACGGCATAGTCACCTGCAGGTCCTGTAGGCAACGGCACGAGATCCCAGTCGAAGGCCTTGTCACCTTTGGGTAGCAACGCTGCGCGGCTGATCTGGGTGGTCGTCATCGCGGCATCCCCGGCAAAGAAATCGGCCGAAACACCAGGGCCTGGCATGGCTTTTTTCACGAAGATTGCATCGTGGATGAAGCGCATGGCATCAACCATCTCCGGGCTGGCAAAAGCGCAGGACTTGGTATCCTTCGACCAAGGATAGGCATTCCAGCCGGTATAGACTTCGGCGAGGTTTTCCCACGCCTTGTATTCAAAATCACGAATGATCAATCCCTGCTTGCCGGTTGCCGCGACTTTCGCGGCGGTCGCGATGGCATTGTCCCAGTTCCAGTCGCCGGCAGCGATCATCTCGGCGGGCGTCTTGGCACCTGCCGCCCGGATCATGTCGTTGTTGACGAAGACGCCGAAGGGTGATGTCGAGAATGGATAGAGATATTGTGTTCCTTCATATGACCAAGCGGCAAGGGTTGCCGGGGGAAAGTCGCCCATGTCGTAGCCTTGCGTATTGGCAAAGGTTTCGGTGAGAGGATAAAGCGCCCCGGCTGCCATGAAATCAGGGGCTGTCGTGTCGAACAGCCAGGCCAGATCGGGCGGGTTGCCGCCGGCGATCTGGGTGGTCAAGGTGGTGGCATAACCTTCATAGGCAAGGGAATCGTAGGTAATCTTGACGCCGGGATGACTGGCCTCGAATTCATCGGCAATCTCGTTGAAAAGGGCCAGATGGGCTTCGTTGGCGCTCCAGATGGCCATCCGCAATTCCTGCGACAAAGCCGGCGAAACCAGCCCTGACGTGACCAGAAAACCGGTCATTGCAATTTTGACTATAGTCCTGCGCATGAATAATCCTCCCAGATTATACGTTTTGGCTAGTAGCCGCGAATATCAGGCCAATGGCGCTCCACCCCTTGGCGTTCGATGTGTGTGTGGAACTCCGCCAGACGCTTTTCATCGGCATGCACGCCATGCGGGGTCTCACCCTTGTCGAGGCAATAGGCGGCCAGCATGCCGGCCACTTCGCCGATGTTCCATTCGACCGGGTGCAGCCTGTAACAACCATTGGTGATATGCGTGGTGCCGATATTCTTGGATGCCGCCAGCAGGTTCGTTTTGTGGCGGGAGATAAGGGCACCCAGCGGAATTTCGAAAGGGCAGGCCCCCACATCGATATAATTATCACCGCCCGTCGAGGGGTGCAGGTCGATGCGATACATGCCGATACCGATGCTATCAGGGTAATGCACCGCGCCGCGATCGCCGCGCACCGCAAGCGACAGATCCTGCTCAACCACCGTGGTCAGCGCACGAATGCGACGGCTTTCACGGATGTAGGGCGCCATGGCCAGGCCATGTTCCGTGCCGGTAATGTCGCCGCGCAGGCGCAGTCCCGGAAAGCCCTGACCACCATCTGGCCGAGGCGCCTCGGTCTGCATCCAGTAGAACATGGAATAGGACAGACTAGCCGCATCGGCCAGCCGCTCGGCATATTGTTCGGGGGTAACGTCGATGATCGGCGCCTCGAAATAATCGATCATCGGCCAGTTCACGAGGCAGATATCGCTGGCATAGGCGCCGGGCCGAAACGTGTGGCGGGCGGCAATGCGGCGGAATATCCACAGGCTCATATCGCCCGCGCTGTGTCGCTGGTCGGCAACGTCGCGTGTTGCGTTGTCAACCGGGTTGGGATCGAAGAACCGGCGGCTACGTTCCAGTGTCCGCGGATTGGGCGAGTCCCAGCTCAACAGCGGGCCGCCCCAGAATTCGGGGGCAACCTGACGCCAGTGGTCGTACCGGGCGGGCTTGTCGATGACGTGATTGCCGTCAACCTGATCGACCGCGAAGCAGATCGAGACGGCCTGCTGATTGTGCGGTTGCGCCTCCGCCGGCGCACTCGGCTCTCCAGTTTCGGATTGCGCTTCAAAACCTGTGACATAGTCGGTTGCGGTCAGCGGCAGCAGATCGCCCAGTTCGGTGGCGTCGATGATGTACCGGGCCGAACAGGAAACGAGGTCGCTCGTATTGCAATGGCGTAGTGTCACGGCCCGCACGGTGTCGCCCTCGACGTCGGCCGCGATCGGCTCATAGGGCTTGAGGATGGTCAGCTTGCCGCCCGCCGCGAAAGGGGCAAGCATCGCCTCCATCACCGCCAGTGAAACACGCGGTTCATGGCACAGGCGAGATACATTGCCATCACCGGGATTGAGCGTCAGATCGGCCCGGGCGGCGTCTGTCAGCGGATAGTGGTCGCGGTAATATTGCCGCACGCCGGTGCGCAGGGCGCGATAGCTGGCGGTGATTCCGAACTGTTCCACCCAGCTGTGTTCGTCGGGCGGCACGGCCTGGCTGGTCAGCTGGCCGCCAATCCACTCGAATGCTTCGGTCAGGATAACGCTGCGGCCGTTGCGCAGGGCTCCAAGCGCCGCGGCCACGCCGCCAAGTCCGCCGCCAACCACAAGAATATCTGCATTGTATTCTCTCACGTCAGGTTCTCTTTCCTTGAATTGGGCCTTGAGTTGGGGAAGCAAGCGTTTCGCCCGCCACGATGTCGCAGCCCAGCAGTATCTGCCTTACGGGGCCGGGGGGACTGGTAAGGGTTTCGACCAGCATGGAAGTTGCCTGCCTGCCCATCTCTTCGCGGGGGATGGCATAGGAGGTGAAGTCGCGTTGCAAGCGTAGCGTATGCGTGCGTGTGCCGCTGCCCAGCACCACGATGGAAAGATCGCCGGGGACGCTGACCCCCTGCGCGCGGGCATGATTGTCGAAGACCACCGCTTCGGCCACTTCGGCAAAAAAAACGACGCTTGCTCCGCTGGCGCGAACGGCGGCCAGTTGCTCGGCCGGATCGCCATTTTCGCTCTCATGGGAATAGACCAGCTCCGCCGCACCTTCGATCGCAGTCAGAAACCCACGCCAGCGGTCGCTGATGGATTCCGCCGGACCCGTCGCGCCGATAAAGGCGAAACGGCGATGGCCGGCGACAAGTGCCTCCCGCACAAGAGCATGCGTGGCGGTGACGTAATCCGCGCCGACATAACGCACCGGCCCGCCGGCATCGTCACGGCGACCGACTGCGACGTAAGGATAGTCGCCGGCAACCAGTTGGGCCAGCTCATCGCGATCGAACTGGCTGCCCAGAATGAGGCATCCGTCAGCAAGTCGAAGCCGACCTGTTTCCCCGAAGATGCGCTTTCGCCCATTATCGTCGCGCTCGGCTGCCGTCATCAGCAGAAGGTCGTAGCCCAACCTCTCCGCTTCCTCTTCGATCCCCATCAGAAAAGGCGTGTAGAAATCGGCCTGCGCGATCGGAAAAGCCGGCTGATAGGTGAAAACACCCAGGATCCGGTTGGCGCCCTTGACCATGCTGCGCGCGATGGGGTCCGCCACATAACCAGTGTCCCGAATGGCCTTCAGCACACGCTCCCGCGTTTCAGGCGGAATGCGGCCTTCAGCGGATTTTGCCTCGTTGAGCACGAGTGAAACGGTTGCCTGACTGACCCCCGCGAAGATCGCAATATCCCGTTGCGTCAACCGCCTAACCATCGGAACCTCATTTCCTGCCTCGCTGCTAATTCGTATTAGCTGCTTATACGTATAAACGATATTGCCAAGAACGTGTCAAGAGGTGGCCGCAGGGTGGGACGAAGGGATTTTCGTTGCGCTTAGATAGCCGTCAAACTTTAGCCTGCGGTGCGAAGCTTTGCTTTGCGCTTGCGGTGCTCTAAATTTAGCTGACGATCAATTCTAGGCCGCGAAGCCGCAATTCGTGAGGTGACTATGTCAATCGTCATGAAGACTGAACGATTGCATCTGCGCGAAGTCGAAGGTGATGACCTCGTTTCACTGGGCAGAATTTACGCTGATCGAGAGTGCATGCGGTTCTATCCGGCTACCAAGTCTCCATCAGAAATCAATGAATGGTTTCAGAAGCTTGCGTTTGACAGCTACGCACAGCATGGATTTGGTCTCTGGGCAGTCGTGGAGACGGTTTCGGGGGAGGTCATCGGTGATTGCGGGATCACTCTGCAAGAGACCCCGGCCGGCCTTGAGCCCGAAATCGGCTATCACCTATGGCGCGAATATTGGGGAATGGGCTTGGCGACCGAAGCGGCTATTGCCTGCCGTGACTATGCATTTCACGCTCTCGGTTTGCGTAGAGTGGTAAGCATCACCAGCCCCGAAAACATACCGTCACAAAAGGTCGCAGAACGGGTGCATGACAGGCGGGAAATCTATCAAAAGCGCGGCGGAGAAAGCGGAAACGTCGTCAGTCGTCACCTGTATATCAGCGAAAATCAGTGACGGTTTCTCGAAGGGCGTACTATCCACCATCATCGCAGCTTGTCGCAACCGCCCCGCGCGCGTCGCGGATAACGGTTGCTGACATCTGTCTAGTCGGTTTCCAGCGCACTCAGCGATGCGTTGGGTAGCTCACGCAAATGCTGTGCACTCGCTGGACTATTACGCCACCTCCGCCGAAAACGCGGATTTGATGAGTGTTTTGGTATATTCAGCCGTCGGCCTGCTGAATATGGCGTCCGTCTCTCCCTCCTCTACGATCTTCCCGTTTCTCATGACGATGACGTAATCCGAAATCGCCTTGATGACCGAAAGATCGTGGCTGATGAAGATGTAGGAAAGGCCATGGGCCTTCTGCAGATCACGCAGCAGGTCGATGACCTGTCCTTGGACGGATCGGTCCAGCGCAGACGTCGGTTCGTCGAGGATGACGACCTCAGGCTTGAGGATGATTGCGCGGGCGATTGCGATACGCTGACGTTGTCCGCCTGAAAATTCGTGAGGGTAGCGGTTGCGGGCCGCGGGATCGAGACCGACTTCTTTCAGTGCTTCGATTGCCCGCTTGTCCCGCTCCGCCCGGCTGAGCTGTTGCTCATGCACGAACAGGCCTTCGGTGATGATCTCCCCCACCGTCTGTCTTGGCGAAAGCGAGCCATAGGGATCCTGAAACACAAGCTGCAAATGCCGCCGCAACGGCCGCATGGCCTTTCGGTCAAGGCCGGTGATCTCCGTCTTGCCGAAGAAAATGCGGCCTTCCGAAACGATGAGACGCAGAAGCGCACGACCAAGCGTGGACTTGCCCGATCCGGATTCACCGACAATGCCGATGGTCTGTCCCTGGTGAAGGTCGACATTGACGCTGTCGACGGCCCGGAACTTGCTGGACTTCGACAGGAAGCCACCCGGAATTTTATAGTCTATCGTCACATTCTTGCCCGAGAGAACGACCGGTGCCTCGCTGCCGACCGCGGGTTTGTGCCCGCTGGGTTCCGCATCGAGAAGCATCTTGGTGTAGTCCGCCTGCGGGCGCTCGAAGATATCTTCCGTCGTGCCGGTCTCGACGATCTCGCCGCGGCGCATCACGGCGACGCGATTGGCGAAATGGCGGACCACGCCAAGATCGTGTGTGATCAGGACGACGGCCATGCCGAAGCGTTGCTGCAACGACTTCAGAAGGTCGAGGATCTGCGCCTGGATCGTCACGTCGAGCGCAGTGGTCGGTTCATCGGCAATCAGAATGTCCGGCTCGTTCGCGAGCGCCATGGCGATCATCACGCGCTGGCGCTGACCGCCGGAAAGCTCATGCGGGTAGCTGTCTATACGCCGTTCCGGCTCAGGAATTCCAACGAGCTTCAGGAGTTCGAGAACGCGTGCGCGCGCTTGCCTTTTGCTGCCACCCCTGTGGTAGATGATCGGTTCGGCGATTTGCGCGCCGATCCGGTAAAGAGGATCGAGCGAGGTCATCGGCTCCTGAAAAATCATGGTGATTTTCGCACCCCGGATATCGTTCAGTTCGTTGACCGGAAGACCGATCAGCTCGTGTCCACGATATTTTGCCGAACCTTCAATAATGCCGTTTGATGCCAGCAGCCCCATGATGCCCATCATGGTCTGGCTCTTGCCGGAACCGGATTCGCCGACGACGGCAAGCGTTTCGCCCTGTTTGACGTCAATATCGATGCCCTTGACGGCATTCACGGTGCCATCGGGCGTGGTGAATTCAACCTTGAGGTCACGGACGGTGAGGATGGTTTCAGGTGTCGTTTTCATATCAACGATCCTTGGGATCGAGTGCATCACGCAACCCGTCGCCCACAAAATTAAGCGAAAACAGGGTCAGCACGAAGAAGATCGCCGGGAATATCAGGAGCCACGGGGCTGACTGGATATTGTTGGCACCTTCGGAAATCAGCGCCCCCCAACTCGTCAGCGGCGCCTGCACGCCAAGGCCGAGGAAGGAGAGGAAGCTTTCCAGAAGAATGACTTTGGGCACGACGACGGTGACGAACACGACGACCGGTCCGATCGTATTGGGAATGATGTGACGGCGGATGATCTGCCAGTCGCTCAAACCCAAGGCCTGTGCGGCCCCCACAAATTCCCGCCGTTTCAGCGCAAGCGTCTGGCCACGGACGATACGCGCCATATCAAGCCATTCCACCGCACCGATGACCAGGAAGATCAGGATGAAGCTGCGGCCGAAGAAAACCACGAGAACGACCACCAGAAAGACGAAGGGCAGCGAATAGAGGATTTCGACGAAACGCATCATCACATTGTCGACACGTCCGCCGATATATCCAGCCGTTGCGCCGTAAAGGACGCCTATCCCGAGCGAAACGAGGCTGGCCAGAATGCCGACGGCGATCGAGATCTGCCCACCCAGCATCACCCGGGCCAGCATGTCGCGACCATTTGAATCCGTGCCGAAGAAGAAGTATTCGCGGTTGACGTCGCCTTCCAGCTTCAGCGTCCGGCCCTCGTCTTCGGTGGCCACGACCTTAGTGTTTTCAAATTCGTTGGCGCGGTCGAAATAGCGGGTCGCGCGCGGGTCGATTGCGCTGCTGGAGGTGATGGTTGCCGTGAAGGTCTGCCCTTCAACGGAAAATTCCTTCAGCTCCACGCGTGCACGGCCGGCGACGCCTTCCATCACGCCCTGAAGGTTGTTCACGTCAGGACGCGGCTCAAGACTGGGCGCCACGGAGACGTAGGACGAGAACACCTGATCATAGGTATGGGTGAGGAAATTCGGACCGATGAAGGAGAAAAGCGTGATCAGCAGGAGCATGATGGAACCCGCCATGGCCGCCTTGTTTCGTCTGAAACGCAGGGCTGCGAGCTGGAACAGGCTTCGGCTTTTCACCACCGGTTGATGGGCAACAGTGCCGGGGATATCAGTCATGTCTGACCCTCGGATCAAGCAGGCCGTAGAGAATATCGACCAGGAGATTGAAAACGATGACGAAAATGGCGACGAGAACCACGGTTCCCATCACCAGCGTATAGTCGCGATTGATGGCGCCAAGAACGAAGTAGCGGCCGACACCGGGGATCGTGAAGATCGTTTCGATGACCGCCGAACCCGTGAGGAGAGCGGCGGCACAGGGCGCGAGATAAGAAACGACGGGCAGCATCGCAGCGCGCATGGCGTGCAGCACGACCACGCTGCGGGCCGGAAGACCATAAGCCTTGGCGGTGCGGATATGGTCCATCCGCAGGGCCTCGATCATGGCCCCGCGTGTCAGGCGCGCGATAACCGCAAGCTGCGGCAAGGCGAGCGCGATCATCGGAAGAATGAGATATCTCAGCGATCCATCACCCCAGCTGCCTGCCGGCAGAAGCCCGAGTATCACGGCAAAGACGAGCGTGAGAACAGGTGCGACAACGAAGTTCGGCACGGTAATGCCAACAGTTGAAATCGACATGAGCGAGAAATCGAAGGCACTGTTCTGCCGGAGCGCGGCCAGAGTGCCGGCAAGAACGCCGCCCACCAGCGCCAGCAACAGCGCATAACTACCGAGTTCCAGCGAATAGGGCAGACCCTTGCCGATCAACTGCGCGACAGTATTGTCCTTGTAGATATAGCTCGGACCGAAATCGCCGGTGACGGCATTGCGGAGGTAGATGAGATACTGGCGCCACAATGGCTCATCCAGATGATAGGTTCTCATCAGGTTTTCCATCGTTTGCGGCGGCAGGGGACGTTCAAGATTGAACGGACCACCCGGCGCGAAACGCATCAGGAAAAACGAAATCGTGACGACGATAAACAAAGTCGGCACGGCGCTCGCCAAACGGCGCAGGATAAACGAGATCATGATTTTTCGGGCTCCGGCATGGCACGGTGGTGTTGGCCACCGTGCCAGCGCTGCTTATTCGGAAACGCTCAGGAAGCGGCTGAGGTGTTCGTTGGCAGCATTGTCGACCCAACCCTTGACCCGGTTGGACACCAGCCAGAGATCGGCCTGCGTCAGAAGCGGAGCGACCGGCTGTTCCTTCATGAGGATGGTTTCTGCCTCATGCAGCAGCTTGGAGCGAGCAGCAGGGTCCTTCTCGTTGTAGGACTTCTGCATCAGCGAGTCGTATTCGGCGTTGTTGAACTTCGAATAGTTGAAGGTCTTATTGGAGGATACCGAAAGAGCGAGGAAGTTTTCCGCATCCGCATAGTCGGCAACCCAGCCGGCGCGCGCCACGTTAAACTTGCCGCCCTCCTGAAGGTAGCCGTAGTGCGAGGCAACGTCGAGGTTCACCAGCGACACTTTCGCGCCGAAAGTATTCTTCCACATATCCGCGATAGCTGTCGCGACGCGTTCATGGTTGGGGTTGGTGTTGTAGCGGATTTCGATGGAAAGCGGCTTGCCGCCTTCACCGTAACCGGCGTCCTTCATGAGCTTGAGTGCCTCGTCTTCCCGGTCGAGCTGGGAAAGCGTGGCAAAATCGGCCTTTGCCGGCTCGCCGTAGGAGTCCATGCCCGGGGGAACCATGGAGTAGGCCGGAACCTGGGAACCGCTGTAGATTTCCTTGGCGAGGAAATCGCGGTCCACCGCCATGGAAAGGGCCTGGCGCACGCGCACGTCGTCATACGGGGCTTCGCGGGTGTCGAAGGTGTAATAGTAGGTCGCAAGCGTCGGCGAAACGTGGACCTGCTCGCCGTAGGACTTGCGCAGACGGTCGATCTGGTCCGCAGAAAAGTTGTATGCGAGGTCCATTTCCTTCGCTTCGAAACGACGAACGGAGGCGGCCTGGTCGTCAATCGGGTAGAAGATGACCTTGTCGATTTTAGTGTTCGACGCATCCCAGAAGTCGGTGTTCTTGACGACCGTCAAGCTGTCATTGGGAACATGCGCTTCGAGCTTGTAAGCACCGTTCGAGACCATGACGCCCGGCTTTACGAAGTTCGTGCCGTTCTTTTCGTAGCTCGCCTTGGAAATCGGCAGCGCCGTCTGGTGAGCAAGAAGCTCAAGGAAGAAAGGTGTTGAGCGCTCGAGTGTGATTTCAAGGGTCTTGTCATCCACCGCCTTCACACCAAGCTGGTCAACCGGCGTTTCGCCCTTGTTGATCTTTTCGGCGTTCTTGATCGGGTAAAGAATATTCGCATATTTTGCTGCGGTCTTCGGGTCTTCGACGCGCTGGTAGGAGAATACAAAGTCGCCAGCCGTTACCGGCGTGCCATCCGACCATTTTGCATCCGCCCGCAATTTGAACGTGTAGACGGTGCCATCGTCAGACAGCGTCCAGCTTTCTGCCGTACCGGGAACGATCTTGCCTGCCGCATCGTAAATGGTGAGACCTTCAAAAAGGTCCTTCAGGATAAAGGCTTCGATGTTGATCGAGGTTTGGGCCTGATCGAGCGTCTGCGGTTCCCCAGAATTGCCGCGATGCAGCACTGTTTCCGCAAGTGCGGAACTGGCACCGAGCAGAAGCGATCCGAGCAGCAGAGTAGTGCGCACTGTAGTTGTTATGGACATTGTTTTCTTTCCCCGTGAGTATTTTGAGCCCACAAACAAGGCCAAATTTCTCCGAAGTGCAACCACAATAAATTGTGAGTTGATGCGGAACCCACAACTTCAGTAGCCCCTAAGGTACGTCCATGATGCCGTTTTCGAAATAGCCGCAATTCTGATCGAAGGGAGATTGAACGCTGCGACCTTTGCGAAACTTGTATGGATTGTGGCGGGGCTTTGGCCTGCGCCGACGAAAAAAGCGGGCCGGCCGACTGGCCGCCCCGCTCGATTTGAAACCAGGTGAAAATCCTATGCAGGTCGTTCTTCACCGTTATTCGGCCGCCAGGTGATCAGCTTTTTCTCCGCAACATCGAGAATGAGGTCGATGATGAGGACGAAAACCGCAAGGATGATGATGCCTGCGAAGACGCCGACCGCATCGAAGTTGCCTTCAGAGCGGGCAATCAGGTAACCGAGACCCGCGGAAGCTCCCAGATATTCGCCGATGATCGCGCCAACCACGGCGAAACCGACAGAGGTGCGCAGCGACGACAGGATCCAGCTTGCCGCAGCCGGGAAGTAGACGTGACGCAGCAGGTCAGAGCGCTTAGCGCCGAGAATGCGGGTATTGGACAGCACGACCGGGTTCACTTCACGCACACCCTGCATGGCGTTGAAGAAGGTGACGAAGAAAACGAGCGTGACCGCAAGAGCGACCTTGGACCAGAGGCCAAGTCCAAGCCAGAGAACGAAGATCGGTGCCAGAACGACACGCGGAATGGCGTTCACCGCCTTGATGAACGGATCGAGCACGCGGGCGACGAAGGGGCTGAGGCCAAGCCACACGCCGGCGCCGACGCCAAGACCGGTGCCGATGATATAGCCCAGCACCGTTTCGCTGAGCGTGATGCCGACATGTTTATAAAACCCGGCATCGGCAACCCAGTCGATCACCTGTTTGACGATGTCATAGGGTGCAGGAAAGAAGAAGCGATCGATGGCACCGGAGCTTACGCCAAGTTGCCAGCCGCCCAGGAGCACGACCAGAAGAGCGACCTGGATGATACGAACATTAACGGCTTGCATAGCTTTTCTCCACTTCGCCACGCAGGGACGCCCATATATCGCGATAGAGCGTCATGAATTTTGGATCGAGTTTGATTTCGGCGACGTTGCGGGGCCGTTCGAGATCAACGGGGAAGCTTTCGATAACGCGGCTTTTCGGGCCGGCCGCGAGAACGACGACGCGGTCTCCGAGCGCGATTGCCTCTTCAAGATCATGGGTGATCATGACCACCGCGCGGCGGTCCTCCTGCCACAGGCGCAGCAATTCATTCTGCATCAGGTGGCGGGTGTGGATATCCAGTGCGGAGAAGGGTTCGTCCATCAGGATGACCTTCGGCTCGGTGATGAGCGCCTGCGCCATCTGCACGCGTTTGCGCTGCCCACCCGAGAGCTGGTGCGGAAAACGGTCTCCGAAGCCCTTGAGGCCGACCTTTTCGAGCCAGGCCGTAACCTTGGCGCGCCGTTCATCCTCGGCGACGCCGCGGAACATCAGGCCGAGTTCCACATTCTGAAACGCCGTCTTCCAGGGAAGAAGCGCATCCTGCTGGAACAGATATCCGATGGTGTTCTGTACGCCCTGGACGGCCGTACCGTCGATTGACACCTTGCCTTGCGCAGGCTTCAGCAGCCCTGCGATGGCGTTGAGGATGGTGGATTTTCCGCAACCGGTGGGGCCGACGATGGAGAGAAACTCTCCATCGCCAACCCTAAGGTTGACGTTTTGAACGGCAACGAACGAACCAAACGCCATGGTCACGTCATCGATTGCCACCATCGGCTGGGGTTTGAGTTCCGTCACGGGCTCTAGCTTTCTCACTGGCGAAGACATGGCATATCCTCAGTTTCCGCCCTTCGAAGCCGCGGCCTCGACGAACTTGTTGGTATAGGTGGTGTTGAGATCGATGGTTGCCTTTGCGACCGCATCGTTGAAGCTCTTCAGAACGGCCAGCGGCGTTTCGAGATCGGCAGGCTCGAACTTGCCGTCTTCGGAGAAGATCGCCTTGGCGGCTTCGACGGCCTTGATGTAGGTCTGCTTGTCGCCAGACACGAAATCATCGGGAAGTTTTGCGACGATTTCTTCCGCCGAATGCTGCTTCATCCAGTGCAGCGCCCGAACCGTGGCGTTGGTCACTTTCTGGATTACTTCGGGATTGGCGTTGATGTAGTCCTGCGTCGCATAAAGGACCGATGTCGGATAGATGCCGCCGTAGACATCCTTGGCGCCCTGATCGCTGCGGGCGTCGATGAGGATCTTGCCCAGCCCGCGCTCGACGACGATTGTCGCGGCGGGATCGTAGTTGACGAGCAGATCGATCTTGCCCTGCTGCAGGGCGGCCACGGCCGCAGCACCCGAACCGACGCCGATGATGGAGATGTCGTTGTCGCTCAGATTGTGCTGCTTCATATAGTAGCGAATGAAGAAGTCCGAAGAAGAACCGGGCGAGGTGATGCCGACCTTCTTTCCCTTGATCGTTTCGGGCTTGGCCGGATCGAAGTCTGTATCGTTCGTGCCGGCCAGCACCAGACCCGAGTTGCGGGCGAGCTGAACGAAGCCTACGACGTGCTTGTTCTGCGACTGCATCTGGATCGTGTGATCGTAGAAACCGACGGCGACGTCGGTGGAACCGGCAACGAGTGCCTGGAGCACCTTCGATCCGCCCTGGGCAAAGTTCTCGGTGGTTACATCAAGCCCCTCGTCCTTGTAGAAACCGAGGCTCGCTGCCACGGGGAAAGGCAGATTGTTGAGGTTGTACGAGCCTACGCTCATCCTGACGGATTCGGCATTCGCGGATGCTGCCAACGCACAGAGCGCTGCTGTTGCAAGCAGGTATTTACGCATGAGGGTCTCCTCCCTGTTTCATGTTTTGTGTCAATATGGCTGTATTTAAGCTGCGTCTTCAATTGCAGCGGTCGGTTTGGCGAAGGCAAAGCCTTCGAAAAGTCTGCGTGCCGTTCTCACAAGCCCGGCGGTTATTGCTCCCTCCCGCATTTCCAGCTGCACGTCGAGGCGGCCGGCAGGGTGTTCGATGCTGATCTGGGTCGGTACGGAAAGGCGGCCTGCCAAATCGTAGGCAACCGAGCCTTCGGTCACGGCTGCGGTCGCGATGCCGACGGCGCCGGTTGTCGCCAGTGCGGGATGACATTCATTCGGCATGAAATATCGCACCGAAAGAGTGCCGCCCCTGCGGGCTGGCGCGACGAGTACCGGCTTTGGAATGACCATGTCGGTGACATCACCCATGCCCATCAGCTTGCCGGCCTGAATGCGGATGCGGGTCATGCGCTCGATGAGATCGCTGTTGGCGGTGAGCGCCTGCGGGTCCTCATAACCGGTCAGGCCGAGATCGGCCGCGCGCATCAGCACCATCGGAATGGCGCAATCTATGGCCGTCACCTCCAAGCCGTCGATCATGTCTACGGCTTTGCCTGTCGGCAGCAACCTTCCGGTTTTTGCACCTGCGGCATCCATGAACGTCAAGGCGATCGGCGCTGCGAGGCCCGGCACACCATCGATCGAAGCGTCGCCGAGATAGATAACCTCGCGGCCGCGGGTCGGAACCTTTGCCTCGATCAGCTTGCTGGTATTAACGTTGTGAATGCGCACAATCGTGTCGTTGCCATGGGCCTCGACAAGCCCGGCCTCGATCGCGAAGGGGCCGACGGCGGCCAGCATATTTCCGCAATTGGGCGAATAGTCGACATATTGCCTGTCGGTGCGGACCTGCGCGAAAAGATAGTCGATATCGGCACCCTTGACCGTGGAAGGGCCGATGATCGCCACTTTCGACGTGACCGGATTGCCGCCACCAATGCCATCGATCTGCAACGGATGGCCGGACCCCATGATGGAGAGGAGGGCCGCATCCCGTTCGGCTTGATCGCGGGGGAGATCGGATGCGAGAAAGAACGGTCCACGCGATGTTCCGCCGCGCATCAGCACACAGGGTATCTTGAGTAGATCGTTCATGGAAAGAAGCCTCAATCTTGCATTTGGCGGATCAATGCGCCGCGTTGTTGCAATATGAGGAAAGAAGTATAATCTGTTAAATGCAATGTTCGGAGGTTTTATTGCGATATGAGCATCAATTGCGAAATTCTTGATTTACGGGCTTTTCAAGCAGTGGTTGAATTGGAGAGCTTTCACCGAGCGGCTGATGCGCTGCATATTTCGCAACCGGCGCTCACCCGGCGTATCCAGAAACTGGAGCAGGCCATCGGTGCGCCGCTTCTTGAAAGAACCACACGCCATGTCGCTCCAACGGCGATGGGCCAGGAGGTGATGCCGCTTGTCCGGCGCATGCTGGAGGAATTTGACGGATCGCTTTTTGCAATGAAGGACGGTGCGCAGCGGCGTGGCCTTATTACCATGGCATGTGTTCCGACTGCGGCATTCTACTTTTTACCCACCGTCATCAAAACCTTTAGTAAGCAATATCCGCATATTAGGCTGCGTATCAGAGACCTGACCGCAAACGAGGGCTTGCAGGCGGTTGCCCGCGGCGAAGTGGAATTCGGGATTAACCTGATGGGAAATTCCGATCCCGATCTGGCATTCGAGCCGTTGATCGATGACCCATTTGTGCTGGCGATGAGGAAAGACCATCCTCTGGCGGCTTTCGAAACAATCCAGTGGGATCAATTGGAGCCACACCCTCTGGTGGTTGTCGATCGTTCCAGCGGCAACAGGACGCTTCTCGACGGTGCGCTTGCGCGGCACAATCTAAAGCTGAACTGGTTTTACGAGGTGACTCACCTCAACACGTCGCTCGGACTCGTCGAAGCCGGGCTGGGGATTTCCGTGCTGCCGCGATTGGCCACCCCGCAGGATGAGCACCCTTTCCTCGTCACGCGACCGATCGTCAATCCCGTCGTGTCGCGAACGATCGGTATTGTGCAAAGGCGCAGCAGCGCGCTGTCTCCGGCTGCGGAAAAATTCGTGCAAATGCTGTTGAAGACCTGGAAAACACCCTGAATGGTGCGTTGCGCTCCATCAGCCTGTGGTCAACTTCTTCCTCGTCCATCAGCAGTGCTGGACAGAAACTGGTGGGCTGGGAAGCTGGCTTTCACAGCGCCTGCGCCCATTCATGGCCGGGATGCAGGAGCTCAAGGCAATTCCGCAGCCACCGGCGTTCCGACAGGAGCAGTTTCGGGTGTGCATTTACGAAATCCTGCTCGTCCTTGGGACGCCGGTGCTTCGCCTTGAAGAGAAGCACTGCGGATGGGTTGAGGTAAGGAATGCCGTCGGCTGTCAGCGCAACCATGTCGGTGCGGGGTCGTGTAATTTCCGGATTCCTCTTGTAGGCCCAGGTATCATCCGTTCCGGGCTCGATCATCATATCGACGCGCCAGCACTTGGCAGTGCGATCGAAACACCAGATCTGGAAAATCTCCGAGGCCGGTTGCCGATCCGGCGGGAGCCGTTCGAGAACGCCGTCATTGACGGTGTAGAATTCCATCTCACTCAGTTCACGCCGGAAGATTTCCAGATCTTCACGCAGCACCGTGAATTCAAGGTCGTCATGTTCGCGCATCGTGCTTCCGTGCCACAGGTCGAGAGCCCAGCCGCCAACGATGCACCAGGGTCTCGATATGCCGCTCAACCGCCGGGAAAGCTCGGCAGGGCTCCAGGGTTCCCACGCATCCTGGTCCGGCAACATCCGGTGATTGTTCATGATCATAGGGTCTCTCTTGCCTGATTTCGGTCCGGTGGCGTCAGGCCCGCCGCCTCAGCAGTCCCGCCAGGACAGTCAGTGCCCCGGTCAGGTCATCGAATGACGGGCCGCCGAGGCAAAACCGGATGCCGCTTGCCTGATCTTCCGTATCCGCCATCATGGAATCAGGCGCGGTCAGCCTTATGCCGCTTGCCGCGGCGGCGGATACGAAGTCCTTGGAGGCAGCACGCTGCATCGGCAACCAGACATTGTATGCATCGGGATGCGAAACAAGCTCGCTCGCACCCAGCAGGGAAACCGCAAGGCTGGAGCGTCGCCGCGCCTCGTGGCGCAGATCACGCTGGATCGATGAGATGACGTCGGTGGTCAGCCAGTCCTCAACCACCGCACAGGAAAGGGCGGAGGGGGCCATCGGCGCATCCTGCAAGAAGTTTTCTGCGGCATCCTTCTGTCCCGCTGGCAGCGCCAGTACCCCGATCTGCAAACCGGGGCCGAGCGATTTGGACAAGCCATTCACATGAAACGAAATGTCAGGCGCCAATGCCGCCAATGGGCTGAAACCCGGGTCGGATGCGGCATAAACGCCGTCCTCGATGATCCAGGCACCGGCCCGGCGACAAATATCCACGATGGCATGTCGCCGCGCCATACCCATGGTGGCGGTAGTCGGATTATGCAACGTCGGCGTCAGATAGATCGCCCTGACACCACCCGGTTTCATGCCAGCAAGCGCTTCCGCAAGTGCCTCCGGCACCATCCCTTCGGCATCGATCTCCACACCCCGCACCCTGCACCCTTTACGCCGAAGCAGCGCGAGCGCGCCGGGATAGGTGATCCGCTCGGTCAGCAGCAGACCATCCTTGCCGCAGGTAAGATCGAAGGCCAATGACAGTGCCTGGCGGGCACCGCTCGTCAGCACCAGATGCGATGGATCGACGGACAGGGCCTGCGTCGCGAGCCAACGGGCCAGAACACGCCGGTGTTCCACATGCCCGACGGGCGGAGCATAGAGATTGAAATGATCCGCATCGATCTTGCGCGCGATGCCGGTCAGTGTTTTTGCCAGAATACGGGCGTTGAGCGTGGCCGGCGGCGCGTTGGACGAGAGGTCGATCTGCCGGTCGTTATGTGCTTCCTGAAGCGCGACGAATGTTCCCCGACCCTTGACGCTGCGCGTCAGGCCGCGCCGTTCCAGAACGGCATAGGCCTTCGTCACCGTGCCGAGACCCACGCCCAGTTTCCACGCGAGGTCACGATGGGCCGGCAGGCGGGCACCGCCCGTCAACCTTCCCTCGATGATATCGTCGGCAAGTGCCAGCACCAGCCGTTCGGCGGCATTCGCCTCGATATCTGCAAGGCGAGGTACCCAGGGGGATTGCAGCAACACGATCTCAACCTCGTTAAAAGTGTCACGTTACACTATTTAGATAACCAAGAAGTGTAACATAGGCTATGAGGGCGCTGAATGAAATCCACACTTTGCAACAGGCGACAGCCATATGGCGGGCGCATCGAGGTTTAAATGTTCAGCCACGTAACCGTCGGAACGGATGATCTTCAGCGGGCGGGACGTTTCTATGATGCCGTGCTCGCGCCGCTTGGCCTGATACGCCGGACCATCACACCCGATGGCGGACCTGCGGCACTTTGCTGGGTGGCAACGCACGCCCCATTGCCGCGTTTTTACGTCTATAGCCCCTTCAATGGCGAGGCGGCGACGGCTGGCAATGGTGGCATGGTCGCCTTTCTCGCGCCATCGAAAGGGGCGGTGAACAACGCCTATGCTGGCGGTTTGGCTCATGGTGGAACCGACGAAGGTGGTCCAGGCCCACGCCCGCATTATGGCGATGGTTATTTCGGCGCCTATCTGCGTGATCCCGATGGGAACAAGGTCCATATCGTCCATCGCGGTGATCTCCCGCACTAGTGGGGAGCCATTGATTTCCGGAGAAGCCGATATGTTCGCCAGCCAGCTTGCCATCGTTTACGGCACGTATCTCATTGCCACCGCCAGCCCGGGGCCAAGCAACATGGCAATCATGGCAACGGCGATGCGCGATGGCCGCCTGCCGGCTCTTGCTCTGGCGGCGGGCGTCATCACCGGTTCGCTGTTCTGGGCAATCCTGACGGCGACCGGCCTGTCCGCCGTGCTCACTGCCTATGCCCAGGCGCTTTTCGTCATCAAGATCGCTGGTGGCGCCTATTTGCCCTATCTGGCCTTCCGTGCCGGCAGATCGGCCCTCAAACCGGTTTCCGATCTTGCAGGGATGACTGTGGAGCGCGCGGTGCCGCGCTATCGTTCGCTCTATCGGCAGGGGCTTTTCATGCATATCGGCAACCCGAAGGCCATTCTGTCATGGATAGCCATCATGTCGCTCGGGTTTCGCGCGGACGCGCCCGCCGGCATGGTGCCGGCAATCATCGGCGGCTGCGCCATTCTCGGCGTCACCGTGTTCGGTGGTTATGCCTTGCTTTTCTCGACCGCCTCGATGATTGCACTCTATACCAGACTACGGCGATGGATCGAATCCGTGCTCTCGGCGGTCTTTGCGGTTGCGGGTCTCAAACTGCTTGTCTGGCAGAACTGAAGGCCACACCCTCCGCCCACGTCCGCCGGTTGATCCGAACTGAAAGAAACGATGTCATGACCCTTGCTATTCACATGATCGATGTATTCGGCTCCGGGCCGCTTTCCGGCAATCCGCTGGCCGTCGTCACGGGCGCCGACAAGCTGACGACCGATGAAATGCAGCGGTTAACGCGGTGGTTCAACCTGTCCGAAACCACATTTCTTTTGCCGCCCACCGATCCCAGGGCTGACTATCGGGTCCGTATATTTTCACTCGACCGGGAAATGCCCTTTGCCGGACACCCTACGCTGGGCAGTTGCCATGCGTGGCTCTCCGCCGACGGTTCGCCCAAAAACGAAACGGCCATCATTCAGGAATGCGGTGCCGGGCTGGTCCCGGTCCGGCGCGCGCAGGGGCGGCTTTCCTTTGCCGCCCCGCCGCTTATCCGTTCCGGTGCACCGACGCCCGCCGAGCTGGAAGAGGCTCTGCAGCTATTGGGGATCGAGGCCCATGACGTCGTTGATGCCGCCTGGATCGACAATGGTCCCGGATGGCTGGGGGTCAGGCTCGCATCGGCCGAAAAGGTGCTTTCCATCGATCCGGTTCGCAGCTGGCCCGGGCGCATTGATGTCGGTGTGGTTGGCCCTCATGCGGAAGGCGGCGAGGCTGCCTTTGAGGTTCGTGCCTTCTTCAGCGATCATCTGGGCGCCATCGCCGAAGATCCCGTTACCGGAAGCCTTAACGCCTCGCTGGCGCAATGGCTGTTTGCCACGGGCATGGTCGCGGCAGATTATGTCGCCGCGCAGGGGACACGTCTCGGCCGTCATGGCCGCGTTTACCTGAGCCGCGATGAGACCGGTGCAATATGGGTGGGTGGGGAAACACGCACACATGTCGAAGGCCGATTGCTCGGCCTTTGAAAGACAGATGAAAACGAGGTGACTTGATGAATGACAGTGTTTACCGCCCAATTTCCGAACGCGTGTTGGCGGATGATTGGGGACGGCTGACCAAGTATGAATATGAACTCCGGCTGCGGGACGGAAGCTGGCAGAAGCAGACCCGGGAGGCATATGATCGCGGCAACGGGGCGACTTGCCTGTTGTACAATCCGGCAAACGGCCATGTCCTTTTAACCCGCCAGTTCCGATTACCGGTTCTCTTGAATGGCGGTCTGGCATCGCTGATCGAGACACCGGCAGGACTGCTCGAAGGCGCGGAACCGGCGACGCGAATGCGTGCGGAACTGATGGAGGAGACCGGTTACGAGGTTTCCGAACTCAAGCACCTGTTTGATATCTATATGAGCCCCGGCTCGGTCACCGAATATCTCGCCTTTTTCCACGGCGAATATGCCGACACCCACAAAGTGGGCGAGGGCGGCGGCTCCGCTGACGAGGGGGAAGATATCGATGTGCTCGAAATTCCCCTGCCGGAGGCGATGCGAATGATCGACCGTGGAGATATTCGTGATGCCAAGACGATCATTCTGCTCCAGCATCTTACCATCCGGCTTTTACAGGAAAAGCACGGGTCGCTCTGATCGTGGTCCACGAACATTGGTGGTTCGGGACAGGCGCGATCGCACACTCATGATCGACCAGAAAGAACGTTATCCGGCCCGGCGAAACAGCGCCGGACCGATCCAACGCCGGCGATCATCTGGCGAAAAGATTGGTGGCCATGTAGTCGACAAACGCTCTGACCTTTGGAGAAAGATATCGATTGGTCGGCCAGAGTACACAGAAGGTGCCCGTATCGGCCACGTAATCGTCCAGCAGCGAAACCAGTTTCCCCTCGGCGATTTCAGATGCCACGGCGAATGAAGGAAGACAGGTGACCCCGAATGATCGTTCCGCGAGATAGATCAAGGGTTCCAGCGTGCTTGCAACGGTCGCAACCGGCAGATCGATCCTGATCTCACGCCCATCGCGAACCAGCGGCCACGGTTCAAACTTTCCGGAATTCGCGAAACGGTGGTGGAGACAGCGGTGCCGGGCAAGATCTTCGGGAACCGTCGGCCAGCCATGCGCTTCAAGATAGCCGCGTGCCGCCACGATCCTGTGTTTGAAGGTGCCGAGCTTGCGGCTCATCAGCCTCGTGTCCCTGATATCGCCTGTCCGGATGACGGCGTCGAACCCTTCTTCGATGACGTCGACCAGTCGATCGGTAAAATCCAGGTCGAGATTGATGTCAGGATAGGCATCCATGAACGCCGATATTGTCGGCATCAGCAGCATGCCCGCCAGCGGAAGGCTGACGCGCAGCTGCCCGCGTGGAATGGCCTGCGATCTCGATAATTGCGCCTGGACGGTCTCATATTCCGACTGGATGCGCCGGCATGTATCGAGGAAAAAACCGCCATCCTCCGTCAGGGTCATGCTGCGTGTCGAGCGATTGAACAATCGCACACCCAGTTCGTCCTCCAGACGTGCGATAGCCTTGCCGACGGCTGATCCAGAGATGCCAAGACGATGTCCGGCCGCCACGAAGCTTCCTGCTTCCGCGACCTGAATGAATATGCCCAGTGTTCCGAGTTTGTCCATGATCTCTAATTAAGGAATTTTCTTCCGGTATGTTGAGAATAGCAGCTTCTTTATCCGCTATTTTCCTTTCGATATCCAGATGTGGCCGCGGCTGAATTGGCCGGGCTTCAAAATGGAGACATCTATGGAAACGACACTTCTTGCAGCCTTCACCGGCTCTCCTGCCCCCACGACTTTCATCGTCAACGTCATACATGTTCATCCCGGAAAGCAGGAAGAAGCCTTCGCCATCATTCAGGACGTCGTACACTACGTCGCCGAACGGAAAGAAGGATTCCTCTGGAGCAGCCTTGCAAAAAGCACGGACGGGCAGACGGTCGTTAATGTCGAGGCTATCCAGGGCGCCGGCAGCGTCGATGAATTCTTTAGCGATCCGGCATTCGTTGAAAAATTCCGCAAGCTGGACACGGTTTCGAAAAGCGAATTCCATACCTACCGAGTCGATGATCTGGTTCTTCCCAAGCTCAAGACCGCGTGACCGGCCTTACGACATCGGTTTTTAAGGAACGTGTCAGGTCGCAAGCTATGCAGGGGGAAATTTCCCCCTGTCGGTGGCCAAAACGGTTCATCCTTTTCTCCGCTGAGGAGATATGAATCAATTGAGCAGCGGCAGTGGTCATCCAGCCACCGTCACAACGCCGAAAACCGTGGTCCATTAAAACTTCGTTTGACCCCATCATATTGGCTATCGTGTACCCAGGTAGGCAGCCACGCATCGTTTGAATGGCGATTGCGGAGGGCTCTCTGAAATACCGAGTGTGCCATGGACCTGCCGAAGATAAAGACGCTGATCGATTTCGTTGGACGGACGAACGTCACGGAGCTGACGGTTACGGAAAAAAAAGTGACGGTCCGGATTTTCCGAACCGTTGGGCAGTCGGCGACTATTGCCGAGACGAATTCGACCGAAGGTGAGGTTGCCGGGCCGGCTTCTTCCGCAGATGTTTCAACTTCCGTCGTGAGCGCGGGTTCGACCTTCACCGTTAAGGCGCCGGTTTTTGGTGTCTTGCATCGTTCCCCGACGCCCGGTCAGAAACCGTTCGTGAATGTCGGCGATCGTGTCGAAGAGGGGCAGACCCTCTTCATCATCGAGGCGATGAAGGTCTTCAACACCATTGCCGCGCCGCATGCGGGCCGAATTGCATATCTTACTGAGGTCGATGGCGGCGAGGTCGAGACGGGCGATGTGCTGGCGGAGATCGCGTGATGGTGGAGGTCTTCAAAGATACGACACCTGCCGAAAGGCGCTTCGATACGGTTCTCATTGCCAACAGGGGTGAAATAGCAGCGAGAATCCAGCGGGCCTGCCATGAACTCGGGCTAAAAACCGTTGCAATATGCTCCGAGGCGGACAGGGGCGCATCCTATGTCCAGACTGCCGATAGTTTTCTTTGTATCGGCCCTTCCGCTGCGGGCAAAAGTTATCTCAACAAGGATGCCATCCTGCTCGCGGCGCGGTTGACATCTTCAGGAGCGATCCATCCCGGTTACGGGTTTCTATCAGAAAATACCGCCTTTTCGGACGCCGTCGAAAAAGCCGGCCTTGTTTTCATCGGACCGGGCGCATCGTCGATTGCGACGATGGGCGACAAGATCGCTGCTAAACGGGCGATGATTGCTGCTGCTGTGCCGTGTGTTCCCGGCCCTGATACGGCATTGCCGGATGATCCGGCTGCCGTCGAAAGCATTGCGCAGGAAATCGGTTATCCTGTCATCGTCAAGGCTGCCGGTGGCGGCGGCGGGCGGGGTATGCGGGTTGTGCCGGATGCCGGATCTCTGCATGAGGCGATTCCCACGACACGCGAGGAAGCCCGTCAGGCTTTCGGCTCGCCGGCGCTCTACATGGAGAAATTCCTTCAGCATCCCCGGCACATTGAAATACAGGTGCTGTGCGACACCCACGGACATGCCGTTTGGCTGGGACATCGCGACTGCTCCATGCAGCGTCGCCACCAGAAGGTGGTGGAAGAAGCGCCCGCGCCCGGCATTTCGCCTGACGTGATCCGGTCCGTCGGACAAGCCTGCGTCGAGGCCTGCCAGCAGATCGGTTATCGTGGAGTCGGAACGTTTGAATTCCTCTACGAGAACGGGGCCTTCTATTTCATCGAGATGAACACGCGTCTGCAGGTCGAGCATCCCGTCACCGAAATGACCAGCGGGATCGATATCGTCCAGGCGCAGATCAGGGCGGCACAGGGGGAGGAACTGGTTCTACGCCAGCAGGATGTAAAATGCGAAGGCCACGCCTTCGAGTGCCGCATCAACGCGGAAGATCCGCAGACGTTTCTGCCTTCCGCCGGGGTCGTGACGGGTCTTGCCTGGCCGCAGGGGCAAGGTATTCGTGTCGATACCCATATTCATGGGGGTTACAGGGTTTCTCCCTATTACGATTCCCTTGTCGCCAAGCTCATCGTCCATGCGCCAACCCGCAGCGAGGCGATGGCGAAGATGCGCGAGGCACTTGCCGGGACATCGATTGAAGGCATTTCGACCAATCTGCCGTTCCTGCGCGCGCTGTTTGAGGACGACGCTTTCGTGTGTGGTGAAACGGACATTCATTATCTGGAGAAATGGCTCAAGCAACGGAGAGTGGCATGAGTACGCTCGACCTCACCGACACCGCCACCATCGCGGCCCTGACCGAAGCCCTGACGGCGGCGGGTGTGGACGGAATTGAAATCTCAACGCCCAAGGGTCATTTGCGCCTCCTCGTTGCCACCGGCAACAGTGCACAGGCCGTTTCGGTGGTGAAAACCTCACCAGTTGAAACCGCTGCGGTACCAGTGATTGTCAAAGCCCCGATGGCTGGCCGTTTCTGTTCTTCTCACCCCTCCGCACCGGTCGAGACTGACAGCCTCCCGCGCTCGACCGGCAGTGCCGATGTTCTCGGCTTCATCCGCGTCGGCTTGGTTCTGCTTCCCGTATCCGCCGGTTGCCTGGGCGTCGTGAAGAGACGGCTTGCAGAGCCGGATGCGTTGGTCGGGTTCGGCGATCCCCTGTTCGAAATCGAGCCTCAATCATGATTGCTACGCCGAATATTCTTGCGCCGCTGCATGACATCCTGCCTCTTACCAAGGGCGAGGCACGGATTTCCTTCATCGGCTCCCGTTCCTTCCTGCTCGAAGCGCCCGGCGAATTCGATCTGCCCGCGCAGCGCTGGATCTGGGCCTTGTCGCAATCGGTCAGTAACTGGCCGGATGTTGCGGAAATCATCCCCGGCATGACCAATCTTCTGACTATCTTCAAGGAAACACCCGATGACCCCGACAGTGTCGTCGGGCGGCTGCGGGACGCATGGAACAGTGCCCAGAGCCTTGATCTGACTGGAAAAACCATCGAAATCCCCGTGCATTATGGTGGCGAATACGCAACCGATCTTGCTGCCATCTGCGATTTTTCCGGGTTAAGTGACCGCGAGGTGGTGCGTCTCCATCATGAGGCGACCTATCGTGTCTTCGCATTGGGCAGTGCGCCCGGTTTCGGTTATCTGCACGGTCTTGATCCCCGTATTTACATGCCCAGAAAAACCGTGCCGTCCATCAGGATGGAAAAGGGCTGCGTGACCATTGGCGGCATGCAGACCGGTGTGGCCATGCTGACGGGTCCGAATGGCTGGAACTCCATCGGTTATGCCGATCTGCAGATGTTCGATCCGGAATCGTCGGTGCCTGCCCTGATGGCGCCCGGCGATATCGTGCGGTTCGTGCCGGCGAGGATCGAGCTATGATCGAGATCATCGAAACAGGTCCTTTTAACACGGTGCAGGACCTCGGACGCCCGGGTTATCGCGACGTCGGTGTTTCCGCGGGCGGGGCCATGGACCCGCTGGCCGTCAAAATCGGCAATATCCTTCTCGGCAATTTCGACGATGCGGCCGTCATTGAGGTCCAGACCTTTCCGTTCAAAATGCGATTTGAAGCCCGTGCGGCCTTTGCGGTCACGGGGGCAGATGGTCAAATGTTGCTGGATGGCAGGGAGCTGCTTCCATGGTGTACCCATGTAGCCGCCGAAGGCCAGGTTCTGGAACTGAAGCAGCCACCACAATTTGCCCGTGCCTATATTTCTCTTACAGGCGGTGTGGATGTACCGGTGCTGATGGGGTCGCGGAGCACGGCGCTGCGCGGCGGGTTCGGCGGCAATGCCGGGCGGCCCCTTGCCAGGGGCGACAGGCTGAAGATCGGCACGGTCGCGGATGCACTACCGCTGCCGGCAAGCGGTATTGCCGTTATCGAACCTGCCACTGCTTTGCGTGACGTGTTCGCGCCGCCAATTGAAGGCATCTTGCAGATCCGCGCCATACCGGCCGGCGAACATGGGCTGTTCGCGTCCGATGGCGAGGCTTTCTGGAGCCAGACATGGCGCATCTCATCCCGCAGCGACCGCACCGGCTATCGTCTGTCCGGCGAACCGATCAAGCCGACGGAGACAATCGAAATGCGCTCCCATGGGGTCGTTCCGGGTGTGGTTCAGGTGCCGCCGGGGGGAGAGCCGATCATCCAGATGAGTGACGCCAACACGGCGGGGGGATATCCCAAGGTTGCCGGCGTGATCGAATGCGATCTGTGGCGCCTTGGGCAGGCGCGGATCGGCAGCCGGTTGCAATTCGTGCGCTCGACCCATGCTGAAGCGCGGGTCGTGGAACAGGCGGTTGCCAGCTATCTCGAGGATATCAGGCAGACTTCACACATGGTCAAGCGGGCGCTGAAGGCAATGGCCTGACGGCAGGTGAACGGATCGAAGGAGAATGCGATGAAGATCGATCTGAATTCCGATATGGGCGAAGGTTTCGGTCCTTATCGGCTGTGCGATGACGAGGCGATGATGAAGATCGTATCGTCTGCCAACATTGCCTGTGGTTTTCACGGCGGCGACCCCGACACGATGGCCCGGATGGTGCGTCTGGCGAAAGCGAATGGTGTCGGCATCGGCGCCCATCCGGGGCTGCCGGACCGCGCCGGTTTCGGACGACGGGAAATACCGTTCCAACCCGACGAGCTGCGTCAGCAGATGCTTTACCAGCTCGGTGCGCTGATGGCGATTGCCGGAGCCGAGGGGATGAAGGTCGGCCATTTCAGCTTTCACGCGGCGATGGGCAATATGGTCAATCGTGATCCCGTACTGGCGGATCTGATGATGAATGCCATTGCCACCGTCGATCCGCGGCTCGTGGTGTTCGTGACGCCAGAAAGTGAAATAGAAAGGGCGGCGAAACGCGCGGGCCTCAAGACACTGGCGCTGTTTCTGGCAGACCGTGCCTATGACGCCGAAGGCAGGCTCGTGGCGCGGGGACTGCCCGGCGCATTGGTCAAGGACGAGACGTCGGTGCGCGCGCGGGTTCGACGGTTCCTGACACATGGTCAGGTCGAGGCCATCGATGGCACGATCATCGCCATGCCCGCTCACTCTATCCTCGTCCACAGCGATACGCCCGGTTCTCTGGAACTTGCACGCATCATCCGCAGTGAAATCGAGGCTTCCGGCGCCACTCTGGCGCCTGCGGCCGAACACGCGGCCTGAGCCGGTCGCTGTTTGTTGTTTCCATCTCATCGAAAGATTACCCAGATGCCTTCCACCGCTGATCGCCTGAAAAATGTTTCCATCTCCGCTTCCGCCGCCATGACCCAGCGTGCCAGGGAACTGGCCGCGAAGGGGATCAAGGTCGTGAGCCTTTCCTCCGGTGAGCCGGATTTTCCAACCCCCGCCCATGCCATCGAAGCCGCGCATGCCGCGGCACTTAATGGTGAAACGAAATATCCGCCGATGGATGGAACGGTGGCGATGAAGGCCGCGATCAGCCGGAAATTCAAGCGCGACAACAACCTGACATATGATGCCAGCCAGATCGTCGTCTCCGCCGGCGGCAAGCAGGTGATCTTCAATGCCATGCTGGCCACCTGCAATCCGGGTGATGAGGTGGTCATCCCTGCGCCCTCATGGGTCAGTTATGCCGATATCGTCAAATTTGCCGGTGGCGTTCCAGTGCCGGTGCCCTGCTTCGAACAGGCTGGTTTCAAGTTGCGTGCGGAAGATCTCGAAGCGGCGATCACGCCGCGCACCAAATGGCTTTTCCTGAACTTCCCCAGCAATCCGACCGGTGCAGCCTGCTCGCGAAAAGAGATGGCGGCGATTGCCGAGGTTATGCTGCGTCATCCCCATGTGTGGATATTGACCGACGATATCTATGAACATCTCGTTTATGACGGGTTCGAATTCGGCACGATCGCTGATGTCGAACCGCGGCTTTACGACCGCGTGCTGACCATGAACGGCGTGTCCAAAGCCTATGCCATGACGGGCTGGCGGCTTGGTTATTGCGCCAGTGGCTCGAAGGAACTCATTACGGCCATCAGCAATGTCAACGGCCAGAATGGCGGCGGCATCACCACCGTCACACAGGCTGCAGCCATTGCCGCACTGGATGGCCCCCAGGACCTGCTGAAGGAAAGAGCCGCCATCTATCGCGAACGGCGTGACTTCGTTCTTGGCCAGCTGGCCGAGATCGACGGCCTGCGTTGCCACAAGCCGGAGGGCGCCTTCTACATCTATCCGAATATTTCCGGCCTCATTGGCAAAACCACCAAGGGCGGACGCAAGATAGAAAGCGACGTCGATTTCGTCATGGCGCTGGTGGATGAGCATCACGTCGCCACGGTGCAGGGTGCCGCTTATGGGATGAGCCCCTATTTTCGCCTTTCCTATGCCACCAGCATGGAGATGCTGGGCGAAGGATGCGCGCGGATCGCTCAGTTTTGCCGGGACATACGCTGACTGATGCAACACATTTCCCGGTCCGCTGTGGCCAGACCGGGAGATGTGATGTCATTCCCTAAAGTTTCAGCTTCTCTGTCAGTTCCACCAGAATGTCCTTCACCGCAAAAGCTGGTTCAGACAGGGAGTTCTGATCGGATGTGCAGAGGGACAATGTTTCTTCGATGCGCGGAGACAGGAGCCGGCAGACGAGCGGTTCGCCCGTTTCCGAGACGATACGGTCGGCTATCGCCTTTGGCATGATGGTGGCGCCAAGGCCGCTTGCGACGGCACGAGCCAGCGTTCTGACGATCTCGACTTCTGCAACAACCTTGAGATTGATCCGGCTGCGCGTAAATGCGGTGTCCACCGCGCGGCGCACGAAATTGTAACTCGGCGGCAACAGCATCGGCAACCCGTCCAGTGCGCCGATGGGCACCGGTTTCAGATCCGCTTCGATCGCGAAATTGCGATGGGCGACAAGATAGAATTCTTCACTTAGGACAGGCTCAAAGCGTACGCCCTTCATCGGGCCGACGCCGTGAATCAACGCCATTTCCAGACGGCCGTTCATGATCATCTGGCTGTAGGTCTGTCCGACACTTTCCGTCAGGTGGATCAAAATGCCCGGATGCCGTTTTCGCGTCTCCGCCAGCAGATCGACGGATAATGTGGCGGCGCTGCTGAAAGGCACCAGGCCGACCGAAACACGTCCCGCAAGCGAATTGCCCGCCGCTGCCGCATCGACCTGCGCCTGTTCCATCTGCCGCAGAATGATTTGCGCATGGCGGTAAACCGCATGTCCAGCATCCGTCATCGTCACGCCCTGCTGGCTGCGAATTAGCAGTTTCTGGCCGAAATGCTCTTCGAGCGCGGCCAGCTGCTGGCTCAGCGCCGGCTGGGCAAGGTGCAGAATATCGGCCGCACGCGTGATGCTGCCGCTGTCCACGATGACGATGAAGGATTTGAGACGTCTGATATCCATTGCGATGATGATGATTTCGGTTGTGCTGCGGCAAATCTACAAGGTCGCCCCCGTTTTGCAATGCGAACCGGGAACCGGAATCATCCGCAAACCTGTGTGAAGCGGATTCCATCAGGCTTTTTGCCCGGAAACCATGGCGCTTCGGGCTCCATAAAAGTTGCTTATTACTCCAAAAGTAATCGGTCTTAGGCAAGCAAATAAAGCTTCGCTAATCTCTATGGCAACGACAAGGGGATCAGAATGCCATTTTCCGATTACAAGACCGCATTGGTCACTGGCGCTTCGTCCGGTATCGGCGCTGCAGTCGTCGAGCGGCTGCGCCGCGAAAACATTGAAGTCCACGCCATCGCCCGCAGTGCCGATGCATTGAAGGAGCTGGCCGATCGGACTGGGTGTGTCGCGCATGTCATCGACGTAACCGATCGTGCTGCGATTGCCGACCTCGCAAGCCGGGTGCAGTTTGATATTCTGGTCAACAATGCCGGCGTGGATCGCCCGAAGAAATTTCTCGAGGCGGATGAAGCCGATATCGATCTTCTGGTCGACGTCAATCTGCGTGCCGTCCTCCACATCTGCCGGCTGATCGTTCCAGGCATGGTGGAGCGCGATCGCGGCCACGTCATCAATATCTCATCCATCGCCGGAAATTATAATTTCGGCGGCAATTCCACCTATCACGCCGTGAAGGCTGGCGTCGCCATGCTCTCGAACCAGCTTCGGATCGATGCATTCGGCAAGCGCGTGCGCGTGACGGAAATCTGTCCCGGCCGCGTGGCGACGGATATTTTCAGCCACGTTCACGGCAATGATCCGAGCGTGCGCGAGCGTTTCATCGACGGTTTCGAATTGCCGAAGGCGGAAGACATTGCCGATGCGATCGGTTTTGCCATTGCCGCGCCGGTTGCCGTCAATATTGGCCATATGGAAATCACCCCGACATTGCAGGTCATGGGCGGCCTTCAAACTGCCAAGCCCCAGACAGCAGCCCAGGAAGGCACAAAGAAGGAGCAGAAGCCGTGAGCGGCTTTGATCTTTCGGCTATCCTGAGCAATCAGGAATATATCGCGATGCTGCTGCACGGCATCGAGATGACCTTCATTATCTTCATCGGTTCGTGGTCGCTTGCCATGTCGCTCGCGCTCATCCTGCTCTGCATCCGCTTTTCGCCTTCCCGCTTCGGAGATCGGCTGGTCGCAGCCTATGTTTCCTATCATCGCAACGTGCCGACGCTGGTGCAGTTGATGCTATGGTACTTCGGCATCTTCACTCTGTTGCCTTCCGGCCTGACAGGCTGGCTGACGGAACATAACGCAGAAGCAATCTTCGCGGTGGTTGGCCTCGGCCTGTGTCAGGCGGCGTATTTCAGTGAGGATCTGCGTTCCGGTCTGCGCTCGGTCAGTCCGGGGCAGATGGAAGCGGCAAAGGCGCTGGGACACAGCTATCTCTCGGCGATGCGTTTCATCATCATGCCGCAGGGCGTGCGCAACGCGCTGCCTCCGCTCATCAATCACAGCGTCTCCCTGTTCAAGAACAGTAGTCTGGCGCTTGTCATCGGCGCGTCTGAATTGACCCATGCGGTCAAGGAAATCGAAAATCTGAGTTTCCAGACCTTCGAAATCTACCTCGTCGGCACGGTTCTCTATCTCTTCTTTTCGCTGTTGATCATGGGGGCCGGCGCCTATCTGTCCATGCGCCTTGATCCGGCCTGGAGGGCGCGCGCATGATCGGGGATATCGTCGCCATCCTGCACGATTACTGGCTGCTACTGCTGATCGGCCAATATCCGAACGGGCCTCTCGGCGGGCTCGCGAACACGCTCATTCTCTCGGCGCTCGCCATCGCTCTCGCTTTTCCGGTGAGTATCCTCATGGCGCTGGCGCGTTTGTCGACATGGCGCGTCCTGCGGTTGCCTGTGACGGCGTTGGTCTATGTCACGCGCGGCGTGCCGTTGCTGATGCTCATCCTGTGGACCTATTTTCTCATTCCGCTCTGGACCGGTGCCGATGTGCCAAGTTTCGCCATCATGCTGGCAACGCTTGTCGTCTATCAGGGCGCATTCCTGAGTGAAGTGGTAAGGGCCGGCATCGTTGCTCTCGGCGTCGGGCAGATGGATGCGGCAAAAGCGCTTGGTCATAGCTACGGCAGTGCGATGCGCTTCATCATCCTGCCGCAGGCGCTCTACAACATGATCCCGAGCATGATCTCGACCTTCGTGGCGACGATCAAGGACACGACGCTCGGTTATGTCATCAATGTGCCTGATCTGACCTTTGCAGCGAGCCAGGTAAACAACCAGCTTCTGACGCAGCCCTTCCAGGTATTTCTCATTCTTGCGGTGGTCTATTACGCCCTCTGCTGGAGCCTGACCTATCTCGCAAATGCCGTCGAACGCCGCATCGCCCGCCGCCGCGCCGGCTTGGTGAGCCGCCCGCATCAGGCATCCTTGACGCAGGCCAAAATCTTAACGGAGCAGCCATGACCACGACCGCATCAGTGACGCCCCAGCAGACGATCCGCATCTCGAATGTCTGCAAGAGTTATGGTGACTATCAGGTTCTCAAGAACATCGACGCCGAAGTTGCGCGCGGTGAGGTGGTTGTCATCTGCGGCCCCTCCGGCTCGGGCAAATCGACACTGATCCGCACCGTCAATCGCCTGGAGGAAATCAATAGCGGTTCGATCACGCTCGATGGGCGGGACATTCACGCCGCCACGCGCACCAGGGAATTGAACCTTCTGCGCAGCCGCATCGGTTTCGTGTTCCAGAGTTTCAATCTGTTTCCGCATCTTTCCGTTGTCGAAAACGTCACGATTTCGCCAATCCGCGTAAAGGGTGTTTCGCCTGATATCGCGCAGCAAAAGGCACTCGCACTGCTTGAGCGTGTCGGTCTGGCAGAAAAGGCAGGCGCTTATCCCGGTCAATTGTCCGGCGGGCAACAGCAACGCGTGGCGATTGCGCGTGCGCTCGCCATGGAGCCGCCCGTCATGTTGTTCGATGAGCCCACCAGCGCGCTCGATCCGGAAATGGTGGGCGAAGTGCTGGCCGTGATGAAAGGCCTGGCGGCGGAAGGCATGACCATGCTGTGCGTCACCCATGAAATGGGGTTCGCGCGTGAAGTCGCGGACCGCATCTGGTTCATCGACGCCGGAGAAATACTCGAAAGAGCAACGCCGGAAGAATTCTTCAAGACACCCCGCCATCCCCGCGCGCAGCGGTTCCTCGCCGATCTGCGTCACTGATAACAGCCAAAATATAAAAGGAGAACAGCAATGAACTGGAAATGCCTTACACTTACCGCCGCAGTTCTGGGCGTCGCAGCCGCGTCGCCCGCTATGGCGGACCAACTCGATACGATCACGGCGAACAAGGTGCTGCGCTGCGCGACCTTCGCCGATGTTGTTCCCTTTGCCGCGCCGGATCCGAAAACCCGCGAGATGGCCGGTTTTGATGTCGATCTCTGCAAGGCCATCGCGAAGGAACTCGGGGTCAAGGCGGAGATCAAGCCCGTATCGGTCGAGGCCCGCGTTCCCGAAGTGAAGCTCGGCCGCGTCGATATCACGGTTGCCAATCTTGCCTACACACAAAGCCGCGCCGAGCAGATCCAGTTCAGCGACCCCTATTATCTCGCCAAGGAAATGCTGATCGTTCCGGTCGAGGATGCCGGCAAGAAGAAGTCCGACTATGAAGGCCAGCGTGTCGCTTCGACCAAGGGCTCGACCTCGGAAATGTCGATCAAGCTCAACAAGTCGGAGCCCTTGACCTTCCAGGATACGGCGTCCGCCTATCTTGCCGTTCAGCAGGGCAAGGCGCGCGGCATGGTGGCCAACACCATGACGACCACGAAATTCGTCAAGGAATCCAAGACCAAGGGCAAGCCGATGCGGATGATCGAAGAGCCAATGCTCTATCAGCCGATCGGCATCGGCATGGCGAAGGACAATCCGGCCCTGACCGCGAAGATCAACGAAATTCTCCGCAAGCTTGATGCCGATGGCGAGATCAACACGATCTGGAACAAGTGGCTCGGCCCTGACACGGAATACAAAATGACCCGCACCGACAAGGTCGTCCCGCTTTCCGAGCTGAAGTTCGACCCCATCCCCTGATCTGCTGACCCGCAGCATCGATTTCAACATCCACTTGAACTCAAATGCGAGCGGCGGGACGTTCCCGCCGCCAGCCTTACCGTGGGAGGTTTTATGATCCACATCAAAGATATAGCAGAACGGCCAAGCAGGGCGGACATCGAAGCGCTTGCGAAGTTTTCGCCCGCCACCATCCATGAGGCGCAGGGCCGAAGAGGCGCATTGTCCTCCCGCCTCAAGCCGGTCGATTACCGGATGAAGCTGTGCGGCCCGGCTTTCACCGTCAGATGCGCACCCCGTGACAACATCATGCTGCAGCTTGCGATCAATTACGCCAAGCCCGGCGATATCATTGTCGTTTCGGCCGGCGAATACGAGGAAGCGGGCTCGTTCGGTGACGTTCTGGCCAATGCCTGCCTTGCAAAAGGTATTGGTGGTTTGGTGACGGACACAGGCGTGCGCGACACGCTGCAACTGCGAGACCTCGGTTTCCCTGTGTTTTCCCTCAGTGTCTGCATCAAAGGGACCGTCAAGGAAACCATTGCAGCAGTGAACGACAGCATTATCGTTGGCGGCGAGACCATCAATCCGGGCGATATTGTCGTTGGCGATGCCGATGGTCTGGTTGTGGTGCGTCGCGCCGAGGCACAGGAAGCCGCACGGCTGTCGCAAGCCCGTGAGGACGCCGAGGCGGGTTTCATAGAAGCTTACAAACAGGGTAAATCGGTGATCGAGGTCAGCAATCTGGAGCCTGTGCTGAAGGCGAAGGGGCTGGTTGTCGATATCTGATCTTGGAACTGGCAACCGCCGTTCAGTAATTCCTTTGGCGAAAATCGCCAAAGGTAAATTGCGGAATGCAGGCTGTCAGCCAATGGCAAGATTCCAATGGCTGACTGAAGGATGGCCGTTACCGGTACGTCTTCTTTGCCCGGCTTATTTCAGGCGCTTCAGCAGCTCTTCAGCCACGGCCGGGGCGGAGGCGGGGTTCTGGCCAGTGATCAGTTCGCGGTCGGTCACGATATGGGACGTGAACGGCGTCTGGTTGCTGATGAAGTCACCCCCTGCCGCTTCCAGCGTCGTCTGCGGGTAGAATTTCATTTCGCCGCCATTGAGCAGACCTTCGGCGATTCCCTCTTCCTCATTGCTGATGACGGTCATCTTGTAGCCGGCATAAATCCAGCCTTCGGCCTTGGTGGAACCGCCTGTCTCCAGTGTCGCGGTGAAGGCCGTCGCATCGGGCAGGGTGGACAGCAGGGCGATCGGTCCATGGCAGGCAAGTGCCGTGGTCTTGCCCTTGGTGTGAAAGTCGGTCAGGAGCTTGCCCAGTTCCGGACTGACGAGGAGGTCCTGCATCGGTGCATGACCTCCGGGTACATAAACGGCATCGAAATGATCGTAACCGATCTGCTCGACACGTGCGAGGCTGACGACCGGCGACTTTTCCCGCGAAGTCAGGTTGAGCTTTTCGAGCAGCGCGCTGCTTTCTTCCATGGCAGCAACGTCGCCGCCGAAATGCATCTTGTCCACCGAGGATTTATCGAGTGTAGGGGCGCTACCCTTCGGCGTGGCGAAGGTGACGTCGTGACCGGCGTCCAGTAGTACCTTTACCGGCTGCATCAACTCGTTGAGATAAAAGCCGGTCTCGAAAACCTTGCCGTCTTTTAGGTGTAGGCGATCGGAATCCGAGAGGACGACCAGGACATTGGCCGCCTGTGCGCTGAATGCGCTTGTTCCAAGAGCAAGGGCGAGGGCGAAAGTGCGGATGGGTTTCATGTTTTTCTCCAGACATGGGCACTCCCTGCCCCGCATGGACGGGGAGCGCTGGTGTTTTGTTGTTGGTGGCGTGGTGACGCCGTTCAGGCGGTCAGGAGGTCGCGCAAGGCTTCGCCGACGCCGGTCGCCGATTGTGGGTTCTGGCCCGTGACCAGCCTTCCGTCGACGACGACCTTGGCTGTCCAATCGGCGGCCGGATAATGATGCGCGCCGCGCATGGTGAGCGTGCTGGCGAGCAGGAAAGGAACGATCCTGTCCAGCTTGACGGCGCGTTCCTCGTCATCGGTGAAGGCGGCGACATTCTTACCGGCAACGAGATGGGCACCGTCGCTCAACGTGACATTCACCAGGGCGGCAGGGCCGTGGCAAACCGCAGCGACAACGCCACCCGCCTCGTAAATGCTGCGGGTGAAGTCGTTGACCGCCGGGCTTGTCGGAAAGTCCCACATTGCGCCGTGTCCGCCGGCGAAAAAGATCGCCGCGTAGTTTTTCGGGTCAAGATCGGCAAGGCGTGAGGTGTTGCGGATGGCGCCGCGGAAACCCTCGCTGTTCCAGTAGCGCGCATTGGTGGGGTCGTTGAGGTCGAGGCCATCGACCGGCGGCTTGCCGCCATCGATAGAAGCGAATTCGACCGCGATGCCGGCGGCGTCGAGGACGGCAAGAGGGTGGGTAACCTCACCGAGGTAAAAGCCGGTGGGCTCGCCCGTTTCGCCCTTGGTGCCATGGCTGGTCAGGACGAAAAGAACCGGTTTGATAGGCTGAGTTGCGTTTGTCATGAATTGCTCCCGACATCAGAGGTGAGGCTGGATAGCCTTTGACGAAGCAAACATATTGATGCCGATGGAGCTGATAAATGCGCCTTCGGGGAATTCATTTGTTCTTGAGGAGACGAAATAACTTTATTGGCGCGATGATCGGGGATAAGGCTGGCCGCAGACAACTGACTTATTCGCAAGGGGCCAAAATGGGGCGGCGGTTTGATCATCTCGGCGACGTGGAAGCATTCATCATCGTTGCCGAAAAAGGCTCGATGACCGAAGCAGCCGTTGCGCTTGCGACGACGGCATCGGTTCTCAGCAGGGCGATTACCCGCCTGGAAACCCGGCTTGGCGCGCAACTGATGCGGCGAACCACACGGCGCCTCAATCTGACGGATGAAGGCCGCGCTTATCTCGAACAGGCACGCGCGGCGTTTTCGATGATCGACGATGCGGAGCGGGCAATTCAGGGACCCACGGGAGCCTCGTTGACCGGCCATGTCCGCATCAGCGTGCCGACGACCTATGGCCACCACCGGCTGCCTGCCATGCTGGAACGTTTCATGCAGGCCTATCCCGAAGTCCAGATCGAATTGAGCATCACCAATCGCAATGTCGATCTGGTGGCGGAAGGTTATGATCTGGCGATCCGCCTCGGCCCCTTGCCCGATAGCGGGCTGGTGGCGCGCAAACTGGAAGACGCTTCGTTGCGTCTAGTGGCAGCCCCGCATTATCTCGAACGGGCGGGCATGCCGCAGGATGTCGAGGACCTGGCGGAACACCAGTGTCTGCCTTTCGTGATGCCGAGCACGGGGCGTTGTGCGCCATGGCTGTTTCATGTCGACGGCCGAGATCTGGACTGGACGCCACCAGGGCGTATCCAGGTGTTTGACGATGTGCTGGGTGTGGTGTCCCTGGCCGAAAGCGGTCTTGGCATCTGCCAGATCTATGACTTCATCATTCGTGACCGCGTCAAAGAGGGGCGGCTTGTCGAGGTGCTGGACCATGCGCAGGGACGCTTCCGGCCTTTTTCGCTGATCTTTGCCCCGCACCGCCGCCTGTCGGCCGCGACACGCACGCTCATCGACTTTCTCGTGGAGAAATAATCGCGAGTGGGCTGTGTAGCCGGTTTCAGAATTCGATGACTTGCCGAACGGCGCTTCCGTCGTGCAGGCGGTCGAACCCTTCATTGATGTCTTCTAGCTTCAGCCTTCCGCTCAGAAGGCGGTTCACCGGCAACCGGCCGTCGCGATAAAGGGCGATGAAGCGCGGAATATCCCGGAGAGGCACACAGGTGCCGATATAGCTGCCCTTGAGTGTCCGCTCCTCGCCGACGAGCTGCACGACGTTGAGCGGCAGGGCCGCACCCGGCGGTGGCAGACCGGCGGTAACGGTGGTGCCGCCACGTTTGGTCATCCTGAAGGCGTTTTCGAGGGCGCGAATAGACCCTGCCATCTCGAAGGCATAATCGGCACCGCCGGAAGTGAGCTCGCGGACCTGCTCGACGGCATCCTCATCGCGTCCGTTCACGATGGCGGTCGCGCCCAGTTCGCTGGCGAGTGCAAGCTTTTCCTGCGAAAGGTCGACGGCGACGATCTTGCTGGCACCGGCCGCCCGGGCTCCGAGAACCGCGGCAAGGCCCACACCGCCAAGTCCGATGACGACCGCAGTCGAGCCGGTCCTGACCCTTGCCGTATTCACGACGGCGCCGACGCCGGTGAGAACCGCGCAGCCGAAGAGTGCCGCCTCGACAAATGGAAGATCGCGGTCGATCTTGACCAGCGAATTGCGCGACACCACGGCATATTCGGCAAAGGCCGACACACCAAGGTGATGATGGACGACCTCGCCATGATAGTTCAGGCGGGTGGCGCCACCCAACAGCCTGCCTGCTGCATTGGCGGCGGCGCCCGGCTCGCACAGAGCGGGCCTGCCTTCCGCACAGGGCAGGCAATGTCCGCAACTGGGCATGAAGACCATGACCACATGATCGCCGGGCTCAAGATCGCGCACGCCTTCGCCCAATGCCTCGACGACGCCCGCCGCTTCGTGCCCGAGCGCCATCGGCATCGGGCGGGGCCGGTCGCCGTTGTTGACGGAAAGATCGGAATGGCAAAGGCCTGCGGCGCGGATGCGGACGAGGACTTCGCCGGGGCCGGGCGGGGCAAGCTCAATCTATTCGATCGCAAGCGGCCTGCTGGTGGCGTAAGGGCGAGACATATTCATCTCTCGCAATATAGCGGCTTTGACCTGCATTCTTTCTCCTTCCACGTAAAGTCGTTCATCAATGCCATCTTTCCACGGCATTGATAACACGCGTAATTCCATCAACTGCTATGCCCGGTCTTTGCCGACGTGTTCTGCCAGGAAGTCTATGAACGCGCGGATGCGGGTCGCAAGGTGCTCATGTCCGGCGAAGACGGCATGGATTTCTTCGATATCGTCGGGATTATAGTCCTCCAGCACGGGCACGAGCGTCCCGGCATCGATATCGGGCTGGACATGGAACTGGCCCACCCGGCCGAGACCACTGCCAGCAAGGCAGAGCCGGCGCATGATCATGCCGCTGTTGACGGAACTGTTGCCGGATACCGGCAGGCGGTAGATTTCCGTCGATCCCGGATCGCGAAACGGCCACTCATTGAGGCTGCGCCGGAAATTGAAACTGAAGCAATTATGGGCGGCGAGATCGGCCGGTGTCTGCGGCATGCCATGCCGTTTTATGTAGGAGGGTGAAGCGATAATGACCCGCCGGCTCTCGAGCAGTTTTCTCGCCTTCAGGGATGAGTCATCCATGGCCCCGGAGCGGATGGCGATATCCGTCCGCTCCTCGATCAGGCCGATGATGCCATCGGTCAGCGAGATATCGAGCTGGACTTCGGGATAGAGTTCGAGAAAGGCCGGTATGAGCGGAAGGAGAAACCTTTCGCCGAAGCCAACGGAAGCATTCACCCGCAACAATCCCCTCGGCACCAGTTTTCCACCCGCCGCCACGATCTGCTCCGTGTCGGCGATATCGGCCAGAATTCGCCGGGCCCGTGCCAGGTAGATTTCCCCCTCCGGCGTCAGCGTCATCATTCGGGTGGAGCGGACAAGCAGGCGGGTGCCGAGGCGGTCCTCGATGCGGGTGACGAGCTTGCTGACGGCCGATGGCGAAAGCTTCAAGCGTCGTCCCGCTGCCGAAAAACTCTGCAATTCCGCAGCGCTTACAAACACTTCCATTTCGCCAGTGCGATTGTCCATGTGTCCGTCCTATGAATTCAATTCAAAGCTATTTATCCAATAGTGTCGATTATCACACAAGCCCTCTTCGACCATATTGCATCACAGCAATTCCAACCCGACAGCAACGCTGTCCCTGCAACCCTCACCCGGGCGGTGAGCGGAGAGGAACCTGTCATGCCCCTAGCCATCTTCGCCTTGACGATCGCGGCCTATGCGATCGGAACAACGGAGTTCGTCATTGTCGGCCTTCTGCCGACGGTGGCGAACGATCTCCACATCACCCTGCCGCTTGCCGGCCTCATCGTCAGTGTTTATGCGCTTGGCGTCACCTTCGGCGCGCCGATTCTGACCGCGCTCACCGGCAGGATTGAAAGAAAGCCGCTTCTGCTTGGCCTGATGGCCCTCTTCATCGTCGGCAACACGGCAGCGGCCCTTTCGCCCAGCTATGAGATGTTACTCGTCGCCCGCGTGATCGCCGCCTTTGCGCATGGTGTCTTCTTCTCTGTCGGCGCGACCATTGCCGCCGATCTCGTGCCGGAAAATCGCCGCGCCTCGGCGATCGCCATGATGTTCATGGGTCTGACCGTTGCCATTGTCACCGGCGTGCCGATCGGCACCTATATCGGTCAGATATTCGGCTGGCGTGCGACATTCTGGGCCGTTGGTGCGCTTGGTATCGTTGCCTTCGTTGCGATTGCGGTCCTGTTGCCGAACACGCTGAAAAAGGCTCCTCCGGCAAGCATTTTCGATCAGGTCCGCGTGCTTGGCTCCGGCCGTCTGCTGATCGTCTTCGCCATGACCGCACTTGGTTACGGCGGCACCTTCGTCGCCTTCACCTTTCTGGCGCCGATCTTGCAGGATGTCACCGGCTTTTCGGAATCCAGTGTCAGCCTGATCCTCGTGCTCTACGGCATCGCCATCGCCGCCGGCAATATCGGCGGCGGCAAGATCGCCAACCACAACCCGGTCAAGGCGTTGATCGGCCTCTTCGCCCTGCAGGCAATCGTTCTGGTGATCTTTTCCTTCACCGCGGTTTCACCGGTCTTGACCCTGATCACGCTTGTGGCCCTCGGCTTCCTGTCGTTCGCCAACGTTCCCGGCCTGCAACTTTATGTCGTGCAGCTTGCCAAGGAGCACCGCCCCGGTGCCGTCGATGTTGCCTCGGCGCTTAACATCGCGGCCTTCAATCTCGGCATCGCACTTGGTGCATGGCTCGGAGGCGTTGTGGTGGAATCGCCGATGGGTCTTGGCGCGACCCCCTGGGTTGGTGCGATCCTGGTCGCCGTCGCCTTGTTGCTGACCATCTGGAGCGGCGCACTCGACCGCCGTGCAGCCCCCGTGCTGAAAGCCGCGTGATGCCTGAAGGCCCGGCACATAGGTGCCGGGCCGCACCCACCCGATTTTATTCCGGAGAATTCTGATGTCCCTTTCAAACACAGGCCATTCTTCCGCGCTTGACCTCATTCGCAAACCCGCTGGCGGCCTGACGCTCGGTATCGAACTGCCGCTCGACAATGACTGGTCGCCGGAACGGGAAGAACAGCGCGTCAGGGAAGGCCGTCCCTTCGGTGTTCCCGATCTCACCCGCTATCCCGATCTCATCCGCCAGGTCGACCGTTCCGGCTTCGCCGCCGTGTGGATGCGCGACGTGCCGGTCTTCGACCCAAACAATTTCGGCGACGCCGGTTCGGTCTATGATCCCTTCGTCAATCTCGGTTACCTCGCTGGACTCACCAAGAATGTCGCGCTCGGCACGGCAGCCATCGTCCTGCCGCTGCGTCACCCGATGATGGTCGCCAAGGCAGCAGCCTCTGTCGACCGGCTGTCCGGCGGACGGCTGATCCTCGGTGTCGCCTCTGGCGACCGGCCGGTGGAATATCCGCTGCTCGGTCTCGATTTCGAGGGCCGCGGCGAAGCGTTTCGTGGTGCCGTTTCCTATCTGCGCGCTGCCGGGAAGGCCGGAGGCTTGCCGCTCGGTGACGGCCGCATCGAAGCGAGCCTCGACCTGCTGCCGAAGCCGCAGCAGCCGCAGATCCCGATGATCATTGCCGGGCAGGGCCAACAGTCGCCGGAATGGATCGCTGCCAATATGGAAGGGCGGTTCGTCTATCCCAACGGGCTGGAGCGGCTCGCCGCCCAGGCGCGCGACTGGACTGCCGCCCGCAAAAGCCTCGGCCTGCCGCGTGGCGCCTTCGTCAGCGCTTTCCATCTCGACCTCGCCGACGATCCGGACGAGCGGCCGGCACCCCGCCGCTTTGGCGCGCGGCTCGGGCGCAATGCCTTCATCGATCATCTCAATGCGCTGGAAGACGCCGGCGTCGATCATCTCGCACTTCTGCTGCGGCCTTCACGGCGGCCGCTGGATGAGGTGATCGACGAATTGTCGCGCGATGTCCTGCCTGTCCTCAACCGCCAATCCTCCCCGGCGAAGACCGCTGCGGAGTAACCAAGGAGAAACCCATGCACAACGTAACCGCCAACGGAGCCACCATTCCGGCCCTCGGCTTCGGCACTTTCCGTATACCCGGTTCCGATGTTCTCAGGATCGTTCCGCATGCGCTGAAGGTTGGCTTCCGCCATGTGGACACCGCGCAGATCTATGGCAATGAAGCGGAAGTCGGTGAAGCCATCGCCAACTCCGGCGTCGCCCGCGGCGATATCTTCCTGACCACCAAGGTCTGGGTCGAGAACTACGGGCATGATGCCTTCATCAAATCCGTCGACGAGAGCCTGAAGAAGCTTAAGACCGATTATGTCGATCTGCTTCTGCTGCATTGGCCGAATGAAGCGGTTTCGCTTGCCGAGCAGATCGGCGCGCTGAACGAGGTGAAGGAAGCCGGCAAGGTTCGCCACATCGGCGTTTCCAACTTCAACACCGAGTTGATGGCTGAATCGGTCAAGCTCTCCAGGGCTCCGATCGTCACCAACCAGATCGAATACCATCCTTATCTCAGTCAGGACGTGGTCATCGCCGCGGCAAGAAAGGCCGGCATGTCGGTCACCGGCTATTTCGGCATGGCCGATGGCAAGGTCTTTAACGACCCGGTCCTTAGGGATATCGGTGCCCGGCATGGCAAGTCGGTCGCGCAGGTGGTGCTGCGCTGGCTCGTTCAGCAGGAAGGCGTCATCGCGCTGTCCAAGACGGTCGGCGAGGCTCGCGTTCTCGAAAACTTCGCGATTTTCGACTTCGCACTCTCGGCCGATGAAATGGCCGCCATCCATGCTCTGGCTGTTCCCGGCGGCCGCATCGTGTCGCCGGATGGTCTTGCGCCGGTCTGGGACAAGGCTGCCTGATATCCGGAGGGGAGGGGCATACTGCTCCTCCCTCATCTGTTCAAATGCCCATCGTAGATGAAACGTCTCTTCGACAGGAGGAGCGGCCGCTTCGTCTATCGATACCCTTAGAGATTGAGATCGACGAGGGCCTGCCGCATTACATAGGCGTCAACATCGACCCCGGTCCAATATTTGATGCCTATGACGCCCTGATTGACCAGCATGCCGAGACCATCGGCCGTCTTGCTGCCCGCGGCCTCTGCGGCACGGATCAGCCGCGTGCGCGGCGGATTATGGATGCCGTCGGCAACGACCATGGAGGGACGCAGCGTCTTCAGATCGATGTCGGGCAAGCCGTCTATATCAGGATAAAGGCCTACCGAGGTGGCGTGAATGACGATATCCGTCTCTTCGGGAATGGCGAAGGCGTCTTCCCATGCGGCGAAGGTGGCGGTGGCCGGCGTCTTTTCGTCAATCAGCCGCGCCACGGTTTCACCACGTTCCCGGTTGCGGTTGACCACGGTGATATGCGCGGCACCGGCGAGTGCCACCTCGACACACACCGCGCGCGCCGCGCCGCCGGCGCCGAACAGCACGACCTTCTTGTCCTTCGGGTCGATGACGTCGCGAAGCGCCTTGACGAAACCCTTGCCATCGGTGTTTTCGCCGATCAGCCTGTCGCCCCGCCGGACGATGGTGTTGACGGCGCCGATGATCTCGGCGGATTCCCCCAGGCCGTCGAGATGCTGGATGACCGCGACCTTGTGGGGAATGGAGCAGTTGAACCCGGCCCAGCCCATCGCACGTGCACCCGCCACGGCATCCTTCAGGTTTTCGGGGCTGACCTCCAGATTGATATAACGCCAGTTCAGGCCGTGATGCTGATAGGCAGCCTCGATCATGGCGACCGTCGGGTTCTCTCCGGCCGGCATGGCGAAGGAGCCGGTTATCTCGGCGAGAAAGTCATGGGGCATGGTTGTTCTCCGAAGATAAAATGTCATGGGCGCGAAGGCTTGAAAACCGGCTTTGACGAATATGATCGCCGACGCGCAGCGCCTGAGCCGCAACGGTAAGGGCGGGATTGAGTGCCGCCGAGGACGGAAAGAACCCGGCGTCGACGACATAGAGATTAGGGTGATCGTAGGTCTGGCACAGGGCGTTTAGCGCCGCCTCTTTCGGGTCGTCACCCATGCGCACGGTGCCACATTGATGCGACGGCGCCTCGATGCCGAAGGAATGGCCGAGAACGACGGGGAAACCATTTTTTCTCAACAATGAACGCATATGCCGCACAAATCGCTGATGGGCTTCCCGGTCGCCGGGACGGTAGATCAACTCCGCCCCATTTTTCCCCCACGGCTTTACCCGGCTGTCATATTTCGGCGTGTCCTCCGACATGACGAGAAAATCGACACTGTGGCGGGCAAGGAGATTGGCAAGAGGTCTTGGCATCCAGGGATAGGCGGCGCGGATCATCGGGCCTTGAATGTTGCCCAGCATCTGGACATTGCCGCGGGCGGCCTCATCGCCCGGCGTGCCGTCAAAAAAGTCGTTGAGCGACATTGTTTTCGGGAAACGGGTGTCGTTGATGGTGAAGGGCAACAAGCCCATCAGCCCGCTCAGATGGTGGTTCATCAGGTAACGGCCGACGACACCGGAGGAATTGGCAAGGCCGTTGGGCTTCTTCTCGTCTGCCGAGCGAAGCAGGATGAGGGCGGAGTTGATGGCACCCGCCGAGAGAACGAAAAGCGGCGCCTCGATTGTCGTGATTTCGCCCGCCCGTTCGATTTCCACCGCCACGATATGTTTGCCATCCCCATCGGCAATCAGCCGACGCACCCGCGCGCCGGTCAGCAGCGAGACATTGGGGTGTCTTAATGCCGGGCGCAGAAGCCGGGTCTCGGCATCGCCCTTGGCATCGAAACGGCACACGAAGGCATCGCAGGTGCCGCAGCGTCGACAGAGGCCGCCAGGGCCATAGTCGATTGCCGAAGGCATGTGGAAGGGGCGCAGGCCGAGCCGCTCGAAGCCCTTCGCCACACGGCCGATGACGGGCTCGTGGGGGATCGGCGCATGCATGTAGGGTGCTGAGCGCGGTGGCTCGGTCGGATCGTCTCCGGCCCGGCCCCTGACGCCGAAAAGCCGTTCGGCCTCGGCGTAGAATGGCTCCAGTTCCGCATAGGAAACAGGCCATGCGGGCGAAACCCCATCCTCATGCTCGACTTCGCGAAAGTCGCGGTCGCGAAAACGGAACATGGCGGTTCCGTAGAACTTGGTATGGCCGCCGACGTAATAATATTGCCCGGGGCGATAGGTACGTCCGGTTTCGTCGCGGTAGAGATCGGTGGTGCGATAACGGTTTTGAACGAAAACGGCTTCCGCGTCGGCATTTTCGGGTTCGTTCGGCAGCTTTTCTCCCCGCTCGATGATCAATATCTTCGCACCCGTCGCGGCAAGCTTCAGCGCGACCGCGCTTCCGCCGACGCCGGAGCCGATGATGACGATATCCGGTTTGCTGCCGGGGTCTCCCTTTGAGCTGAAAGACATGTTTCCTCCTCGTCCTCCTCACGGCCTGCTTTTTAACGGAGGATAATCATCGCGGCTGCATCGACCATTCCCGCTTGCGGCGTTTTCTTGTATGATTGCCGCATCCTGCTGCCGTGATTTGCGAGAAAGGTCGAAAGAGATGGAGCCATGGTTCGAGGCCGTCAGTGTTCCGGCCGACCGTTCGTGGCTGCTGTTCGATCGTCGTCTGCCGGAATTTCCCTTCAACTGGCATTACCATCCCGAATTTGAGCTGACCCTGACACTCAACAGCGCCGGCATGCGCTTTGTCGGGGATTCGGTGGAAAACTATGGCGATGGCGATCTTGTTCTTCTCGGCCCGAACCTGCCGCATGCCTGGCAGTCGCATGGCTTGATAAACGCGCCGGGTGTTCATCGCGCGGTGGTCTGCTGGTTTACCCGTGACTGGATCGAGGGCTTGATCGCGCTGACGCCGGAACTGAGCGCCATCACGCCGCTGCTCGTTGAAAGCGGCCACGGCATCTGTTTCGGCGAGGACGCGCTGGCGAAAGTGGGTGAGCGTCTGGCGACATTGCATAAAATCGCGCCGGAACAGCAGATATTGACGCTGCTTGGCGTTCTCGTCGATCTCGCGCGCGTATCTGACCGCAGGCCGCTTTCGGCCGGAGAGGTGACCGCCAGCACCGCGCCGCGGGATCGGGCGCGCATGCAGCGGGTTCTCAATCATATTCACGCCCATTATATCGGGACCATCAGCATCAAGCCCCTGAGCGAGATAGCGCATCTCAGCGACAGCCAGTTGCAGCGGCTTTTCAAGCGCTCGACCCGCATGACGATCAGTCAGTATATCGGCCAGTTACGTGTTGGTGGTGCATGCCGTCTGCTCGCGCAGACGGATCTGTCTCTCGCCCGGATAGCCGAGGAGACCGGCTTTTCCGATGCCGCGCATTTTTCGCGCCAGTTCCGCGCGGCCAGAGGCATGACGCCGGGTGATTACCGGCGGCAGTTCGACCAGACCCAGCGCTGGCAATCGCCAGCCTGCACTAAAGACTAGTGCTGTCTTCCTGCTCGCCTGCCCTGGCGAGAAGCTGCGACTGATAGGCTGCAGCTGTCGCCTCCGGCGTCTTGCCGCCGCCGACCCGAATGCTCGGCTGAGCGAAGGCGATGCCATTTTTCTGGAAGGCCTCGCGCAGCATCGCGTAGGCGGAGCGTCGGATGAAACTTTGCTGGCTGGTCGGCACGGTGACCATGGCGAAGCTGATGGCGATCCCGTATTCGCCAAATTCCTCGACACCCTTCATTTTCAGGGGCTGGATGAAGAGGCGCCCGAGTTCCGGATCGCCCAGCAGCTCTTGGCCGATCGCCTTGCCGATCTTGCGGGCCTTCTCGATGTCAGTGTCATAGGGCACGGTGACGGAAAACTTTATCTTGGACCAGTCCCGGCTCATATTCTCGACCGCGCCGAGTTCGCCGAAGGGAACGGTGAAGAGCGGCCCACGATGATGTCGCAGCTTGACCGAACGAAGGCTAAAACCTTCCACGGTTCCCTTGTAGTTCTTTGCCTGAATATATTCGCCGACCCGGAAGGCATCGTCAAAAAGGTAGAAGATGCCGCTGATGACATCGCGCACCAGCGCCTGAGAGCCGAAACCGATCGCCACGCCGAAAATGCCTGCGCCGGCTATCAGCGGACCGATATCGACACCGAGCTGGCCGAGGATGACGAGACCTGCGACGATGAAAAGCGAAACCGCCAGCACGTTGCGCAGAATCGGAAGCAGCGTGTGAAGGCGGGTGGCGTGGGTTTCCTCCGTGGGATTTTCGGCCTCCGAACCGGCCGGGGCCGTCATGATGTTGCGATCGATGGCGGCCTTGGTGAGATGCCACACCAGATCGGCAAGCAGCAATATGACGATGCTTTTCAGAAATCCGTAGAACAGGGTCGCTGTCTGCGGGTCGCCATGGCCGATCATGTGGCCGTCCATGTCCCAGACGGTGGCTATCCAGGCAATGGCAAGCCCGGTGATCGCCGCTCTGGCGCCGCGAACAAGAAGGACGCTCCGGCTGTCCGACGCCGGCATCACGAAATGAACCGCAACATAGTCGCGTATGGCGTGGCCGATGGCGCGCATCATGGGTGGAAGCAGGAGAATATAGAGGCCGATCCAGAAGGCTGTTCTGAGATCAAGGCGCCAGAGCAGCCAGACAGCAGCAAGATGAAGGCAAAGCAGGCTCCTTGTCGCGACACTCCGGTTGACACTGTGCCAGACGAGTTCGACTGAAAGCCCCAACATGATGCAGGATATGAGAAAGGCAGCCGCTTGAAGAGCGTTGGCATCAACGTCGAGAATCGTACCTGTCGCCGTCGAGACCGTCATGGCGAGCCCGAGGCCGACGATTATCTTTAACCGCCCATGAACTTCCGGATGCGCGGCATGCCCGATGGCCGTCGCCACAAGGCGATAGGCAACGAAGGCCAGAAGACAAAAGGTGGCCACAAGCCGAACGAGGGGCGGCGATTGGATTGCAAATAATGAGGCCGCCATGAAAGCCGCAAAAACAACGGTTGGCAGGTAATGTTCGATCCCCTTGCCGTGCTGTTGCCACCTCCGGCGAAAAAACCATTCCGCCATTATTCCCAGCGCGACGAGCAGAGAGAGAAAGATGGAGGCCGTGGTGTGGCCGTTGCCCGTTGCATCCGCCCGCAGGCGAAGGAAAACCCGCTCGATTTCGCTGGAAATATCCGGCACTGCCGAGATCACCGTTTGGAAACGATCGCGCGCGTGTCCCTCCCACGTCGCCATTTCCCTGATCACATCACCCATCGAGGTTGTTTCAGGAGAGCTGGTTTCGGCGGATGCGACAGTGCCGGTCTTCTGCCCGGCCTGGACCTCTATCCAGCGGCGGATTTCGGGATCTTTGAACAGTCGCATCAGGTCGTCGATCTTCTGCGAGGCCGATGTCTCGGGCGAGCTGTCTTGCTGCGCGACATCCGGGAGCGGAACCTGCGCCAGGGTAGGAGTCGTGCCGAGAAACACAAATAATGCCGCGAGCCATTTCATGAGTGCTTTCGCTATCTTTGCTGCAATACGCCTTGCGGTTCATGAGGCTTTTGCCCCTCGCACCGCCTCCCGTTCTCACAATCCATCTCAGGCGCCGGTCCTTGATGGACGAAACGATGCCATGCGGGCAGCGTCTCCGCCCAGCCATACGAAGGGGTCGCTCCTGCTGACAACTCGGCGCGTCCAGCTAACCTTTCGGCTTGTTCGTATAATTGATCGGGTTAGGCCGCTGGCCTTGCGCGGCGGCGCTGTTTGCATGGGATAACAGCAGCGCTCCAGCAGGCGGTTCAAATTGACGCTTGCCAGCCATAACTCGGACAATTATAGTCCGTGTTATGGCTCAGATGACGGTAGGTGTGGAATACGGGTTGCATTGTCTCCTGTGGTTGGCGAGTTCTCCTGGCGCTCCGCTCAGCAGTCGCGATCTGGCTGAACTGCAGGGAATTTCTCCGAGCTTTCTGGCGAAGATATTTCCGAAGCTGGAGAAGGCAGGGATCGTGTCCGCATCCGAGGGGATCAAAGGCGGATATCTGCTGGCAAGGCCGCCTGGAGATATCACCGTCCTTGAAGTCGTCGACACCATCGAAGGCAGGAAGCCGCTGTTTGACTGTCAGGAAATTCGAGGTCGCTGTGCCGTTTTTCGGCAGCGTCCGCCCTCATGGGCGACCAAAGGTGTCTGCGCGATCCATGCGGTGATGTTGCGCGCGGAAAAAGCGATGCGGGATTCGCTTGCAAGCCAGACGCTGGCCGATATAGCCGGCGATTTCGGGCGCAAGGCCCCGCCGGAATTCTCCGAGGACGTCCGCCAATGGCTTGATCTCAAGGTGAAGAGACGGACCCGCCGGACAGTCACGGAAGATGGGTCGTTGCCTTGACCTGAGAATTGAACAGGAGACCAGATTGCCGGTCGACGCGGTTGCTGAGGCAGATGAGGATAGGGTGAAGCGATGAAGGATACAGTCATTTTGGCCGATAACGCCGTTTTTCACCCGGTGATGCGCAATCGACCGCGGTGCGATGAGGCTGGTGAGCCGTGCATCGTTACCCCCGCAACCCGCCGTTTCGGGAGATGATGAATGGCCGCCGCCACTGTCGCTGCGGATGATCCGCTGGTTCTCGTCGTCGATGATGACGAAGACGTTCGCCACTCCCTTCAGGAGCTCATGGAATCGGTAGGCCTCGCCGTCGCCTGTTTTTCTTCGTCCCGGGAACTTTTGAACGTCGGCCTTCCCGACCGGCCTGGCTGCCTGGTGCTGGATGTTCGCATGCCGGGCGCAAGCGGCCTTGACCTGCAACAGCAGCTCTCGACGCGTGGCGTCACGAAACCCATCGTCTTTCTCACGGGATATGGCGATATTCCGATGACCGTGCAGGCCATGAAGGCAGGTGCCGTCGATTTCCTGACAAAACCGGTGCGGGACCAGACATTGCTGGACGCCGTGATTGCCGGAATTCAACGAGACGTGGAACAGCGGGCCCAGGCGGAAAATATCCACCAGCACGTCACCCGGTTTGACACCCTCACACCCCGTGAACGCCAGGTCCTTGGCGAAGTGGTGCGCGGCCGCCTCAACAAGCAGATCGCTTTCGAACTCGGAATAAGCGAGATCACGGTGAAGCTCCACCGCAGCAATGTGATGCGCAAGATGCGCACCACGTCCGTCGGCGAATTGATCCGCGCCTGGGATTCACTGCCCTCCAGCCTGCGTTAAAAGCCGCAAGCCTGAGCCTGAACGCCGTTACCTTATTTTCAGTCGCTATGCCATGACCCTCAATGAGGCGCGAGGCCGCCTCTCGTCGCGGGCCGTCGTCGCATCGGGGTCGATCGGCGCATCTAATCACCCGATCTATCCTACCTGTACTCCGGGACTAGATGGTCGATGCCTCCGTTCGATAGGCGAACGACCCGCCGTGACGCATTGTCCCCGAAGGAAACAGCGTCGCTAATCGAGGAAGCGGTCTCGGCAAAGGCACGCAGGCAGTTCCGGAAATTCAAATCAAACTTGAAACCAGGAGATTGGACATGAAAATCGTTGTTATCGGAGGGACCGGCCTCATTGGTTCGAAGACCGTCGAACGGCTTCGCAAGAAGGGGCACGAGGTGCTCGCCGCTTCTCCGAATTCGGGTGTGAACACGGTGACGGGAGAAGGCCTCGCCGGAGCGTTGGTGGGTGCGGAGGTTGTGATCGATCTGGCGAATTCGCCTTCCTTCGAAGAAAAGGCCGCCATGGATTTCTTTGAAGCGGCCGGTCGCAATCTTTTTGCGGCGGAAAAGACCGCGGGGGTTCGCCACCACGTCGCTTTGTCGGTTGTCGGTACTGACCGTATGCAAGAAATGGGATATTTTCGCGCCAAGCTGCGCCAGGAAGAGCATATCCGCAAGTCGGGTGTTCCCTACACTATACTGCATGCGACCCAGTTCTTCGAGTTCGTCGGCGCCATCGCCCAATCCGCAACCGAAGGCACGACTGTTCGCGTGCCGACCGGTGCATTCCAGCCGATTGCGGCAGACAATGTCGCCGATGCCATGGCTGATGCCGCTCTTGCCGCGCCGGTGAACGGTGTGATCGAGATCGCCGGCCCGGAGCGTGCCCCGATGAACGAATTCATCGCGCGTTACCTCAAAGCCACCAACGATCCGCGCAGCATCGTCGCCGACCCACGTGCCCGTTATTTCGAGGTCTCCGTCGACGACCGGACGCTGGTTCCGGATGACGGCGCCCGCCTTGGAGCTATCCGCTTCGAAGACTGGCTGGCGCTCTCCGCCGCCCAGAAAAAATAAGCGGTTTGCGCTCACGAAACCCTATCGGCCTCGCCGGTCTTTCGGGACCGCGGGTCTCCAATTTCAGGAGTTGAAAAATGATCAGAACACTTCTCTGCGCAACGGCTCTCGTCCTTGCCTCCGTGGCTGCGGCGACGGCGCATGACACCAATAGCGGTGAAAACGTAAAGGTCGTTTACGACCAGCCACTGCCGAATGTGCCGGGCAAAAGCTTGAAGGGCGTGCTCGTCGAATATGCCCCAGGCGGCACGTCGCCGGCTCATACGCATCCCAATTCCGCATTCATCTACGCGACTGTTCTTGAGGGTGCGATCACCAGCCAGGTCAATAATGGGCCGGTGACCGTCTATCACGCCGGCGAGAATTTCTCCGAGTATCCGGGGGACCATCATGCCGTCAGCGAAAATGCAAGCAAGACGGAACGCGCGCGCTTGCTTGCCGTGTTCGTGGTCGATACCAACGAAACCAATCTGACGGTCTACGAAAAATAAGCTGACTGCGAAAAGTGCGATCCTCGCCGCACTTTCACAGTGGGGTGGCGCCGTTAAGCAGCGCCACCCTACGCTCCTGCCATAGTCAAATTGATGGTCCCGGCTGCGCCAATGCGCGCCGTCAGGAGGAATTTTCATGCGTATCGAAAAACTCTATCCCATGACGTCGGCGCGCCTGATGATGATCGATGTCGCCGCTACACTCCAGGTGGCGGCCCTGACGCTTTCCAATCCAGGGATTGGGCTTGCCGTCGTTCGCGGACAAGGCGGCAAGGCTGCGGGCGTGCTCAGCAAGTCCGACCTCATCCGGCATATGACGGATGGCGAGCAGGAGGCGAGCGTTGAATCTCTGATGAGCCGAAACATTGTTTCCTGCAGCCCGGCAGACGAATTGCAGACGGCATGGCAGGTGATGGTGGACAATCGCGTCCAGAACATGCCGGTGCTCGACGCGGATGCAAGGCCCCTCGGCGTCCTCGATATCCGCGATGCGCTGAAAGTGCTCTTCGAACAGGAGCAGCTGCAGGAACACATGCTGGCGAACTACATCGCCGGCATCGGTTATTGACCACCGGAGATCGCGAGGATCACGATGCTGCAGGCATATATGGGTGAAATCGCCGCTGCGCCGCTGGCATGGCTGATCATTCTCGGTCTTGCCGGAATGGCGGTGTGGAAGCGCATCGGTTCGCAGCGCTCCAATCTTCGTCTTGTGGTGCAGATCGCCTTTTTCGGGGCGATGACCTCTGTTCTCGTTCTCGGAAAAATTCCGCTCGGCCCACCGAAAGATTTGTGGACCGGCGATGAGCATGCCGTTTTTATTGTCTTCGCCCAATTGTTGTGGTGGCTTCATCTTTCCTGGGCGGTTATCGGTTTCGTGCGAATCTATCTGGTGCTGGAGGGTAGGCCGCGCGAGGCTCGTCTGTTGCAGGATATCGTCGTTGGCGTCGTTTATGTGTGCGTCACGCTGTCGGCCCTTGCTTTCGTGTTCGGTGTTCCGGTCGGAACGCTGGTTGCAACATCAGGCGTTATCGCCATTGCCCTCGGCCTTGCCCTGCAGAACACGCTGGGTGATGTCTTTTCCGGCGTTGCTCTCAACCTTGGCCACACCTATGCGCTGGGTGACTGGATTCTTCTTGAGGATGGTACGGAAGGCCGGGTGATTGCGAGCACATGGCGTTCGACGCAGATCCTGACGGGTGCGAATAATATCGTCGTTCTGCCCAATAGTGTTCTTGCCAAGCTGAAGCTGACCAATGTCAGCCGGCCCGATGAAACGCATCTTCTCAAGATGACGGTCCGGCTGGTGCCGACACACGCTCCATCCATGATCGAGGAGGCCATGACGACGGTTCTGGCCGGTTGCAACTCGATCATGAGGGAACCTCCGCCGTTGGTTTCGATGAGCGGTCTGGATGCCACAGCGCTGGAAATCCATTTGTTTTTCCGGGTGAGCAATCCGATGCTGCGGATAAAGGCCCAGAATGAGGTGATCGACCGGTTCTATCGCCACTGCCGGTCGATTGGATTGCAGCTCGCGATGCCTCCTTCAGCGATCGCCATCATGAACGGTGTTGCGTCTACGGAGATTTCCCGGCGGGCTGAAGCCACCTTGCAGGAAGTCATCGACGAAAATCCGATCCTCTCCAGATTGACTAGGGCTGAAAGAGAAAAACTGGCGCAGTCGGGCAGCGAACGTGAGTACCGTCAAGGTGAGGTCATCGTCGTCGAAGGACAGGCTTTGCCTTCGATGATGATCATCCGCACCGGCGTCGTCTCGATGCAGCACGGCGAACAGGAAAAAAGACGCCTTTCTCCTGGAGATTTTTTTGGCGAAACAGGGCTCCTTGCGGGCATGGGCGAAGCCTATACCCTGCTGGCGCTGACGCGGGTCACCGCTTATGAAATCGACCAGAAAAGTTTCGCGCGGCTGATCGCCGACCGCCCGGCGATAGCCGAGGAGGTTACGACGATGCTGTTGGCAAGTTCCGGTAACGTCAGCCAGCTGCCACTCACGCAGGCAAAACATGAACGCAATGCCTCCGCTTTCCTGAAGTCGATCCGGACGATCTTCAGTACCTGAATAGCAGGATAGTGCTGTCGGGAATGCTCCGGGAACAAGCGCCTGCGCGCAGGTCCTGCCCGTACCGACCACGGGCCGCAGGGTTGGTGCGCGGTGATGACCCTCTAAATCCTCGCCCTATCCTTCGGAACAGGTGTCCTTGTCGCAAGCTCCGGTATACCGTTCTCGCCAGATGGCTGTGCTGCGGTTTCGGTTCAACGTGCATCACGGCGATCTCAAACATGATGGGATCGGGTTGAGGCATGTCGAGGTCCGCGGAAACGTCAGGGATGGATGGAGCGGGATCGGCAAGGCCACCCGATATAGATGCCGTTGAGGCAGCGAAGGTCGTCGAGCGCATTATCGGCAATGCCTGGGCGGCCGATGCCAACGGCAATTTCATTTATGTGACGCCGGCCGCACTCGCCTTTTTCGGCATAAGCCTTGAAAGTCTCAATTCCCAATCGGGCGAAAGCGCGTTCGGCTGGAAGCGGGTCATTCACCCGGAAGACTACGAGTCTGCCGCCGCTGCCTGGCGCCGGTGCCTACGGACAGGCGAGCACTACAATGTCGAGCACCGCATGTTGCGGGCGACGGGTGTTTATGGCTGGGCGCGCAGCACCGGTCAGCCTATACGCGACGGAAATGGCGTGATCCTGGGGTGGTACGGTACGGTGATCGACATCGCTCTGGCGTCGCGGGAGGACAATCGCGACGATCCCTCCGCCGGTCGAACTCCACAGGATATTCTCCGGTCGATGGACACCGTCCATCCGCACGACCGCGCGGCGATCGAGCAGGCGGCGGCACGAGCCTTCTTTCATGGCATCCCGCAGATCACCCGCTACCGCGAGCTTCAGGCGGATGGCAGCTATCGGCAGGTCGAACTCCGGCTCGAGCCGGAAAATGGCGTCAGTGCGGAGGTCGATCCGGCAATGACGCGGCAGGACGAGCCATGGATGAGGGCCAGTTCTTTCGGTGAGACGCGCAATGCGGTCCAGGCCGCTCTTGCCATCGAAAAACTTTATGGCGACGCTTGGGCGATCGATGCGATCGGGCAGTTTACCTATGCAACGCCAGCCTCGCAGAATTCGGTCGCGAGGGCGCTCGATGATCTCAACGCTCTGCTGGACGACAAGCCGTTTCTCGGTGGCGGCAGGCAGGGCTGGCAGCGTGGCATCCACCCCGACGACAGCGACAGGGCAGCGGAAACACTGCGCCGCTGCCTCAGAACGGGAGAACACTGGAATTGCGAATACAGGGCCGCGCGCGCCGATGGCAGCTATGTCTGGCATCGGGCTGCGGCGCGCCCGACGCGTGACGAGCAGGGCCGCATCACGGGATGGTATGGAACCGCGCTGGACATCGACGTGTATAAGAGGACGGAAGCCGCCCTTCGCGAACGCGAACGGCAGCTGCAGCAGCTTATCGACACCGTACCGGCGCTGATCTGGAGCACGATGGCGGACGGAGCGCCGGCCTATGTCAACAGGCAGTTCACGGAAGTGACTGGCGCCACGCTTGAAGATATGACGGCGCCCAATGGGTCACCGTCGCTTGGTGTCGTTCATCCGGAGGACAGGGCTGCGGCACGCGAGGCGTTTCTGCGTTCTGTCGAGGCTGGCATTCCCTATCTTCAGCGATACCGCCAGCTCCGGGCCGGCGGCAGCTATCGCTGGACCGAAACGCGCGCGGAACCGTTGCGCGATGACACTGGCACGATCATTTACTGGTACGGCGTCAGTTCCGACATTCATGATCTCATAACCACGCAGGAAGCTTTGCGCGAAAGCGAACGGCACCTTCAGCAGCTCGTCGAAACGCTGCCTGCGTTAATTTATTGCGCCCTGCCGGATGGGAAACCCATCTATCGCAGCCAGCGGCTGCGCCAGTATCTCGGCTTCAATCTTGAAGACACGGACGGTTTCGGAAAATCCCGGCTGGATGGTACGCTGGATGCGGTCATCCATCCCGATGATCTCGCGGTGGTCAAGGAACATTATGCCCATTCGCTGGCGACCGGCGAGCCCTATTTGCAGCGACATCGGCTGCGTCGCTTCGATGGCGTGTATCGCTGGGTGGAGACCCGAGCCTCGGCCATGCGCAATGGCGACGGTGAGATCGCGCAGTGGAACGGTATCTGCCTCGATATCGAGGATCAGGTGCAGGCGCAGGAGGAGCTGAGCCGCGCTCACGAAAACCTCGCGCGCTCCAGCCAGGCGGCCAGCCTTGCGGAATTGTCGGCCTCCATCGCGCATGAGGTGAACCAGCCGCTTTCGGCGGTGATGAATTATTCCAGCGCCTGCCAGCGCTGGCTCACCGCCGAACCGCCAAATATCGAACGCGCACAGAAAACGCTCGAACGCATTGTCCAGAGCGCCAATTCCGCAGCCGATGTGGTGAGCCGTATTCGAGCCCTCTTCCGGCAATCGACGGATAAGCGGGATAGTACCGAGCTTGGCGCCGTTGTCCGGCAGGCCCGCGACCTGCTTGCGGAGGAGGCGGGCCGGCGGCGCATCAGGATGACTGTCGAAGGGGAAAGCGGTCTCCTGCTCGTGCCGTTCGACAGGGTTCAGATCCAGCAGGTATTGGTCAATCTCCTGCGCAATGGCATGGATGCCATGGCTTCCGTTGCGAACGAGCGTGTCCTTCAGGTCCGTGCTTTCCGGGCGGGCGACATGGTGCGGATAGAAGTCGCGGACCGGGGGAGGGGTGTCCAGTTTCCCGACAGGATTTTCGAGCCCTTTTTCACCACCAAGGATCAGGGAATGGGCATGGGCCTTGCGATCTGCCGTTCGATCATCGAGGCACATGAGGGGCAATTATGGGCGGAAAAGAACGAACCGATCGGCTCGAAATTCGTTTTTACCCTGCCGCTCGACATAGCAAAGATCCATGATCGGTAGCCGCTCCGGAGGAAAGACGATATGAACAGGCCTGTGGTGGCGATCGTTGACGACGACCCGAGGGTGCTTGCTTCATTGGTGGAACTGCTCGAATCGGCGGGATACGGAACTCAGAGCTTTCCATCGGGGGAGGCATTGCTGGCCTTCGGGCTTCAGGGTGTGGATGTGCTGATCACCGATATTGGCATGCCCGGTGCCGACGGGTTCGAGCTTCGCGATATTGTCCGGCAGGCGAGCCCGGAACTACCAGTCTTCCTGATGAGCGGACGGCACGAAATCGCCGACCAAGACCGGGGCATTGGCGGCTTCCTTCGCAAACCGTTCGACGGACACGCCCTGCTTGCTGCCGTTCGCGACGTCCTGGATATCGGGCAGGACTGAGCCCAACCCGATATTTGCCGCAGCTTCGTCTTGCACCAACATCATGGTTGTTGCCGCCGGCGCAGTTGATGGGAGAGCTGGCCGCTTGACCTTGAAGACAATCGCGCCGAACGAGGCCTCTGCCTTGGTGACAGATGACCTCGACGTGTCTCAAGGCCATTTTCGAAACGCCAGGGCGTCCATGGCTCAACGCTCGGTCTCGTAAACGAACGGAACAGTCAACCCTGTGCCTGGGGGTAGTCCTCCCCCTTCCTCAGCTCAATCGACCGTCAAAACGCATCTCCATACACTTCGCCGCATGGTTCGTGTCCCACGTTCCAACCCGCGCAGAACAGGAGCGCATCATGACGCAGACAGAAGCAAATTCCCGCAGGGCGGGTCAGCAGGAGACAGATATGAGCTTGGACAACACCCCACATACCGGCAGGCCGGCACCCGAGGAACTGGTTCCATCGCGCTATGCGGTCAAGATCGGCGAGATCGAAGTGCTTGTCATCAGCGACGGCGTGCTGCCGCTTCCGACCAAGATGCTGGGACACAATGTCGATGCCGCAGAGCGCGCCGTCTGGCTGGACAACATGTTCCTGCCGCAGGAAGCTTTCGACTGGGCGCTGAACGCGGTGGTGGTGCGCAGCGGCGCACAGGTCATCCTCATCGATGCCGGTCTCGGATTGGATCCGGAATTGAACCTGCCTCGGGCCGGGCAACTGGTCAAGCGACTGGAGAGCGCCGGCATCGATCTCGGGTCGGTGACCGACGTCGTGCTGACCCACATGCACATGGACCACGTTGGCGGACTGCTGGTTGACGGCGTGAAGGAACGGCTGCGACCGGATCTTCGCATCCACGTCGCCGCCGCGGAAGTCAAATTCTGGGAAGCGCCTGATTTCACGCATGTGAACATGCCGGCAGGCTTCCCGGATGCACTTCGCGCAACTGCCAAACGTTTCGCCAAGGAATATCAGGACCAGCTCCGGCTGTTCGATGACGAATACCAGGTGGCACCGGGTGTCGTCGTCTCGCGCACGGGCGGCCATACGCCCGGGCATAGCGTGGTCCGCGTTGCCTCCGGCAAGGACCGTCTGATGTTTGCGGGCGATGCCGTGTTCGCGGTCGGTTTCGAACATCCCGACTGGTTCAATGGCTTTGAGCACGACCCGGAAGAGGCCGCCCGCGTCCGCGTCCGGCTCTTGCGGGAGCTGGCGGCGACAGGGGAGCTGCTGGTCGCCACCCATATGCCGTTCCCTTCGGTCGGCCATGTCGCTGTTGACGGCGATGCCTTCCGCTGGGTGCCGGTTTTCTGGGACTACTGACGGCCTGTTGATCTACAGGTCTACCAAGTGACCACATGCGATCGGGCAGCCAGCAGATCGCATGCGGTTTTTCGGGTCGCCGGTGCTTTGGCCCTATGCGCGGAGCCGGCAGGATCCTGTCGCCTGTGCCCGCGCAGGCCACTGTTTTCTGCAACTTGAACAATAGGCGACAAAGGCGGCAGAATTTGATAAAATGCAAGTCAGCCGGTTGCGGTTTGACGCACGGATAAAAGTCACCGGGCGTTCCTGTGCCGCCAGCCGGATCATGGCGCAGGAGGAGAAGTGCTATGACGGCATTCCATGTCATGGCCGGTGCGAGCGGAGAATATACTCGCCCGGAAGTCCGCAAGATTGGCGTTGCAGATATTGTCGATGCGTTGCGGTTGGGACTTGATGACTTCAAGGAGAAGCCGTCCCACTACGTCTTTCTCTGTCTTATGTATCCGATCGCCGGTGTTTTTCTGGTGATGTGGAGTTCCGGTGCAAATCTGCCGCCGCTTATTTATCCGCTGATGTCGGGTTTTGCGCTGATCGGGCCGATCGCCGCCATCAGTCTTTATGAGATCAGCAGGCGGCGTGAGCAGGGGCTGGATAGCTCATGGCGCCACGCGCTGGAGGTTCGCCACTCTCCGGCCATGCCGTCGATCATCGCGGTCGCCGTCATGCTGCTTGCGCTTTTCGCGGTCTGGCTGATTGTTGCGCAAAGCATCTATACTGCGACTTTCGACGCGGCCGGTCCCGTCTCGCTCTCGACATTCGTGTCGGATGTGATGACCACTTCACAGGGCCTTTCCCTTATCATCTGGGGCAATCTGGCCGGTTTCGTTTTCGCGGTCATCGTGCTGGCGACAACCGTGGTGACGTTCCCGCTGCTGCTTGACCGGGATGTCGGTGCAGTCGCGGCGGTGGAGGCGAGCATACGCGCCACCCTTGCCAATCCGGTTCCGGTTATGCTTTGGGGCTTGATCGTCGCGGCATTGCTTTTCGTGGGCACGATCCCGGCCTTTATCGGCCTTGCGGTCGTCATGCCCATCCTCGGACATTCGACCTGGCACCTCTATCGAAAATTGATCGTCCCGGGTTATCCAGGCCATAAGCCTTGAATTCATAAAGGAAATCTATCCGTAGATCATCCTCCTTGCCGTTGCGGTCCCGCTCAAAGGGAGCCCTGATGTTCGGGACGGTCATGGAGATTGCGAGGATGCCTGGGAAAGGCTGGTCCTGATCTATGCCATCCTGCTTCCCCCGGTTCTGGTGCTCGTCTTCGCAGCCCTGATGGCCTCGAAATCCAGCTATACCGCCGTCACCCGGCTGACCTTCATGGGCACCGGTTCGTAGACACCGGCCATCAGGATTGGGGAAGCAGCACGCCGACGGCGAATTCCTCGTCGGTTGCCGTGTGGCCCGCCTGGGTCTTGCGATATTCGCTGGGGGTGAAGCCGCGCTCGGTCCTGAGCGTGCGGGAAAGATGCGGCGCGTCGCAGAAGCCGGTGGCAAGTGCTATCTGGGTGATCGGGTCATGCGTCGTGCGCAGAAGTGACAGGGCGCGATCCAGCCGGAGCTCGAGATAGACCTTTGACGGTGTTGCCTTCAGGTCATTGAGGAAACGCCGTTCGAGGCTACGGCGGCCAAGGCCGAGGTCGTGGGCCAGTTCCAGCACCGTTCTCGGAACCTCGATATTCTGCTGCATCCGCAGGATCGCCTTCTTGACCAGGGGGTCATTGGCCTTGCGCGCGCTCTGCTGGCCGGGTTGGGGTTTTTCGCCGCTCAGCGCGCTGTCGATCATCATGATGTTGAGGCTTTTGATCGCGGCGGACTGGCCGACATGGCGCTCGACGAGAAAGGCCGCCAGATGCGCGGCGCCATGGCCGCCGGAACAGGTCAGCCGGTCACGATCGATGACGAAGATCTGGTCGGAGACCATTTGCACCGTGTCGAAACGATCCAGAAAATCCTGGCGGTGAAACCAGCTCACGCAGCAGCGATAGCCATCGAGAAGGCCCGCTTCGTGCAGGATGAAGACGCCGGTGCAGAGTCCGACAATCGGAATGCCCGCCGCCGCCCGATCTTTCAGGAAGCGTAGCGCTTCCGGTGGCAGGGCGCTGTGGTCGCTGATCAGCCCGCCGACAACGACGATATAATCGTAGTGTCCGGCATCGATCAGCCGCGTATCCGGTTGCACCTTCACGCCGCAGCTCGACTGCACGTTGGCGAGCGTTGCCGAGAGCACCGACCATTCACACAGGATCGGCCGGGAGCGGTCGGCCTCGTCTGCGGCAAGGCGCAGCACATCGACAAAATTCGCGAAGGCCGACAGCGTGAAGCGATCGGCAAGCAGGAAGGCGACGCTGAGGCGTTTCTTGGCGCGAGGAGAGGTCATGGCGCAAATATTCATGCAAACAGACGCGATTGTCCAGCCGGGGTTGGGCAAATGCTCCTAGATTTTATGACATGAGCTTTCCAACCACCGGGTCCCGCTATGACGCGTTTTAATGCCTTCAATCTTTTGCGGAATGCCCTGACCGGCAACAAGAACTGGGACGAGCAGTGGCCTGACAGCCAGCCGAAAGCCGAATATGACGTGGTCATCGTCGGCGCCGGCGGCCATGGTCTGGGCGCGGCCTATTATCTGGCCAGCCAGCACGGCATCACCAACGTGGCCGTCATCGACAAGGGCTGGCTCGGCGGCGGCAATACCGGCCGCAACACGACGATCATCCGCTCCAACTATCTCTATGATGAGAGCGCCCGTCTTTATGACCATGCCGTCGATCTGTGGGAAAATCTCAGCCAGGAACTCAATTACAACGTCATGTATTCCCGGCGCGGCGTGCTGATGCTGGCGCATAACGTTCACGACGTGCAGAGCTTCAAGCGCCATATCCATTCCAACCGCCTGAACGGCGTCGATAATCGCTGGCTCAGCGCGGAGGAATGCAAGGAATATTGCCCGCCCTTGAGCCTTGCGCCGAATGCCCGTTACCCTGTCATGGGCGGCGCATTGCAGGAACGGGCGGGCACGGCGCGCCACGATGCGGTCGCCTGGGGTTATGCGCGCGGTGCCGCCGCCCGTGGTGTCGATATCATTCAGAACTGCCCGGTCACCGCCATTCGTCGTAATGCCGATGGCTCCGTTGCCGGTGTGGAAACGGCAAGAGGCTTCATCAAGGCGAAGAAGGTCGCGGTCTCGGCCGCTGGCCACACATCTGTTGTCATGGATACGGCAGGCGTGCGTCTGCCGCTCGAAAGCTATCCGCTGCAGGCGCTGGTGTCGGAACCGATCAAACCGATCTTCCCCTGCGTGGTCATGTCGAATGCGGTCCACGCCTATATCAGCCAGTCCGACAAGGGCGAACTGGTGATCGGTTCGGGCACGGATCAGTACACCTCCTATTCGCAACGCGGCGGCCTGCCACTGATCGAACATACGATCGCGGCCATCGTCGAGATCTTCCCGATCTTCAACCGCATGCGCATGCTGCGCAAATGGGGCGGCATCGTTGATGTCACGCCGGATCGTTCGGCCATTCTCGGCAAGACGCCGGTCGAGGGGCTCTACGTCAATTGCGGCTGGGGCACGGGCGGTTTCAAGGCCACGCCGGGCGCTGCCCATACCTTCGCCTGGACCATTGCCAAAAACGAACCGCATCCGATCAACGCGCCGTTCACGCTGGAACGCTTCCGCTCTGGCCGACTGATCGACGAGGCCGCCGCCGCCGCCGTGGCGCATTAATTCACGCATTTTCCGGACGTAAAACCGCACCGAACTGTTACTGGAAATGCTCCGAGGATAACAACCATGCTGCTGATCCGCTGCCCCTATTGCAACGAAACGCTGCCCGAAGCCGAATTCACCTATGCCGGACAGGCCCATATCGTCCGCGCCGCCGACCCGTCGTCGCAGAGCGATGAACAATGGGAGGAATTCCTGTTCATCCGCGACAACGTCAAAGGTCCGCATTTCGAGCGCTGGCGGCACCTGCATGGTTGCGGCCGCTTCTTCAACGCCGTGCGCGACACGGTGAGCGACCGGTTCCTCACGACCTATCGCGCGGGTGAGCCGCGCCCTGAACTGTCTTCCCTGACACGCTTGACCGCAAGCTCCGAGGTGTCGAAATGAACTCCTATCGCGTTTCCGGCCGCGGCCGGGTGGATGCTGCCCGTTCCGTGAGCTTCACCTTCGACGGCAAGAGCTACCGCGGCGTCAAGGGCGACACGGTCGCTTCCGCGCTTCTCGCCAATGGCGTGCATCTGATGGGCCGCTCGTTCAAATACCACCGCCCGCGCGGCCCGGTGGCGGCGGGTTCCGAGGAGCCGAATGCGCTGATCGGCACCCGCCGTGGCGCCGGTCAGTTCGAGCCGAATACCCGCGCTACGGTGCAGGAAATCTGGAACGGGCTGGAAACCACCTCGCAGAACAAATTTCCGAGCCTGAATTTCGATATCGGCGCTGTCAATGACATGGCCTATATGCTGTTTTCGGCTGGTTTCTACTACAAGACCTTCATGTGGCCGAAGAGCTTCTGGAACAAGGTCTATGAGCCTTTCATTCGCGCGGCCGCAGGTCTTGGCGTGTCTCCGACGGAAGAAGACCCCGATACCTACGCCTCGCGCAACCTGCATTGCGATGTGTTGATCGTCGGTGGCGGTCCCGCGGGTCTTGCAGCCGCGCGTGCGGCGGCGGTCGATGGTCTGAAGGTCGTGCTGGTCGATGAAAATGCCGAAGCCGGCGGCACGCTGCTGTCCGAACCCCAGGCGAAGATCGACGGCAAGCCCGCATGGACCTGGCTGGCGGATGAATTGAAGACGCTGAGGGAACAGGGCGTCAAGGTGATGACGCGCACGACAGCGATTGCCTATTACCACCAGAACATGATCGGTCTTTGCGAAAAGCTGACCGACCATCTCGAAACCGTGCCGAAGGATACGCCGCGCGAACGCCTGTGGCGCGTTCGGGCGCGTCAGGTGGTGCTGGCGCAGGGCGCACTGGAAAAGCCGCTGGTCTTCCACGGCAATGACCGGCCGGGCGTGATGCTCGCAGGCGCTGCCCAGACCTATCTCAACCGGTATGGCGTCAAGGTCGGCAACCGCCCGGTGGTGGTGACGAGCCATGACAGTGCCTGGTATGCCGCTTTTGATCTTCACGGTGCCGGCGCGCGCGTTCAGGCCATCATCGACACCCGCGCAAAGGTACGCGAGGAACTGGTAAACGAGGCGCGTGCGCTCGGCATTCCGGTCAAGCTGTCGCATACGGTCACGGCGACGTCGGGACGATTGCGCGTCAAGTCGGTTCGCGTCAATTCGGTGAATGGTTCGACAGTCGCTGCGGGACAGGAGATGGCCTGCGACGCGGTGCTGATGTCGGGCGGCTGGACGCCCTCGCTGCATCTCTTCTCCCATACGCAGGGCAAGCTTGCCTGGGACGATGAGCGGGCGACCTTCCTGCCGGCCCTCACCAATGAGGATTGCTTGATTGCAGGCGCCGGGCGCGGGCTCTGGGGCATCGAGGCGGCGCTGAAGGATGGCGCTGAACGGGGCCGCGAAGTCGTTGCAGCACTTGGCAAGACCGCTAATGTTTCCAGCCATGCGGTGGAATATGATCGCACCGGCAGCGGCGTCTCCCACACCGAACTACTGAGCGACCGCGACGCCAGCAAAGCCAAGGCTTTCGTCGATTACCAGAATGACGTGACCGCCAAGGACCTGCGGCTCGCCGTGCGCGAGGGCATGCGCTCCATCGAACACGTCAAGCGTTATACGACCAACGGCATGGCCACCGATCAGGGCAAGATGTCCAACATCAACGGCCTGAACATTGCGGCGGAAGCCCTTGGCAAACCCCAGCCGCAGGTGGGACTGACCACCTTCCGCCCGCCCTATACGCCAACAACCTTCGGAGCCTTTGCCGGCTATCATCGCGGCGAGCATTTCGAGGTGACGCGCAAGACGCAGATCGACAGCTGGGCGAAGGAGCATGGCGCGGTCTATGAGCCGGTCGGGCAATGGCGTCGCGCGTGGTATTTCCCAAAGCCGGGTGAAGACATGGACGCGGCCGTCGGCCGTGAATGCCGGGCGGTGCGCCAGAGCGTCGGCATTTTTGACGCCTCCACGCTCGGCAAGATCGAAGTCGTCGGTCCTGACGCGGTCGAGTTCATGAACCGCATGTACACCAACCCCTGGACGAAGCTTGCGCCCGGCCGCTGCCGTTATGGCCTGCTGCTCGGCGATGACGGCTTCATCCGTGACGACGGCGTCATCGGCCGCATGACCGAAGACCGTTTCCATGTCACCACCACGACAGGCGGTGCCGCCCGCGTGCTGAACATGATGGAGGATTACCTCCAGACCGAATGGCCCGATCTCAATGTCTGGCTGACCTCGACAACCGAACAATGGTCGACCATCGCCCTCAACGGTCCGAATGCGGCAAAGCTGCTTGCGCCGCTGGTGGAAGGCGTCGAGCTGACCGAAGAGGCCTTCCCGCATATGTCCTGCCTGGAATGCACCGTGGCCGGCATGCCGGCGCGGTTGTTCCGCGTCAGCTTCACTGGCGAGATCGGCTTCGAGGTCAATGTGCCGGCACCTCTCGGCCGCAAGCTGTGGGAAATCCTGTGGGAGGCCGGCCAGCAATATTGCATCACGCCTTATGGCACAGAGACAATGCATGTGCTGCGCGCCGAAAAGGGCTACATCATCGTCGGCCAGGATACAGACGGCACGGTGACGCCTTATGATGCAGCGATGGACTGGGCTGTCGGCAAGAACAAGCCCGATTTCGTCGGCAAGCGCGGCCTTGCCCGCCCCGATCTCGTCGCAAAGGGCCGTCGCCATCTCGTTGGTCTTCTCACCGAAGACCGATCGAAGCTGGAAGAAGGCGCGCAGATCGTCTTTGATGCGAAGCAGCCGATCCCGATGAAGATGGTGGGGCATGTGACGTCCTCCTATCATTCGGATGCGGCCGGCCAGCCGATTGCGCTGGCGCTGGTGGAAGGTGGGCACGAGCGGATGGGCGAGACCGTCTATATTCCGATGCTGGACCGCACCATTGCCGCAAAAATCACCGGGATGGTCTTTGTCGATCCCGAAAACACCCGCCTGAAAATCTGACCGGAGATGACAATGAACATGCGCGTTTCCTCCCCCGTTCCCGGCGTGCTGGCCGAGAGCAAAGCGGCCCGGGTCAGCATGCTGGCCGCGCAGGCGCGGTTTTCTCTGCGGGCGCGGGGCGATCTGGCGCCGCTCGACGCCGCCCTTGGCATGAGCTTGCCCGCCCGGATCGGCGCCCGCGCCGCTTCTGGCGAAATCGAGGCCCTGCGGCTTGGTCCTGACGAATGGACTATTCTTGCGCCGATTACCGAAACCGACCGGCTGGTCGCTGCCTGCGCGGGCGTTTATGCCAGCCATCCGCACAGCCTTGTCGATATTTCCGGACGGGAAGTGACACTGCTGATCGAGGGGCCGCAGGCCGCCGAACTGCTGACGCTGGGCTGCGCCCGTGACATCGAGACCATTGCTATCGGCGAGGGACGTCGGACGATTTTCGACGGCGTGACCGTGGTGTTGTGGCGCGATGCGGAGAACCGTTTCCGCATGGATGTCTGGAACAGCTTCGTGTCGCATCTTGGCCATTTGCTTGAAACCGGCTGCAAGGAACTTGCAGCTGATATCGCCTGATTCTGGGAGGAGAAAACCATGCTCAACCGCCTGTCACACAATACCGTTTCCGACACGGTGATCGCTGATGCCATCGCCGAGGAACTCGACCGCCAGAAGACGCAGATCGAGCTGATCGCCTCGGAAAACATTGTGTCCGCCGATGTTCTGGCGGCACAGGGCTCGGTGCTGACCAACAAATATGCCGAGGGTTATCCCGGCAAGCGTTATTACGGCGGTTGCGAATTCGTCGACAAGGTCGAACAGGTCGCCATCGACCGGTTGAAGCAACTCTTCGGCGCGGAATTTGCCAATGTGCAGCCGCATTCCGGCGCGCAGGCCAACCAAGCCGTGTTCCTGGCGCTGCTGCAGCCGGGCGACCGCATCATGGGGCTTTCGCTCGCCCATGGCGGCCACCTGACCCACGGTTCGCCGGTGACGATGTCCGGCAAGTGGTTCGATGTCGTCTCCTACGAGGTTGACCCCGAAACCCACCTGATCGACATGGAGAAGGTGCGCGAGAAAGCGTTGGAAACGAAGCCGAAGCTGATCGTCGCCGGGGCCTCGGCCTATCCGCGCCAGATCGATTTTGCCGGCTTCCGTGAGATCGCCGATGAAGTGGGCGCATATCTAATGGTCGACATGGCCCATTATGCCGGGCTGATCGCCGGCGGTCACTATCCCAACGCCGTGCCCCATGCGCACGTCACCACCTCGACCACCCACAAGACCCTGCGCGGCCCGCGCGGCGGCGTAATCCTGACCAATGATGCCGATCTCGCCAAGAAGCTGAACTCGGCGGTCTTCCCCGGCAATCAGGGCGGCCCGCTGATGCATGTCATCGCCGCCAAGGCCGTGGCTTTCGGCGAGGCCCTGCGGCCAGAATTTTCCGACTATGCCGGTCAGGTGATCGCCAATGCACAGGCGCTGGCCAAGGTGCTGATACAGGGTGGTCTCGGCATCGTCTCGGGCGGAACCGACAGTCATATGGTGCTGGTCGATTTGCGCCCGAAGGGCGTCACCGGCAAGATTGCCGAAATCGCGCTCGAACGGGCGGGACTTACCTGCAACAAGAACTCCATTCCCAATGACCCGGAAAAGCCGTTCGTCACTTCGGGCATCCGTCTTGGCAGCTCGGCCGGCACCACCCGCGGTTTCGGCGTGCTCGAGTTCGAAAAGATCGGTGCGCTGATCCTGCGTGTCATCGATGCGCTGGCCACGAATGCCGAGGGTGACAGCGCGGTCGAGGCCGAGGTGCGGGAAGAGGTTGCCGCACTCTGTGAGGCGTTCCCGATCTACGTCTCGTAAATCACTTCGCCGGTCCTGAATATAGTCGGGACCGGCATCCAGTTTATGGCCGGAGGGTCGTTTATGGACGATCTGCGCCGCGGCGCGGGCGATCTGTCCGTGCGTGCATCAGTCAGGGAGCAGGATTTGAACACCTATATCATGAAAGTCTCATGCCCGGCCCGCAGCGGCATCGTCGCCGCTGTCTCCGGTTATCTCGCCAGGTCCGGCTGCAATATCAACGACAGTTCGCAATTCACCGATCAGGAGACCGCACGGTTTTTTATGCGGCTGAGCTTCATTTCCGAGCAGGGATCGGGACGGGAAGCGCTGCTTGACGGGTTCGGTTCCGTCGCGGCCGATTTCGATATGGACTATGACATTCACGATCTTTCGCAAAAAAAGAAGATCGTGATCATGGTCTCACGCTTTGGCCATTGCCTGAACGATCTGCTTTATCGCTCCCGCATCGGCGCGTTGCCGGTAGAAATCGTCGCGGTGATCTCCAATCACCTCGATTACCAGAAACAGGTGGTGAACGAGGATATTCCTTTCCATCACATCCGCGTCACGCCGGAAACCAAGCCCGAGGCGGAAGGGGCGATCCTGCAGGTGGTGCGCGATACCGGCGCCGAACTCGTGGTGCTGGCGCGCTACATGCAGGTTCTGTCGGACCAGCTGTGTCAGGAAATGTCCGGCCGCATCATCAATATCCATCACTCCTTCCTGCCGTCCTTCAAGGGCGCCAACCCTTACAAGCAGGCCTATGAACGCGGGGTGAGACTGATCGGCGCGACCGCCCATTATGTCACCGCCGATCTCGATGAAGGCCCGATCATCGAGCAGGATACGATCCGCGTGACCCATGCCCAGAGCGGGATGGATTATGTGAGCCTTGGACGGGATGTGGAAAGCCAGGTTCTGGCGCGTGCCATCCACGCCCATATTCATCAGCGGGTCTTCCTGAACGGCAACAAGACGGTGGTTTTCCCTGCATCACCCGGCGAACATGTCTCCGAGCGTATGGGCTGATCCCGTAGTCTCAGCCCATACAGTTGCGGTTTGTCTAGCGAGGTTTCGCAGCGGAAGACGTCTGTCGTCTCTTTTTATTCGGCGGGCTGCTGCACCGCAGATGCCGAGCACGAATCCCGTGTTTCTCCCGACAGGCTGCGCTGACCAAGGCCGATGATGGCGACTGTGGTCAGGCTTGCGGCAACCGATACCCAGAAACCGTTGTCCGGGCCGAAATTGTCGATCACCCAGCCGGAGATGAAGGCACCGAACGCCATGCCTATGCCAATGCCGGTCATGACCCAGGTGACACCCTCCGTCAGCATCGATTCCGGCACGCGGCGCTCGATCAGGCCGAATGAGGTGATGAAAACAGGCGAGATTGCCACGCCGCTTAAGAAGACGGCAAAGGCGAGCAGGGCAACGCTGCTATTGGCGACGAGGAGTGGCAGCGCGGTGAGCGCCAGCACGCTGACGGCGATCAGCAATTGTCGCTGCAACGGCATTTTCGGATTGATCGCGCCGAGAGTGAGGCCGACCACGAAGGAGCCGATGGCATAAACGCCGATGACTAGGCTGGCGGCTCCGGGTTGGCCAAGCTCCTTGGTGATCGCGACGGCGCTCACCTCGGCCGTGGCGAAAGTCGAGCCGACGAAAATCAGGGAGAGCGTGATGATCTGGACCGGGCGCAGGAAGATGGCCGAACGCTGCCTGTATCCGCTTTCCACCGGCCGCACCTTCGGTTCGGTGGAGCGTTGCAGCAGGAAGGCAAAGGTGCCGAGCGCCAGAAATGTGGTGCTGATCATCATGCCGGCTTCCGGAAACAGGGAAACCGCAAGGCCGACGGAAAGCGATGCACCGGCGATATAAACAAGCTCGTCGGCGGCAGATTCAAAGGCGAAAGCCGTATTGAGTTCCGGCCGGTCGCGGAAGATTTCCGTCCAGCGGGCGCGCATCATGGCAGGAATGCTCGGCATGGCGGCGGCGAGGAAGGCGGACAGGAACAATGTCCAGGTCGGCCATCTCTGATTTGTCGCGGTGATCAATGCGGCAAAGGCGATGACCGAGATGATGGTGGCGGGGATGAGGACGCGGCTCTGCCCCATGCGATCCACCAGCCGGGAGATTTGGGGTGCCGCAGCCGCATTGGTCAGGGCGAAGGTGGCCGAAACGGCACCGGCCAGCCAATATTCGCCATGGGTCTGCGACAGCATGGCGACGATACCGATCGGGGCCATGGCGATGGGAAGACGGGCGAAGAAACCGGCAGCGGAAAAGCCTTTTGCACCTGGAGCGCGGAAAATTTCTCTGTATGGATTAGACATCGGGATGCACCTTGTTCAACGGGTGTCCACCACATACATACGTGGCGTATGTAAATGAGATAATTGCATACGAGACGTATGTCAACTAATATACGCTTCGTATGTGAAGATTGGAGAAAAGAGTGCGCAAACCTCGCAGTGAAATGATTGCCGAGACGCGGGCGAAGCTTCTGGCTGCCGGCCGCAAGGCCTTTGGCAGCATCGGTTATGCGGAAGCCTCTATGGATGACTTCACCGCCGGGGCAGGTCTCACCCGCGGCGCGCTCTATCACCATTTTGGCGATAAAAAGGGTCTGCTGATGGCCGTTGTGGCCGAGATCGACGCGGAGATGACAAAAAGGCTCTGTGATATCTCCTCAAGCGCCGAGACCCGGTGGGAGGGTTTTGTCGAGGAAAATGTCGGTTATGTGCGCATGGCGCTCGAACCGGAAATCCAGCGGATCATGTTTCGCGACGGGCCGGCTGTGCTTGGCGATCCATCCCGCTGGCCCAATGCCAACGGCTGTATCTCAGCCGTTGCGCGCAGCCTCAGTGCGCTGAAGGAAGAGGGCACCATCGGCGACATCGATCCGGAGGCCTGCGCCCGCTTCATCAATGCGGCAAGCAGCACTGCTGCCCAATGGATCGCAAATTCCGACGACCCCGAAACGACCTCGAAACGCGCGGTCACAAGTTTCCGGACTTTTCTGGAGGGGCTGCGGATCAGGAAGGGCTGACAGGCCCCGGCTACAGCTTTCAGTCACCCTACGCGTCCATCATCCCCCCGAATCGAAGGCTCGCCGATTTGCGCGCTGACCTTATTCGTCTGCGAATGATGAGAAATCGCAGGCGTCTCGATACAGTTTTTCCGTCGCGAAGAAAAACCTGCCGATCCGGCGGATTTCTATTTACTTTTGCCGAAGTTGCACGCCATCACGCTTACTGAATTCGCTGCCAGGCGTATCGCAAACCACGGAGGATGAGATGAAGGCACTGGTGCTGGAAGAAAAAGGCAAACTCTCGCTCAGGGATTTTGACATTCCCGGAGGCGCCGGGTCCGGTGAACTCGGACCGAAGGATGTGCGCATTCGCACCCATACGGTCGGCATCTGCGGCTCGGACGTTCATTATTATACCCATGGCAAGATCGGCCACTTCGTCGTCAACGCACCCATGGTGCTCGGCCATGAAGCCTCCGGTACGGTGATCGAAACCGGTTCCGACGTCACCCATCTGAAGATCGGTGACCGCGTCTGCATGGAGCCTGGTATCCCCGATCCCACATCGCGGGCCTCGAAACTCGGCATCTATAATGTCGATCCCGCTGTCCGCTTCTGGGCAACACCGCCGATCCATGGCTGCCTGACGCCTGAGGTCATCCACCCCGCGGCCTTCACCTACAAGCTGCCGGATAACGTCTCCTTTGCCGAAGGGGCGATGGTCGAACCCTTCGCCATCGGCATGCAGGCGGCACTGCGGGCGCGCATCCAGCCCGGCGATATCGCCGTCGTCACCGGTGCCGGTCCTATCGGCATGATGGTGGCGCTTGCCGCATTGGCGGGCGGTTGCGCCAAGGTCATCGTTGCCGATCTCGCTCAGCCGAAGCTTGATATCATCGCCGCTTATGACGGCATCGAGACCATCAATATCCGCGAGCGCAACCTTGCCGAAGCGGTTTCGGCCGCCACGGATGGCTGGGGTTGCGATATCGTCTTCGAATGCTCAGGTGCGGCACCCGCCATACTCGGCATGGCGAAACTGGCGCGACCGGGCGGTGCCATCGTGCTCGTTGGCATGCCGGTTGACCCGGTTCCGGTCGATATCGTCGGCCTTCAGGCCAAAGAGCTGCGGGTGGAAACGGTATTCCGTTACGCCAACGTCTATGACCGCGCGGTGGCCCTCATCGCCTCCGGCAAGGTTGATCTCAAGCCATTGATTTCGGCCACCATTCCCTTCGAAGACAGTATCGCCGGTTTCGACCGTGCGGTGGAAGCGCGGGAAACGGATGTGAAGTTGCAGATCGTCATGCCGCAATAAAAGACGAAGTCGGCCGCTGATGATTGAGCGGCAGATATGGTGCGGAAAAGTATGAGTGTAGCCTGCCGCCATCCGGCAGGCTACACGTCAAGATTTTACCAGATATCGACTCCGGTTGCGCATTGTTTCAGCGCATCACGCCAAATTGAGCGGAAAAATCGGCACTGTCGCCGCGTTTATAGTCAGTCCTATCGGACGACTCTTCAATTCCTGACAAAAAAAAGTCAAAAAAGTATCGGCAATTTCTTCGGCGTGATGTGGATGCAGGGATGCCGCACGCCATATGCTCCTCATCAACGCCTTGGACGAGCCATTAGAGGAAATGGCTCTCTCCGCAAATGCGGCGGACGCGACTGATGGGAGGAACCATGATGCAGCCCGATCTGGAACTGGTGCACATCCGCAAGGGCGAATCCTTCGCTGCCTGGCGGCATGGCTATCCGTTTCGCACCGTGCGCTGGCATTACCATCCCGAATATGAAATCCATCTGGTCGTCGCCACGTCGGGCACGTTCTATATCGGTGATTTCGTCGGTCGCTTCAGCCCCGGTCAGCTCATCATGACCGGTCCCAATCTCCCCCAGAACTGGATCAGCGAGATCGAGCCGGACGAAATCGTGCCGACACGCTCTCTCGTGATCCAGTTTCCGGAGAGCTTTATCGAAGATGCCTGCACCTCCATGGCCGAGATGGATGTGGTGCGGGCGCTGCTGGATCGCAGCCGCCGCGGTATTCTGTTCGACGACGAGACGAGCGACCGGGTTCGCCCGCTGGTGCTTCGGCTGATCGAAGCGCAGGGGCTGACGCGTCTGGCGCTTTTCTGGGAAATTCTCGATCTGCTGGTCAATGCGCCGTCTTCGGAAGTGCTGGCGAGCCTGAGCTACGAGCTTGATCTGACCGGCATTGGCGACAGCGGCATCAACCGCGCTTTGTCACATCTGCGCCAGCACCTGACCGAGCAGGTCGAGGAGATCGATCTCGCGGACATGGTGGGCCAGAGCCCGAGCGCCTTTTCCCGCGCCTTCAAGCGCCACACGGGCACGACGCTGGTGCGATATCGCAATCAGTTACGCATCGATCTGGCCTGCCAGATGCTTTTGGCGGATCAGGACGTGAAGGTGGCGGAGGTCTGCTATGATGTGGGCTTTTCCAACCTTTCGAATTTCAACCGGCATTTCCTGAAACTGAAGGGAATGTCACCGTCGAGGTTCCGGACCATTTTCGCAGCCCAGAAGGCAGCGGTTATGGCGGAGTAAACCAGCGACACAGCGCCGATTTTTACCAATTCGGGCAGAGGTCTGTCCGGAAACGGGCACCTGTTGCCCCAACTTTCCAAACGGGAGGAAAAGTGAGATGAAAATGAAATCCAAGTTTCTGATGGCGACAGCCGCAATTGCAATGATGGCCGCTCCGGCGCTGGCGCAGGAAAAGCTGAAGATCGGCATGACCTTCCAGGAACTCAACAACCCTTATTTCGTGTCGATGCAGGAAGCGCTGAAGGAAGCCGCCGCAAGCATCGGTGCTGACGTCGTCGTCACCGATGCCGGCCACGATGTCGCAAAGCAGATTTCTGACGTTGAAGACATGCTTCAGCAGAAGATCGACATCCTGCTTCTGAACCCGACGGACAGCGCCGGCATCGAAGCTGCTGTGCACGCCGCCAAGGCTGCCGGCGTGATTGTCGTTGCTGTTGATGCCAACGCTAACGGCCCGGTCGACACCTTCGTCGGCTCGAAGAACCGCGATGCCGGCTACAAGTCGTGCAAACATCTCGGTGACGCGCTCGGCGGCAAGGGTGAAGTCGCAATCCTCGACGGTATCCCGGTCGTGCCGATCCTTCAGCGCGTTGAAGGCTGCAAGGCGGCTCTCGCCGAATTCGCCGACATCAAGCTGGTCGACACGCAGAACGGCCGTCAGGACCGCTCCGTTGCTCTCGGCGTCGTTGAAAACATGATCCAGTCGCGTCCGAACCTCGCCGGCATCTTCTCGGTGAATGATGGCGGCGCGATGGGTGCACTCGCTGCTATTCAGGGTTCCGGCAAGGACATCAAGCTCACCTCGGTGGATGGTGCTCCTGAAGCTGTGAAGGCAATTGCCGACGGTGGCCCCTTCATCGAAACCACCGCGCAGTTCCCGCGTGACCAGGTGCGTGTCGGCCTTGCCATGGCGCTTGCCCAGAAGTGGGGCGCACGCGTTGTGCCGAAGGAAGTCCCGATCGACGTTATGGTCGTCGACAGCAAAAACGCCGGCGAGTTCAGCTGGTAAGAACTCCTCCCAGGCCCCGTCCCCATCTAGTATGGGGGCGGGGTTAAATCCCGACCATTGAGGAGGGTGAAATGCTGGAACTGAATGCAATAAGAAAAAGCTTTGGCAAGATCGAAGTCCTGCACGGCGTCGACCTTGAGGCGCGCGCCGGTGAGGTGCATGCGCTTCTGGGCGAAAACGGTGCCGGCAAGTCGACTTTGATGAAGATCCTATGCGGCATTTTGCAGCCATCGGAGGGAACGATCCGCATTGACGGCAAGGATCGCCGCTTCGCCAATTATGACGAAGCGATTGCCGCTGGCGTCGGCATCGTGTTTCAGGAATTCAGCCTGATCCCCTATCTCAATGCCGTTGAAAACATGTTCCTCGCCCGCGAAATTCGCGGGCCGCTGCGCCTTTTGAACAAGGGCGCGATGCGCAAGCGCGCGGCCGAAATCATGGGCCGGCTGGCCGTGGATGTGCCGCTCGACGTGCCGGTGCACCGCCTGTCGGTTGCCCAGCAGCAATTTGTCGAAATCGCCAAGGCATTGTCGCTGGATGCCCGCATTCTCGTGCTCGACGAGCCGACCGCGACGCTCACGCCCTCCGAGACAGAGCACCTGTTCAATGTCATGCGCGAGCTGCGCCGTCAGGGCGTGGCGATCATCTTCATTTCGCATCACCTCGATGAAATATTCGAGATCTGCGACCGCATCACCGTTCTTCGCGATGGCGAGTTGATTGGCTCCTGCCTGACGTCGGAGGTCGATAATGACCGTCTGGTGGAGATGATGGTCGGCCGGCGCATCGAAGCCAGCTTCCCGCCGAAGCCGCAGATCGATCCTTCCGCCGCAAAGGTGATCGAAGTCGAAGAGCTGCAATTGAAGAAGGGCGGCCCTGTCTCGCGCTTTTCGCTGCGCAAGGGTGAAATCCTCGGCTTTGCCGGGCTCGTCGGCTCGGGCCGCACGGAAACGGTGCTGGCCATGCTCGGTGCGCATTCCGCTTCGCGCCGCAAGATCAAGCTTGATGGTGTGGATACGCGTTTGTCCGGCCCCGATGATGCGCTGATGCGCGGCATCGGCCTGCTGCCGGAAAGCCGCAAGGAGGAGGGGCTGATCACCAGCTTCTCGATCCTGCAGAATATTTCGCTGAACAATTATCGTAAGTACCGCAAGGCCCACTGGTTCCTCGACCTCAAGAAGGAACTGGAGCACACGACGAAGGCCATGGCGCAGGTGCAGGTCAAGGCGCAGGGCCCCTATGCCCGTGTCGACACGCTGTCCGGCGGCAACCAGCAGAAGATCGTTATCGCCCGCTGGCTGAACCATGACATGCGCGTGCTGATCTTCGACGAGCCGACACGCGGCATCGACGTTGGCGCCAAGGCAGAAATCTATTCGCTGATGCGCGAATTTGCCGCCAGGGGTCATTCGATCATCATGATCTCCTCGGAGTTGCCGGAAGTGATCGGCATGTCCGACAGGGTCTGCGTCTTCCGCTCCGGCGGCATTGTCGCCACGGTCGAGGGCGAAGACATCAATTCAGAAACAATAATGACAAACGCCACCACCGGGAGAGTTGAACATGTCGCTTGATGCAAACACCGGCGTTGCCGCGAAAACGGGCGGTTTCAGTTTCAGTGCCATGCTGCGCTCGCCGCTCGCCCTGCCGCTGGCGGGTCTCATCGTCGTATCCATCCTCATGGGTCTTGCGAGCGACAATTTCTTCAGCGTCAACAACATCATGAACGTGCTGCGGCAGGTTTCCGTCGTTGGCATTCTCGCTGTTGGCATGACCTTCGTCATCCTGACCGGCGGCATCGATCTTTCGGTCGGTGCGGTCATGGCGCTGGTCGGCACGCTGTCGGCCGGCCTGATGGTGAATACGGGCCTGTCTCCCGCGATTGCCCTGCCGGCCGGCCTCTTCATCGGGCTCGGCATTGGCATCTTCAACGGGGCGCTGGTCGCTTGGGGCAGGATGCCGGCCATCATCGTCACGCTCGCCACCATGGGCATGGCCCGTGGCCTCGGCCTCATCTATTCCGGCGGCTACCCGGTCAGCGGCATTCCGAGCTGGATTTCCTGGTTCGGCGTTGGCCGCGTCGGCATCGTTCCGGTGCCCGTCATCATCATGGTGGTGATCTATGCGGTGGCCTGGGTGCTGTTGCAGCGCACAGCCTTCGGCCGCCACGTCTATGCGCTTGGCGGTAACGAACTGGCGGCCCGTCTTTCGGGTGTGAAGACCCGGCGCGTCAAGCTTGCCGTCTATGGCATCTCGGGTGTCACGGCAGCTTTCGCCGCCCTCATACTGACCGGTCGCCTGATGAGCGGCCAGCCCAATGCCGGCGTCGGCTTCGAACTGGACGCCATTGCGGCGGTCGTTCTGGGCGGCACGGCGATTGCCGGCGGCAGGGGCCTCATCCTCGGCACGCTCATCGGCGCGGTGCTGCTTGGCATCCTCAATAACGGCCTCAACCTGATGGGCATCAACCCCTATCTTCAGGATGTCATCAAGGGCGGCATCATTCTGTTGGCCATCTATATCGGGCGCGAATGGCGCTGAGCCGGCCCGGAAACACCTTCATAAACGCAGGAGAACTAAATGTCTGAATCGCTGCAAGGCAAGATCGCGGTCATCACCGGCGCCGCATCCGGCATCGGGCTTGCAACCACAGAAGCGCTCTTGGAACAGGGCGCAACCGTGGTCATGGTCGACTGGAACGAGAAAGCCTTGAATGATCTGGCCGCCAAGCTCGGCGAGCGCGCCATTCCGCAGGTGACCAACCTGCTCGATGCCGACAGCTGCAACGCGATGATCCCGGAAATCCTGGGGAAGGTCGATCATATCGACATTCTCTATTGTAATGCCGGCACCTATATCGGTGGTGATCTCACCGAAACGACGCCTGAAGCCATCGACAAGATGCTGAACCTCAACGTCAACGCCGTGATGAAGAACGTGCAGGCCGTCGTGCCGCACATGTCGGAGCGCAAGACCGGTGACATCATCGTCACCTGCTCGATCGCCGGCCACTTTCCGACCTATTGGGAGCCGGTCTATTCGGGCTCGAAATGGGCGATCACCAGCTTCGTGCAGGGCATGCGCCGCCAGATGATCCCGCACGGCGTGCGCGTCGCGCAGGTCTCTCCCGGCCCGGTCGTCTCGGCACTTCTGGCCGACTGGCCGGAGGAAAATCTCCGCAAGGCCAAGGAATCGGGCAGCCTCATCGATGCGAGCGAAGTGGCTGATGCCGTCGTTTATATGCTGACGCGCAAGCGCACCGTCACCATCCGCGACATGCTGGTCTTGCCGACCAACTTCGACCGCGTTTAATAATCTCTGGAGCGGCGGAAGAACCGGAAACGGTTCCGCCGCTTCAACCTGTTCAAGCACCGGATGATCCGCTCCGAGGAGTATCGCAAATGGCTTCCTATCTTGTTGGCGTCGATGTCGGGACCGGCTCGGCGCGGGCCGGTGTCTTTGATGTCGCGGGCAAGCTTCTCGCCACCGCCAAGCGCCCGATCAGCATGCACCGGGAGGATGGCGGCATTGCCGAGCAATCGAGCGCAGAGGTGTGGCAGGCGGTTTGTGATAGCGTTCGCGACAGCGTTTCACGCGCCGGTATCGATCCGGCGGAGGTTACCGGCATTGGCTTCGACGCGACCTGTTCTCTTGTGGTTCGCGGACCCGGTGACGTGACCCTGCCGGTAGGTGCTGCCGATCATCCCGAACGTGATATCATCGTCTGGATGGACCACCGTGCTGTCGAGCAGGCTGAACGCATCAACGCCGGCAAGCATGCCGTCCTGAAATATGTTGGCGGCCGCATTTCACCGGAAATGCAGACGCCCAAGCTGTTGTGGCTCAGCGAAAACAGGCCGGATATCTATGCCCGTGCCGAACACTTCTTCGACCTGACGGATTTTCTGACCTGGAAGGCCTCCGGGGCGCTTGATCGCTCCGCCTGCACGGTCACCTGCAAATGGACCTATCTCGCCCACGAAAACCGCTGGGATGCGGAATATTTCACCAAGATCGGCCTTGGCGATCTGGCGGAGCAGGGCTTTCGCCGCATCGGTGAAAGCGTGGTCCATCCCGGCACGGCACTGGGTAATGGCCTGACCGAAGAGGCCGCCAAGGCCATGGGTCTGGTCGCAGGAACCGCCGTCGCCGCTGGCCTGATCGACGCCCATGCCGGCGGTGTCGGTACGGTGGCTGCGGGTGGTGATGCATCACGATGCCTCGGTTATGTTTTCGGCACCTCGTCCTGCACCATGACGACCACCACTGAGCCCGCCTTTGTGCCGGGTGTCTGGGGTCCCTATTATTCCGCAATGGTTCCTGGCGCATGGCTCAATGAAGGCGGCCAGTCCGCCGCCGGTGCGGCCATCGATTACCTTGTGCAGTTGCACCCGGCCTTTGCCGAGGCAAAAGCGCTTGCCGACAAGGACGGCAAAGCATTGCCAGTCTGGCTTGCCGACCGCGCGCTCAGCCTCGCCGCATCCGCTTCCGCCGCAGTGAAGCTTGCCGAAGATTTTCATATGGTGCCGGAATTCCTTGGCAATCGCGCGCCCTTCGCCGATCCCCATGCTCGCGCCATCATTGCCGGTTATGGCATGGAGACGGGCGTGGATTCCCTCGTCGCGCTCTATGTGGCGGGGCTTCTCGGCCTCGGTTACGGGCTTCGCCAGATCATCGAAACACAGGCCCGCAACGGCGCGCCGGTGGAAACCATCAGCGTCAGTGGCGGAGCAGGCGCTCATCCGCTTGCCAGGCAGTTGCTGGCAGATGCGACCGGCCTCCCGGTTGAACTGACCGAATGCGAGGAGCCGGTGCTGCTTGGATCTGCCATGCTCGGCGCCGTTGCCGCTGGAACCTATCCGGACCTGATGGCTGCCATGCCGGCGATGTCGCGTATCGACAGCAGTGCAATGCCCGATCCCGATTTTCAGAAGATTCACCAGGCGCGTTACGACGCGTTTCTGGCGCTGCAGAATGCGGCGCGTGCCATTCGCTCCGCCAGCCATTCCTGATCGACAATCGCTTGGCCGCTATCTATGGCCGCAAAATAACGAGGATTCCATGCAGTTTTCCGGAAAATCCGTCATCATCACCGGCGCGGGCAAAGGCATCGGCCGCGCCTGCGCGCAACTGATGGCCGCGCGCGGTGCGGAAGTGGTGGCGATCAGCCGCACCCAGTCCGATCTCGACAGCCTGAAAAGCGAAATCGGTGGACGTTCGATCCGTGTCGACCTCGCAGACATCGCCGCCACCCGTGCCGCCATGGCGGAAGCTGGCCCGTGCGATTTTCTCATCAACAGCGCCGGCATCAACGTGCTGGAAAGCGTGCTAGACATGAGCGACGCCGGATATGAGGCGGTGCTCGGCATCAACCTGCGTGCTGCGCTCGTCACCTGCCAGGAATTTGCCCGCGGCCGCGTCGCAAATGGCGGCGGCGGTGCCATCGTCAACATCACCTCGATTGCCGGCCATCGCGGTTTTCAGGATCATTTGTGCTATGCGGCATCGAAGGCCGGGCTCGAAGGTGCAACCCGCGTTCTTGCCAAGGAGCTTGGGCCCCATGGTATCCGCGTCAACGCCGTCGCGCCCACCATCACGCTGACGGAACTCGCCGCCGAAGCCTGGAACGATCCCGAAAAGAGCCAGCCGATGATGGTTCGCCATCCGCTCAACCGCTTTGCGGAAGCGGAAGAGGTGGCGCAGAGCATCGCGCTGCTGCTATCTGACGACAGCAAGATGATTTCCGGCGCCGTATTGCCTGTTGATGGCGGTTTCCTCGCCGTTTGAGAACGCTGATTGCTAAAATCCACTAAAACGAATGCGCGGGGTGCAACACGCACCGCCGCGCATTTCATTTTAGGATGCAGCGTTGTCAGGTCAGGTCCGGATGACGCCCGACGAGTCCTTCGCGTTTGGTTTGTAGAATCTTCTTCTGCTCCTCCAGTTTAGCGAGTTCTTCGTCGATCTCTTCGACGCTTTTTTCGATATGCTGATATTGCTCCGCCAGAAGCGATTTCGCTTCCTTGCGGCTGGAGGCATTTGGCGTATCGCCATAAAGCGGCCGGTTGGCCGTTTCCTTCAGGAAGAAGGTCGTGACGATGCCAAAAACGGCTGCGACCATCAGGTAATAGGCCGGCATGTAGATGTTCTCGGTCACTTCCACCAGCCAGGCGGTTACCGTTGGTGTCAGCCCGGCAACGATGATCGAGATATTAAAGGCGATTGCCAGCGCGCTGTAGCGAATGCGGGCCGGGAAGAGGGCCGGCAAAGTCGAGGCCATGATGCCGATCAGGCAATTGAGCGCGACTGCGAGAATAAGCAGGCCGAAGAATATCTGGACGACCTGTCCGCTGGCGATGAGATGAAAAGCCGGTAGCGACAGAAAAAGGATCGCCGTGCTGCCAGCGGCGAGAAACGGCTTGCGGCCGATCCGGTCGCTCAGAAGCCCGATAGCCGGCTGGACGAACAACATGCCAACCATCACGGCGATGATGATGAGAACGCCGTGATCCTCGCTGTAATTCAGCGTCTTCGACAGATATGTCGGCATGTAGGTCAGCAGCATGTAATAGGTCACGTTGGTGACCAGAACCATGCCGATGCAGATTGCCAGTGAGCGGAAATGCTCTCTGGCGATTTCCGCTATCGGCACCATCGGCCGCTCTTTCAGCGATTGCCGGTCCTCCTCCTCGGCGCGCTGCAGGCGTTCGGTGAAGGCCGGAGTTTCTTCCGCGGCGTGGCGGAGATAAAGGCCGATGAGCCCGAGCGGCGCGGCCAGGAAGAACGGGATGCGCCAGCCCCAGTCGAGGAATTTCGCTTCCCCCATGGCGCTACTGAGCAGAACGACAAGCCCCGCGCCGAGCACAAAGCCGGCGATCGAACCGAAATCGAGCCAGCTTCCGAGATAACCGCGTTTTCGGTCCGGCGCATATTCCGCCACGAAGATGGCCGCGCCGGTATATTCGCCGCCGACGGAAAAGCCCTGAACGAGCTTGCAGAGCAGCAGCAGGATGGGCGCCCATATGCCGATGGTCGCATAACCCGGAATGAGACCGATGCAGAAGGTGCTGGCCGCCATGATGATGATGGTGAGCGAGAGGACTTTCTGGCGCCCGAACTTGTCGCCCATCGCACCGAAAAAAATGCCGCCCAGCGGACGGATAAGAAACGGCACCGAAAATGTCGCAAGTGCCGCCACCGTCTGAACGGCGGGGGCTGCATCCGGGAAAAAAACCTTGCCGACGGCATAAGCGACAAAACCGTAAACGCCGAAGTCAAACCACTCCATGGCGTTGCCTAGAGCGGCCGCTGTTACGGCTTTTTTGACCTTGTCGTCGTCGATAACCGTCACGTCATCGATGCTCAGCGGGCTGGCCTGAATCTGACTGTTCAATTGTTGTCCCCTTGAATGCCGCACAACCAATTATTGCGCGATGAAAATGCCTGACAGGCGCAAGCGTTCCATTTGGCGGCGGAAGCGGAGTGGGGGCGGGGAGTGCCCCATATAAACGAACGCCCGGCACATGGCCGGGCGTTAATGAAGTCTGGTGAGATGGGTTCAGTGACGATGCTCGGGCATCTCTTTCAGCTGATCCTTCGTCCAAGAGGTCACCGCGTGGACGTCGCCGTCTTCATCGCGCATGAAGTCAAGGTCGCTGAGCGGGACTGCGACCGGCTTCGCGCCGATGCCGAGAAAACCGCCGACATCGATGATGGCGGTGGTGGCGGCTCCGACACCATGGACATGGTCAACCTTGCCGACCTTATGGTCGTCTGCGCCATAAACGGTTGCCCCTTCGAGCACCGAGGGGGTGAGTTCCGTTTCAACGAGGCGTACGTGATTGGTATGGTCCATTGTTCTTCCTCCTGTCTTGGGTTGCACAAGACAAACTCCCGCACTGCAAAACCGTTCCATCCAATATTGCAGTCGGTGGAGGTGGGTTATTTCTCATCGGTGCATTGTTGGGGTTCGTAAGATAACCCTTCGGAAAAGGTTGCGGAATGGTCACACCTTTTCTTTGGAAGACAAGTTTTCGCTAAATTGCAACCGCTAAAGTTGTTGCGATGACGTGTTGGGATGTTATCTCTGCGTCAGGTTGAATCATCGAGGGGATGAGGGATGAAAAAGTTGGGTACGGTTTTGCTGATGGCTCTTTTGAGCGCCTGTGCAAAGCCATCTGACGGGCCGACCGCGGGCAATATCCGGTCTGCGACCTTCCCTCGAACCAACGAAAAAATCCCTGTTATCGAGCTGGCCAATGCACCGGCGGCCACGGTCTCTGCAGGCGGCATTCAAAGCGCTTCCGGTCCCGGCCTCACCGCGCTTCGCAACACCGGTTACAACGCCCAGAGATTGCGGCGTGGCGACGTGATCGACATCACCGTGCTGGACACGGGTGAAGACGGTCTTTTCTCTCCAACACAGAGCAAGACGCTCAATCTCGGCCGCTTTACCGTGGATCAGAGCGGTTCGGTCAATATTCCTTTCGTCGGCAAGCAGAGGGTTATCGATTCTACGCCTGAAGGGCTGCAATCGCAGGTCGTCGCCGGCCTCAAGGGCTCTGCCGTGAACCCGCAGGCCGTGGTTACCGTCGTCGACAAGCCGACGAGCGCCGTCATGCTCAGCGGTGCGGTGAAGACCCCCGGAAAGATCGTGCTCACCGCCCGTCAGGAGCGTGTACTTGACTCCCTCAACCAGGCTGGCGGTCCGACCGTCGCTCCGGGTGCGGCCAACGTTACGGTCGTTCGCGGCTCGCAGAGAGCCAGCGCGCCGCTTGACCGTATCATGCGGGAAGACCGTCAGAACATCCGCCTTTCACCGGATGATCAGATCATGATCGATGGCGACGCGGCAAGTTATACGGCGCTTGGCGCCTTCAAGAGCGCCGGTGAATTCCAGTTTGAAGCCGGAAAGCTGACCCTGGCGCAGGCTGTCGGCCGCGCCGGTGGCTTGCTGGATGACCGTGCCGATGCGCGCAATGTCTATGTGTTCCGCAACGAGATCGTTCAGGTTCCCGTTGCAAGGGCATCGGGCGCGAAAGGCCCGGTAGCGATGGCCACCAGCATGCGACCGGTGATCTATCACGTCAACATGCGCGACGCTTCGAGCATTGCGCTCATGCAGCTCTTCCAGATGCAGAAGGGCGATGTGCTGTATGCCAGCAATGCACCGCTGGTGGATTCGGCCAAGCTGCTGACCGTGTTCCAGAAGAGTGTGCCGACGGCGGCAGCCCCGCTGCCCGGCAGCGGCAACTGACGCCGGCGCTACAGAAGCTGTAGCGCTTCCGCCGCCGTTTGCGGACGTAGGGCAGGATCGTCGTGGCAACAGGCCTGCGCAAAATCTGCGAGGCGTTGCGGTGACTGCGCCTCATCCGTCGCGATCAGCCGCCGGGCGAGCCGTCCCACGGCGTATATGTCCTGATCCGGCTTTGCGGGTGCGCCTTGCCTTTGTTCCGGTGCCGCGAATTCAGGCGAGCCGGCAAAGCGCATGCCCTGTTCCGCGTGTTTCCGGCCAATCCGCAGGGCGATGCCGAAATCACCCAGTTTCGCCGTTTCGAAATTACCATCCGCCAGCAGAATATTGGCTGGCGTGACGTCGCAATGCACATATCCAAGTGCATGCATGGCACTCAGCCCTTCCAGCACGCGGCGAAGGATCGAGATCACCTGCGAGGCGGCGATCGGTTGTGTAGATACGATCGATGCCAGCGAGTGCGCGAACCATGGCTGCAAAAGGCCAGGCCGGCCATCGGGCAATCTCAGAAGCGCTGATGTTTCCGCAAGGCAGGGATGGCGCAGCGCGAGCCCGATCTTGGCCTCGTCCCGCAAGCGTTGCAGCAGAACAGCGTCGTCGCGACTGCCCGGTGGCACGGTTTTCAGCGCGTGCAGCGAGCCGAGATCGCGGTGGCGCAATTGTAGCAGAAGCGTCGTCTCGCTCTGGTAGGCTGTGCAATTCACGGCAAAGCTGTTCGCGATCCAGTCCGGTTTTTCGCCGGAAACGCCAGATGTTTTTCGATCCAACGCATTTCGGATCTGGTCGATCAGGTCTTTTTGCTCCTGATCGCTTCTTTCCCGCATGCCATCATGGCGAATGCTTCGCCATAGGTCGGAAAAACGTCCGGCTACCTCCGGATAGGCAGGCTCATCAAGTGGATGTCTAGCCTTGCTCACGCCGGTTTCCAATCACGATGGCGCTGACATTCTCACGGGCGTTTTCGATCAGCGCTTCCTGGACCAGGGCATTGGCGCAATCCTTGATCGGGGTGTTGAAGACGATCTCGGCAATGGCGCGTTCTCGGAGGATTTGTACGAGCGGGTAGCTGCACAGCAGTAGCCTGTCCTGCAAACCCCACTCATCGAAGACGATATCCGGCCGGAATTGCTGGGAAAGCCCGACACATTGCGAGAGCTGTTTTTTCATGCCGACAACGACGTGATCGCGCGAAAGCTGGTGCATGGTGCCGTTTTTCAGGAGATAGGCGCGCGCATCACCGGACCACAGGACGCTCAGCCTGTGGGCGATGATCGAGGCTATGACGACGCTGGCCATCGGCCTGCCATCGGCACCAGTCGCCTGACGGGAGAGGAGCAGGCTGTTGACGGTGCCGAGCTTTCCCCTGATCTGCTGTGCCATCATCTCCGGGTTTTCGGCATCTGGCGTTTCAGCAAGAATATTCGTGGCGAGGCGCGCGGCCTCTGCGGCGCTATGCGTATCGCCTTGTCCATCCGCTATGGCGAAGAGGGAAGGCGTCTGGGAAACGAACAGTGCATCCGCATTCAGGGAAAGCCGCGTTCCCGGATGTGTGGCATAGCTGTAGATGACAGATGACGGCTGTTCCGCTGGGTGGGCTGGCGCGGGTGTCACGGGCGGTATTTGCTGTTTTGTCTTCTCCTGCACCGTTGCCGGCGCCGGCGCTGCTCTTGAACCGTCCTCGTCGCCTTTGCCTGTCATGTCGCTGAAGAGGCGCAGAAAATCGGATGCTCTCGGCTTGCCGTCGAATTTGAGGCCGCGTGCACGGCGGCTGACGGGATCGATGTGCCACCAGAGGCTTGTCGGCGCGCGGCCGCGGACCATTTCCGGCGCGTCATCCTCGTCCCGCGGCTTCGGTAGGCGCAATTTCTTGATCGAGGCATTAAACCGGGACACGTCGAAATCGCCGGTCATCGATGTCTCGGCCAATGCCTCTACGGCCATGAACCAGGTGTCGTCGAGATAGAGTGTTCGCGGATGTCTGCGGAAGCCGTTGAGCTGGGCAATGATGGCAAGCGGATATTTACGGCCCACCCGGTCGGCGCTCGGCACCAGCACGCCGGCATAGGCGCAGTTTCCCCATATGCCGCTTTCGACGATGAAGCGTATGGGCGGCGACGACGAGAATATCTCTGTCCATCGGCCTGCGAACATATCCGCGCAGGCGTGCATGCCGGATCGCATCCAGTCGTCGAAGGTAGCGATCAATTCCCGCTCGAGCCCATCGGAAATGAAATCGCCATGGCTGGGGACCTTGCCGAAGAAACCGATGCGATCGCTTTCCGCCGCTGTTTGCGTGGACCTTGATGCCTGATCGGCCATCAGTTGCGATTGCCCACGGTGTTTTTCGTGCTTGCCTTCATCATAATCCCCTCTTTTGAAACACCACCGCCTCGTTCCGTCACTAGAACTGCGCAGGGCAGGCGAAGCTGGCAATCGCATCCAGCTTGAATGGATTGAGAACCGAGCCGAACTGAATATCGAACTCGGCAGCCTGGACGCCATTCTCAAACCGCACCCGCAACAGCTCACCCGACTGATTTTCGATATTGGCACCGTCAAACAGCCGGAAGGGCGACCAGTCGCCGTTTTCGGTCTTCGCCTGCTGCCAGCCGCCCGGCTGGAAGGCGATGCGCGACAGGCTCGCCGTGTTTTCGCGCGAGGGCCAGGTAATCGATTTCGCCTGGATCGGTCCATGATAATAAACGACCCGCTCGCCTTCGATTTCCAGCATCACCGCGCTGGAGGCATTGGTGAGCGAGACGGGTTTGACATTGATCGAAACCGTCGGCGTCTCGCTGCCATTCGGGAAAAAGGCGCGCGAAATCTTGTCGGCATTTTCGAACTGGGCGACGGCGCTGCTGGGAATGCCGGCGGCGCCGAAGGTGCCTTTCCAGCTCCATGGGGTCGTCGTCTTGTCGACAAACGGTTCCATGCGCTGTTTGAAGAAGCTCTGGAAAACCCCCGTCGGCGCGAAGAGACGGGTAAAATCCGCAATCGCGACATCGCGGGAGGAGGCTCGGTCGAAGGGATAACGACCGGTCACGATCGAGGAGCACAGGGAGGCTGAATCGGCCGTCCAGAGTTCGGCGATGCGGCTGCGTGCGGACTTGACCGCGAGCGAGCCGACATCCGCCGCCACGCCTGCCACCCAGACGTCGAGCGGTGCCGGCAATTCGCGTGCCTGCTGCAACAGATCCTGATTGGCCTTGGTGAGCTGGCTGTCCACGTCGAACACCTTGGCGACCTCATCGGAGGTGGTTGCCGAACGGGCAAGCTGTTCGTTCAGCAGCTTGAAATGCGCGAGTAACTGTTCCGATGGCGAACCACCGGTCTTGTCGCCATTGGGCTGCTCGCCCGTTGTAGCTGCGCCTTTCGTCGCCAGCATGTCGCGCAGTCTCGCATAGGGATCGGCCGCATTCACCGTAGCGGCCAGAACGGCTGCGGTTGCGTCTCCTTCCGCAGCGGAGGCGAGGGCGGCGGGGTTTGCTCCGGGGCGGAGATCGGTCGCCTCTGCGATCGATCTGGCAGCCTCCACCACGATATTGCGCTCATTGGCAAGAGCCCGTGTTGTCTCCACCGCGTCGCCGAGGCTCTGGGATGGTTTGACGCGCAGATCGGACAGCGTGTCGGCCCATATTTTCTCGAACCTGTCGAAATAGATTTGCAGCGCGGCCTGCGCCACTTGCTCGACAGTCGCACCCTTGATGGCATCGTCAGAACCGCGCACCCATCCTTCGGAAAGCGCGACGCGGGCCGCATGCGCGACCTGCGGGATGACAACGCGGCGATATCCATCGGCGGTGAAAAGGCCCTCTATCCCCTCGGCCATCGGCGCTTTGCTGCGACGCTCGAAAGCACGCTCCCCCAGCGGGCCGAAAGCCGTAGCGGGTGTCCATTCCATCAATTCCCGCACTTGCGGAAGGCCGGCGAGAATATCATAGGCGCGTGTGCCAATCGCCTGATCGCGGATGGTTTCGCGGGCGGTGGCGATGAGCCGCGCATCGAGCTCGATCGGGGCGAGCACGCCGTCAGCGAGCGCCTTTGCATGCTGGTCAAGCGCTTCTCTCGCCGCCGCCCTTCCGTCACCGGGATAAAGGGATGCGAACATCTGATGCGTCTGCGTGGTCAGGAAATCGCGGTCCAGACCACCCATCCCGCCCAGCATTCCGTAGAGTTTCAGCGAATTGAACGTGCGGGTGACATCCTTTTCGTCCTTCAGCTGCTTTTGCAGCTGCACGATCATGCGCGGCAGCAGAAGGGCGTTGAGTGCGCGCTGATAGGCGTCACGCTGCCGGCCGGCAATCTTGTCTTCCTGATCAAGACCGAAGCTGACATTCCACACGCGTTCGCGGGCAAAGCCGGAATTGACATCGCGCAGATTGTCGAGCGCGGGGAGGATCCGCAGGAAATCGGCGTCCGCGACCTCGCGCACGGGAATTCCCTGAACGAGCTGCTCATAAGCGCCAAGTTTGCGATCCGCTTCGGCCAGCGCCTGCGTATTGGCGAAATAGGTGAAAATCCAGCCGGTGAAGACGATGGCGACCGCCGTGGCGGATACGGCATAAGCAATGCGCCGCACCAGCAATTGCCGCCGGGAAAGGCGCTTGTCACGCGTCACCAGGGCGGCTTCAGGGAAGATGACGTCCTTGAACAACCGCGACAGGAAATAGCTGCGGCGGGTTCTGGATGCCGCGGGAGATTTTTCCGTTTCCGGCTGCGTTCCCGACGCGAAATAAACGCCGCGCAGAAGCGGCGCCTCGATGAGAGGCGAACTTGCGCAAAGTTCGGCAAGGGCCTCGTGCAGGCGATCTTTCAGCCGCGCGAGTTCGGCTGGAAAACGGAAGATACGGCCGCGTATTTCCGCATTCTGCTCCTGCTGCAGGCGTTCGATCAGCATGGCATCGACCCGCTGCTGTAGCAGTTCGAATTCTTCCGTCAGACGCTGCGGCAGGTTTTCGGCGGAGTAGCTCTCATCCAGCTTGAAGGTGGTGCCCCACACCTGCTGGCGGTCGGTCTTGTTGAATCCATCGAAAAATTCCACGAAACCATGCAGCAGGTCGGCTTTCGTCAGGACGATATAGACCGGAACGCGGGCATGCAGATATTCGTCAAGTTCCGAAAGACGCTGGCGGATGGAGCGCAGCTCCTGCCGCTGTTCTTCGGGATCGCGGTTGAGCAGATCGGGAATGGACAGCGTGACCAATGCGCCATTGATCGGCTGCGAACGACGATATCGCCTCAAAAGGCCAAGAAAGCCTTCCCAGCCGGCCTTCGAGGAACCGTCGAGGTCATCCTGGGTGGTATAGCGACCGGCAGTGTCGATAAGGATCGCCTCGTCCGCGAACCACCAGTTACAGTTGCGCGTGCCACCGATACCCTTCACCGCATTTTCACCGAGCGCATCGCCAAGCGGAAATTGCAGGCCGGAATTGGTCAGCGCCGTCGTCTTGCCGGAGCCGGGTGCGCCGAAGATCACGTACCAGGGCAAGTCGTAAATGTAACCGAAGCGCTTTTTCGTGACGCGCCGCAAGAGCGCGAGCGCTTCTTTCAGGCGGGTCTGGATTTCGCCGATTTCCGCCTGCCGATTGGCCAGCGCCTCGCGCTCGATACTGTCGACGAGTTCCTTGTCCTGTTTGCGGCCGCGGTAGATCGTGACGATGATGTAGACCAGCCAGACGGCGACGATGATGCCGATGGCGATGAGCCGCGCCTGCACCGTTCCAAGCGGTTTGAAATCGCCGAGCGCGATCAGATAGCCGTAGAACCAGACGACGACGCAGAGCGCGATCACCCATAAAAGCGAGAGGAAACGCCGGCCGACGAGGGCCGCATAGCTCTCGACATAGGAACGGATCGTATAAAAATAGCTCAATGGATTCATGGCTGGGCCTCTCCCGGCTGCTGTCCCGAACTGTTCTCTATGGGCGGCGAGAGAATGCCGGCGTCGCTCAGTTTTTCATCGGGATTGGTCAGGACCATGATTTCTGTTCTGCGGTTTATCTGGCGGCCTTCTTCCGTTTTGTTGTCGGCGATCGGGTCGCTGTCGGCTCGGCCTTCGGTCAGGATTGCGTCGGGGCCGGTGAATTGTGAAAGAATGTCTCCGACCGCCTTGGCGCGCGCCTCGGAAAGGTGCCAGTTCGATGGAAACTCCACCGTCTTGATCGGCACGGTGTCGGTATAACCGATGACGACGGCGCGGAATTTTTCAGCCGCAAGCGCACCGCCGATACGCTGGATGAGATCGCGGAACTGCGGGCTGACATCGGCGCTGCCTGTCGTGAACAGGCCCGAATTGTTGATGCGAACCCGCAGCCGCCCGTTCACATCCGCAAGGGTCACAAGCTTCTTGTCGACTTCCGGCTGCAGGAAGGCCATCAGCTTTTCAAGCCGGGAGGGTTGTCTCGGCGCCACCGTCTTCGGCGGCTCGACAACCCTGGGAATTTCGACTTGCGCCGGTGGGTGGGGCGGCGGGTTCGAGATCAGCACGCTCGGCGTCTCGGTCGGCGGCAGATGGGCAAGCCTTTCGAAGGTGACATCGGATGCGTTGTTGAGCGATAGCGTGAAGAAGAGATAACCAAGCGCGAAGGCGAGTGCCATCAGCGACAGCAGGGTCCACAGCGCGGTCATCGTCCGCAGTGGCGTATGGCGGGCATCGACGCCTTTCCAATGTGGAGAAAGCTCCCGCTCGAAGGTGCCATATTGGCCGATCAGCGTCTTGTAGAGACTGTCGCGGATGCGTGAAAGCTCCAGTGCCCCTTTCGATGAAACGCGGGTGCGTCCTTCGAAAGCCAGCGACAGGCACAGATAGATCAGCAGCAGCAGATCCTTGTTGGCGCCGGGCGACTGGTGGAAATGGTCGAGAATGTCGAAAACCCGGTCGCCACCGGTCACGTCATTGTGGAAGGTGGAAACGAGGCCGGAGCGCGCCCAGCCGGCCCGCACACCCCAGGGCTTGCTGAGAACGACATCATCCACGGTTGCGCAGACGACGTAATGCGCCGCTCTTGCCCGCTCGGGGCTGATGCGGGCGGAAGCGAGATCGCGCTCATAACGGGTGATCGCCTCCACGCAGGCGCGGCGAAGCTGGTCGGGGTCCGGCTCGGCATCGCTGAAGCGCAGCAGATGTGCGAGGTTGAGAAGGGGAGCCGCCGATTGCACAAGTGTCGGCACCTCCTCTCCGCCGAAGTGGAAACCGGTCAGCAGCTTGTCGACCGGTAGGGTGGCCACTTTCCCCCTGGCGGGGCGAGCCTGCTCGTCGGTCTCGACGATGTCTTCGAGGATCGCCGCCATGTTGCGGGCGTTCTGGTTGCGCCGGCGGCTTTCCTCGGTGATCTCGACCACCGTCGGCAAATCCTGCCAGGAAGAGGGGTTGTCCGTGCTCATTCGCGTAACGCCCACATTTCCATTTCAAGCCCGGGGAACTCGCCCGCCAGATGCAGGGCAATGGCACCTGAGGTATCAAGCTGTTTCCAGAGCGGCGACTGCGTGTCGATCTCGAAATAGACGGTGCCGGATCGATAGGGCAGTTGCCGCGGCAGGACCGGCAGGGACCGCACGGGGATGCCCGGCAGCGCCACATTGACCAGTTCGGAAATCCGTTCCACCGGTCCGACCTTGATCTGTGCCGGCAGGCGGCGGCGAATATCCTCGGCGGCCATATCCGCGCGCACGGCCAGCACGAAACCAGCATCGCGCAGAAGCGTGCGGTCGTGGATGGTGCCGACGCGGACGCCATGGCGGCGTTCCACCAGTTCGATTGCCACGGCTGCCTGCTCCAGAACTGCCGACAGCGAGGTGCGCAGATCATCAAAGACAGCACCGAAGGTGGCTTTCAGATCTTCGTGCCGGTAGGGCGGGAAATCCGTCGCCCGCTTCCTGTCCGTGGTGAAGGTGGCAAGCTCTCCGGCAAGCTGGATGCAGTCTTCGTAAAAGCGGATGGGGTGAAAACGTGTGGCGTTGGCACCGCGATGCGCGAGCAGCGGATCGGCCCGGTTGAGGATCTGCAGAAGGAAATAATCGCCCACTTCCGCCGTTCCCCGGATCGTCGGGTCGCCGATGCGTTCGGCAATCGCCTGGGCCCGGTGGCGCACGATCCCCAGAAGCTCCGTCAGCAATTCGTTGAGGCGGGGCGCTGCTGCACAGCTGAGGCTTGGAGGAATGAAATCCGGATCGAGGATGACCGCACGGTCGGAGCGGACTTCGATCACCCGCGCCAGCCCGATGAGATCGTAACCGGAAAGATCGTCACCGGTTTTGAGGAATTTCAGGCTGAGGCGGCCGACGTCGATCGGGGCCACGAAATCCGTTTCGATATTGGTGTCGGTGACTTCATAGCTCGAGGCGGTGAAGCGCACATTGTTCGTGTCATTGCGGCCGCTGGTGGACATATCCGCCTTGCCCGGCTGCCGGGCCGGCAGGGCAAGATAGATGATGGCGTTCTTGACGCTTTCATCGAGATCGAGCGGCGGCGGCAGGTCGGAATCCTCAGGTGCCTCGAAGGGTGTGCCGTCGGGAAGCACGCCGCGCAGGTTCGACAGCGCGAATTGCCCTATCGATAATGCGCTGCGGTCCACACCGATCTCGGCGATGCCCCAGGGGTAGGGCGAAAGGTTGCGCGTGGTGTTGCGCACCAGACGTTCGGTCCAGCGGTCGGATTGCTGAAAATGCTGAACGCGAAGAAACATGCCCTCGCTCCAGGCAACACGGTTCTCATGTCTCATCGTGGTTGTTTACCCCCTTGGCATCGGCCGCGGTCGCGTCAGTCTCCCGTGCGGACGCGGCTTCACCACGCGCTGCCCGCTGCAGGAACTGCCTGACCGGCAATGGACGGCCGTTTTCTTCGAATTGTTTTTTGTAAGCCGACCAGTAGTCGGTCTTCATGACCAGCCCCTGCCAGTCTCTGCGCCCGATCTTCGCGCGAAAATCGTTGCCGGCATCGACAGCGGCCTCAAGAAGCCGGGGCTCGAGTTTCTGCGTGCAGCCATGCATGAGGGTTTCGAGCGAGGCGGCAAGACGGCGCTGCTGGCCAATGAGCGTTTCCATTCGCTCGCTGAGGGATGGTGCCGGGCCTTGGCCGGCATGATCGCTCTCAATGTCGAGGATGGCCAGGCAATCGGCACTTTCCCTTTCCAGTGCCGTCAGAAGATCGCCGATCTCCTGTGCGGTCGCCGTGTCCGCGGGCAATCTGCCCTGGCGGATCGGGTCTTCGTCTGTATCCGGGAAAACGCTGTCAAAATCCCGGTCATGCGAAGCCGAGACCGGACGTGAGATCATGACCGGCGTGTTCAGCGCATCGGTATGTTCGTGGTCGCTGCTTGCAGCCGGCTCCGTATCCCAGTCATCAGGCAGAACAGTGCCAATTCCCTGCGCAGAGGGCGGTTCGCTCCAGCCGATCTCGACGTTGCGCGAAATGGACTTCGCCTTCCGGCCCGCGCTTTCGCGCCGTGTTTCCGGCCAGTCATCGGCGGCGGCGGTGTTGCCCAGCAGGCCGCCGGCAGAACGGCCGTTCGGGGCGATATCGGCAAGGATCGCCGAAATGGTCAGCGTCTCGTCACTCATCTTCAGCGAGGCGTCGGGATCGGAAAAATCGAGCTCCGCATTGCCGCTGATGGCGACCTCGAAAATCTGCCCGCCGATATTGATCTGCGAACCGTCCCGAAGACGCGCGCTTTCGCCCTCAAGCAACAGACGGCCATCGACGAGCGTGCCGTTTGCGCTCTGGTCGAGGATGATGAAACCTTCGCCGTCGCGGCTCAGCGTGCAATGCAGCTTGGAAACGCGCCGCTCATTGTCATCGATCTGCCAGTCGCAATCACGAGACCGGCCAATTGCGCGGCGGCCTCGCTCGAAGCTCCACTGGCCGGCTTTTCCCGTCCCGATGTTCCGTGTGTTCTTGAGTGCAAGCTTCATGTCCTGGCCCTCACACGGAAATAGCCGAGCCTTCGCGCTCGGTCACAACAGCATCGGCGCTGTCTTTTTCTGCGGGTGCCACGCGGGCCCAGCTGTTCCAGCCGAGACGGGCGGGCGCATCGGACTGGCCGAGGCGGCAAAAGGGAATGTCCTCCTTTTTCAGGATCACCTGCACATCGAAATGCAGCGCGCTTCCAACGAACAGGCGCGTCAGCGCGAATATTTCCGCAAGCCGCTTCGATCCGGGCGTCAGGGCCAGATAGTCGGCATAGCCGACGGGGCCGATCACCACCCGGAAGCCGCCGCTCATATCTTCGACAGCGCTTCCTGCCGTCGTGTTCTGCCCCAGCCTCAGTCCGGAGGCCTGTCCGAGCTGGCTTTGTTCGTGAAGCGGCAAAGCCACCCAGCGCCGCCGAAACTGTTCGACCGTGACCGGAAGCGCGGTGAACTCGCACAGCATGGAGGTGAGCGCGCTGACATTTCGGTTGCGGCTGGCCAACAGCCCGCTGAAACGCAGAAGTGTGTCTTCGGCAACGCCGGCCTTCTGTGCCAGTCCCGTCGTCCTGAACCCCGTCAGCGCCAGCAGGGTTTTGCGGAAACCGTTGTCCTGTTCCCTGGCCGACCAGCGCAGGCCCCTTGCGAGGCGATATTTCTCCGTTGCGGCGACGAAAAGCTCGCTGAACCTTGCCGCGAACAGATTGAAGAAGCTCGCGAGCGCCGCGGAACGATTACGTTCTTCCCGTTGCAGCAATTCGCCATAGGCCGGCGGCAGCGACCCAAGCGGACCGACGATCGGGGCGAAGGCGGATTTCAGTTCGGCATGGCCGCGCTTTTGATTAAAACCGCTGACCGCGAGCGGTGTCGGCTGTGTGCCGCCATGAGCACCGATGACGACCCCGTCATCCGCTGCGACGAATTGGGCAACACGAAACGCGGTGGTGGGTTCGAAACGGCCGGGATCGTCGCTGAGAAGCGCGGCCTGCCGGTCTTTTATGGTTGGCATTTGCTGGTCCATCCCGGTCTCCTAAAGCAACGGCCGGTCAGCGGCGCGGGCCGGCCAGCGGGCAATTGGTTTGGAATGGCCACGCATCGTCGCCGTCAGCCGCGTAAAGCTGTTGATCGAGGTGTAAAGCCCGAAGAAATGGTTGAGGACGCCGGCGAATACAAAGGCCGCAGGCCGTGCGATCAGCGCAGGATCGAACTCCACCGTTATGTCGGTGCCGGGTACCATCGTCGCGCCGATGCGGGCGTGGGAATTCTGGGCTTCGACCTTGCTGATCGCCTCCACGAGCTGCCGGGTTTCCGGGCTGTCTCTGAAGGAATAAAGCGACAGAATATCTTTCAGCGGAGCGCCGCCGCTATCGGTGAGGGAAAGATGGTTGAGGAGAAGATGCGATATCAGCCGCCACTCGCGCGCCGAGCGTTCGTTGACGCGGATCGCCGCCGTCGGCGGCATCAGCGCATGGACCGATTTCACCGCTTCATTGCCGGTCGAAAGTTGCAGGAAGGGGTGCCCACCACCAAACGGAAGCTGGCTCGGCAGCTCGCGGTTGATGCAGAGCGTGTCGATGCTCGCTACCACGTCGAGCGGCCCCAGCGGTCCGCGCTTTTCATCCACGAAGGCGATGTCGGTATCGGAGGAGCCATCATCGTCGAACCGGCGCTGGATCTGCCAGAACACATTCGCACCATTGTTGCGTTGGGTGCGGCCGAAGAAGGGAGAGGTTTTCTCGCTCTGCCCGGAACGGCTGGTCAGCTGGACGTCTTCGACCGCGTATATCTCGCGGGTCCGCTGGCGGCGTGCATCCGGCAGCAGGCGGTATTCGGTCCGGGTTCCATCTAGGCTGAGCGGTTCGCAGCTTTGCTTGAAGAGGTTGATGACCGGAGACGCGTTCAGCACGAAATCCTTGACCGACACCATGCGCTCAAGCTGCGCATCGGCGGCATCCAGGTAGATATAAAGCTCGCAATCACCGCCGCTCCATCTGTGCAGCCCGTCAATATCGAGAAAGAGAAACTTCTGCGGCAGCGCGAAGAATTCGGTGAGAAGCCTGTATCCGTCAAAGCTGTTGGCCGGATAGGGCAACATGGCCTGATCGCGAGTGAACCCGGAAGGTCTGAGATTGCCGGCCGGCAGGAAGATGGCTTCCTTGTCCTCGGAATGACGGGCAAGCGCCATGCCGACGCAATGGTTGGTCAAAAGCTCGTAAAGCGCCGTTGCCTGCTGCCATGCAGCGGACAGGAAGACCTGGAGTTTCGTCAGTCCCATTTCCGGGAATGTGCCGCCGCGCGGCGCCGTGCTGCGCAGCGAAAGCCGCAGGCAACTGGCAGTGCCGGCAAAGGATGCCGAAAAAGGCGCGTCGATCGGCTGGCCGGCAAGCGTCGCTGCCGCGATCTGCAGCGGCGCGATCTGCACCTCCTGCGTGGTGCGGAAACGGCAGCTTTCGCCGCCCACGGGTTCGGCGAGGATTTCGCTGTGACGGGCAAGCGTCTGTACGGTTGCCAGCGCCGGACTCGGAGCGAATTGCACGACGCTCATCGAAGGGATCGGCGCAAGATAATGCGGATAGAGCGTTTCCAGCAGGCTGTCTGACAATTCGGGAAATTCGTCGTCCAGCTTTTGGCGCACGCGGGCGGCGGAATAGGCAAAGCTCTGGATCAGCCGCTCGACATGCGGATCGTCGGCGACATCACCAGTCATGCGCAGCCTGCCAGCGATCTTCGGAAACGCCGCCGCAAAGCGCGAAGCGCGTTTTCGCAGCGCAAAAAGCTCGTCATTGTATTTTTCGAGGAAGCCGTCAGCCATTCGTCGCCTCCACCAAGAAACGTTGCGTGGACGGATCGATGCGGGATTCAAAGCTGATCGGCGGCATGCCTTCCTGAAGACGGAAGCTTGCCTGTATGCGCATGCGAAGCGCCCGGTCGCCATCCGTGCGGTTTTTCAGGATCGTCACATGCACATCGGCAAGGCGGGTTTCGAACAGGGAAATCCGCCGCTCGATGCTGCGTGCGAGCTGCGCCTTGGAGGCATCCGTCACCAGATTGGCCGAAAGAATGCCGTCCACGCCATAGCTCACCAGCGCATCTGCCAATTCCTTCAAAACGGCTGGCGGTCCGGCGGGGTTGCGGCGGGTATTGAGCAATGCCTCGAGATCGCGGCGGATCACCTCGCGCATCTCGCTGGCCTGATCCTTCAGACTGACGAGCATATCCGTTTCCGCGTCCGGCGCGTCATCGAGCAGCCGGTCCAGAATGGAGCGCGACAGCGTCCTTTGCCGTGCGCGATATTGCTCCAGCGGATCAACCACGGGCGATCTGCCTTTCTTCGTCGGACAGGGCGGAAAGCGCGCCAATCTCGTGAAACGGCACCACATCGTCGCCAATCAGGAGGCAGCGCTGTCCAAAGCCCGTCGCCAGCGGCTGGTCGTCTTCACTCCAGCGGGTTTCCCGGCCGAGAAGGAGACAGACATCATCTCCCGCGCCATGATAGATCGCCGGAAGCAGCACGGATGCGATCGCGCCGTCACGCAAAGTCAGTTCGGCGCCTCGAAAGGCCAGATCACGCGGGCGGCTCATGGGGTCGATGCTGAGACTCTCGATGCGCCCGTAATCGATCCAGAGGTAGCGGCCGCCATTGGTCAGGACCTCCAGCGCATGCGGAACCCGGTCGTCCAGATCGCGGATGTCGCCGGCGCTCCTGCCATCGTGGCCGATCGGCACATTGCCGCGTTTTTCGTCGAGTTCAGCCAGTGCGGTTCTGGCAGTACCCGCGTCGCCGCTGCGTGCGGCAATATTCGCCCGGATGGCCAGCTGATCGAGCTCGGAGGGACCGCCGGGAAAATCCGGCACCGCGCCGGTTTCGAACCACGCATTGCGTGCAGCCATGGCGCGCAGCTGGTGGCGAAAGAGGGAAAAGCCAACGCTGTCCTGCGGCGAAAATGTTGCGGCCAGATTGCATTGCGCATCGGCCTTTTCATAGTCACCGGCAAGGACCAGCAGGTCGATGTAGAAATGGCGGCCACCCTTGTCGGTCGGCTTTGCTTTAACATGGTCCCGCGCGAGCCCGATTGCGTCTTGCAGCTGGTTATCGTCCAGGAGGCGGGAAATATCGTCGCGCAGCGTCATGCGGATATCCTTTGCGGCTCGGCCGAAGACCGGGATGCGGCGGCGGGCGGCATCATGGTTTCGGCAATGAGGTGGAAGCTCGTGGAGACGTCATCGAGCTGGAAATGCGGCTGGAGGCGCACGGTGCAGGAGAATGTCCCCGGCTTGCCGGGAACCTCGAAGACATTGATCCCGGCAGAGCGCAGCGGATAGCGCGTGCGCAACGACGCTTCCGCATCGTCATTGCCGAGCGTGTAGGAAGAGAGCCAGCTTTCCAGCTTGCGCTCGATCGTCGTGGCATCGCTCAGCTGGCCGATGTCATCACGCATGATGACCTTGAGATAATGCGAGAACCGGGAGGCGCACAGCACATATTGCAGCATCGCGGCAAGGCGGGCGTTCTGCCTCGCCGCTTCGGTGGAATAATGGCCGGGTGCATGCAGGGACTGGTTGGCGTTGAAGATTGCCATGCCGGAAAGATAGGTGGTGGAGACGGGCACGATGCCGAGATCGGAAAACTGCTGTTCCTGTCCCGTCGTCAGTTGCACCTCGACGGGCGGCTGGGCGGAAAGACCGTTGCTCTCGATGCCGAGATCGAACGGCGGCAATTGCCGGGGCGAGAGCATGCCGCCATCCACCGCATCCTGCGTCACACCGCGCAGATCCGCAAACCAGCCGGAATCGACGAAGTTGCGCACGACCACGGTCGCAAAGGCGAAGGCGGCATTACCCCAGAGCAGTGTCTCGCCGCTTTCCGCCACATGTTCGCGGAATGGAAACCCGTCATCGCGTCCACGCGCATAGGGCCTGTAGGGAGAGCGCAGCAAAACACGCGGCGCGACAAGGCCGACGAAGCGAGAATCATCGCGGGCGCGAAGCGCATTCCAGCGAAGCCGAGATTTCTCCTGCTTCAGCGAGGAAAAGTCATGAACCCGGCTGAGTTCGGAAAAATCCTGCAGGCCGACGGCGGAAGGTGCGGCTGCCGCCACGAAGGGGCAGAAGGCCGCAGCGGCCACCATGCCGATCTGCGACAGCGTGGTGATGGAATCTGCACCCTGAAGATCATCGGGAGAAAAGGCGTAGTCACCGATCATCAAGCCCACCGGTTCGCCGCCGGGCATGCCGAATTCGCGGTTATAGACGACTTCGAAAAGATGGCTCTGGTCGAAGTCGGTGGCGCGTTCCGTGTTCCGGGCAAGGTCGCGCCAGCTGGCGTTCAGCAGTTTCACCTTCACGTCGGTGCTGCGGCCCGCTTCGCGCACGACCATGGCGAGCCCGCGCCATCTCCCCTCCATCGCCTGAAAATCGGGATGGTGGAGAATGGCGTTCACCTGGCCGGTCAGCGCCTCATCGATGAGGGCGATGAGCTGGTCGGCGAAAATGCGGGCGTCCGGAAAGGACTGATGCGCCATGAGCGGGCTCCGGTGATGAACGGGGCCGGGGTGGCTGATCACCCCGGTCCGTGCTCAGTTCTTGGACGGAATACGGGCGACCATGCGCAGCGAGGTCGTCAGTTCTTCCATCTGCAACCAGGGCCGCATCCATGCGACCGCGTTGTAGGCGCCGGGTTTGCCGGGCACTTCCTGCACGGTCACCTTGGCATCGCGCAGTGGATACTTCGCCCGGCTTTCTTCGCCCGCTTCGTCATTGGCGTTGACGTAGTTGGCGATCCAGCGGTTGAGCCAGACTTCGCAGTCGGACGCTTCCATGAAGGAGCCGATCTTGTCGCGGCCCATCACCTTGAGATAATGCGCGAAGCGCGAGGTCGCCATGATATAGGGCAGGCGGGCGGAAACGGCGGCGTTGGCCGTAGCTTCCGGCTTGTCGTAAAGCTTCGGTTTGTGTGCGGTCTGGGCACCGAAGAACACCGCATAATCCGTGTTCTTGTAGTGGCAGAGCGGCAGGAAGCCGAGCTTGCCGAGTTCCGCATCGCGGCGGTCGGTGATGCCCACTTCGGTCGGGCATTTCAGGTCCAGATCGCCGTCATCGCTGGAGAAGACGTGCATGGGCAGGTTTTCCACCCGGCCGCCATTTTCCGCACCGCGGATCGCCGTGCACCAGCCGCTCTTTGCAAAAGCCTCGGTTAGCTTGGTGCCCATGACGTAGGCGGCGTTCATCCAGCAATATTCGTCATGCTGCAGATCGCCATTCACCGCGCCCCTGGTTTCGTCATAGGCGAAATCATCGACGGGGTTGGTCTTTGGACCATAGGGCATGCGGGCCAGCACACGCGGCAAGGCGAGCGTAACGAAACGGGAATCGTCGCTTTCGCGGAAGCTGCGCCACTTGGCATATTCCACCGTATCGAAAATTTTCTCCAGATCACGCGGACGGGCGAGGTCGCGATAGTCCTCGAAACCGAACATGTGCGGGCTGGCGGCCGAGATGAACGGCGCGAAAGCCGCCGCCGCGATCGATGAGACGCCCTGCAGCAGCTGTACGTCATCGAAGGAATTGCCGAATTCGTAATCACCGATGATGGCGCCGAGCGGTTCGCCGCCAGGCGTGCCGAATTCGTCTTCGTAGATCGCCTTGAAGAGGCGGGACTGATCGAATTCGACGGCTTTTTCCAGATCGCGCGCCAGTTCACGCTTGCCGGCGTTCATGACACGGATCTTGAGGTTCACGCTCGTCTCGGAATTTTTGACGAGATAGTTGAGCCCGCGCCAGGTGCCTTCCAGCTTGGCGAATTCCGGCGCCTGCATGATGGCAGCGAGCTGCTCGGAAATCGTCCGGTCCAGCTCGGCGATCGCGTGATTGAGGGTGACCGTGAGGTTGCGGTCATATTTGACCGTTCCCTTCAGGGCCTGATCGGTCAGCGTGCGCAAGAGGTTCTGCGCGCGATCCGGTTCGGTCTGGCGGGTTGCGGAAACCACCTTGGACAGCAGTCCCTGATTTTCGGCGGTCGTTGCCTGTGCTTCGCTTTTCAGCAGGCTTTCAGCGCTCATGTTTCAGTCCTTCCACATGCGGCTTTGAAAATGCCGCTTGAACAGTTGAAGCCCCGCAGGGCCGTTCGGGGAGGTTTTCCTCCGCACAGGCGATTATTCGCTCGCGCCGTTCTTTTCCTTCAGTTCGGAAACCAGCGTTGCGAGGTCGGTCTTGTTCTGCAGAATATCTTCCAGCATCCGTTCCAGATCTTCCGAACGGTCGGCCTTTGAAAGCAGATCGCGCAGCTCGTTGCGGGCATCCAGAAGCGCCTTGAGCGCCGGAACCTGCTGCACAACGGCGCCGGGTTCGAAATCGTCCATGCTTTCGAACTTCAGGTTGACCTGCATGTCCGTGCCGTCTTTCTGCAGCGTGTTGGCAACGGAAATGTTGAGGCCCGGCGTCATGCGGCGCATGACTTCGTCGAAATTGTCGCGGTCGATCTGAACGAATTTGCGTTCACCGAACGGCTTGAGCGGCTGGGTGGGATTGCCGGAGAAATCACCGAGCACGCCGACTACGAAAGGCAGTTCCTTGACCACCATCGCGCCTTCGGTTTCGACTTCGTATTTAATGTGAACGCGTGGTTTGCGAACCCGCTCCAGCTTTTCATGTACACTTGCCATTTCAACCTCCTTGATGCCCCTTGGCATAGATGACTGTTGCGGGACGGCGTCTCGTCCCGAGTTGCTTATTTCCCGTTATTGTCTCCGCCGGGTTTGATGCCGGCGGCCGTCAGAACGGCGTTTCGGGCCTGCGTTTCCGGCAGAAGCTCGGCCAGCAGTTCCGAGAAATCCATGCGCCCCCTGCGAACCAGCGTTTCGATGGAGAGCGAGATCGGTGAATGCGGTTCGGTTCGGCGAAAGTAACGCGCAACCGAAAGAAGAGTTTCAAACGCCTCATCGCGCGAAGATATGCCTTCCGGGGATGCCGGGGATGTCCGCGCGGCCGACTGCCCGCTTTCATCGGTGCCCGCAGCAATGGCCGGCGTCTGTTCGACCGGTGCCGGTTCCTGGTCGCGCCCACCCAGCGTGCGAATTGCCGCGGCCGCTTCGATAAGCGTGTTGCGGATATTGGAGCTCGGGGGGGCGGCCTGGCCGCAACGTTCGGAAAGAACGGCGGTAATGGCGTCAAACGAGGAGAGACAGGTATTCACCGCTGCCAGATGGGAAGACATGGCGGCAACACCGGCCTCGGAGGCTATCCGGTACAGTTCTTCGCGGCGTTTGCTCTCGTTCGGCCGCTGCGCCAGCTGGAAATCCCAGAGACTGTGTTCTCCGAATTTGCCTCCGGGGATCAGCGATGCCAGCCTGAGTGGCTGAACAAGTGTTCCCTCGCTGCCAATGCCATTCAATCCCGCAAAAGGTGCAAATTTTTCTTCGTCATTATCGTCGCTGATCGAGCGCAATGAGTCCCAGTGGTTGTAAAAAAGATCACCACAAAGCTCGTAGATTTCGCGCAGTCCATGGAAGCCGCGAAGTCGCAGGCTTGCTTCCGCAAGCCATGCCAATATTTCAACATCCTTGCTTTCGGAATATATAATCTGCAATCCAAGATTGCTGACACTGTCCCAGCTACTGGAGATCTTCAGGTTATCCTGAGGGGAGGCGGCCCGCTCTTCTGCGCGTGCCTGGTTTCTTTCGTCCTTAATTCTATAGTATATTTCACGCGTTCTTGAATCGTTGCGGATATTATCTCCGCAATTCCCCAAAAACTCTATATCTCTTTTAACATGCTGTGTATCCAAGAGTAGTCTATCCCCAGAAAATAGTAATGGATTTTTTGTAGTTACTTCCCTTACGTGAGGCTATTAATCAGACAGACTTATTCAAAATGTGTCTAAATTGTGGCGTCTACTCCCTAATCTAATCTGATAAAAAATAAACTTCGGGGTGGACAACCCGGTTTCATCATCATAGTTATTCCACGTCACGTTGTGGAATGAACCCGGGCAGGAGGCTCATTGCATGTCGCATATCGATCTCAATCGCCTCGTTGGAGCGCTTGAGCCAGACCTGCGCGTTACCCTCGAAGCTGCGGCTTCCGTTGCGGTGCGTATGGGGCACAGGTACGTGGATATACCGCATTGGCTGCTGGCGGTTGTAGATGCCGGTATCTATGCGGAAACATTCGACGAATTAAAAATTCCACTTCCGGTATTGAAGGCTGAAATCGGCCGCAGTCTGGAAGAGGCCATTATCGGCGACGGGGAGGCCTTGTCGCTCTCCCAGAACATCCTCACGGCAGCCCGGGAGGCATGGATTCTTGCGTCGCTGGAGGCTGGCCGTGACCGCGTGACGCTTTGCGATCTCCTGTTGGCGATGGATGAGGAAACCTCACTTCGCTCCTTTGTCCGCTCGGCATTTCCGTCTCTCAAGGCGATGGATCGCGGTGCGCTTGAGCGTCTTCGCAGCTCGGCCGAGAACGGCGCAGGCGTGGATGTTCCTTCCGCGCTGACAAGTTCAGGAGAGGCAGGCTCGGCACAGGCCGCCGGCCAGAATGATTTCTTGCGCCTTTACACCCACGACATGACCACCGATGCCCGCAACGGCAAGGTCGATCCTGTTATCGGCCGCGATGATGAGTTGCGCCAGCTCGTTGATATTCTGACCCGCCGCCGACAGAACAATCCTATTCTGGTGGGCGAGGCCGGCGTGGGCAAGACCGCGGTCGCCGAAGCGCTGGCGTTGGAAATCGCCTCCGGCAACGTTCCGGAGAAACTGCGCAATGTCTGCCTGCTGAACCTCGATATTTCGCTGCTGCAGGCCGGTGCCGGCGTGAAAGGTGAGTTCGAGCGGCGCCTGCACGGCGTGATCGATGCGGTCAAGCGTTCGGCCGAACCGGTCATCCTGTTCATCGATGAGGCCCATGGCCTTGTTGGCGCGGGTGGTGCGGCGGGCCAGGGTGATGCGGCGAATATTCTTAAGCCCGCACTCGCACGAGGCGAGGTGCGGACCGTCGCGGCAACGACGTGGAGTGAATACAAGAAATATTTCGAGAAGGATGCGGCGCTGACGCGTCGTTTCCAGCCAGTGCATGTGCGCGAGCCGGACGAGGCGACTGCGATACGGATGTTGCGCGGTGTGGCGGATACTTTCGTCAGCCATCACAACGTTACCGTTCGTGATGAGGCGATCGTGGCTGCCGTGCAATTATCCGCGCGCTACATGCCCGCTCGGCAATTGCCGGACAAGGCGGTCAGCCTGCTCGATACCGCCGCCGCGGCCGTTTCGCTGGCGCGGCAGACGTTGCCAGAGCGGTTACGTGCCATGGAAAGCGAGCGACACCTTCTGTCTGACGAACTGAACTGGCTTCTGCGTGAACCGCAGGATGAGGACATGCAAAACCGCATCCAGTCGATACGCGACGAGCTTGAACGGCTTGAGGCCGGGATCGATGATCTGCGCGGCCGTTATGACGCGGAAATGGCTGAACTGGCGGCGCTCAGTGAAGAGCAGCCGGCCGAAACCGGCGCGTCGAATGTTTCGCACCTGCGGCCTGCCACGGAGATGCGGCCCGCAAATGCCGAAAGACTTGTTCCGACAGTGGTTGATCGTGAAGCGATCGCCGCCGTCGTCTCGCGATGGACCGGGATTCCGCTCGGCAAACTTCTGGCGGACCAGATCGAAAGCGCCCGCACTCTGGATGTGCGCATGCGGCAGCGCGTGGTTGGGCAGGATGCCGCAATTACCCGGATTGCCGATGCCATGCGCACCGCCCGTGCCGGATTGTCCGATCCGCGCCGTCCGCCGGCGGTGTTTTTCCTTGTCGGCATGTCCGGAACGGGCAAGACCGAAACGGCGCTGTCGCTGGCCGATCTTCTCTATGGCGGCAACAGCCATCTGACGACGATCAACATGTCGGAGTTCAAGGAGGAGCACAAGGTTTCCCTGCTTCTCGGCTCACCGCCTGGCTATGTCGGTTTCGGCGAAGGTGGGGTGCTGACGGAAGCGGTGCGCCGCCGGCCGTTCGGCGTTCTGCTTCTCGATGAAATCGACAAGGCTCACCCCGGCGTCCAGGATATTTTTTATCAGGTGTTCGACAAGGGCGTGCTTCGCGATGGCGAAGGCCGCGACGTCGATTTCAAGAACACCACGATCTTCATGACGGCCAATACCGGTTCGGAATTGCTGTCGGCGCTTTCCGCCGATCCCGACACTATGCCGGAAGGTGAGGCGCTGGAAGCGCTTCTGATGCCGGAGCTTACCAAACAGTTCAAGCCCGCATTCCTCGGGCGCACGATCATCCTGCCCTTCATGCCGCTTGGCGCGGAGGAGCTTGCAAGTGTCGTGGACATGCAGATTGGCAAGATCAGGGACCGTGTGCTCGCAACATATGGCACCGACCTGAGATTGTCCGATGCGGCGCGCGATGCCTTGGTGGCGCGCGCCGGTGCAAGTGAAATCGGCGCACGCGCCATCGAAATCATGATCGGCAAGGATCTCCTGCCGCCTCTTTCCAGCTTTTTCCTCGAGAAGGTCATCGCGGGAGAACGCGTCGGGAAGATCGTTGTCGATTTTGGTGAAAACGGGTTCGGCATTCGTGCGGAAGCGGCTGGGGAAGCAGATGAATTCGCCGTAACCGAAGAGGTTGGGGTGGATAAAGTTGCCGCGTCGGATGGGGCTACCCGACGCATGCGGCATTAAACGAAGGGTAACTCGGCCTCGGAGCAAGAGGTCATTTCAGCTACAGGAGCTTAGAGCATGCCAATTTATCTGCAGATTGACGGTATCCAGGGCGACGCCACCCATGAAGAACATCGCAAGTGGATGGATATTGAAGCCATTCACTGGAACGTGGCCCGCAACATGAACACGTCGGCTGGTTCTGCTGCAAACCGCGAAGCGTCCGAACCGACCATTTCGGAAGTCATTCTGACAAAGGTTAGCGACTCGTCTTCCACAAAGCTTTTCCAGGAGGCCTGTGCTGGCCGCACTGGCAAGCTTGCAACGATTCATCTGGTGACGACCGGCAATCCGGGCAACACCTATATCGAATACCTGCTGACGAACACCCTTATCGCCAGCTACTCGGTGGATTCCAGCGGGGATCGTCCGGTGGAGACCATCAAGCTCAACTTCACGAAAATGGAAGTGAAGTACACGCCGTTCGACGACAACAACTCGCCGCAGTCTCCGATGATCGCTTCCTACGATCTGGCGACGACCAAGGCTGCTTGATAGCCATGCGACCCGGTGCCGGCATGCCGGCACCGGAACGTTTTCATTGCAGTTTGCAGCTCACGTCGTGATGTTTCTCATCCACGTTGGACGAGGCGGGTTTTTCATGCGCTCCCTATATGCGGTTTTTGTCTCCGTGCCATTTGTTCTGGCCCTGTCCGGTCTCTCACCGGCCGGTGCGGCGGAACGGACATGGATATTCTCCGGTGCCGAACTCAAGCAGGCCATTGAGGGGAAGCTCGCTCCTGATGTGTCTGATCCGGAAATGCGGCGGCTGGTTTCCGTCGCAAAATCGAGCGCCTACATCGCCGGTGTGGCCGATCTGACAAGCGGATCGGACTGGTGTGGTGCGGGTGCCGTTGCGCCCCATGAACTCACCGACCGGATCTACACCTATCTCGGCGATATGCCTGCGGAAAAACTGGATGAACAGGCAGCAACCCTCGTGCGGGAGGCGCTCAAGGTCTCCTTTCCCTGTGAGCAGAAAAGTAACTAGTGGGACGAGCCATGCGCGTTAACTTTGACACCCTCTATAGCAATTATCCGAGCAGCGATCCGTCGCATCCGAATTATCTCAGCCAGCGTGATCTGTTCACGGAAATCGGCTGGGAGAGCTTCATCGGCAATCCGAACTATCATAATACCTGCGCCATCCGCGTCAGCATCGCTTTCGTGAAGTCGGGCATCAACATCGTGCCCTCTTCGCACCGCATCCAGAAGGGCCCCTATGCCGGAAAGGGCATCGAGGTGAACATGCGCCGCCTTGCCACCCTGATGAAGCGGACGAGCTATCTCGGCGAGCCCGATCCTTACACGCCCGCCACCGCCCGCAACGGCATCGGCGCGCGCAACGGTGTCGTGGCCTTCAACAATATTCCCGGCTACACCGGTGGCGGTCATATCGATCTCGTGCGCGGCGGGTCGGAAGCCACCCAATGCGCGTCGGCCTGCTACTACAATTCGGAAACGATCTGGTTCTGGCCGCTGCAGGCCAGCCGCGGGTCCTGATTTAGGAGTGTCCCATGAACGACCAGCCTTCGGTTTCTGATTTCGTTCAGGCGAGCCGTGTTCTGAAAGTGTCTTCGCCCTTGGGCGAGGACCAGCTTCTGCCGGAACGCCTGTCCGTCGAGGAGGGCGTGTCGCAGCTCTTCGAGATCCGCCTGACCGTGCGAGCCAAGAAGGAAGCGGTGAAGCCCGAGGAACTGATCGGACGGCTGGTCGATGTCTCGATCGAGATAAGCCAGGGCGATGGTGATGGCGGCGGCGTTCGCCGCCCCTTCAACGGCCTGGTGACGGAATTGCATGAAGGGCCGCCGATTACCCGTGGCATGCGCTCCTATGCGCTGACCATCCGGCCGCAGATGTGGCTGCTGTCGCGCCGCTCCGATTGCCGCATCTGGATGGACAAGACGGCGGTCGAGATCGTCGAGACGCTGTTTTCCGAACATGGCATTCCCGCCCCCGATACATCGGGCATCATTTCACCGCCGCCTGCCCAGCACTACAGCGTTCAGTTTAACGAGACGGATCTCGATTATCTCACTCGCCGTTTCGAAGAGGACGGCCTGTTTTACTGGTTCAGCCACGAGGACGGGTCCCACAAGCTGCATGTGGCCGATAGCGCCAGCGGCTGGCTCGGACCATCACCGGCCGCACAGGGCGAGGGAATGGTGCGCCTGGCGCAGGGCTCGTCGGACCGTAACCACATCAACGACTGGGCGCGACGGTTCTCCTATGTCTCGGGCCAGCGCGCGGGTGCGGACTGGAATTTCGAGACACCGGGCATGGTGCCGGGCACGATGACGCCATCGCTGGTGCAGATGCCGGATGCGACGAAGCGCGAGCTTTACGAATATCCAGCCCGCATCAAGACAGTGGAAGAAGCGGAACGGGCGCAGAAACTGCGGACCCAGGCAATTGAGGCCGATCATGACCGGGTGTTCGGCTCATCGACCACGCGTATTCTGGAAGCGGGCCGTCGCTTCACGCCTTTCGAGGTTGCGCATCCCGAGCATGCCTACGAGGAGCATGTGATCGTGAGGGCAAGCCACAGTATTGTTGATCTCTCCTATGAGACAAACAGCAACGAACCGGAGTACCGCAATCACTTCGAGGCAATTCCCGCCCGCGTGCCGCTGACGCCGCACCGGTCAACCAAACGGCCGCGCATCGAAGGCACGCAGGTGGCGATCGTCGCCGGCCCCGAAGGCGAGGAAATCCATCCGGATCAATATGGCCGCATCAAGCTGTGGTTCCCGTGGGACCGCAAGGCGAAGAAGGATGGCACGGATACGTGCTGGGTGCGGGTCAGCCAGGCATGGGGTGGCGGCACTTGGGGTGCGCAGGTCATTCCGCGCATCGGCATGGAGGTGATGGTTGCTTTTGTCGATGGCGATCCTGATAAGCCGCTGGTTATCGGCGTGGTCAACAATCCCGCCAATTCCGTGCCTTACGACCTGCCGGCCAACAAGACGCGTATGGTGCTGCGCTCCAACAGTCACAAGGGTGACGGTTTCAACGAAATCACTTTCGAAGATGAAGCCGGCAAGGAGAACCAGTTCTTCCACGCCCAGAAGGACCAGACGACGCGGGTCTTGAACGACCGGACCAAACGCATCGACCGGCACGAGGTCGCCTCGGTCGGCGGCAACCGCGCCGTCGAGGTTTCCGGCAACCAGAAACACGAGATCGGTGGTTCGGTGAATACTGTCGTCGGCGGAACGGGACCGATGGCGATGATGGCGATGGCAGGCGTGCAGGCGCTTTCAGGACAGACGGCTGGCCTGCTTTCACAGGCCGCCCAGATTGCCGGCGGTGGTGGTCCTGGTGTCGCAGCCTTTGCCACCACGCTTGCCTCATCCGCACTCGGATTTCTTGGTGCAGGCGGACTTTCCTCGCGCGAGGGCGTTGTCTCCGGTCCAAGCCCGCGGGCGGATGCGGGTACGGCACTTGCCGGCTCCGGCTCGGGCGTCGGTTCCGATGCCTCGGGCCTCTTTCCGCTGCCGGGCATCATGAACACGATCATCGGGGCGTTTCAGTCCACATCCGTTGGAGTGGCAAAAGCCGAGCAGGTCGGGGTCAGCAAGGTCACGAATATCGGGCAGACGGAAGTCCGACAGGTTGGAAAACAGCAGAACCTGACCATCGGCAAAGAGCAATTCGTCGAGATCGGTACCGGCCAATATACGCGTGTCGGTGAGAAGATCACCATCAATGTCGGCAAGCTCTACAATCTCGTCTCCGAAGAGAAATATCATGGCGAGGCGAAGGTCTGGGAGATATTCGCCGACGACGAAATTCGTCTTTCGACTCCCGGCGGATACATCTCCCTGACTAAAAGCGGCATCAAGCTCTTTGCCCTGAAGATCGATATCGAAGGCAACCAGATCAACTTCAAGAAAGGTGGCCCAGGTGAAAGTGGCTCCTGCTTGAAGTCGATGTCGAAGAATTCCACACCGTTTGTCAGGATTTGATTATGAACGACACACCCATAATTGATCTGCCAAATCCGAACGAAACCGCCGAGCTTACAAGACAAGCCGTAGAGGCAATGACGGGACAGGTGTCCGTCGTTTTAGATGGGGGTGCATTTGATAATCTTCCGCGCATCCTTCAGGAAGAAGGTATAAGCGCCCGGTCATTGTTTCTTGAAGGTGCTTCCGCCGATTTTCGTTTGTCGGGACCATGGTTAGTCGATCTCTCGGCTATCCCCGTGCGCTCCTATATCGGCTGGCTAGACGCAAAAAATGCTTGCGCTGTCTATTGGTCCTGTCCGTCTGGAACCGATGATCTTTACCGTCACCTGAGGACTATTAACGAGGTTATGATCCCGCTGGAGCAGACCAGTGGCGATCTGCCAGCTACGAGTTCACCCCAGTATGAACGCGTATTGTTTCGACACTGGGACCCTAATGTCCTCGGCGCTCTTCTTCCAATCCTGACAAGGCCACAGCTCGCCCGGTTTTTAGGACCTGCGGATTGCGTCGTTTTAAACGCGCCCGACTATGGTGGTGTGAAGCGGGTGAAGGCTCCCGCCGACCTACCTGCTGCTCCGCCTGGCCCGTTACGCATCGAACGGGATCAAATGGAAAAACTGAAAGCTGCGATGTTGCATTCTTCTCGGCTGAGAATAGCCCGGTTCCTGAAAGCGAATACTCCACCGTATTTTTCTGGCGTCGATGATAACTTCATTTGGGGCGCCACCTTGGCCAGCGAAAAATCTGCCGATGAGCTTGGTATCAAGACGGAACGCGGTCGCGCTCGCTGGGCCTATGTCATGATAATGTCCGATGGAAAGGCGGCAGATGCACCGGAGGTGCGAAACTATGTTGGCGATGGCGGCGACACGCCAGATAACAGGGTTAAATCCCTGATCGACCACACCGTCGATGCCTTGCGTTCCAATCCGTCAGCATCCGGAGCGCCCGCATGAGTGCGACGACAACTGTCGCCGGAGCGGGCGGTGCTATCGCAGGAGGTTGGCTCGGTCGTGTTATTGGAGGCTTAGCTGGCAGCCTCGCTGGGCCTGGAGGTACAGCGGTTGGAGCATGGATAGGTGGGCAAGTCGGCGCTATGGCGGGTAGAGCGGCTGCCTCCGCAATCGCCTCTTATATGGAAGATGCGAATGTAGACGCTGACGCCAAGACCAAGGAGAGCGAACAGGCCAAACCTTGCGTTGATTGTGGGGAAATCGATTGCTTTAGTCCGCCTGAGGGAGCTACGCCTAAGCAAGTTGAAGAGTTTAGGCGTCAGTTGAAGGAGCAACAAGACGAAATAAACCGCATGGAGCCTGATGATCTGGTCAGAAATATCGACAAATATAGACAGCAGGGGAGGCCGACTGATGATGCAGCAAACCGTCGGCAGAGTAGAGAAGATTATCGCACCGACCGCACACGGGAACTGGAAGAAAAGTATTTATCGAAAGGGCGCAATGACTATAAGGAACAGGCTGCGAATGATGTGGCAGAAGAGATGAAGAAGTTGGCCGCAACCCATACCTTGGATTTGGTTGCGGGGGGCGACGGATCAATTTCTGGCTTGGGCGACAAGAGTATCAATAGTTCTTTAGGGTCTCAATGGAAGGGAAGAAGATCGGAGCAATTGCGCTCTCATGCAAAAAAAGCGGCTGAGCAAAAGAAAAAAATGAACGCTAAACTCGAAGAATGTAAACCCGAAGGCGGCAATGATAATTCTCCCGATGCTGAAACTCCCGACAATGGTACAGGTAAGGGGGACGGCAATCCTGACGTCCCGGTGTCTTGAGCAGTTTAATATTCTTGAGGAGTAAAAATGCCAGAGCTTTTTATAACATATGAAAACGCCTTGAAGCGCTTTGGCTTGCCCGAAAATCCTGAAATTATGGGCGAGGCAGATATTGCTCGGTATAAAAACAGGATTCCTGAAACCTATTTAGATTTTATTCGGCATGCAGGCCTGGGAATTTGGAAGCAAGGCTATTTTCAGTTTTGTAATCCGGAAAAGTATAAGTCGATAGTAGCTTTAGCTTTGGGTGGCGACAAACAGCTGAATCCGGTTCGGACACACGCGTTGGGGTTTTCTGCGTTCGGAAAAATCTTGGCATGGAATGAAGACTATAAAACCACTGAAATTAACATCCTTCTTCATAGAGTGACATGCCGCGGGCTGTTCAAAGAGATTCCTGCTGAGCGATCTGACATCAACTTGGGTATAGCCGTTGAGGGGATTGATGCAGAATCCTTTGATGCTCCGGACGAGAAAGGTAAGCTTATGTTCAATCGACTTCTAAAAAATTTGGGGAAGCTTCAGCTCGGCCAAATCTATTCACCGAAGTTACATCCATCGCTGGGTGGTCAGCTTACTGTTGAGAATATGCGTCCAGTTGATGCGCTTTCTGCCATGACTATTGCGGCTCAAGCTGGGCCGTTTACCCTATACGATACTACAAAGCCATCTACGCCAGCAGTTCGTACTATTGGCAGCTAGAGGGATATTTAAATGGTCGGGCGCTCGGTCACGCTGAAAGGTCATATGCACATCTGCCCCATGGTCGATCCCGGGCCGAAGCCACACATCGGTGGACCTGTGGTCTCGACGCAACAGACTTTTGTCACCGTTGACGGTGTGCCGATCGCTACGGTTGGAGACAGCCTGCTTTGCACAGGCGTTCCGACAACGTCGGACAAGATTACCAGTGGCTCATCGGTCGCTACCATACAGGGGAAAAAAATTGCCCGCATGGGGGATGCCTGCGCGCATGGTGGGAGGCTGGTCGACGGCGTTTCCTGGCTAACGTTCGAGTGACGACGATATCCAGCAGCGGCGCGACACTCGGTTGAGCTTGAGTTACGACATTACCAGCCGGTCCGTTCACGCTTTACGATACGACGAAGCCAAGTATTCCTGCAATTCGACGCGTCGGGGCCTAAGGTTGGAGCAATCTCAGCCAGTCCCAACGACCGCTCGCGGCCCCGAAAGAAACGCCGCCACATCCCACTCCCTCAGCGGCGGCGCATAAATATAGCCCTGCACCAGCGTGGCGCCAAGACCTTCGAGTGTGGTGAGTTCTGCTGATGTTTCCACCCCCTCGACCACGCATTCCAGCTCCATGTCCCGGCTGAGGGCAAGAAGCGATTTCACGATTTTGTAGCTGGCTGGTTTTTCGTGCAGATCGGTGACGAAGCTGCGGTCGATCTTGATCTTGGTCAGCGGCAAGGCGTGCAGTCGGGTGAGGCTGGAGTAACCGGTGCCGAAATCGTCAAGTGAAATGCCGCAACCGAGACGGCGCAGCATGTCGACGGATTGTCTCACCTGCTCGAAATCATGGGCAAAGGCTGTCTCGGTGATTTCAAGATCGAGACGGCGGGTGTCGAAACAGCTGTTTTCGATGATGCCGATCAGGGACAGCACGCCTTCATGACAGTTGAGGTCCTGGGCCGAAAGATTGAACGAGAGACGCAGGGAAGGGTCCCATGTCGATGCCGAGGCCAGTGCCATCTTCAGAAGCGGCCGCGTCAGCGAACCGACGATGCCGGCCCGTTCCGCGATGGCGAAGAATTGTGCGGGCGGCACATGCCCGAGAACCGGGCTGTGCCAGCGCGCCAGCGCTTCAAACCCGGCCGTTTTTCCGTCGCGTATATCCACGATCGGCTGAAACATCACCGAAAGTTCGTTTTTCAGATCGCTCTGCTTGAGCAGATGCTCAATGCGGGCTTCGATATTGATCTGCTTTTCGTGTTCCGCATCGAACAGAACGGCATCGCCACGCCGGGTTTTCTTGGCGTGGTAGAGGGCATAGTCTGCCCTGTCGAAAAGCTGCTCCAGCGTGGAGGCAAGGTGGGGAAAGACTGCTATTCCCATGGATGCGGAAACATGCACCGTTCCTTCCGGCATATGGTAAGGCGCCCTCAACTCTTCGGAAATCGCATTGGCGTTTGCGACGAGTTGCGCATCATCAGGTATGATCGGGGCGACGATGGCGAATTCGTCGCCGCCCAGTCGAAAAGCCTTGCTGGCTTTCAGATTGGCGGTGAGGCGCTTGCTGACATTGATCAGCAGCCGGTCTCCCACCGAATGCCCGTAGAGATCGTTGACCGGCTTGAAACCGTCGAGATCGATGACCCCCAGCGCCAGCCGGGTTCCCTTTTCTCTGGCATTCGCGAGCTCGACCTCAAGATGTGCGAAAAAGGCGCGGCGGTTCGGCAGTCCCGTCAGGCTGTCTATATTGGCAAGCAGCAGGTTTTCATTGCTGAGCGCCTCCGTGCGCTGCTGCGAAATGACCATGCGCTCAAAATTGCGGTAATTGGTCAGGAGGATGGACATCATGCCGGCACAAACCAGCAGAACATTGATGGCGATGGCAATGAATGTCGGCTGCCGTGACGCCACAAAAAAGGCGATGAACGCGCCATTGACGATGACCGTCACCATGAAGGCGGCGGACCGTACATACATCAGGCAGAAGATGCAGGAAATGACGGTGATCGCCATGTAGAAGGCGACATGGGATCGTGTATAGGCATCTCCATGCGGCACCAGTAAAAAAGACCAGAGCGTGAAGGCCAGGGCGATGCCGGCGGCCAGGCGGTTCGTGCGGCGAAGGGCGGCGAGTGCCACCTCCGGCCGGGGATCGATGCCGCGCGTCCTCCACCAGAATGCGACCCGAAGTGTGCAGCCGATGGTAAAAACGGCGGGAACCCCAACGGTGAGCCAAAATGGTGCCAATTGCATATGCGTACTGGCAAGCGCCCATGTGCTTGAGAGCAAAATGAAATACATCATCGGCATCTGCCGGGTGAAGGCTCTGTACTGCGCTTTCAGAAGGTCGGGATTGTCAGACCGGACGGACATGAAGTCGAGCAGTTTTTGTATGGCGATCAGTATTTTCATTTATGACTCATCAAATACAGGACGACATCGGTAGCATAAGCCCAGTTACATCATTGGAAATACACAGGGTTAACCGGGAGACAACTGTATCAACCGCAAGATGCAGCTGCGTATCTTCGCAACATGCCGCCATTTTCGCCGTTAGATGCTGTTCTGGCAGAAACTGGATGACAATGTGGTTAGGTTAGGCAAATTTGAAAACATAAACGCGCCGTTCCGACAATTATCTTGAACTGCCCAGGCAGAAAGACCGTTTTATGATGCTGACACCTGTGCTTCCTTCCGTTGCCGTCATTGCTGACGCACATTTTCATGACACAGCCGCGGATTTCGGATTTCCCGGTATCGAGATCGATGGCCAGCGCATCACCATGCGCAGCTGGTCGGAAACGCGCGACTCTACCCGGGTTTTTAATGAGAGCGCCGATGCACTGCATGCGGCGCTGGAAGAGGTGCGGCGGCGCGGCATTCGCCATGTGGTGCTGCTCGGCGATTATACCGATGACGGGCAGCGGGAGACGACACAAACGCTGAAGGGCATTCTTGAGCGTCATCGCGATGCGCATGGCACGGCCTTTTATGCGCTGCCCGGAAACCACGATATTTTCGGGCCGTGCGGCCGGCATCAAACCAAGGAGTTCCTGGTGGAGAACGGGGAACGCCTCTCCGTCTCTAGCGATGCGAAGCGGGCAGGGGAACGGGTCGTTATCAGCGAGCGCATGTATTGCGACGGTTATCCGGAAGGTCTTGGCCCCATGGCGGCCTTTGGCTATTTCCGCCAGCCGGATTACCTGCATTGGGAAACACCCTTCGGCCTCTCCGATGCGCCGCAGGATCGGCTCTACGAGGTGGGCTCACCCGATGGCAGCAATGTCTACATGCTGATGGACGCCTCCTATCTGGTCGAGCCGGAGCCGGGTCTCTGGCTGATGATGATCGACGCCAATATTTTCGAACCGCGCGACGGCAGCTTTGAACGAGGCGAGGAGGCCGCCTTCATCGACAGCACCGCCGCCGGCTGGAATGCGCTTCTGCGCTGCAAGCCTTTCCTTCTCGACTGGATTGCCGATGTGCGCGCCAGGGCAGAGGCGCTTGGCAAGACGTTGCTCGGCTTTTCCCACTATCCGGCACTCGATCCCTTCGATGGTGCAAGCAGCGTGGAAAGCGCCCTGTTCGGCAAAACGACCGCCGTGCGGCGCATGCCGCTCAAGGCGGTGGGGGATGCGCTGATAAAAACCGGGCTCGCCGTGCATTTTAGCGGCCATCTGCATGTGGAAGGGGTGACGCGGCGTGGGGAAGGGGAGAGGTCACTGACCAATATCGCCGTCCCGTCGCTGGTTGCTTTCCCGCCGGCCTTCAAGGTTGTCCACCCGTCGCGTCAGGAAATCGCCGTGGAAACGGTGGAGATGGCCCATCTGCCGGTGAATGGCCGCATCTGCCGGGGGTATGCGCAGGAAATGGCGTTTGCCGGCGAAGCGCAGGACGCGGCCTTTGTGGCGGGTGATTACGGCAGCTTTCTGCGGGACCATCAGCGGGCGCTGATCAAGTATCGTTATTTCCCCCGGGAATGGACGGCGGAAATCGTTGCGGCGATGGCTGGTAAGACGGTGCGGGATGTCGTCGGCCTGCTCGGAGAGAAGAGCATTGCCTCCGAACAGGCGGATATGCCAATGATCGAGCTCATCACCGACTGGTATTGCCTGCGCCAGGGCGTGGGTCTGGCCCTGCCGCAGATCACGCCGCAGCGGCTTTCCCTTTACCGGATCCTGGCGGATCGCCTCGGCCGCAAGGCTGATCGTCATGATGGATCCATTGAAGGTTTTCTCGAAATCTTTTTTGCTGCACTCGGCCTGTTTCTCGATCGCGCCGAGGCGAGCCCTCGGCGCGTAGAGCTTCGGCCTACACGGAAACAGGAGCCCGTTTCCGTGTAGCTGTCAGGTGGCAAGGCTGGTATTCCACGCCCGGATTTTTTCGATGTTTCTGTCCGAGCAGGAAACGATCTCGAATTCGAACCCGTCGCCGGAAATCCGCTCGCCGATTTCGGGAAGGCGGCTGAGGCGCCAGAGGATGTAGCCGGCGATCGTGGAGTAACGGTCGGCATCATCCACCAGATCGATATCCAGGAGATAGGAGACGCGTCTGATATCGACGGTGCCGTCGATCAGCCAGGAGCCGTCTTGCTCAAGTCCGGAAATCTGGGCTTCCTCACCCTCGTCGGGGAACTCACCCGCGATCGCCTCTAGTATGTCCGTCGGCGTAGCGATACCCTGAAGCGTGCCATATTCGTCGATGATGACGGCCATCTGCAGCGGCGATGTGCGCAGCTGTTCCATCACCTGCAAGGCCGTGGCGCTTTCGTGCACGACGAGAGGCTCGCGCAGCGAACGCTCGAGGTTCAGTTTTCCGTCATGCAGCAGATCGCGCAGCAGGTCCCTGGTGGCGGCGACGCCCAGGAAGGAGTCCAGCTTGCCCTGCGCCAGCATCAGGCGGGAATGGTCGAGTTCCAGCAGCCGGCTTCGTAACGTGTCGTGATCGGCATCAATATCGAGCCAGTCGATTTCGGTGCGCGGTGTCATGATCGATACGACCGGGCGCTCGGCAAGCGTCAGCACCCCGCGTATCATGTCCTTTTCCTCGGATTTGAAAAGGTCGCCTTGCGCAGCCTGCGCGGCGATAACGTCAGCGGTCTCGCCGAGCGACTGCTGTTCGCCGACCCGGCCACCCAGAAGCCGCAGAATGGCATCGGAGGTGCGTTCGCGCATATCGCCGGCGGTGATGCGCCTTTCGCGGTTGCGCCGTCCGATCTGGTTTGCCGCCTCGATGAGAACGGAAAAGCCGATGGCCGCATAAAGATAACCCTTCGGCAGATGGAAACCGAAACCCTCGACGATCAGGCTGAAGCCGATCATCAGAAGAAAACCAAGGCAGAGAATGACCACGGTCGGGTGTTTCGACACGAAGGCCATCAGCGGCCGCGATGCCGCCATCATCACGGCCATGGCCACGCAGACGGCGGTAATCATCACCCAGAGATTATTGACCATGCCAACGGCGGTGATGACGCTGTCGAGCGAGAAGACGGCGTCGAGCACGACGATCTGCACGATGACCTGCCAGAAGACTGCATGGACCACCTTGCCCTGTTTCGGCTTCTGGTCACCCTCCAGCCGTTCGTGCAGTTCCATCGTGCCTTTGGCAAGCAGGAAGGCACCGCCGAGGATGAGGATGAGATCGCGACCGGAAAAGGAGAAATCCGAAATGGTGAAAAGCGGCCGCGTCAGCGTGACGATCCACGAGATCGAAAACAGCAGCAGCAGGCGCATGACGAGCGCGAGCGACAGGCCGATCATTCGCGCTTTCTGGCGCTGGTGCGGCGGCAGCTTGTCGGCAAGGATCGCGATGAAGACGAGATTGTCGATGCCGAGCACGACTTCGAGAACGATAAGGGTGACGAGGCCGACCCATATATTCGGATCTGCGAGGAATTCCATGTTCAGGAGCCTTTATGGGAATGGGTGCAAACGCGCAAAGCCCCGGACCGACCATCCGAGGCTGAAAGCCGCTGCTTTGAAAAAAACAAGAAAATTCGAGGCTGGCGTCGCGTTATGCGAGCCAGCCTCGTTCGGTGTCGACTACTGTCGGTACTGTCGCCTTCGTCAGGCATAGGGCGGATTTATCCCACTATCAGTCAATTCTTGTGCCGGTCCAACTAGCAAATTTCCGACGGTTGGAAAAGCGGCTTTCGATTTTTTGCTGCCAAAACGGTGCGGTTTGGCAATCTTGGCGCGTAAAATATGCCATAATCGCTCGAAGAATTGGACGCTGTGCAATCTCAGCGATTGCCACCCGTTCCCCGGCAAAAAGCCCCTATCGCTTCTGCTCGCCAATATCGGAGGTGGTGCGTCGGTCGATGGCCTTGCCATCGAGAATGTTTTTCAGGATATCGAGGCGGTCGTTGATCAACCATCCATAGTAGTTTTCCACCGGCAGCAGTTTTTTTGCGCCGGCATCCACGGCGGTCCGCAGGCGCTCGGCGCGGCGTCTTGGCTGGCCGACATTGTAGAGCGTGGCGGTGATGCCGGGATTTCCAGAAATGTCGAAGCCCTTTTCCCGGTAGGCGTCGATGGAATCCCTGATGATGGCGGCGATATAGAGGATGCTGCGGTCGGGATCCATGACGTCGCGGTAGATATCCTTCGGCCTGTCCGCCGAGAGTTTCGGCAGGCCGCTCGTTTTGTTCACGAGATCGGTGACCTGCAGCGCCGTCAGCGGGCTGATCTGGCCGAGCCCGAACGTCTGCCCCGCGTAAAAGGGCTGGAAGAAGGCCCGCTGGAAGGAGATCGCCTCATAGCTCGTGCCATCCACCACCTTGCCACGGAAGCTCTGGTCCCAGACGGTATCGCGGCAGCTCCACTGTTCAGACGTGGTGGCAAGGGCCTCGCAGGAGCGGAATTCCGGCCGCTGGAGAAATGTCTTCAGGGCCACGCCCTTATAGCTGAACTTGATATCGAGTTCGGCGTAGGAGATGGCCTTGATATAATAGGTCTGCATGCGATCCACGGCCGAGACGTTGAAGGTATGTTCCCCGACGATGGCGCCAACGATGTGGATCGGGTCGATGCCATAGGCCGCGCCTGCCTTCCTGATCTTGCCGAGCAGTCCGGGTTCGCTGTTCAGGAGATCGACCGTCTTGCGGAATTTTTCCTCGTAGGTCGTGGAGAACGCCTTGGTCCTGATGGCCGAGGCCTGCGGTATTTCGGGCTGTTCGGCCGAGCGGTTGCCCGGAGGCACAACGACCATCTGCTGGGCTGCGGCATAAGAAGGCAGGAAGGCCAGCGCCAGAAGGACGGCGGCCGCGCGGGTGGACTTCGCAAACAGGCTCATACGGCGGTCTCTATGATGGGGATCGTGTTGCGGTGAGGGCTCCTTCTTAGGGCAGGCCGCCTGCGCGTGGCAAGTTGCCCCCGCTCACTTTACCGTTGTTGCCGCCCGGAATGCTGTCACACCTCATTGTGCAAGCATCCGGCCGGGAATTTTCGGGGTCGTTAAAAGTCGAGCATTTTGTTTCATGTGACCTCAAGTCGCCACGGGTAGCTCATGTCGTCAGGAGACGAACATGACCCATCTCATCAAATCGCTGCAAGCATGTTTCATTCTGGCTGTCGTGGGTTTGGCCGCGCCGGCGCAGGCGTCTCCTTCGATGCAGACGGGCAGGATCACCTCACAGCCCGTCGGACATTACGACTTCTGCCAGCGGCATTCGGCTGAGTGCCAGCCGGTGAAGTCCATGCCGCCGGTCAGTCTTACCCCTGATGTCTGGGCTACCCTCGTCTCGGTCAACAATGCCGTCAATACCGAGATCGACCAGCGGACCGACATGGAAGTGTGGGGTTACGAGGATTATTGGGAATATCCCTATAACGGCGCGGGAGACTGCGAGGACCTCGCGCTGGAGAAACGGAAGCGGCTGATGGACGCCGGTCTGCCGGTTTCCGACCTGCTGATCACCGTCGTCCGCGACGAAAAAGGTGATGGCCACGCCATCCTCACGGTCAGAACCGACCGCGGAGATTTCATTCTCGACAATATGAAGCCGAAGATTTTTCGCTGGGACGAAACGCCCTATACCTATCTCAAGCGTCAATCCACCGAGCATGCCGGTCGGTGGGTGGATATTGAAGGCACCGGTTCGCCCGCCATCGCCGCCCGCGAGGTTGGCCGCGCCACCGCCACCTCCGCCACCGCGCGCCGGAATATCGTCGACATCATCATGGGGCGCTGAAGCTTTCGCCTCTCATGAAGGACGCGGAGAGCCCCAAACGGGCTGTCCGTTTCCAATATGCCCCATGTTTCGTTTTACCGGCCTCCGAGACCGGCTCCGGTTTCTTCGTCGAACAAATGCAGGTCGGTCGGGTTGATGTCGAGGCCGACGACTTCGCCGCTCCTGACCTCGCTGCGCCCCTGTATCGCGATGACCACTTCGGTCGTTGTGCCGAGGGTGAGGAAAGTGGCCGAACCAGTGGTTTCCACGGTCGACACAGGTAACGTCAGCGCCGCACCTGTTGCTGTTGCGGGCCGGATATGTTCCGGCCTGATACCAACGATGATGCGCTTGCCGGGCGGCAAGGGAGCCGGAGCCCTGATCGATTGCTGCGGCTCACCTTCGCCGAATTGCAACAGAAGCGAAGCGCCATCCGAGCTGACCATGGCCGGAATGAAATTCATGGCCGGCGAGCCGATGAAACCTGCAACGAAGCGATTGACCGGGCGGTCGTAGAGTTCGAGCGGCGTGCCCTGTTGTTCGATGACGCCATCGCGCATGACGACGACATGATCGGCCATGGTCATTGCCTCGATCTGGTCATGGGTGACGTAGACCGAGGTTGCATGCAGGCGATCATGCAGTGCGCGGATTTCCTTGCGCATATGAACACGCAGCGCCGCATCGAGGTTGGAAAGCGGTTCATCGAACAGAAAGGCCTGCGGATTGCGGATGATCGCCCGGCTCATGGCCACACGCTGCCGCTGGCCGCCGGAGAGTTCGCGCGGATAACGTTTCATCAGCTTGGAAAGTCCGGTCGTCGCGGCAACTTCTTCCGCTGCCTTACGGGCCTCCGCCTTGGCGACGCCACGCATGCGCAGCGAGTAGGTAAGGTTTTCCTCCACCGTCATATGCGGGTAGAGCGCATAGGACTGGAACACCATGGCCACATCGCGCTTGCGCGGCGGCACACCGTTCATCAGCGTGCCGGCAATGCGCATGTCGCCGGCGGATATGCTCTCCAGCCCGGCCAGCGAGCGCAGAAGGGTGGACTTACCGCAGCCGGAAGGACCGACAAGTGCGACGAAGGTGCCCTTCTTGATGGAAAGGTCGATATTTTTCAGAGCATGGAAGGCGCCGTAATATTTGTTGACGCCGGAAAGTTCGATCTGAAATGTCATTTGAGCGCTCCTGATGTCAGGCCGGAAACGATGCGGCGCTGCAAGAGAATGAAGAGGGCAAGAATGGGCGTCACATACATGGTCGCATAGGCCATGATATTGTTCCATTCGCTGGTATTGGGGCCCATGAAGGAGTTGAGGCCGACGCTGGCGGGCTGCAGTTCCGCCGCCTGGATCATCGATTTCGAATAAACGAATTCACCGAAGGCTTGCATGAAGATGAGAATGGCGCTGACGAGAATGCCGTTTCTGGCAAGCGGCAGCACGATGTGGAAGAAGGCGCCCACCCGCGAATTGCCGTCCACCAGCGCCGCCTCTTCCAGTTCCTGCGGCACGGCCATGAAGGTGGCGCGCACCAGCACCACAAAGAAAGGCATGCTTTTGGCCGCGATGGCGAGGATGACCGACAGGCGCGGATAATCCAGAAGCCCGAATTGCGAGAAACCGACGAAGATCGGCGTGATCATCAGCGATGCCGGCAGGACCTGCAGCATGAGGATGAGGAACAGGCCGATATCCACCCAGACATTGCGATAGCGGGCCAAAACATAGGCGCAGCCAACACCGAGAATGGTGATCAGCAGCACCGCGCTGGAGGCGATCAGCACCGAATTCCACAGGTAACGCCCCATGTTGCGGCTTTCCCAGACGTAGGCATAGGTCTGCCATTGCGGGTCGCCGGGCCAGAAGGCGGGCGGACTGGCGAACATTTCCGAACCGCTTTTAAGCGAGGTCAGGTACATCCAGTACAGCGGAAAGAGATAGATGATCGCGAGAATGATGGCGATGGCCAGCATCAGCTGGTTGCGGTTGGTGATGCTCATCCGCGCACCTCATGCCGTGTCGAGCGCACATAGACGATGGAAGCCAGCATGACGAAAACGATCATGATGACCGATATCGTCGCGCCCTTGGCGAAATCATATTGCCGGAAGGAAAGATCCCAGGCCCAATATTGCGCCACGTTGGAGCTGTTGTTCGGCCCGCCATCGGTAATGGCGGCGAAAAGGTCGAACTGTTGGAGCGTGAAGATAAGGCCCAGCGACACGATCGCACCGATGGTGGACCGCATCATCGGCAGAGTGATGGTGTAGAAACGCTGCCAGGCGCTGGCGCCGTCCAGTTCTGCCGCCTCGTAGAGATCGCCGGGAATGGAAGCGAGGCCCACCGAAAGCAGGATCATGTTGAAGGAAGTGCCGAGCCAGATATTGGCAATGACGACGGCCCAGAGCGAAAAATTCGCATCCGAACGCCAGAAGATATTGCCTGAGATCAGGCCGCTTTCCCGCAGGAAGAAATTCAGGACGCCGAAATCGCCCGACAGGATCCAGTTCCAGATGGCGCCGACAACGAGGCCGGGCATGACCCAGGATACGAGGAACAGGCCGCGCAGCCAGGTGGCCCCGGGAAAATTCACCCAGAAGAACAGCGCCAGGCCGAAGCCGATGGCGAATTGCCCGGCAATGGAGGCGACGACGAAGGTGACGGTGTTCATCAGGATCGGCAGGGTTTCAGGCTGCCGGAACAGATCGACATAATTCTTGAAGCCGACGAATGGGCGCACGAAGGTGCCCAGGCTGAACATGTCGACTTCCTGAAAACTCATGACGATGTTGTAGATGAGCGGCAGCCCCGCCATCACGAACAGGAAGCCCAAAGGCAAGGCGACAAGGACGATGTCGAACCCGCGACCGTCGTTGACGCTGGAAAACAGTTTTTTCATGAAACATCCTCACAAGCTCCGATCGGGGCCGCCGTCGCTTATCACGACAGGCAGCCCCACCGGGAGGAACCCGTGGATGGGGCCGGATGAACCCGGCCGCCTACCCAAATGGATCAGCCGTCGACCAGCTTTATCTTTTCCGCGGCCTGATCAAGTGCCGCCTTCGGCGTCATCTGACCCGACAGAGCGCCCTGGATTGCGTCCTGGATGGCCTTGGAAATCTTCGGCCATTCGGGTGAGGGGCCGCGCGGCTGGGCGTATTTCAACTGCTCGACGAAGGTCTTCAGCGCTTCGTCCTTCAACGCATTTCCGGTGGGCGGAACCGGAATATCGGAACGCGCCGGCAATTGGCCGAAGTTCTTGAACATGTCCTTGTCCTTTGAGGCGAAGAACTCGATCGCCTTGAAGGCTTCGGCTGGATGTTTGGTCTTGGAGAAGATCGCCCAGTTATAGTCGCCCATGGCCGAAGACCGCGGCGCGTCCGGTGTCGGGACCGGCAGCAGCGTCACACCCCAATCGAACTTGGCGTCTTTGAGCATGCGGTCGATTTCCCAGGGGCCGGAGATCGCCATGGCCGCGTTGCCGGCGTTGAAGGTGGCGGTGGAGTCCCACTGGCTGCGCGTCAGCGTGTCCGGGGAAGCCAACTTCTCGTCAAGCAGGGTCTTCCATGTCTCAAGCGCCTTCACCGCGCCATCGGTATTGATGTTCTTGTAGGTGGCGCCCGCCATCTGCGCCCAGGGCAGGAACTGGAAGGTGCCTTCCTCGTTGGCCTTGGCGCTGAAGCTGATGCCGTAGACATTCTTGGCGGGGTTGGTGAGCTTGCGGGCCGCATCCACCAGCTCGTCCCAGGTCTGCGGCGGTTTTGCCGCATCGAGACCGGCCGCCTTGAACAGGTCCTTGTTGTAATAAAGCGCAATCGTGTTCGTCGCTTTCGGAACGCCGAAATATTTGCCGTCCCACGTCACCGATTTCAGCGGACCCGGAAAGTAGTTTTCCGTCTTGATGACATCCGACTTCGCAATCATGTCCGTCACGTCGAGAAAGGCGCCGCGTGAGGCGAACATCGCGTGGTTGGGGTTGTCGATGGCGATGATGTCAGGCGCATTGCCAGTCGAATAGGCGCGCATGGATTCGCTCACCACATCATCGAATTGCAATTGCCGATATTCGATCTTGATGCCGTTATTGAGTGCGTTGAACTCTTTAATAAGGTTCGGCGCCGGCTGGATATCACGATCCAGCGACCAGAGGGTCAACGTCACATCTTCCGCATGCGCTGCCATCGCACCGGCGGATACGCTCGCCAGAACAAGCGCACCGGTCATCATAAATTTCGCGATACCCATAATCTCCTCCTCTTTGGTTATCGTCGCTGCATTGTCTGGAAACCTTCTCCCGAAAGGCTTCCGTTATGTCGGGTCGACGACGAAATCGCCACCGCGGCATTTTTTCAGATAGTTCAGACCATGCACCTGGCCCGTCATTTCCAGCGCGTCGCGGTAGACGGGGTCATGCCAGCCTTCGATGTCGATCGAGCCGGACCAGCCGGCGAGGCGCAGTTCGGAAATAATGTCCGTCCAGTTGCTGTCGCCGAAGCCCGGCGTGCGCATGAAGACGAATTTCTCCTTGCCGAAAATGCCGTGCTCGCGAATGACATCCCAGCGAATGGTCGCATCCTTGCCGTGCACATGGAAAATCTTGTCCGCCCATTTGCGGATCTGCGGCAGCGGATCGATGAGATAGACCATCTGGTGGCAGGGTTCCCATTCGATGCCGATATTGTCATCCGGCGTTTCGTTGAACATCAGTTCCCAGGCGTCGGGATTGTGCGCGATGTTCCAGTCGCCGGTCTGCCAGTTGCCGTCCATGGCGCAGTTTTCAAAGGCGATCTTCACGCCCTTGTCGGCGGCGCGTTTGGCAAGCTCGCTCCAGATTTCCTTGTATCTGGGCAGGCTTTCTGGCAGCGGTTTGCCGCGCAGCCGGCCGGTGAACCCCGCAACGCAGGTCGCGCCGAAATGATGGGCATTGTCGATGCAGTCTTTCCAGCCCTGCAATGTCTCAAGGTCGATTTCGGTTTCCTCAAGCGGATTGCCGAACATGCCGAGTGTGCCGATGGTGATGTCGCGGTCGCCGATAGCCTCAAGGCAGCGCTTGCCCAGATCGGCAAGGTCCTGACCGTTGGTCGTCTGCCAGAAGAACGGCTCGAAGCTTTCGAAGCCGAGATCGGCGATCTGCCCGATGCGTTCGGCCGCCTGGCCCTTGCTGGCGCTGACCATGGTGCCGATGCGGATGGATGTTGCCGGATTGCTCACGTCTTTCAGTCCTTATGCTGCAATTGAAACACGCTGGCCGAGGCGGGCGCTTTCGATCGCGCCGATCACCATGGCAAGGCTGTTGATGTTGTCGAAGGAGGCCGTTTCCGGCATCTCACCCGTGCGGATGGAGTCGAGGAACGATAGAATGACGCTGGCATGGCCGCGCGTGTCCTTTTCGGAAACGACATCGGAAACGTTTACGGTCTTAAATCCGCGTAAAAGTCCCTTGTCGTCACCGGCCACGGAGGCGGAGAAATTGTCTTCGCCGTCCCACAGGATCATTCCCTTCGAGCCGATCAGCCGCCAGCGCGCTTCCCAGCTGGTCCGCTCGCCCTCGGCGCACCATGAACCGCGATAGGTGAAGACGACATCATTGGAGAACTCGAAAATGGCGTTGGCGCTCGCCCCGTGGGCATACCAGGAGCCGGCCGGGTTCTTCTCAACGCAAAAAACGGAAAGGGGCTTTTCATTGGCAACGAAACGGGCGGCATCGAAGGTGTGGATCGCCATGTCGAGAAGCAGGACGTTCTTCATCTCCTCACGAAAGCCGCCGAAATGCGGGCCGAGGAAGAAATCGCAGTGGATGGCCGTCAGGTCGCCAATGACGCCGTCTTCCAGTGCGCGGCGCAGCCGCCGGATACCGGCAATAAACCGCCGGTTTTGCACCACGGCATGAATTTTGCCGGCTTTTTTTGCCAGCTCCACCAGCGTGGCGGCTTCTTCCATCGAGGCGGCCAGCGGCTTTTCGCTCAGCACGTGGCACCCGGCATCGAGACCGGCTTCAACCACGGCGAAGCGTGCCTGCGGGATGACGATGTCAAAAAGGATGTCGGCTTTCGTTTCAGCAAGAACCGCGCGAAGATCTGTGCCGATGACCGCGTCGGTGAGGGCGAATTCTTCGGCAAGCGCGCGGGCCGTGTTCTCGTTCAGATCCACCAGACCGGCGATCCTGATCGCGCCGGAAATCTCCGGCGTGGATTGAATGGCGCGCAACCAGCCTTTGGCCATGGCTCCGCATCCGCATAAAACGGCATTAAATGTCATCTCATCTCCCCGGGCTCCTGGCAAACTCCTCTTTGCGCAGAGCGTCGTAAACGTTTACGAGACTATGACGATGGTGTTAGATATGTCAAGACCGTTAAGGGACGCGTTGATTGCGCGTCAGGCCTGGGAGGGGAATGCATGAAAGGAATCCGGCAGCTTGCCGATTATCTTCAGATATCTATTGGCACCGTTTCCCGTGCCCTGAACGGCAAGCCCGATGTGAACGAAGAGACGCGTCGCCGTGTTCTCGAAGCGGCGGAAAAGCTCGGTTACGTCGCTAACCAGTCCGGCCGCAGTCTCCGGCAGGGAACCACCAATGTCATCGGCCTTATGACCGGCAGCGACGCGCAGACCGTTGAAAACTCCGACAACTTCTTCTTAGGCGTGACGGATGGCCTGCAAAGCGTGTTTTCCGGACATAATCTCGACCTCATCGTTCTGCCCTGCCCGGGGGAAGAAGATCCGGATGAATATTTAAAGCGTATGGTGGCGCGGCGCATGGTGGATGCAATGATCATTTCCGCCACCCGGCGCACCGACAAACGCGTGGATTTCCTCAAGCAGAACCGTTTGCCTTTCGTGGCGCTCGGCCGGACAGCCTCCAGCGATGATCACGCCTGGATCGACCTCGATTTCGAGGGGGTGGCGAAAAATGCCGTCGACCGCCTTGTTGCTGCCGGTCATCGTTCGATCGCTGTGGCTGCGCCCGACAGCGATATCAATCTCGGTTATGTTTTTCTGGAGGGATACAGGCGCGCGCTGGAGGATAATGGCATCCCTTACGATTCTTCCCTGGTCGTCCGCGCGAAATCGAGCGAGCAGGGCGGTTATCACGCCGCCAGCGAATGGCTGCAGATGCGGCCCCGGCCAACGGCGATTGTGCTGATCTATGAGCTGATGGCGGTCGGTCTTTATCGCCGTCTTGCGGAAGCTGGCCTGAAACCGGGGCAAGATCTCGCCGTTATCGGCTTCCGCGATGGTCCACGCGGCCAGTTTCTCGAGCCGCGCCTCACCAGTTTCCGCACGTCCCTGCATGATCTCGGCGTGACGGTGGCCCAGACCTTATTGTCCACCATGCCGGCCTATGCGCCCTTTTATCCCGATCAGGCTCGTCATCGTGTCTGGCCCATGCTTCTGGTGCCAGGCGAGAGTGACCCCGCGCCTGCTGCACAGGCAGCTGCGCCCGGGGGCGTCAAAGCTTGACGTCGTTAATGCTGACGACGCCGAAAGGGTTGAATTTATATTCGTCTTCCTCATAGCGCGTATCATCGGCAAGGGCGGCGCGACGATCCTTCACGGCCGCTTCGACGCCGTCACGCGCCATTTGATCGGCGATATCGTCTATCAGCGCCGCGATCTTTAGCTGTTCTGTGTTCGTGGACGGCTGATCGCCGTTTTTGGTAAAGTGCACCTGCACATCTGGCAATCCAATCAGGTGAAACCCGACACTCATCATCCCGTCGGCATCACCGCCTATGGGGCGGCGTGCGAAAGCCAGACGGCAGGTTCTGGCAAGCGCCATTCCGTCATCGGCAGCAGCTTCGCTGCGCGATTGCTCGAACAGCTGCTTCCAGCGCCTTGCCCCATGGGCAATGCCGGCACTTTCTCCCTTCACGGCGATGGCGCCGTTATCGAGCATATGCTGCACGAATCTAAGCGCATTTTCGGATGTCTTCACGGCTGTTTCGGCGTCCATGGACGGGCCAAGTACGTAAAGAACCGAGCCGTGCCCGGCGACAGCCTCCTCATCGGCCAACTGGTGGGCCTCGGGGTCGACACGGTCCCAGCAGACATTGAAGGAACGGTTCATCCGGTCGTCCGGCTCATCCTGCGAATAATCGTCGTCGAGGCTGAAATCGGGCGCAAAATCATCGATCGCGGCGCGGGCGCTCTTCCGGAGAGCCTCAAGCCCATTTTCAGGGCCGAGAAAACAGAGGATATGTCGCGGCTTGTAACTGGAGCGGGAGGCGGCAACGGCTGCCGGCTTGCTCGACGCTGCGCTGAGAGACGGCCTTGCCAGCACAAGACCGCCCAGAAGTGCGAGAACGCCACGACGCCCTGAATTCATCCGATATCTCCCGGGTTTCCAATAACAGGATGGCAGGGTTTTATACCGGTAGCGGCAGTTCAGGCCATATGGCCCTCGCACTTTTTGGCATGACGGTTTCAAAATTTGCCTCAGGCCGGGCAGGGGGAAATGGCACCGAGTTACCCGCCCGCCTCGGCCCGTCACCCGGAGGGGACTATTTCGTGGTGTAACCGCCATTGACGAGAATGGTCTGGCCGGTCATCCACCAGCCGTCCGTTACGAGAAAGCGAATATAGGGAACAATGTCCTCGATATCGGTAAGACCGGTTTTCGAGAAGGCGGAAAGTGCAGCCGCGGTCTTGTGATAGCCCTGCGCCTCCGGCGTTTCCTGACCGTAGAAGAACGGCGTATCCATCGGTCCGGGACCAATCGCCGTCACGGAGATGCCGCGTTCGCCGAATTCCTTGGCCGCAGCGCGGGTAAAATGCTCCACCGGGGCCTTGGTGCCGGCATAGCTGGCGTAAAACGGTGTGAAAGCGCCCAGGAGAGACGTCACGAGCGTGCAGATCTTGCCATTGTCACTGACGTGGCGGCCGGCCTGTTGCAGGAAAAAGAAGGCCGACTTGGCGTTGACGGCGGTCATTTCGTCATATTCGGCTTCCGATGTTTCGAGGATCGGCTTTTTCAACACCTTGCCGACGGTATTGATAGCGATATCCGGGCGGCCAATGGCGGCGACGGCATCGGCAAATAGCTTTTCGACGGCGCCTGCCGTGGTGAGATCGGCCTGAAGGGCGATTGCCTCAGCGCCTGCGGCCTTTACGGCGGCAACGGTTGCATCGGCATCGGCCCTGCTTGCCGCGCTGTTGTAATGGATCGCGATGGCGCCCGCACCCTGGGCAGCAAAATCGCGGGCAATCAACCCGCCGAGATTTTTTGCTCCGCCGGCGATGATGACGGTTTTGCCCTTGAGGGAATGATCTGTCATGGGTCGGCCTCCTTTGCCGGTTATCGGCCACGCGGTGACCGCTTTCATTCCAGCAGGATATCGTCTAGCATTTCGTGATAAAGGCGATCATTCTGACAGGACTTGTCAGAAAATCCGCACAATAGGGTGTTTTCGGTTGGACCGTATCGACCTGTTCCGTATCTTCACGCGCGTGGTTGACTGTGCGAGCTTCACCCGGGCCGCCGATACGCTTGGCATTCCACGCTCTTCGGTTTCTGCGGCGGTGCAGGAACTGGAAGGGCGCGTTGGTGCGCGCCTGCTCAACCGCACCACACGTAAGGTCTCGCCGACCGAGGATGGTTCGGCATTTTACGAGCGCTGCCAACGGCTGATCGCCGATGTCGAAGACACGGAAAACCTGTTCCGGCAGACGGCGGCGCAGCCTTCCGGCCGGCTGCGCATCGATGTGCCGGGCCGGATCGGCCGGCTGGTCATTGCACCGGCGCTGCCGCAATTTCTCGACCTTTATCCGCAGATCGACATCAGCCTTGGCGTTACCGACCGCGCTGTCGATCTGGTGGAGGACAATATCGATTGTGTGCTGCGCGTCGGTCCGCTTAGCGATTCCGGCCTCATTGCGCGGCCGATTGGCAAGCTGCGGCTGATCAATGTCGCAAGTCCTGCCTATCTCGCGCAGTATGGAGCGCCGAAAACGCCCCACGATCTCTCCCGCCACTGGGCGGTCAACTACGCGTCGCCTTCCAGCGGGCGCGTGGAAAACTGGGAATGGATCGAAAACGACGCCCTGCATTCGGTTCCCATGCGCAGCCGCGTCACCGTCAACAATGCCGAGGCCTATATCGCCTGTTGTCTTGCCGGTCTCGGCTTGATCCAGATACCCGCTTACGATGTCAGGCTGCATCTTGAGAGCGGCGAACTCATCGAGGTCATGCCGGGCCATCGGGCCGAGCCGATGCCGATGACCTTGCTTTATTCCCATCGCCAGCATCTGTCGCGGCGATTGCAAGTCTTCGCGGAATGGCTGGAGGCCTTGCTGCGGCGGCAGCTTCTGTAAAGTGGACGCGTGGATTGTTCGACAACCCTGCCACTGTCCCGTTGCTGCCTGTTATTCGCCCGCTGCTGCGTCAGCTGCCATACTGGTCATCCGTCACATGTTCCATCCAGTCCACCACCTTGCCGTCTTTCACCTCCTGAAGCGCAATATGGGTCATGGCGATGTTGGGTGCGGCGCCGTGCCAGTGTCTTTCGCCCGGTGCGAACCAGACGATATCGCCGGGGCGAATCTCCTCCACCGGGCCGCCCTCACGCTGTGCGCGGCCAAGGCCGGATACCACGATCAGGGTCTGGCCGAGGGGATGGGTGTGCCAGGCGGTGCGGGCGCCGGGTTCAAAGGTGACCTGGGCACCCTGCACCCGCTCGGCATCGAAGGGGTTGAAGAGCGGATCGATCCGGACCGTACCGGTGAACCAGCCGTCCGGGCCTTTGGCCGATGCCCGTGTTCCCGCGCGCAATATTTCCATGGTCATTCTCCTGACGAGTCTCAAGCGGTGATTTGATGCGGGAATTTCCCTCTTGTCCACAGGGGAGAGTGAAAAGCCGATCAAGCGGCAGGTGCGTGTGCGTCGTTATATCCCGTTTTCGAAGGGATTATGTTTGCTGTTTCATTGGCATTTTCCACAGCTGCCGCTCGGCATTTCATTCCCTCATACGTATCCCGATAAAAATCATTCTCGGGATTGACTCGAATATGAAACCGGTTACATTTGTCGATGTAAACGGTTTCATCGTTGAGAACCGTGCTTGGAGGAGCAAACTTTCATGTTTAGAAATTTGATGGCTGCCGCCGCGATGGTGCTGGCGGCCGGCACGTCCGTGCACGCGCAGGAGCAGAGCTTCAAGATCGGTCTTTCCAATTCCTTCGTCGGCAGCGAATGGCGCACGCAGATGATCGAAGAAGCCCAGGCCGCCGCGAAAGCGTGGGGCGAAAAGGGCGTCAAGGTTGAAGTCGTCGTCCAGAGCGGCAATGTCGATGTGCAGGGGCAGATCGGTCATATCCGCAATTTCATGAACCAGGGCGTTGATGCGATCCTCATCAATCCCGGCAGCCCGACCGCTTTCGATCCGATCTTCGCACAGGCCAAGGCACGCAACATCCTCGTCATCGCCACCGACGCCGAAGTGTCGTCGAAGGATGCACTTTACGTCGGCATCGATCAGAAGGCATGGGCGGCCCAATCCGCACAATGGCTTGCGGATGCGCTGAAGGGCAAGGGAAGCGTGGTCGCCATCAACGGCATCGCCGGCAACCCGGCAAATGAAGCCCGCGTCGCCGGTTATCGCGAAGTGTTCAAGAAATATCCTGACATCAAGGTGCTGAACGAAGCCAATGCAAGCTGGGATCAGGCGCAGGGCCAGCAGGCCATGCAGAACCTGCTTGCCACCTATCCCGACATCAGTGGTGTGTGGGTGCAGGACGGCATGGCAGATGGTGCATGGCGCGCCATCGAGGCAGCCGGCAAGACCAAGGACATTGCCGCAACGGGTGAAATCCGTAAGGACTTCATGACCCGCTGGGAAAAGGAAAAGTTCAATTCCGGCGCTTCGGTCAATCCTCCGGGCGTCATGGCCAGCGCGCTCAACGTTGCGGTCTTGAAGCTGCAGGGCAAGGAATTCAAGGACGGTATCTTCGGCGGCACCTATGGTAACGCCGTCTATATTCCGATCCCCTTCGTCAGCAGCGATAACCTTGCCGACAATATCAAGGCTGCCGATGGTAAGCCCGGCTACTGGTCCGTCACGGCAACCGTGACGCCGGAGCAGGCTGGCGAGTTCTTCAAGTAAGATTTCTCCCGGGCCGGCGACAGACGTCGGCCCGAACCGGAATTTCGAGTGCGGAGCAGGCCTTGGCCGTCCGCCTGTGACAAGCATTATTCGGGGACATGCGATGGCGAACGCTCTGGAAGCGGCCGGCATAACGAAGAATTTTGGCGCCGTGCGTGCGCTTTCCGCCGGCAGGCTGACCGTTGGTCGCGGTGAAATTCACGCGCTGCTAGGCGCCAATGGCTGCGGCAAGAGCACGCTTTGCAAGATCGTTGCGGGCGCGGTGGCTCCGACCAGCGGCACCATCAGGTTCAATGGCGAAGACGTGCGCTTCAAGAGCCCGCGGGATGCCGAAAATGCCGGTATCGCCCTGTTTTATCAGGAGCTGAGCCTCATTCCGCAGCTCTCCGTCGCTGACAATATCTTTCTCGGCCGCGAGCCGAAGCGCGGCATCTTTGTTGATGGCAAGGCGCTTAAGGCGGAAGCAGCAAGACTGATCGCGCTGTTTGATGGTGTGGCAGGCGAGGGACTGGAGCCGGATGCGATCGTTGGCAATCTGCCGCCCGATCAGCGCCAGCTCGTCGAAATTCTCAAGGTCTTCGCCCAGAATGCCAGCCTGATGATCATGGATGAGGCGACGGCGGCGCTCGATGGCCGCCAGTCCCAGCGCTTTTTCGAGATACTCCGGGCCAAGAAGGCCGATGGTGTCTCCACCATTATGATTTCCCATCGTCTCGACGAGGTCTTTGCCGTCTGCGACCGCATTACCGTGATGCGCAACGGTGCGACCATTTCCGAACTCGACACCGCTGCCACCACCCGTGAAGCCGTGGTGCACGATATGGTCGGTGATGTCCGCGCCGCACCCGCCCGCGAGCAGGGGCGGGCCGCCGCAGTTCCCAGCCTCAAGGTAACTGACGTTGCGGGCGACGGCGTGCGCGGCGTCTCTCTAGAAGCTTATCCGGGCGAAATCGTCGGTCTGGCCGGCCTGCAGGGGCAGGGACAATCGGCCTTGCTGAGAGGCCTCTTCGGCGCCAGTCCGTTTGCAACCGGGCAAGTCCGGTTCGAGGGCCGCGAAATCATCGTCGGCAAGCCTTCGCAGGCGGTTCACAACGGTTTTGCTTATGTCTCGGGTGACCGTGGGCGCGACGCCTCGCTTCAGGGCCGGTCGATCTTCGAAAATCTCGTCGCCGCGCTGATGGTGCGCGAAAAGATGCGGCTGGTTCGGCCGGCAACGCTGAAGCCGCGGGTGCAGAAGGTCGCGGATGACATGAAGACGAAATTTGCCGGCATGGACATGCCGATCGGCACGCTTTCGGGTGGCAACCAGCAGAAGATCTTCATTTCCCGCTGGCTCGCCACTTCGCCCAAGCTGCTGCTGCTCGATGATCCGACCAAGGGTATCGATCTCGGCGCCAAGGCCGATCTCTTCGCGCTGATGCGGCAGCAGGCCGATGCCGGTGCGACCATTCTTCTCTATTCCTCGGAAGATGCGGAAATCCTCGAATATGCCGACCGCATTCTTGTCTTCAACGGCGGACGCATCTCTGCGGAACTGACCGGAGCCGACATGACATCCGTCAACATGACCCGCGCCGCCTATGGAGACGCCGCATGAATTCGCAAGGCGTTCTGCGCAGGCAACCCTGGATCATCACCCTCGTCGTTCTGGCCGTGCTCGTCGCCGTGAACACGTTTCTGCAGCCGTCCTTCGTTCAGCCTTCCGTGCTGCAATCGAACCTGACGACATTTCTGCCGTTGATCCTGGTCGCCATCGGCCAGACCTATGTCATACTGGCGGGAGATATCGATCTGTCCGTCGGCAGCATCGTGGCGCTCGCCAATGTCGTTACCGTCAGTGTCGTGGCCGCACTCGGCGGCACGACCGGTGCCGTCTTCGCCGGCATGGCGGCGGGTGCGGCCGTCGGGCTGCTGTGTGGACTGGTCAATGGCCTCTTCATATCCGGCCTGCGCTTCCAGCCGATTGTCACCACCTTCGCAACCGGCATCATCTTCGCCGGTCTGGCGATCTGGGTTCTGCCGCAGGCAGGTCTTCCGGTTCCCGAAGCCTATTGGCAGACCTATTCCGGCAGCTTCGTCGGCCTGCCCTTCGTGCTGTGGGTGCTGATTGGGGGCATCGCTTTCACGCTCATCGTGTCGCGCATTCCTTTCCATACACATCTGCTGGCAGTGGGTGGCAATCGCACCGGCGCCTTCCAGACGGGCTTGCGCCTCTCCGGCATCCGTATCGGCGCCTACATGATTTCCGGCCTGTTTTCGGCACTGGCTGCGCTGTGCCTGACTGGCGAGACAGCCTCGGGCGATCCTTTGCTCGGTGCGAGTCTGGCGCTCTCTTCCATCTCGGCCGTGGTTCTGGGCGGCACCGCGCTTTCGGGCGGCTTCGGCAGCTCGACCGGGTCGATTGCCGGCGCGCTGGTGCTCGGCATGATCGGTAATGTAATTTTCTTTGCGGGTCTGCCCTTCGAGTACCAGACATTGGTGCAGGGTTTGATCGTGCTGACGGCGCTGGCCGGCGGCGTTCTGGTGACGAGGCGTTGATATGACCAATCCCGGCTTGCAACTCAAAACCATCATCACCGATCCCCTGACCATCGCCATTGGCGCATCAGCCTTCCTGCTGCTGGTCGGCGAGCTATTGTCGCCCGGCTTCGCGCAGGGCTCGCAGATCGTGCGGCTGCTGACGATTGCCGCCATTCTCGGCATTGTCGCGGCGGGCCAGAACCTCGTCATCCTCGGTGGGCGCGAAGGCATCGATCTTTCCGTTGGCGCGATGATCTCGCTTGGCGCAGTCCTTGCCGGCAATATGATGAATGGCCAGAATGCCGGCATTCCGCTTGCCATTCTGGTTGCCGGCGGCATTCCCTTCCTGATTGGCCTCATCAATGGCCTCGGCATCACCTTCGTGCGCATTCCGCCGCTGGTGATGACGCTTGGCATGACGGCGGTCATTCAGGGCGGGCTGGTGGTCTATTCGCAGGGCGTTCCTTCGGGTGCGGCTGCACCCCTGCTGGCGGGCTTCATCAACCGGCCGCTCATTTTCGGCATTCCCGGCGTGCTCTTCGTCTGGCTTGGTATTGCTGCGATCATGCTGTTCGTACTGCGCCGCACGGCCTTCGGTTTCGCCATCTATGCCATCGGCTCTAACGAGCGGGCGGCGACGCTGGTAGGACTGCCTGTCCCGCTGATCCGCACGTTGCTTTACGGCCTGTCCGGCCTGTTCGCCGGGCTGACCGGGGTCTGCGTCATCGGTTACACCGGCACCTCCTTCATCTCCGTCGGCGACCAGTATGTGCTTCCGTCGATCATTGCTGTTGTCATCGGCGGCACCTCGCTTGCCGGCGGTGCGGGCGGATATGTCGGAACCATGGCCGGAGCAGTTGCGCTCACCATTCTGCAAAGCGTACTGATAACGCTCAACCTCGATGTATGGGCACGGCAGATCATATTCGGTGTCACGTTGCTAGCGCTGATGCTGCTTTATGGCCGCCAAAAGCAGTTGCGTGTGTGACAGATGAGCAAAGACCAAGGTTCGAATATCAGGGAAGTTGCAGCTCTCGCGGGCGTTTCCATCGCGACCGTATCGCGGGCGCTGCAACAACCCGACAAGGTTCGCCCGGAAACCCGAAAGAAGGTTTTCGACGCCGTCCGGCAGGCGAACTTCGTTCCCAACGCCCAGGCCGCAAGCTTCCGGCGTCAATCCAACAACACCGTCATCCTTCTCGTCCGAGATATCGGCAACCCGTTTTATCTCGAAATCTACAAGGGTGTGGAAGAAGCAGCCGGCGAAGCAGGTTTCAAGGTCCTGATGGGTGACGCCCGCAATGACGAACACCGCGTGGCGACCCATATCGACATGGTCAGGCAGAAACATGCCGACGGCCTGATATTGATGACCGGACAGTTTCCGTCCGAGCTTCTCGATCAAGCCGATGCGCTGCCGCCGATTGTCATCGCGTCGGAGACGGTGCCGGGCCTCGCGCTGCCGACCGTCAAGGTGGACAACCGTGCCGCCTCCATGAATGCCATGCGCCACCTCATCGCTGCGGGGCATCAAAGGATCGTGCATCTTGCTGGCCCCGTTCCGGAAAGCCTGGCGCAGGAACGTTTCGATGGTTACCGCGCGGCACTTGCCGAGGCCGGTATCGCTTATGCCGACGAACTTGTCGTGACGGGCGATTACAGCATTGAGGCCGGCCGCCAGGCGATTGCCGGTCTTCTCGAAGGTGGCATCGCCTTCACCGCGATCTTCGCATCGAGCGACCAGATGGCGATTGGCGCGATCAGCGAGCTGCGGGGCAGGGGTCTCTCGGTTCCGGCTGACGTCTCCGTCATCGGCTTCGACGACATCATCTTCGCCAATGCCTTCGAACCGCCGCTGACGACGGTACGTCAGCCCCGGCAGGAAATGGGCCGCAGGGCCATGGCGCTGATGGTGGACCGGCTGAACGGCAAACGCACGGCAGAAACCATCGTGCTGGATACGGAACTTGTGGTGCGCGGCTCGGTCGCGCCCTGCCGCCCGCCGCATCGGTAGCGGCCAGACTGTGAATGCAAGGAGTGTAAGGACATGAAGACGATCAAAGGCCCGGCGATTTTCCTCGCGCAATTTGCCGGAAACGAGGCCCCTTTCGACACGCTCGACAATCTCGGCCAATGGGCGGCTTCGCTCGGTTACAAGGGCATTCAGGTGCCGACCGACCCCAAACTCTTCGATCTGGAAAAAGCCGCCGCCTCCAAGACCTATTGCGACGATATCAAAGGCCGTCTCGCCGAGATTGGCGTCGAAATCACCGAGCTTTCAACCCACATTCAGGGCCAGCTCGTCGCGGTTCACCCCGTCTATGACGAAATGTTCGACGGTTTCGCACCGGCTGAACTGCGCGGCAAACCGCAGGCGCGGCAGGAATGGGCGGTCAATCAGCTGAAGTGCGCGGCGAAAGCCTCGCAGCATCTTGGCCTCAAGAGCCATGCGACTTTCTCCGGCGCGCTTGCGTGGCCCTTCGTTTATCCGTGGCCGCAGCGCCCGGCAGGCCTTGTCGAAATGGCCTTTGCCGAGCTCGGCAAGCGCTGGACACCCATTCTGGATGCCTTCGAGGAGAATGGTGTCGATCTCTGCTACGAGCTGCATCCGGGTGAGGACCTGCATGACGGCGTCACCTTCGAGCGTTTTCTCGAGGTCACCGGCAATCACCCGCGTGCCAACCTCCTCTATGATCCCTCGCATTTCGTGCTGCAGGCGATGGATTATCTCGGCTTCATCGACATTTACCACGAGCGTATCCGTGCCTTTCACGTCAAGGATGCCGAATTCAATCCGACCGGTCGTTCCGGCGTTTATGGCGGCTATCAGAGCTGGGTTGACCGGCCGGGCCGTTTCCGTTCGCTCGGCGACGGGCACGTTGATTTCGGCGCGGTGTTTTCCAAGCTCACCCAATATGACTTCGACGGCTGGGCGGTGCTGGAATGGGAATGCGCGCTGAAACACTCGGAAGACGGCGCGCGTGAGGGCGCGGGCTTCATTGAAAACCACATCATCCGTGTGACCGAGCGGGCTTTCGACGATTTCGCCAAAAGCGGCGTCGATGACGCCGCAAACCGCCGCCTTCTCGGACTTTGAAAGGGATAGTCATGTCCTCCGCTACAAAGAAATTCGATAGTCGCCGCATTCGTCTCGGTATGGTCGGCGGCGGTCAGGGCGCCTTCATTGGCGCGGTGCATCGCATCGCGGCCCGGCTGGATGACCGTTACGAGCTGGTGGCCGGAGCGCTTTCCTCCGATCCCGCGCGTGCCGCCGCCTCGGCAACACTGCTCGGCATTGCGCCGGAGCGCTCCTATGCCTCGTTCGAGGACATGGCGGCGACTGAGGCCGGCCGGGAGGATGGCATCGAGGCAGTCGCCATCGTCACCCCCAACCATCTGCATTTTGCCCCGTCCAAGGCCTTTCTCGAAGCCGGCATCCACGTCATCTGCGACAAGCCGGTGACCGCGACGCTGGAAGAAGCGAAGGCACTGGCCGGGATCGTCAGAGCCTCGGATAGCCTTTTCGTGCTGACGCATAACTACACCGGTTACGCCATGCTGCGGCAGATGCGCGAGATGATCGCTGAAGGCGCCATTGGCAAGCTGCGCCATGTCCAGGCCGAATATGCGCAGGACTGGCTGACCGAAGCGGTCGAAAAAACCGGCGCAAAAGGTGCGGAATGGCGCACCGACCCCAGCCGCTCCGGTGCGGGCGGCGCCATCGGCGATATCGGCACTCACGCCTTCAACGCTGCTGCCTTTGTGACGGGTGAAATCCCCAGCAGTCTTTATGCGGATCTCACGTCGTTTGTGCCGGGCCGGCAGCTGGATGACAGCGCCAATATTCTTTTGCGTTACGACAGTGGCGCCAAGGGCATGCTCTGGGCAAGCCAGATCGCGGTCGGCAATGAAAATGCGCTGTCACTCCGGGTCTATGGCGACAAGGGCGGGCTTGAATGGCACCACCGGGTGCCGGACGAGCTGTGGTTCACGCCCTATGGCGAGCCGAAGCGGCTGATTACCCGCAACGGTGCGGGCGCGGGTGCCGCTGCAAACCGTGTCAGTCGTGTGCCATCCGGGCACCCGGAGGGATATCTCGAGGGTTTTGCGACGATTTACCGCGAAGCCGCAGACGCAATCATCGCAAAGAGGGAGGGAGAAACAGCCGCCGGGGAGGTGATTTACCCCGGCATGGAGGACGGCCTTGCGGGTCTCGCATTCATCGATGCGGCCGTTCGCTCCAGCCAGACCTCGACCTGGGTCGGGATCGACATCTAGGTCGCAGCCAATCGGAGGAGACGGCGCGGGCAGTTGAGGCTGTGCCCGGCATGACCCGGTTCATGAGACCGGCAATGGCGGGCGTGTCGTCATATTGATCAAACGGAAAGGGAGTTACGCGTTTGAAAACGTTCAAGTCAAAATTCGCAAGCATGGCAGCTGTCGTCGCATTGGCGGCCGGTATCGCAAACCCGGTTTTTGCCGATGACAGCAAGACGCTGCCGATTGCGGCGCAGATGTACACATTGCGCAACGCCGGAACGCTTGAGGAGCAGCTTGCCATCCTCAACCGCGCCGGCGTTTCCGCCGTTGAAACGGTGGATATGCAGAAGGTTAGCGCCAGTGAGCTGAACGCGCTTCTGGAAAAGCACAAGATCAAGGTCATTTCCTCGCATGTGCCGATCGACAAGCTGCGCGGCAACCTCGATGAGGTCATCACCGAGCAGAAGGCCGTCGGCAATCCTGTGGTGACCGTGCCGTTCCTGAAGCCGGAAGACCGCCCGAAGGATGCCGCAGGCTGGACCGCCTTCGGCAAGGAGCTCGGCGGCTATGCCGACAAGCTGTCGGCCGCAGGCCTCTCCATGGCCTATCACAACCACGATTTTGAAATGGCCAAGTTCGACGGCAAGACGGCGCTCGAGCTGCTGCTCGATGCCGCCGGTCCGAAACTGCAGAGCGAACTCGATGTCGCCTGGGTGGCGCGTAGCGGCACTGATCCGGCGGAATTCCTCGGCACCTTAAAGGGCCGGGTATTTGCCATCCACGCCAAGGACAATGCGCCTGCGGGCACGGCGGAAAACGAGCGCGGCTTTGCAACGCTTGGAACCGGCGTTCTCGACTGGAAGGCAATTCTGCCGGCGGCCAAGCAGGCCGGTGTCAAGCTGTTCATTCTTGAACACGACCTTCCGCTCGATGCCGAAGCGGTCGTGACCAAGGGTAACGCGTTCCTGAACGAACGCCTTCCGACCCTTCAGTAAACACTGCCAGTAAAACCAGAACCGCTCCCCGGCGGCGGGTTTCGCCGGGGCGCATGAGGTTCGACAGACGCATAGCCAGTTTCCGCCGCATTGCGACGGGGAGCGCTTCGTCTCGTCGAGTTTTTCCCAAAGACCACTCGGAGGAGTTATCATGGCAGACAATCATTATGATGCGATTGTTGTCGGCTCAGGCATCAGTGGAGGCTGGGCCGCGAAGGAACTCACGCAAAAGGGCCTGAAAGTCCTGATGCTGGAGCGTGGCCGCAATATCGAGCACGTCACCGACTACCAGAATGCCGACAAGGAAGCCTGGGATTATCCCCATCGCAACCGCGCCACGCAGGAGATGAAGGCGAAATATCCCGTCCTCAGCCGCGATTACCTGCTGGAAGAAGCAACACTCGGCATGTGGGCCGATGAGCAGGAAACGCCCTATGTCGAGGAAAAGCGCTTCGACTGGTTCCGCGGTTATCATGTCGGCGGCCGCTCATTGCTCTGGGGGCGCCAGACCTATCGCTGGTCGCAGACCGATTTTGAGGCCAATGCGAAAGACGGCATCGCCGTCGACTGGCCGATCCGTTATGAAGACGTCTCCCCCTGGTATGACTATGTCGAGCGTTTTGCCGGCATCTCCGGCAGCCGCGAGGGGTTGGATATTCTTCCCGATGGCGAATTCCTGCCGCCCATTCCGCTCAATTTCGTCGAGCAGGATGTCGCCAGCCGGCTGAAGAAGGCTTTCAAGGGTACGCGCCACCTCATCAATTCGCGCTGCGCCAACATTACCCAGGAGCTTCCCGATCAGGAGCGCACCCCCTGTCAGTTCCGCAACAAGTGTCGGCTGGGCTGTCCCTTCGGCGGCTATTTCAGCACGCAGGCCTCGACCCTGCCTGCGGCCGTCGCCACCGGTAATCTGACGCTGCGGCCCTTCTCCATCGTCAAGGAAATCCTCTACGACAAGGATAAGAAGAAGGCGCGCGGTGTCGAGATCATCGATGCCGAGACGAACCTGACCTATGAATATACCGCCGACATCATCTTCCTGAACGCCTCGACGCTGAACTCGACATGGGTGCTGATGAATTCGGCGACCGATGTCTGGGAAGGCGGGCTTGGCAGCAGCTCCGGTGAACTCGGCCATAATGTGATGGACCACCATTTCCGCATGGGCGCGACCGGCCAGGTGGACGGTTTCGAGGACTTCTATTTCAAGGGCCGCCGTCCGGCGGGCTTCTACATTCCGCGTTTCCGCAATACCGGCGATGACAAGCGCAAATATCTGCGCGGTTTCGGTTATCAGGGATCGGCCAGCCGTTCACGCTGGGAGCGGGAAATCGCCGAGCTAAACATCGGTGCCGACTATAAGGATACCCTGACCGAGCCGGGCGGCTGGACCATTGGCATGACCGCCTTCGGCGAAATGCTGCCCTATCACGATAACCGCGTGAAGCTCGATCATGACAAGAAGGACAAATGGGGCCTGCCGGTCCTTTCCATGAATGTCGAGATGAAGCAGAACGAACTCGACATGCGTGAAGATATGGTCAATGACGCCGTCGAGATGTTCGAGGCGGTCGGCATCAAGAACGTCAAGCCCTCGCGGGGTACCTACGCCCCCGGCATGGGCATTCACGAAATGGGAACGGCCCGCATGGGACGCGACCCGAAAACCTCCGTCCTCAACGGCAACAACCAGGTCTGGGATGCACCCAATGTCTTCGTCACCGACGGTGCCTGCATGACCTCTGCCTCCTGCGTTAACCCGTCCTTGACCTACATGGCGCTGACGGCGCGTGCTGCCGAGTTTGCCGTTTCCGAACGTAAGAAGGGGAACCTGTGATGAACAGACGCGAACTGTTGAAACTGATAGCCATTGCCACGGGCCTTCCGCTGATCGGCGCGGATGTCCTCACGGCGGCGGAAAATGCCGCCAAACCAGCCGGCGGCGGCCATGTGTTCAGCCCGGAGGAAATCCGGTTTCTGGACGAGGTGGCGGAGACCATCATTCCCCGCACCTCCACGCCGGGTGCGAAGGATGCTGAAGTGGGTGCATTCATGGCCGTCTATGCCGCCGATTGTTATACCGACGAGCAGCGGGCGCTCTTCCTTTCGGCAATCCCCGAAATAGAGAAACGTAGTCAGGCAGACCATAAAAAGGGCTTTCTGGATCTGACGGCAGAACAGAAGCAGGCGTTGCTTTCTGCGCTGGACAAGCAGGCCAGGGCGGAACAGACGCCGGCAAAGCCGCATGCCTTTACGCTGGTCAAGCAGTTGACGCTGCTCGGTTTCTTCACCTCGAAGATCGGCGCTACGGAAGTTCTCGTCTATGACGAGATTCCCGGTGGTTTCGAAGACCGCGTTCCCTACAAGAAGGGCACGCCTGCCTGGGGCACGACCTGAACCGAGAACCATCGGCCCGTCCGCCTTTGCGGGCGGGCCGCATTCATGCGGCAAGACAAGGATGACACGATGCGCAATATATCAATCATCGCGGCAGCGATGCTAGCGGCCAGCACCGTTCCCGCTCTTTCGGAGGGCGATGTTGCCAAGGGGGAGGCGGTCTTCAAGCGCTGTTCCGCCTGTCACGCCATCGGCGAGGGCGCCAAAAACCGGGTCGGCCCGCAGCTTAACGGCATCATCGGCCGCGCAGCGGGCGGCGTGCCTGATTATACTTATTCGAGCGCGATGAAAAAAGCGGGTGAGGACGGGCTCGTCTGGACGCCGGAAGAATTGCGGGATTTCCTGAGCGCGCCAAAGAAGAAAATACCCGGAAACAAGATGGCGCTCGCCGGCATCAGTAAACCGGAAGATCTGGACAATCTCATCGCCTATATCGAGAGCACGGCTTCCAAGCCGGCTGAGTGAGAGCTGCGGGGCTGCCCGGTCGAGGCACGGCCCTTGGCGAAGGCCAAGCAAATGGTCAGGCGTCGCCACCCTAAACCTGGCTGGTTTCGCCCTCCGCCAGCTGGGCAAGGCCCGGCAGGTTGCAGACCAGAAGTTTCTGCCGCCCGCCCTGCACCAGACCCTTGCTTTCCCAGCTGGAAAGAATGCGCGAAACGGTGTGCAGCGTCGTGCCGGTCATTTCGGCTATATCCTGACGCGAAATCGGGAAGTCGATACGGATGCCGTCCAGTTCCTTGCGTCCCGCCTGTTGCGAAAGGCGCAGCACGGCATGGGCCACCCGGCGCTCCACTTCCTGCGTCGACATTTCGCGGATGCGCGTATGGGCTTCTTCAAGACGCTGGCCTATCGTCTGCATGGCGGAGACGGCAAGATGCGGGTTCTGTTCGACGAATTGCGGCCAGAGGTCCGTCTGCCAGGATAGAATCACGCTTTCGGCCGCCGTCGTGGCGGTGCCGGGATAATCCGACCGTTGCAGCGCCCGGGCGAAGCCGAAGAGATCGCCGGGATGCACCATACGCACGATGATCTGCTGGCCGTCATGGGTCACCTGCGTCACCTTCAGGCGGCCGTGTATGAGCAGGAAGAAATGCGCGGCGGACTGGCCCTGCTCGAAAATGGCCTCGCCCGGCGGCACCAGCCGGGATGTGGCGTGGGTCAGCAGTCCGTCCAGCTCATCGTCGGCCATCTTGGCAAACAAGGCCAGCGACCGGATGACGCTTCGGTCAATCTTCACTTGCACCCTCTCCGGTGATTGGCCGCCGCCTTGGTTCCCGCCATGGGCAACCGGGTGTCGGCCTTTTCTGTATCCTCACAATACAGCACTATCACTGGCTGAAGAAGAACAAATGATATGAATCAACTAATTGTTTTAATTGACGATTATCAAGAAATCAGACGGGCTGCACGAAGCTTTTCGACAAGCGGCGCATACCACCGCGTATCCTTCACCAGCCGGAAACCGAGATTGTCAGGCGGCACGCCAACGGCGCAGCCGCCGCTTTTCGGGTTTTTGACGAAGGCGCTCATCGCCGCCCGGTGTTTTCCCGATGCGACGGGAATGCCGCAGGCGGCGGCGGTGTCGACCACTTCGCCATCCTTGCCGAGCGTCACACGGTGGCTGCAACTCGCGGTCCATTCCCAGATATTGCCGCCGAAATCGGCAAGGCCATATTCGTTTTCGCCGAAGCTGCCATAGGATTGCGGAACGGGATTGCCCGCCGCCTTGCGGCTGGTCTGCCGCTCGTAATCCGCCAGCCAGCGCAAAGCGGGATTTTCGCTATCCGCAGCAACGCCAAGTGTCTCATCCGGAAAAAGTGATCCGGCGGCAAAGGCAAGTTCAGCGTCGCTCGGCAGGCGCCAGACAGCGCCGGTCCGCTCGCTCAGCCACTTCGCATAGGCGTGGGCGTCATCCTGGCTGATGCCGGTTGCCGGTATCTCGCCGCCGACGGGGGCGGCGAAGCCGGGTTCAGGCTGCTGGCAGCCGCCTTCCGCCACGCAGCGTGCATAATTCGCGCTCGACACCTGATATTTCATGATCGTCAGATTTTGCCGCATCGTCAGGTCAACCATTGGGCCATCGACGGCATACCCATCGCGGAAATATTCACCCTCCGCCCGGTAGGTGAAACGTCCCGCGGGCACCGTAACGACCTGTGGAGCCGTCATGGCCGCGCGGGTATCAGCGCCGCTGCGGATGATCCCGGACTGGAAACCGATCGCCGTTGCCAGCACTGTTGCAAGCGAGAGCGGCAAAAGAAGCGAGACGGCATTTGGGAAATGGCTATTGCCGGGAATGCCCATGAGAACCTGCCTGCGTCGTGGAGACGCCAAAGTTCGGGCCTGCTTTCAGGCCGCAGAGAGCCGAAGGGGGAGCGCGCCGCGGCTGTCGGCGGCGCGCTCCCGTTTGCGTCAGATGCTCGATGGGGCGAGCACCGCCTGCATCAGGGTGTTGTTCCACTCACCCGTGACCTTGAAGTGGGCTGCAGCGCCCAGTTCGAAGGCTTCGATGAGGTTGTGGTTGACGTAGGCGTAGATGCCGGGCTGCTCGAAGGTGTAGAAGGCCGCGCCCGCCGTGCCGCCGGGGATGAACCAGGTTTCCTGGTCGAGATCCGGCGGGTTGCGGAATTTGCCCGTCGCCCAGACGTAGTCGCCGTGGCCGCCGATGAGGTGCGGGCGGGTGTCGCGGTTCGCCTGCGAATGAACGATCAGCACCTTTTCACCCACAGCGGCCTGAAGGGCATGTTCCCCTGTCAGGGCACCGACTGCGCCATTGAACACGATGTGGCTTGGCGTCAGCTTGCGCATCACTTCCAGCGTGTCGGCCATGGCGTCACCGGCGCTTTCATATTTCTTGAAATTGCCGTTCTCGTCACGCGGGATGTAGAAGTCCTGCTCGCCGACATAATAGACCTTGTCATAAACAAGCTCCTTGCCGTGGCCGTCCGTCAGGCCCTCACGCGGCAGCACCATGATCGCGCCATTCATGCCCGAGGTGACATGCCACGGCACCATGCCGGGAGGTGCGCAGTGATAAACGAAGACGCCGGCCTTGGTGGCCTTGAAACGCAGGATCGCCTTTTCACCGGGGTTGACGATGGTGAGCCCGCCGCCGCCGAGCGCGCCGGTGGCCGAGTGGAAATCGATGTTGTGCTGCAGCTCGTTGGTATCGGGGTTGATGAGGGTCAGCTCGACGTAGTCGTCCTGATGCACCACCATCAAGGGGCCGGGAACCGAGCCGTTGAAGGTCATGGCGTGAACCTCGGTGCCCTTGTCGTCGAGGATCATCTTCTGTTCCTTGATCGTGAGCGTGAACTCGACGATCTTCGGTCCGCCTTCGGCTTTCTGGGTGTGGGCGTGCACGAAGGGCGGCTTGACGAGATCAACCTTTGCGCGAGGCAGCGCTGCAATCTCCGCGCTCGTCAATGGCTTTGCTGCGGCCTTCTTTTCCTCTGCCGCGCCCGCCGCCGAGGGGATGATCATGGGGGCTATAGCCCCTGCAAATGCTGCGCCTGCGAGAATATTGCGCCGTGTGATGTGGAAGGTTTCCGTCATCATGTTTCTCCTGTCCCTCTTAGGGCAGAGCATGTTTCGCTCTGTCACAGCATTTGTAGCGGAGGAGCGGAAATACAATTTGAGATGGAACAAACTTCGCTTTCGGCGCCCTGCGACATTTTGGCAGGCGGCTGAAGGCTGGGGAGGAAGCGTCGCACCTCCTCTTTGCCTGTTCGCAAAGAAGCCGGACGGGCTTGCGTCTAGACATATGTCAAGACCAAGCAAGGAGCACTATAATGAGTGGCAGCGAAACCGTTCTCCCCCTAGGGCGCAGCCGGCCAAAGGGCGGCATTCCAAGAGGGCTGGCGCGCACCGGCCCGGTTATCTTTTCTTACGGCTTCCGGCCGTTTTTCCTCGGCGGCGCCCTCTGGGCCATCGTGGCGATGGTGTTGTGGATCGCAGCCCTTTCCGGCTTCATCGATATTGGCGGAGACTATGGCGCGCCGAACTGGCATGCCCATGAGATGCTGTTCGGTTTCGCTTCAGCGGTGCTGGCCGGCTTTCTCCTGACGGCTGTGCCGAACTGGACGGGGCGGCTGCCGGTGTCGGGCAAACCGCTGGTCTGGCTGTTTGCGCTCTGGTGCGCCGGCCGGCTTTTGCTGCTCGTGCCGGATCAGGTGGGCGTGGTCACCGCCGCAGCCGTCGACGGGCTGTTCCTGCCGGCGCTGCTGGCGATCTGCGCGCGCGAGGTTATTGCCGGACGCAAATGGAAGGACCTGAAGGTGCTGGGCGGGCTGCTGGCGCTTTCCGTCGCCAATATTGTTTTCCATGTGGCGGCGATTGGCGGCGATCACAGCCAGATGGCGACCCGCCTTGCCGTCTCGGCTTATACCGTGCTCGTCATCATCGTCGGTGGCCGCATCGTGCCGAGTTTCACCCGCAACTGGCTGAACCGTTTTGGCCGCACGGATTTTCCCGTGCCCTATAACGGCTTCGACACCGCCGCCATCCTCACCGGCATCGTGGCGCTTGCCGTGTGGACAATAGAGCCTGAGAGCATGCTGGCCGTGTCCACGGCGCTTCTGGCCGCGTTCATGCACGCTGTGCGTCTCATCCGCTGGCGCGGCTGGACGACCCGGCCGGAGCAGGTGCTGGTGGTGTTGCATGTGGCCTATGCCTTCATTCCCGTTGGGTTCATTGCCATCGCTCTGGCGGCTCTTGATGTCATGGACACGCGCTCCGTCCTGCACATCTTCACCGTCGGCGTTATCGGCTGCATGATGCTTGCGGTGATGACGAGAGCGAGCCTTGGCCATACCGGACGCAAGCTCGCGGCTAGCAGGCTGACCATTGCAGCTTACGTATCTCTGATCGCCTGCGCGCTGCTGAGACCGGCAGCCGAGTTCCTTCCCGGCGTTATGATGCATCTTTATGGCTGCTCGGCGCTTCTCTGGATCGTGGGTTTTGGTCTCTTCTGCGTCGAATACGGGCCGATCCTGATGCGCGAACGCAAACCGCTGAAAGCCTGAAACGCTCTCTTGCGATACCGTCAAAACAAAACGCCCCGGAAGTGATTTCCGGGGCGTTTCGTTATCAACCGTAACCGACGGTTTTAATGTGCGCCGGCCCCGGCGCGGATGAAGATGCGAAACGCCGTGCGCGCCTCGTCGAAATTGCCGGCCCATTGATGACCCCGGGCCAGAAGCTCCGGGTAAAGAAAGGTCGGCTCCTGCGGCATCAGCACGAAGATCACGGCGCCCGGCAGAAGACGATCCAGCGATTTAAGCGTGCGGCTCGTCTGGCCTTCGGCCGTCTCTTCGCTGAGATCGAGATAGATGGCCGGATCAGGCCATATCTGCGGCTCTTCGGCATTGCCCGCAAGCGCTGGCGAAACAGATATCTGCTCGGTTTCAATGGATTGCGGCGTGAACAGTACTTCCCAGTCGCCGCCGCCGATTTCCCTGACCTGATGGTCGAAACCGCGCTCGGCCATCACCTTGAACAGCGGAACCGGCCGGAAGGTGGCGTATAATCGCAGCGCCTCACCGGGGGCGAGCCCGGCCACGGCTTCCATGATGGCCGGAAAGGGCTCGCCGCCGCTCTGCAAAAGCGGCCGGACATCAAGTTCCCTGATCATTTCCGTCATTGCATCGCCTCATCTGTCGGCTGGCGGCGGCAAGAGCCGTCCGCCAGAGGTCTTTTCACCATGCCGCAGGCGCTGGGGTCAATGTTCGGAACCGCAGCAGCATTCGCAGCCGGACATATCGTCCTCGGAACCTTCGGCCTGTTCTTCCAGCCGGCCGATATCGAGACGCCAGACTTCCGGGCCCTGTTCGAGATATTCCCAGCCGAACTGGCCAGGGAAATTGGTGGCGAGCTGGTAGAGCAGGGGGCGGGGATCGTGATCGCTGGTGATCTGCAGCGATTGACCCTCGGTCAACGCGCCAAGCGCACCGAAAATGCGCGGATGGCGTTCACGATGCGGAATGATGCGCACATCTATATTGGTTGCGGTCTGGGCTTCGGACATTGGCTGGCTCCACGGCCGCGGATGGAATGATGTCCGGCGGTGCGGCCGGCCGGCGGACTGGAAAAACCTATCCGCCGTGCCGTTGGGAGACATTGTCGCCGCGCAAACAAACCTGAGATTCGTCAGGTTCGTTGTGACAAGCATCAGCCGGCAAGGCTGCGATAGATTGCCGGTAGCGCCGATGGCAGCTTCGCTATCCTGCTGACGATGGCATAACCGTTCTGGCCGAACATGGCCGGAATATAGGATTGCGCCTTGCTGTCGACCGTTACGCCGAAGACACTGACGCCTGAGCGCCGCGCCTCGGAAACCGCACGGCGGCTATCCTCTATGGCGAAGCGGCCCTCGTAGTGATCGACATCGTTCGGCTTGCCATCCGTCAGCAGCAGCAGCAGCTTGCGGCGCTCCGGTCTTTCATGCAGCTTGGCGCTGGCGTGGCGGATGGCGGGGCCGATGCGGGTGTAGAAGCCGGGCTTCAGTGCCGCGATGCGACGCTCGATGGTGTGGCCCATCGGTTCATCGAAATCCTTCACCGTCTCCACCCGCACCCAGGAACGGCGGCGGGAGGTGAAGGTCAGGATTGAGTGAATGTCACCGCAGGCGGAAAGCCCGTGGGCAAGCACCAGCAGGGCTTCCTTTTCCACGTCCAGAACCCGACGATTGTCGAACCAGGCATCGGTCGATAGCGACACGTCGACGAGGATCGTTACGGCAAGATCATGCGCCTGCGGGCGGCTTGCCACATGAATGCGGTCGCTGCCCTGTCCGCCGGCGGCAATATCGCTTCTGGCGCGAACCACGGCGTCAAGATCGAGATCGTTACCGTCGAGCTGGGCGCGCAGCAGTTCGTGGCGCGGCCTCAGCACCTCGAATTGCCGCCTGACGCGGCGGATGAGGTTTTTGGTGTCCGGGTCGGGTTCCGGTGCCGTCTCGGCGTCCTTCGCCGGTCCTGAAATGACCCGGCAATGGTCGGCGAGATAAGTGCGGCTGCGATAATCCCATTCGGGATAGGTCAGCTCCGCCGTCAGCGCGGTATGGTTCAGTGCTTCAGGCGGCAGGTCGAGATCGAAGCGGAAGCGGGCGGAAGGCCGCCCCTTTCTTTCACCCAGCGTCAAATCGTCAAGCTCGTCCGCCGCACTGCCGTCGGCATCGTCGCTGTCGTCACCCGGCCGGTCGACATTCACCATCTCGGCCATGGCGAGGATTTTTTCGAAGCGGTTGAGGATAAAGGGGCTGCGTTCCGTCTGCCGGTTCTCCGCCTTTTCACGCACGGCGATATGACGGGCGGCTTCCGCCTCCTGCGGCGCTGCCGCCGCTGCCGGCTGGTCCTCGCCCTGCCGGGCCTCGGATGTCTCCCGCAGCAACGTGTCCGGCCAGAGTGGAACAGGCAGCATCGGCAGGTAGCGCGGCGGTGCTTTTTCCGGAGGGCTCGCAGGCGGCGCATAGCCCTCGATCCCTGCCGCCGCGGCCAACATGAATAACACCCGTTGTTCCACCCGCTGTTCTGCCTGGGGTAAAGGCCGCGTCTGCCGCACCGCGAGCATGGCGGCGCACAGCCGGCGATAACGGGTTTTCATGCCGGGAAAAGCACGGGTCACGATCTCTGCAAGTTCTGCGGCGCGGTGGAGCCGGGCGAGATCGTTGCGCAGCGGGTCAGCCGCCGCGACCGGTTCAAGCGGCATCAGCGCCATGGCGGCGGCGAGCCAGAGATAAAGATCGCGGTTGAGGCGGCGGTCGGGAAACAGATCGAGCACCGGCGGCAACATCAGCGTGGCATGATCCCGGCCCGGCTGGGCGAGCTTTTCTTCGCCAAGGCCCATGCGCTGGCGAAGCCTCAGCCGGTGTGTGGAAGTGCGGGCACGGGCCGGGGCTATCTGCACCGCATGTTCACCGCCAAAACCGCGGAAACAGATGGTCAGCACCGCCTGCATATCCTCCAGCTTCACGGCATGATCCGGGAAGCGCAGCCATGTGCCGGTTTCGCCGATCAGCCTGTGCCAGGCGCGGCCGACGGTTTCTTCCAGTTCCAGAAAGTCCAGCATGGTGTATCCTCATGGCATCGGACCGGAATGCGCGGGGCAACCGCGCAACCCGGTGTGGATATCAAAGCGCGCTATCGGATGATCGCATCCGCGACTTCATGCAACGCGGCCTTCACATCAGGCTCGTCGGTCAGCGGTTCGATCATGGTTGCGCGCACGGCCTGGCGGGCGGGAAGCCCGGTATCGATGAGGCTGGCGCAATAAACGAGCAGGCGGGTGGAAACGCCTTCTTCCAGATCGTGGCCTTTCAGGCCGCGCAGCCGGTGGGCGAGATCGACGAGCGGCTCGACATCGCGCGCATCCAGCCCGCTTTCATGCGAAACGACGGCGATTTCCTGCTCCTTCGGCAGAAAGTCGAATTCGATGGCGACGAAGCGCTGGCGGGTGCTGGGTTTCAGGCTTTTCAGAAGGTTCTGGTATCCGGGGTTATAGGACACGACGAGCATGAAGCCGGAGGGCGCTTCCAGAACCTCGCCGGTGCGCTCCAGCGGCAGGATGCGGCGGTCGTCGGTGAGCGGATGTAGCACGACGGCCACATCCTTGCGCGCCTCGACGATCTCGTCGAGGTAACATATGCCGCCCTGGCGCACCGATCGTGTCAGAGGACCGTCCATCCACACGGTTTCGCCGCCTTTCAGCAGGTAGCGGCCGGTCAGGTCGGCAGCAGCCAGATCGTCGTGGCATGAAATGGTGGAAAGCGGCAGGCCGAGTTTCGCCGCCATATGGCTGACGAAACGGGTCTTGCCGCAACCGGTCGGGCCTTTCAGCAGCAGCGGCAATTGCCGCACCCAGGCGCTTTCGAACAGCACGCATTCATTGCCAAGCGGGGTGTAGAACGGCGCGTCCGGCAAAGGGTGCGGTGCGGGGCGGAAAATCGTATTCATGGTCATCTCCATGGTTGATGGTAAGGACCGGCTCTCCGGGGGAAAAGGAGAGCCGGTCCGTTTCTCATTCGGCGGGCTGCACGAGGCGGGCGACGTCACCCTGTTTCTGCTTGCCCGGCACCAGGACTGCCCAGATGAACATGATTGCCGAAATGAGAACTGCGAAACCGGAGCCGAGGCGGATCCAGTAGAAGATGGCCAGCTGGTCCTGCACATCCATGAAGCTTTCGCCCATGACACGCTGAAGCTGGATCTGCACCACGCCAGCGAAGGTCAACGCGAAGGTCATGACCGACATGGCCGTGCACATGACCCAGAAGCTCGTCATCGAAAGCCACTGATTGTAGGGCGCACGTTTCTTCATTTCCGGTATGGCATAGGCCATCATCGCAAGGTTCAGCATCACATAGGCGCCGAAGAAGGCGAGATGTCCGTGGGCGGCGGTCAGCTGCGTGCCGTGGGTGTAGTAGTTCACCGAAGACAGCGTGTGCAGGAAACCCCAGACGCCGGCGCCGAAGAAGGCCATGACCGAGCAGCCGATCGACCAGAGCAGCGCTGCGCGGTTCTCATGCTTGCGGCCGGCCTTCCAGGTCATGACGAAGGTGAAGATGACCATGGTGAAGAAGGGGGCCACTTCCAGCGTCGAGAACAGCGAGCCAATCCATTGCCAGTAACCCGGTGCGCCGATCCAGTAATAGTGGTGGCCGGTGCCGAGAATGCCCGAAAAGAGGGCGAGACCGACGATGACATAGAGCCATTTTTCCACCACTTCGCGGTCGATGCCGTTGAGCTTGATCATCAGGAAGGCGAGGATCGACGCCATGATCAGTTCCCACACGCCTTCCACCCACAGATGGATGACGTACCACCAGTACATCTTGTCGAGCGCCAGATTGATGGGGTTGTAGAAGGCGAAGAGGAAGAAGATCGCCAGACCCCAGAGGCCGAAGAGCAGGATGTTGATGACCGTCGTCTTGCGGCCCTTCAGCGCCGTCATGGTGATGTTGAATAGGAACATCAAAACGACAAGCACGATGCCGACCTTGATGGCGAAGGGCTGTTCGAGGAATTCGCGGCCCTCATGGATGCGGAACATATATCCGACCACGGCGACAGCGGCGGCCACCAGGAAGATCCAGAACTGCGCGATGGCGAGCTTGGGGCTGTAAAGCTCCGTTTCCGTTTCTTCCGGCAGAAGATAGAAGGTCGAGCCCATGAAACCCATCAACAGCCATACCACAAGGGCATTGGTGTGGATCATGCGCACGATGTTGAAGGGCAGTAGCTCGGAAAGCGTGTTGGGCAGCACGTAGATCGTGGCGGCGACGACGCCGAACAGGATCTGCGCCACGAACAGCCCGATTGCGCCGTAAAAATACAGCATGGCGACTTTTTGCGTCTGGTATTTCATCTCGTCATCTCCTTGCCGTACACCTCAACCCGCCTCGTTCGGCGGCCAGTTCTGCGTCTTGATCCGGCTCGTCCATTCGAGGAAATCGACGAGATCATCGAGTTCCTGTTCGGTGAGATTGAACTGCGGCATCTGGCGGCGGCCTTCGATGCCGGTGGGCTGGGCGGCCATCCATGCCTTGATGGAATCGCGGGCCGTCTCCTTGTCTTCCACGCCGCCATAGCGCTTCCAGACATTGCCGAGTTCGGGTGCGAAATAGGCGCCTTCGCCGAGCAGCGTGTGACAGTTGATGCAGGAGTTTTTCTCCCACACGTGTTTACCGCGCGCGACGCTTTCGGTCAGCGTGCTTTCATCTGTCGAGGTGGTGCGCATGTAATAATGGCTATGGGCGGTCAGCCCGACGAATATGGCGAAGAAGAAGATGGAGCCGCCGTAAAAGACGTTTCGCGCTCCTGTTTTGGTCAGGCGTTCTGCCATGCCAATGGTCCTTTCCATCCGGAAGACCGCTTATGCGGACTGGCTTGATTGAACCCTCGCGCCGGGATTTGCCGGCAGGCTTTGGGTCTCGCCCCTTTCTAGCCGCTGGCCGCCGGCGTTCTTTGCCATTTGGCAAACAACGGCAGAGGTGCCGCCGCCGGCCTTTTCAAAGCGACAAAATGCCCTGCAGGAACGCCCGCAAAAGCGCGGCCGCGGCGAAGATGGCGGGCCATGCCAGAAGTGCCGTGCGCAGCAGGCCGCGCTCTTCGCGAAAGCCGAGAAAATCGTCGATGACACGCCTGGATTTCATGAGGGCGAAAAGCAGCATCAGGCAGGCGGCGGCAACCGGCGGCAGCAGCGCCGCCTTCCACGATGTGACGACGGCGGTGCCGGCGAGAACGAGAATGGCGAGCACTGCGAAACTTCTTGCAAGCTGGTGGGAGGTGCGGTGGATCATGACTGTCAAACCAGATAGATGATGGGAAAAATGACGATCCAGACCAGATCGATGACGTGCCACAACGTCGTCACCAGCGTGACGTTCTCGTTTTTCGGGAAGACTGCGACGAGAAACAGCAGCACGGCCACGAAGACGACATGCAGCAGGTGGAAGCCGGTGAGCAGGAAATAAAGCTCGAAGAACGCGCCATAGGCGGGATCGGAGGCGAAGGCGATTTCGGTGGAATATTCATGGAGCTTCACACCGACGAAAGCGAAACCAAGCAGTCCGGCAAGAGCAAGCGCCCGCCTTTTGCCCTTCAGCGTGGTGTGGCGGCTGGCCGCCACGGCCGCCTGCCAGCCGCTTGCCAGCAAAATCAGCGTGTTGAGACCGGCGAGCTGCGGCTGCAGATGCTGGCGCGCGGCGGCAAATGCCTCGGGATTGAGCGCGAAGGCGATGATGAAGGCGCCGGTCAGCGCGCCGAAGGCGGCAAGCTCGCTCCAGACCAGAATCCAAAGGAGCAGGTTTCCGCTTTCCTCTTCCGTATTTATCGCCATGGCCTTGTCCGTAATTGTAAAACAGCAAGCCACGCTTAGGCGTCCTCAAACCCTGCTTCTTTGCGGTCGGTCAAAGAAGGGAGCGCGCAAAGTCCTATTGTCATGACAAAGCGCAACTCTGGAAAATGGAGCTTCCCATGAACGACGCGCAGGTCGGGCTGATTGTCGCAACCCCTATTATCATTGGCTTTGCGGTGCTGTTGTACCGTATGGGAGTGCTGCAGCGCATGGGCGCGGTTTCCGCCGTGCTTGCCTCCGTGGCCATTGCTTCGGTGCTGTTCCTGAACCAGTGAGAAGACAGTCGGATGCTTGAACTCGTCGCCGCTCTTTCGCTCTTCGTGGCGCTGCATTCCGTTCCCGCCGTGCCTGCCGTGCGCGGACGGCTGATCGCGGCCGTCGGCCGGCCCGCCTATCTCGGGGCTTATTCCGTGGTCTCGCTTCTGACGCTGAGCTGGGTGTTTCATGCCGCGCTGTCGGTTGACTACATACCGCTCTGGGATGTCGCGCCCTGGCAGGCGCATGTCACGTTTCTGGCAGCGCCGATCGGCCTGTTTTTCGTGCTGGCCGGCCTTCTCAGCGTCAATCCGCTCTCCATATCCGTGCGGCAGGGGCAGCAGCCCGGCGCCATCGTGCGCATCACCCGCCATCCCGTGCTTGTCGGTTTCCTGTTCTGGTCGCTTGGCCATGTCGTGCCGAATGGTGACCTGCGCTCCGTCATCCTGTTCGGCGGTTTTGCGCTATTTTCGCTCGGCGGAATGGCGATGACGGAAAAACGCGCCCGCAAAAGACTGGGCAATGCCTGGAACGCGACGGCCGCCGGCAGCGCCACGGTTCCCTTCGCGGCAATCCTTTCCGGCAAAACCCGTATCGCCGTGGATGGGCCGATGCTGCTCGCTGCAGCGCTGACGGGCTTGACGGTGTGGTGGCTGCTGGCCGGCGGCCACGCCATGCTCTTCGGCGCGGACCCCATGGCCTATTTCTGAAGAGTTACGACGTCTTCACCACATGCGGCTGCCATATCGGCGCTTGCGGTGCGGAGCTGATACCGAGCTGATCGATCGCGCGGGCAGCAAGCTGGTCGACAATATCGAAGACGCTTTGCGGCCTGTTATAAAAGGCCGGCACCGGCGGCATGACGATGGCACCTGCCTCCGTCACAGCGCACATGTTGCGCAGATGGATGAGATGCAGCGGCGTCTCGCGGGTCATCAAAACCAGTTTCCGCCGTTCCTTCAGGTGCACATCGGCGGCGCGGGTGATGAGATTGTCCGAAAGTCCGGTTGCGATGGCGGCAAGTGTACGCATGGAGCAGGGGGCGACGATCATGCCTGTTGTCGGGAAGGAGCCGCTGGCAATTGCCGCGCCAATATCATCGACGGCGTGATTGACGCTGGCGAGCGAGAGCATCCGCCCCATGCCCTCGGCACCTTCCTCATGCAGCACGGTGCGTCGGGCGGATGGCGACAGGACGAGATGTATTTCGACGCTTTTCATCGCGGCGAGGCGTTCGATGATGCGCAGCGCGATGCCGGCACCGGATGCGCCGGTAACACCGACCACGACGCGGCATGGGGTCATGGCCGTTCTCCAAGGCCGAGGTCACGCCACACCAGATCCACTTTCGCGACGACGTCCGGCGTCATGGATAGCACGCGGCCCCATTCGCGCTCCGTCTCCGGTGGCAGCTTGCGGGTGGCGTCCAGCCCCATCTTGCCGCCGAGGCCGGCTTTCGGCGAGGCGAAATCCAGATAATCGATCGGCGTATCGTTGATGATCGTCGTATCGCGCGAGGCGTCGAAACGGGTGGAGAGCGCCCAGACGACATCCGTCCAGCTGCGGACATCAATATCGGGATCGACCAGAATGATGAGCTTCACATAGCTGAACTGCGGCAGCATCGACCAAAGGCCCATCATCACCCGCTTTGCCTGTCCCGGATAACGCTTGTCGATGGAAGCGACCATGACGCGATAGGAACAGGCCTCCGGCGGCATCCACAGATCGACGATTTCCGCAAACTGCCGTTTCACGAGCGGCAGGAAAATCTCGAGCATGGCTTCGCCGAGAACCGAGGGTTCGTCCGGCGGGCGGCCGGTATAGGTGGAAAGATAGATCGGATCGCGGCGCATGGTGATCGCCGACAGCGTCATGACCGGGAAGGCTTCGACCGAATTATAATAGCCGGTGTGGTCGCCATAGGGGCCTTCCATTGCCGTTTCCGTTGCCGAAACAGTACCTTCCAGCACGATTTCAGCATTGGCTGGCACCGGCATCGGCACCGTCAAAGCTTTCGCGATGCGGCTTTTCGCGCCGCGCAGCAGGCCGGAAAAGCCAAGCTCGCTGATATGGTCGGGAAGCGGCATCACGGCGGCGAGAATAGTGGCGGGGTCTGCCCCGATGGCGACGGTAACGGGCATATCCAGCCCGCGCGCCTGCCACAGCCGGTGGTGATGCGCGCCGCCGCGATGCGCCAGCCAGCGCATGATCACCCTGTCCGGCCCCAGCACCTGCATGCGGTAGATGCCGACATTGATATCGTCGGGATCATCAGGCGAGCGCGTGATGACCAGCGGCCAGGTAATGAGCGGAGCCGGCTCTCCCGGCCAGCACCATTGCACCGGCAGGCGGGCAAGATCGACTGCGTCACGCGTCAGTACCTTTTCCTGCACCGGCGCGCGGGAGACATTGCGTTGCCGCATGGAAAGTGCGGCTCTGAGCAAAGGCAGCTTGCTCCAGGCCTCGGCCATGGATTTCGGCGGCCGCGGCTCGCGCAATTCGGTAAGCTTTTGTCCAAGTGCTGGCAGGCCGCCCGTCTCCAGCCCCAACCCCCATTCGATGCGCTGCCGCGTGCCGAACAGATTGGCGAGCAGCGGCATCTTCCGCACCTTGCCCTCGTGATCGACGGGTTGCTCGAATAACAGCGCCGGCCCGCCATCGGCGAGCACGCGGCGGTGGATTTCGGTGATCTCGTGCACCAGCGAGACCGGCTGGCGGATTCGCCGCAGCTGCCCGCGTTCTTCCAGCAGCCGGATGAAACCGCGCAGATCGCTTGTGCGGGCGGGTTTTGCTTCTGCCTTTATATCTGTCGGTTCGTCTGTCATGCCGCCTGTTTGCAGGCGGTTATGCGGCATGTCCTTGCGCTGCCGCAAATGCGGCTTCAGTGCGAGTGAAGATAGTCGGCGAGAACGAGCGCGTGGTTGTGTTCAGTATCATGGGCGGCGTAAAGCAGCGTGACCCGGCCCTTCGCCATCAACTCCTTCATGCGCGCCACGGCATCGGGATTGGCGGAAAGCTCCTGATGGTAGTGCCCGGTGAAGTCGGCAAAACGTGACGGCATATGGGAGAATTGCTTGCGCAGTTCGTTGCTGGGCGCGATTTCCTTCATCCAGAGCGAGAGCTTTGCGTCTTCCTTGCGCATGCCGCGCGGCCACAGCCGATCCACAAGAACGCGCGTGCCGTCATCGTCGCTGGCGGGTTCGTAGATCCGTTTGATCCTTATATCGGACATGGGCGGCCTCCTTCGCTCGGCAAGTGAATGATTTATAGCGGCTTTTGTGAAGACGCATCCGAAAATCTCCCTGTCTTTGCGTTCGCTCAAACCGGCGCCGACGCGCTGCGGTTAGGTTCCTGCCCGCAACTGACCTGACAGGACCCTTCATGAGACCTTTTCCCGCCGCCATCGCCACCCCGATGAATTTTCTGCCCCTTGCCGTGGTGCAGCGAGCGACGGCGGCGATGCTGGCACAGATCATGAAACGGCACCCGGATATGTTCGGCAGGCTCGGTGAACATAGCCGCAAGCGTTATGGCTTTCAGCCTGTCGATCTGCCTTTCGCCTTCATGGTCGAACCGGCACGTCCCGGCATCACCGTCAGCCGAAAGGGCCGCCTGCCGAAGGTGGATGCGGCGGTCGAAGGGCCGCTTTTCATGCTGCTGGCGCTGATGGAGGGGCGGCAGGATGCCGATGCGCTGTTCTTCTCGCGCGATCTTGGTGTGACCGGCGACATGGAGGCGATGCTGGCGCTGCGTAATGCGCTTGACGATAGCGGCATCGACCTGCCGCGCGATCTCGGTGCCTTTGCCGGGCCTTTCGCGCCGGTGATAACGGGCCTTGCGAACCGGTTGCGTGGCCATGTTCTATCCGAAACGCGGGGAGGTGAGGCATGGAACTGATCTGTCCGGCGGGCACACCCGCCGCCTTCCGCGAGGCCGTGGATGCCGGGGCGGATGCCGTCTATTGCGGGTTCCGCGATGAAACCAATGCCCGCAATTTCCCCGGCCTCAATTTTTCGCGCGAAGAACTTGCCGAGGCCATCGCCTACGCGAAGAAACGCAGCGTGCAGACCTTCGTGGCGCTCAACACCTTCATGCGCGCCGGCAATGAGGATATCTGGTATCGCGGCGCGGCCGATGCCGTGAAGGCGGGTGCGGACGCGCTGATCCTTGCCGATTTCGGCCTGATGGCGCATGTGGCGGAAAAACATCCGCAACAGCGCATTCACGTCTCCGTGCAGGCTTCCGCCTCCAATGCGGACGCGGTGAATTTCCTCGTTGATGCCTTCGGCGCGAAACGCGTTGTGCTGCCGCGCACTCTGACGATTCCCGACATCGCCCGGCTGGCGCGGCAAATCCGCTGCGAGATCGAGATCTTCGTATTCGGCGGCCTCTGTGTCATGGCGGAGGGGCGCTGCTCGCTTTCGTCTTACGCCACAGGCAAGTCACCCAATATGAACGGCGTCTGCTCGCCGGCAAGCCATGTGCGTTACCGGCAGGATGGGCGGGAGCTGGTGTCGGAACTCGGCGATTACACCATCAACCGCTTTCCGGAAGGAGAGGCGGCAGGTTACCCCACGCTGTGCAAGGGCCGTTTCGAGATTGCCGACGACAAGTCCTATGCCTTCGAGGACCCGGTATCGCTTGATGTGATGGACCAGATCGATGCCTTGCGCGACGCGGGCGTCAGCGCGCTGAAGATCGAGGGCCGCCAGCGCGGCAAGGCCTATGTGGCGGAAGTGGTTTCCACCCTGCACCGGGCGCTGGCCGCCAGCGCCGAAGAGCGGGGACGGCTGCTTTCACGCCTGCGGCTGTTAAGCGAAGGCCAGCGCACCACTGTCGGTGCTTACGAGAAACGCTGGAGATGATGGCGATGGCAAAAACCGCAAAGGCCACATTGGCGCTCGGCCCCGTCCTTTATCTCTGGCAGGGCGAGAAATGGCGCGATTTCTATTTTCGCATCGCCAATGAAGCGCCGGTCAGCCACGTCTATCTCGGCGAGACCGTCTGTTCAAAACGCTTCCATTTCACCGAGCCCCATCTGGCAGAGGTGATCGAGCGGCTGGAGGGTGCCGGAAAACAGGTGGTCCTCTCGACGCTTTCCCTGGTGACGCTGGAGCGGGAAAGCCGCCAGCTGCGCGGCCTGATCGCTGACAGCCCCTATCCCGTCGAGGCGAACGACCTTTCAGCACTCGGCATGCTGCACGGCACGCCGCATGTCGTCGGGCCGATGGTGAATGTCTATAATGCCGCAACCGCGCGGCTGCTCGCCTCGCGTGGGGCAAGCGCCATCTGCCTGCCGCCGGAACTGCCGGTCACCTCGGTGGAGCGCATCGTGGCGGAAACGCCTGACGTGGACTTCGAAATCTTTGCCTTTGGCCGCCTGCCGCTCGCCATTTCGGCGCGCTGCGCCCATGCCCGCGCCAAGGGCAATATCAAGGATAATTGCCAGTTCGTCTGCGGCGACGATCCGGATGGGCTGCCGGTGCGCACGCTCGACCGGCAGTCTTTTCTGGCGTTGAACGGCGTGCAGACGGTGTCGCACACCTGCCAGTCGCTGCTTGGCGAGCTGCAGGATCTGGCCGCTGCCGGCATAGCGCGTTTTCGCCTGTCGCCACAGGATTGCGACATGGTGGCGGTGGCACGGATCCATGATGATGTTCTGGCCGAAAGGCGTGATGCGGAGGAAGGTCTCGTCCTTCTGCAACAAGCCTATCCGGACGTGCCCTTTTCCAACGGTTTTCACCACGGGCAGGAAGGGGCAGCCTGGGTTGCCCGCGCCCGCAACACGGCGCATGGAGCCAACCTATGACGATGAGCGGACAGGAACAGCAGGCACTCCCAGCACCGGGCGGCGCGGATATCGCGGCGGCGATCCATCTGGTGCGCGACGTTGTCTTACAGAGCGCGCTCGATTGCGGCTGCCGCGACAAGGTGCACGAGGCCCTGCGCGAGCTCGAGGATTTCGAGCGCCAGCGCAACATCGTCAAGCTTCTGGCTGCCGCCCGTGAGGAGCGGCGCAAGATCGGACTTCTGACCGAGATGCTCGCTGATTTCGCCGAGGACGATACGGTCGATCAAGGTATCGTCGAAACCGCGAGCCTGATGTTTCTGGATATCGCCGCCGCCGCCCAGGAAGGCTCGCGAATTCTGCGTGACGCCCTGTCTCTTAAAACATGCAAATAAAACTCATGTTTTTGGCGTTGTTTGATCGAGCGCAAAGAGGCCGTTCTTGCAAAATGTCATTCCCGGTGCACGCAGAACATGACTGAAGGGGTGGCATATGCGGGGGCTGAAGGCTGGGTTTTTCACGATAACGACAGGTCTGATGGCCGGGGTTTCCGGTGTTGCGCTGGCGCAATCGGCCACGCCGGGTTCGACCACGGTTCTGGAGAGGATCACGGTTGAGGGGAGCAGATGGGCGGATGGCGTGGAGCAGGCGCGAAAGCGGCTGAACGCCATTCCGGGTGGTGTTTCCGCGCTTCAGCCTCAGGACCGAACCTTGACTGCCGTGCCGACGCTTGCGGATGCACTTGCATCTGCGCCCGGCGTTGTCGTCCAGCGCTTTTTCGGCGGCAACGATCAGCCGCGCATTCAGATCAGGGGCTCCGGGCTGCAGCAGAACCCGGTCGAACGTGGCGTTCTGGTGCTGAAGGACGGGCTGCCGATCAACCGCGCCGATGGTTCTTACATCGTTGGGCTGGCCAATCCAGGTCAGGCCAGTCTCATAGAAATCTATCGCGGTTACACCGCCAACCGGCTGGGCGCCAGCGTGCTTGGCGGAGCGATCAATTTCGCTTCGCCGGTGGAGAAAGGAACCAGCATATCCGCCGGCGGCGGCAGCTTCGGGCAGGCGGACGCTTCCCTGCGCACCGGCTTCGATGCGGATCGCTTTGCAGCCGGCTTTTATGCCGATGCCAGCCGCCGCGACGGTTATCGCGTCTATAATGAATCACGCCGGTTAAGCGTTGGAGGGGTGATCGAGGCGGATGTGTCCGACACGGTCAAAACCCGTGTCTTTGCCAGCTATACCGATCTTGGTTTCGACGTGGCAGGCCCCCTGACGAAAAGTGCCATGGATGCCGACCCACGGCAGGTTTCGCCCGGTCCGCCAATCAGCCTCGGCCCGAATGTGACGCGTGACAAACCGCGCCGGGAAGCGAGTCAGTTCGTCATCGGTTCGCGCAGCTCGATCGAACTCGGCGATCATCTGTTCGATATCGGGCTGGGTTACACCTATACCAGGGACATGTTCCGTTTCCCTGTCTCGAGCGGCGTGCGGCGTACAGATGGCGGTGATGTGACGGGGCTTCTGCGTTATGCCTACCAGCCCGATGCCGATGCGCTGCTGCCGCTGTTCGAGGCGTCTGCGCTTTATACGGTCGGATCGGCGGAACGCACCTATCATATCAACCGGGCAGGGGGCGATGGTCCGGCCTTTTCCAGCAACGATCTCGATGCGTCGACGCTATCCTTGAATGTGGGCCTGAACGTCCCGCTTTCGGAAACGCTCACGTTGTCGCCATCGCTTTCCTATACCCACGCCACCCGTGACAATGAGGACCTCTGGCGGGCCGCGGGTCGGCCGCGGCTGAGCTTCGGACCGGGTGGCGCAGTCGCCTCTTCGGTGGCCGCCGTGGATACGAGCTATGAGCGCAGCTATAGCGGATGGTCGCCGGCGCTCGGCATCAGCTGGCGGCCGGGTGACAGCGACATGTTGTTTGCCGCCGTCAGCCGCAGTTTCGAGCCGCCGACCCATGACGATCTTCTCGGCACCACCGGCGGCACGCCGAACGCCTCGCCCACCGGCTTTTCGACGCCCGATCTTAAGGCACAGACCGCCACCACGGTTGAAATCGGCTGGCGCGGCGAGCGCGGCTCCTGGAATATCGACGCCACCGCCTATTATTCCTGGGTGGAGAACGAATTGCTCAGCCTGCGCGACAGCAGCGGTTCGCTGCTCTCCGCCTTCAACGCGGATGAAACCGTTCATGCCGGTCTGGAATTTGGCGTTTCTGGTGAGGTGCTGGATGGCCTGACCGCCCGTCTCGCTTATGTGCTGCAGGATTTCCTCTTCCGGGACGATCCGGTGCGCGGTGATAACCGGCTGGCCGGTGCGCCGCGCCAGGTCGTCAATCTCGCCGTACAATATGCCCTTTTCGAACAGTGGGATATCGGCGCGGTGCTGCAATGGGTCCCGTCCAAGACACCGGTCGATAACATGAACACCCTGTATGCCGATCCCTATGCGGTGGTCGATCTGCGGACCGAATATCGTGTCAATGACAGGTTCTCGGTCTATGGCGCCGTCACCAACGTCTTCGACAAGACCTACGCCTCCTCCACACTCATTCTCGATGAGGCAAGCGCCGGTCAGGCGGTCTATCTGCCGGGCGACGGACGCGGATTTTATGCCGGTATCAAGGCGCGTTTCTGAACGCGGAAAGGACTGACCATGACCAGTTACACACGACGCCGGGCGCTGTCGCTGCTTTCCGGGTTGACCGTTGCGAGCCTTGCCGCGCCATCGATCCTGAGGGCCGAAGCTCCATTTGTCTTTTACGGTCCACCCGCAGCACCCTCGGCCGTGCTGGCCCATGCGGTAAAAGGCGGGTTCCTGAAGGATGTTGCGCCTGAGGCCGTCTTCAAGGCCTGGAAAACCCCGGACGAGATGCGCGCCGCCGTTGCCTCCGGCTCGATGGGGGCGGTGGTGATGCCGAGCTACGGCGCTGCCAATCTGCATAATCGCGGCCTCGGCCTTGGGCTTCTGAACGTGCTGACCACCGGTCTGCTCTATGTGGTGTCGAAGGACGAAACGCTGACGTCGCTGGAAAGCCTTTCCGGCAAGACGCTCGCTCTGCCGTTCAAGAACGATATGCCCGATTTCGTCTTGCGCCGGCTGGTCGCTGAAAAAGGCTTGAAGCCCGGCGATATCAAGCTGGAATATGCCGCCTCGCCACCGGAGGCCGTGCAATTGCTGCTGACGGGCAGGGTGGATGCTGCGCTGCTGAGCGAACCGGCCGCAACTGCGGTGCTGATCAAGGCAAAGTCGTTTTTCATGACCGCTCATCGCACCATCGACATCCAGCAGGATTGGGCGAAGGTGGCGGGCAAGCCCGAAATCCCGCAGGCGGGGCTCGCCCTGACCTCGCAGGTTCAGGAAAAGCTCGGCAAGGCTGGCATTGGGGCCTTGCAGGCGGGCGTGGAAGCGGCGCTTGCCAGCGCTCTAGCGGATCCGCAAAGGGCGGCGGCGGCCGCCGCCGATGCCCTCGGTTTCCCGGCGGAGATCATCGCTGCCTCCTTTCCGACGAGCCATTTGTCGGCGTTGAAGGCGAGCGCCGCACGCGCCGATCTCGAGGCATTTTACGATGAACTCGCCAAGGCGCACCCGGCCATCATCGGCGGTCGGCGGCCGGATGACGGCTTTTATCTGGTGTAGCAGGCATGAACCGCATTCTTGAAAGCCTTGGCTGGACGGGTCGCTATCTCTGGGCGGGCTGGGCCGGGCTATCAGGCATTTTCTGTTTTCTCGCCGCCTGGCAGGCCGGCCATGAGATTTATGGCTCCTTCATCCTGCCTTCGCCGGGTGAGACTTTCGCGGCGATCGGGCTTCTGGCGGCGCGGCCGGATTTTTTCGCGATCCTGTCGCAGAGCGCCGTCAGGGCGCTGACGGGTTTTGCCATCGCCGCCGGCATCGGCACGGTGGCGGGTGTGCTGGCCGGTTACTCCTTCGCGGCCATGCGGCTGATGAAGCCTGTCGTCACCGTCCTCCTCGGCGTGCCGCCCATCGGCTGGATTGTGCTGGCGCTCATCTGGTTCGGCTCGTCGGGTGGCACGGCCATCATGACCGTGGTCATCGCCTCCGCCCCGGTTTCTTTCGCTGGCGCGCTGGAAGGTGTCGCCAAGCGGGACCGGCAGCTGGAGGTGATGGCGCAGGCTTTCGGCGCCCCATGGTTCTACCGCCTGCGCACGGTCACCATGCCGCATGTTCTCTCCTATCTCTTCCCGGCCTGGACGACGACGGCCGGCAGCGCCTGGAAAGTGACCGTCATGGCCGAGCTTCTGTCGAATTCCGGCGGCATTGGCGGCGAACTGGCAACCGCGAGGGCGCTGTTCGATATCGCCCAGGTCAGCGCCTGGCTCACCATCACGGTCGGCCTTGCCTTGCTGACCGATTACGGCCTGCTGCATCTGCTGCGCGAAGCGCTGGAACGCTGGCGCGCCGCCGGGCTGCCATGGGGTGTCAAACGATGAGCGACCATTTTGCCCTCAGTTTCGAACAGGTCGGCCACGCCTTTCTCGGCCGCAGCCTGTTTGAGAATTTCGATCTGAGCATCGCGCCGGGGGAAACCGTTGCGCTGCTCGGCCCTTCCGGCAGCGGCAAGACGACGATTTTGCAGATCGCGGCCGGTATCATCGATCCCGTTCGCGGCCGGGTACAGCGCAATTACCGCCGGCAGGGGCTGGTGTTTCAGGAACCGCGGCTGCTGCCATGGATGACATTGATCGACAATATCGCCTACGGGCTTGCGGCAGTCGGCATACCGAAACGGCTGCGGCGGGAGATCGTGGCGCAGTTTGCCCTGGAAGTTGGTCTGGAAGAGACGGATTTTCACAAATATCCGGTCGAGCTTTCCGGCGGCATGCGCCAGCGTGCCGGGGTGGCGCGGGCGCTCGCCGTGGAGCCGGATATGCTGTTTCTGGACGAACCCTTCAGTGCCGTCGATGTCGGCCTGCGCCGGCATTTGCAGGAACTTCTGGTGGATGCCGCTCGCAGGCGTGGTTTTTCCACGCTTCTCGTCACCCATGATCTTCATGAAGCGCTGTTGGTGGCCGACAGGCTGATCGTGCTCTCGGGCGTCGATGGCCGCGTTGTTGCCGCGCATACTCCGGACGGTTCGCCGGGGCGACGCATGGCGCGCGCGGTGTTCGACGAGGTGGAATTCCTGTCCGAAAGCCCGGCTTTCGCTGAATTGTTTTCGGCAAAGGAGCGGATGCGATGAGGCAACCACCAATTCTTTCGGAAGCTTTGCGGTTGTTTTTCCCTCTGGCCGCCCTGCATGGCGCGGTCTGGCCGTTTTTGTGGATTGTCATCGGCGGCTACGCCTTACCTTTCGCCAATGCCGTTCCGCCCTCGCAATGGCATGCCCATGAAATGATTTTCGGCACCTATGGCATGGCGCTCGCTGGTTTTCTCGGTTCGGCAGTGCCTGAATGGACCGATACGAAAGCGGCGGCGGGCCGCACGCTGCTTTGTCTCGCCGGCCTCTGGCTGCCGGGCCGCCTGATCGGTTTCGTGGGGGCGGATACGTGGAGCCTGCTGGCGGGCTTTTTTGATCTGGCGTTTCTGCTCGCGCTCTCCGTCCTTATCGGCAAGGCGATGCTGGTGCGGCGAACGACGAAACATCTGGCGTTCCTCGTCTGGCTCATTCTGTTTGCGGCGGCGGAGACGGGCGTGCGCTACGCCTGGTGGATGGGTGATCTGGAATTCGCGGTCCGCTGTCTGGAGGCGGCGCTGTGCATCTTCATCGTGCTTTTCTCGCTCTCGGCCGCGCGCATCAACGTCGTCGTCATCAATCTGGCGCTCGATCCAAGCGGCGAGACCACGCCTTACCGGCCACATCCCGGACGCCAGCATATGGCGGGTGCCATGGTGACGCTGTACATGGCAGCAAAACTTCTGTTTCCGGAAAGCGACGTCTGCGCCTGGCTGGCGCTTGCGGCCGGTGCCGCGTTTTTCGACCGGCTGGCCGAATGGTTCATCGGCCGCGCCGTCTTCAGGACCGAGGTCCTGTTGCTGGCGCTCGGCAATGCCTTTGCCGGGGCGGGATTTCTGGCGCTCGGGGCGACGCGGCTCGGCTTTTCCGTTACGTCTGCCGCAGGGCTGCACCTGCTGTCGGTCGGCGCGCTTGGCTGCGCCATTATGGCCGTCTTCATCATTGCCGGGCTACGGCACACCGGACGCGATCTGAAACATCTGCCCTGGCAGGCGCATGCAGCGGCTGCCCTGATGGTGATGGCAGGGCTCACCCGTATCCTGCCCGAATTCGATGTCGCAGCAGTCCTGTCACCCTATCATCACGGCCTCAGTGCTATCCTGTGGGCTGCGAGTTTCGGCATCTGGCTTCAGGGCTTCCTGCCCTTCATGCGCGCGCCTGGCACCGACGAGGCCGGCGCGTGTGGTTGAGAACGCAGATTGCCCGGCGTCTCCGGCATCCATTTTTGCCCTCCTTGCGCTCTTTGTTTATTTTTTCGGCAAAAGCACAACATGAAATCAGTGACTTAGACGGGCGGTCTTGATGAATGTTAGTTTTGATAAATAATCAATAAAATCAAATGGTTGAATATTCAATCCTTTTGGCCGATGATGGTGTGAACCGAACAGGGAAACGCGAATATGCCTAAAATAGTCGCGCCTCTACACGCGGATGGAAAGCCGAGCCGGACGAAGGAGCTTATTACCTTCGCCGTTCTGGCCTTTGGAATCTGGCCTGTGCTGGCGGTCGGATTTGTCGGAGCCTTTGGCTTCATCGTCTGGATGTTCCAGATCATTTACGGGCCGCCGGGCCCCCCCGGCCATTGAGGGCGAAATGACGATGGACGTCTCACTCAGCCGGCGCGATTTTCTGCGCGGCGGACAGAAACGGGAAATGCGTATCTGTCCCCCCGGGGTCGCGTTGAGCGACCTCGCCGCCTGCAGCGGTTGCGCAAAATGCGTTGAAGCCTGTCCCACCGGCATCATCACCATGGTAGGCGGTTTGCCTTCGGTGAATTTCTCTGCCGGGGAGTGCACATTTTGCGGCAAGTGCGCGCAAGCCTGTCCCGAGCCGGTTTTTGCGACGCCTGACGCACATAGCTTCGATCACGTCATGGCGATCGGCGAGGGGTGTCTCGCTTTTGGCAATGTCGATTGCCAGGCCTGCCGCGATGCCTGCCCGACCGAGGCTATCCGGTTTCGTCCCCGCCGCGGCGGCCCCTTCGTGCCCGCGCTTGTCGAGGATGCCTGCACCGGCTGCGGGGCCTGCGTGTCCGTCTGCCCAGTCGGTGTGATCAAGATCAAGGAAACAGCCAGGGAGACGCAATATGCCTGAGAATACAGGCCGATATCATGTCTCAAGCGCTGTGGTTGCGGTGATGCCCCAGATGCGGGACGCCGTGTTTGCAACGCTTCTGACGCTCGACAATGTCGAGGTTCACGGCGAGGGCAACGGCAAAATCGTGATCGTCATAGACGGCAAGAGCACCGGCATGCTGGGCGACACGCTCACTTATATTTCGACACTCGACGGTGTGATTGCCGCCAACATGGTTTTCGAACACGTCGATACAGAGGAGACAGGCGGCGATGAGCAGCGAACTGACGCGGCGTAATCTATTGAAGGCGCATGCTGCCGGCATTGCGGCGGCAACGGCGGGCATTGCGCTGCCGGCCGCCGCCCAGCCGGTGCCGGGCGGTGTTTCCGCATTGCAGATCAAATGGTCCAAGGCGCCCTGTCGTTTCTGCGGCACGGGTTGCGGCGTCATGGTCGGCGTCAAGGAAGGCAAGGTCGTTGCCACCCATGGCGACATGCAGGCGGAGGTCAATCGTGGCCTCAACTGCATCAAGGGCTATTTCCTCTCCAAGATCATGTATGGCAAGGACCGCCTCGAGACCCCGCTTCTGCGCAAGAAAAACGGCGTCTACGCCAAGGATGGCGAGTTCGAGCCTGTCAGCTGGGACGAGGCCTTCGACGTGATGGCGCAGCAATGCAAGCGCGTGCTGAAGGAAAAGGGACCGACGGCCGTCGGCATGTTCGGTTCCGGCCAATGGACGATCTTCGAAGGTTATGCCGCGACCAAGCTGATGCGCGCCGGCTTCCGCTCCAACAATCTCGACCCCAATGCCCGCCACTGCATGGCGTCGGCCGCTTATGCCTTCATGCGCACCTTCGGCATGGATGAGCCAATGGGCTGCTACGACGATTTCGAACATGCCGATGCCTTCGTGCTCTGGGGCTCGAACATGGCGGAGATGCACCCCATTTTGTGGACCCGCATCGCCGACCGGCGTCTGGGTTTCGACCATGTGAGGGTGGCGGTGCTTTCGACCTTCACCCATCGCAGCATGGATCTTGCCGATATCCCCATGGTCTTCAAGCCGGGCACGGATCTCGTCATCCTCAATTACATCGCCAACCACATCATCAAGACCGGCCGCGTCAACGAAGACTTCGTGAGGAACCACACGAAATTCGTGCGCGGCGTCACCGATATCGGTTATGGCCTGCGGCCAGACGATCCGGTTGAGGTGAATGCCGCCAATTCTGCCGATCCGACCAAGACGGAAGCGATCGATTTCGAGACCTTCAAGGAATTTGTCTCCGAATACACGCTGGAAAAAACCGCCGCCATGACCGGGGTGGAAGCCGGCTTCCTGGAGGAACTGGCCGAGCTTTATGCCGACCCGAAACGCAAGGTCATGTCGCTCTGGACCATGGGTTTCAACCAGCATGTCCGCGGCGTCTGGGCCAACCAGATGGTCTACAACATCCATCTTTTGACCGGAAAGATTTCCGAGCCCGGCAACAGTCCGTTCTCGCTCACCGGCCAGCCCTCAGCCTGCGGCACGGCGCGTGAAGTGGGAACCTTCGCCCACCGCCTGCCGGCCGACATGACGGTGACCAACCCGGAACACCGCAAACATGCCGAGGAAATCTGGCGCATTCCGCATGGCATCATCCCGGAAAAGCCGGGTTACCACGCCGTGCAGCAGGACCGCATGCTGCATGACGGCAAGCTGAATTTCTACTGGGTGCAGGTCAACAACAACGTCCAGGCCGGCCCCAACACCAAGAACGAGACCTATCTGGGTTATCGCAACCCGGAAAACTTCATCGTGGTTTCGGATGCCTATCCGACCATCACCGCCATGAGCGCCGATCTCATCCTGCCCGCCGCCATGTGGGTGGAGAAGGAGGGGGCCTATGGCAATGCCGAGCGGCGCACCCATGTCTGGCACCAGCTGGTGGAGGCCTCGGGCGAGGCGCGTTCCGACCTCTGGCAGCTGGTGGAGTTTTCCAAGCGTTTCACCACCGACGAGGTATGGCCGGCCGAAATACTCGACGCCAATCCCGCCTATCGCGGCAAGACGCTTTACGAGGTGCTCTACAAGGACAGCGATGTCGGCAAGTTCCCGCTGAGCGAAATCAACGCCGACTACAAGAACCAGGAATCCAGTGATTTCGGCTTCTATCTGCAGAAGGGCCTGTTTGAGGAATATGCTGCTTTCGGGCGCGGCCACGGCCACGATCTGGCGCCTTACGATGCCTATCACGAGGTGCGCGGCATGCGCTGGCCTGTCGTCGATGGCAAGGAAACGCTGTGGCGTTACCGCGAGGGTTACGACCCCTATGTCAAACCCGGCGAGGGTGTGAAGTTCTACGGCAACAAGGACGGCAGGGCGGTCATCATCGCCGTGCCTTACGAGCCGCCGGCGGAATCTCCCGACCAGGAATTCGATACGTGGCTGGTGACGGGCCGGGTGCTGGAGCACTGGCATTCCGGTTCCATGACCATGCGCGTACCGGAACTCTACAAGGCGTTTCCCGGCGCCCGCTGTTTCATGAATGCCGATGATGCGCGCAAGCGCGGGCTCAATCAGGGCGCGGAAATCCGCATCGTCTCGCGGCGCGGGGAAATCCGCTCGCGGGTGGAAACGCGTGGCCGCAACCGCATGCCGCCCGGCGTCATCTTCGTTCCCTGGTTCGATGCCAGCCAGCTGATCAACAAGGTGACGCTTGACGCAACCGATCCCATCTCCAAGCAGACGGATTTCAAGAAATGCGCAGTCAAGATAGAGCCAGTCGCATGATCAGGAAACACGGATGGATCGCCGCCACGCTTCTGGTTGTGGCTCTTGCGACGGGGGCCGTTGCGCAGATGGTGCCGGAACTGTCCGGCCCGCGCGGCGATGCCATGAAGACCGAGCCGGCCAAACCGCTGCCGAAATGGGTGATTGACGACTTCCGGCGCATGCGTGCCTATCCGGAACAGCCGCCGGTCATCCCGCATTCGATTGACGGCTACCAGCTGTCGGTCAATGCCAATCGCTGTCTGTCCTGTCACAAACGCGAATTCACGCAGGATTCCGGTGCGCCGATGATCAGCGTCACCCATTACATGACGCGGGAAGGCCAGATGCTGGCGGATGTTTCGCCAAGGCGTTATTTCTGCACCGCCTGCCATGTGCCGCAGGCCGATACGCGGCCGCTCGTGCCCAACACGTTCGAGGACATGAGCACGATGGGCGTGAAACCGGCGGGTAGCGAATGATGATTGCCCGTATCAAAAAACTCTTCATCTGGCTCTGGGCGGTTCTGACCACGCCGGCGGGTACGCTCAGCCTCGCCTTCCTGACGCTTGGCGGTTTCGTCGGCGGGGTGATGTTCTGGGGCGCCTTCAACACGGCGCTGGAAATGACCAACAAGGAAGCCTTCTGCATTTCCTGCCACGAGATGCGCGCCAATGTTTATGAAGAACTGACCCGGACGGTGCATTTCTCCAACCGCTCCGGCGTGCGTGCTTCCTGTCCGGATTGCCATGTGCCGCACGAATGGACCGACAAGATTGCCCGCAAGATGCAGGCTTCCAAGGAAGTCTGGGGCAAGATTTTCGGCACCATCGACACCCGCAAGAAATTCCTCGACAAACGGCTGGAGCTTGCCCAGCACGAATGGTCGCGCCTGAAGGCCAATGACAGCCTGGAATGTCGCAATTGCCACTCCTCTGTCGCCATGGACTTTACCAAACAGACGCAGCGCGCCGCCGATATTCATTCGAAATATCTGCTGACGGGCAAGGCCACCTGCATCGATTGCCACAAGGGCATCGCGCATGAGCTGCCGAACATGGAAGGCATCGACCCCGGCTGGAAAATGCCGCCGGCGCTCAACGATGAACCGGGACAGACGGCGTCCGCGGTCGATGATCTGCGCCGGGCGATGAGCGATGTGCACCGGAACGTGTTCTGATCGGCCGCAATAATCGGTCTCTGGCGTTGTGACCGGGCCGCAATCAGGCCCGGCCGGCCTCTTCGATGAACCGACGCAACAGCGGCAGATGCCGCCGTTCGGCGAGGCAGATCGCATATTCGTCGATGAGCTCGTTGGCGTCGCACAGCGGCACAAAGGCAAGGCGCGCATCGTGGCCGAATTCCAGGTCGGCGACCACGCCGCATCCAACCCCATTGGCAATGGCTTCCCGCACGCCCTCGCGTGAGGAAATCTCGATTACCGGCTGGATGGAAATACCGTGATCGGCGAGGTTCTTTTCGAAGATTTCACGGGTGCGCGATCCCCGTTCGCGCATGACGAAGGACATGTCCTCCAGTTCGGCAACGAAAGCGCTGTCGCGCTGAGCGAGCGGGTGGGAGATCGGCACACAGAGGCCAAGGCGCATGCTGAGAAACTTGACGCCATAAAGACGCGGATCGTCATCCGGCGCGCGGGCCGTGATGGCCACGTCGGCGCGGTAGTCGATGATCTGCTCCACCACCCGTGCGGAATTGTCGACCGAAAGGGAAAAGGTCAGCTGCGGACGTTCCGCTTTCAGCCGTGAGAGGATCGGCAGCGGCAGGATGGGGCCATCCGCCGCGACGCGCAGATGACCGCCTGCCGCGCCGGCCTCGCCGCGCAGAAAGGCCGTTGCCTCGTTCTCGGCCTGAAACAGGCGTGCGGTGATTTCGAACAGGCGCTGTCCCTGCGGGCTGAGGCTGACGCCGCGTGGTTTGCGCTCCAGAAGGTTGACACCGCCGATCGCTTCCAGATCCCGCACATGGGCCGACAATGTGGACTGGCTGATCGCCATGTCCCGCGCGGCCTGCGAAAAACCGCCCGATTGCGCCACGATGTGAAAGGCCTTCAGCTGGGTGATCGACATGGGTTCCTGTTCTGCCGCCGGCCGACACGACACTTGCCGGCGCGCCATGATCATCCGTCAAAACGCTGACAAAGGCATGACGCTCGCCGGAAGCCGCCATTAACCTTACCGGCGGAAACCGATGGCGGGCATGGGAAAACGCTATGGCGGATTTACAGTTTGTTAAGAAATCGTCATCCGGGCGTTAGTCCGCATCTCTAATCGTGACGCCATGGCCTCAGGGCCACCCCGTTTCACGAAAAAGGCCAAAGAGATGACAACTTCTCAAAACTCCATCGCCAATCCCATCGAAACCTCGTCCGACTGGCTGTTGACCGTTCCGCGCCTGTCCCAACAGCAGAGCATCCTCGTGTCGCCCAATGGCAGTGGCATGGCGACGTCCTACAGCCTTGTTTACGATGTCTATTTCCCGTCGAACGGCTCCACCGGCTGGATGCCGTTCCTGCAGACGGATGTTACGAACGTCAGCGACGGTGATATTTTTGGCAAGGCGAGCGGTGACAGCTACGGCCTCGGTATCAGCAGCAATTATCGCGGCACGGCGAAACTGGATGCCTGGAACCGGATCGGTCTGACGATCGATAAAAACACCGACGGTACGCTGTCGATGAACAAATACGTCAATGGCGAATTTGTTGCGACCCAGCAAATCGCGTCGTCCAGTGCCAGCCGTTTCGCGATCGATCTGCAGAAGGGTTTCCTAATCTTTTCCGATGAGGATGGCGAAACGTCTCCCGGTTATCTCAGCAATTTTCTCTTCCTGCAGAAATCGTTGTCGAAGGACGAGATGTCCTTGCTCGGCGGACCCAAGGCGTCAGGCATCGTGCCGGATTCGATGAAGCAGGCGGCCGAGCAGATCGGTGCCATCGAGACCCGTTTTTCGAATGGTTCCGCCGCTCCCGTGATGGGAACCGGGACCATCACCGCGAAGGGAACCTCCTTGCAGTTTACGACGCCGGAGGGTGCGGGCATCCTCGGTATTGGCGAAACTGCGGCCGTTGCTCCCTCAACGGTGGCAAAAATCGCCCCGATCAAGGACATGATGGTCACGCCCGACGCCGCCAATGCGACGATTGATCTCGCCAAATACTTTTCCGGTGAAAAGCTCACCTTCACCGTCCAGAACAGCGAAAACAAGGTGGTTGCCGCGACACTTGATGCCGGCGGCAAACTGACGCTCGATTTTGCGGAGCTAGGGCATTCTGATGTCCGTGTGACTGCGACCGACGACGCCGGCAAAAGCGTGACCGACGATTTTCGCGTGCGGGTGGCCGGCCCCAACGCCTATACCATCGCCGTTTTTCCCGACACGCAGGACTACACCTCGAACGACGGTATCAAGCATCTTTTCGGTGACATGACGCAGTGGCTGGTCGACAATCGTCAAAACCATTCGATCGTCTTCATGAGCCACGTCGGCGACATAACCCAGAACAACAAGTCTTCCGAATGGGATATCGCCGAAGCTGCGCTGCGCAAGCTGGATGGCAAGCTTCCCTACGCATTGCTTCCCGGCAATCACGACCAGGGGACATACGGCAACGCCGCAAATCATTCCTCCGATCAACTGGACAGCCGCTTTTCGGCGGAAAAGCAGGCGGCAACCAATGCCGGCGTTTTCGGTGGCGCTTACGATCAGGAAAAGACAGCTGCCCGCAACACCTATAGTACCTTTACCGCGCCTGATGGCACGAAATGGCTGTCGATCTCGCTCGAATTCGGCCCGCGCGACGACGTGATCCGCTGGGCGGGTGACGTCATCGAGAAGTTCCCCGATCATCGTGTCATGCTTGCCACCCATTCGCTGACAAGCTACGCAACACGTCAGGACAATCTGGCCCTGCCGCTTTATGACGAGGGTGCGGGCTACGATTACGGCATGCGCACAGACCAGCGCGGTGCAAATGACGGCGAATATGTTGCCCGTGCCCTTCTTGCACGTTATCCGAACATCGTCATGACCTTCTCCGGCCACATTTTCGGCGACGGGGCGGAAACGGACATCACCTATAACCAGTACGGCGAACCGGTCTTCCAGTTTCTGGTCAACTATCAGAACGGTGTCTCGCGTGAAATCACCGGCAACGGCATAGAGTCGCGCGGCAATAACGGCGGCAATGGTGCAATCCGCCTTATCACCATCGATCCGGACAATAATCGCATAACGACGGAAACCTATTTCACGGCTTTTGACGATTACCTCGATGGTTATCGAACGAAGCCTGAACTCGATCGCGACGGCCTGACCGGTTATTATCGCGGCCATCAGGAAGTGTTCGAGAACATCTATGTCGGGCAGGGGAAGGCCCGCGCCATGGCCGATGCCGGTGACGATATCGTCGCCAGCGCCGCAAGCGGTGCGTCAGTCGCCAATGTCGCTCTTTCCGCGGCGAAATCGCTGCGTTCGCAGGACATCCGGAGTTTCGTCTGGACAGACAGCAATGGTGATGTCGTCGCCGAAGGCAAGGAAGCGATCGCCGATCTTTCGCTTGGCAAACACAAGCTGACCCTGACCACAACGGACGTCAACGGTGTCAAAACCAGCGATACACTCGATGTCCTGGTGCGCGGTGACCGCACGCTGCTCGTTGATAATTTCAATGACGGCAAGGCGGATGGCTGGGCGACCGACTTTGGCGCAACCGACGGCAATACCGGAAACTTCCTGCTGAAGGGCACGGTGTTTTCGCGCTCGACGACGGGCGACGGTCTCGATGCGCCTGAAGCTGCCCTTTTCGACCAGAGCGATGCAACGGGCAACAAGCTGGTATACATCGGTGCTCAATCATCCGGCTGGAGCAATTACGTTTTCGAGGCGACGCTGACCCAACTCGATAACGACGCGATCGGTGTCTATTTCTACTATAGCGATGCGAAGAATTATTACCGCTTTACGATGGATGGCGAGGCCAACCGTCGTCAACTGGTCAAGGTTTCGAATGGTGTCGAGACGCTTCTTGCCTCCGTTAATGAAGGTTCGCCTTACAATATGGATATTCCGTTGACCGTTGCCATCGTTGATGGCGCGATCAATGTTTTCCTGGGAGACAAGAACGTTTTCGGCGGGCCTGTGGTGGATGTGACGTCTCCACTTTCCGGCGGTACGGTCGGTCTGTATTCAAGCGGCCAACGCGCATCGGTTTTCGATGATATTGTCGTAACGAAGGCCGCCACCACTGCGAAAGCGGGCATCGATCAGCGTGTCTATGATTTCGACGGTGATGGCAAGGTTTCCGTCAGGCTGGACGCTTCAAGTTCGTTTTCAGCAGGGCAACTGCGCGATTTCGTCTGGACTGACCTCGACGGCAACGTCGTTGCGATAGGCAAAAAAGTGGATGCCGATCTCAATGTCGGCGTCAACAAGCTGCTTCTCATGGTCAGCGACGCTCAAGGCTCCGTTTCGACGGACCGGATCGACGTAACCGTGGTGGACAAGACGAAAATCCTCGTGGCCGAGAACTTCTCAACCGCTGAAGCGATGGCGCGGTTCAAGATCGTTGATGAAGGCGAATTCGGCGGCATCGGTGCGGACGGCAAGTCGTCGGAATGGCTGATTTCCGATGGCAAGCTTCTCCAGACGACGGGGCTCATGAGCCGCGAATTGACGTGGAACGGTGCAACCAATTCCGACAAGTACAAGCGCGGATGGAGCCCGATGGGCGACGGCGTCAATGTGCTGCGTCTCGGAACCTATGCCCTGTTCAACGATCCGGCGGCGCAGGCGTGGACGGATTATGCCATCGAGGCGAATTTCCAGACGCCTGACAAGGATGGTCTCGGCTTCCTGTTCCGTTACAAGGACAGCAAGAACTACTACAAGCTCGAACTCGACGCTGACGGTATTCTTGATCGTAATCCCGGCAACGGTGCCGGCAGTATATTTAATCTTGTGCGCATGAAAAACGGGATCGAAGAGATCCTGGCGCAGGTGCCGGGCAAATATGAACCGGGGCAGGAGATGAAACTGCGCGTCGAGGTGATCGGCGACAAGATCACAGCCTTCCTCAATGAAGAGGCGCTGTTTGCCTATCCGATCGGTGATCGTGGGCTCGCTGCCGGTACTTTCGGCCTCTATTCCTGGGGTAATGCCGGCCTGACCTTCGACAATTTGACCGTGGTCGATCTCAAATCCGGACTTGAAGTGAACCGTATCGTCGGGACCAATGGCGCTGACGTGCTCGTGGGAACAGCGGCTGCAGAAACGATGTTCGGCCTTGAAGGCAATGACGAACTGCAGGGTTTCGGCGGCGATGACCGGCTGGATGGCGGCGCGGGCGATGATGCGCTGGCGGGCGGTACGGGCAATGACGCCCTTTCCGGCGGCGCCGGCAATGACGAGTTGTGGGGCGATGACGGCGACGACATGATCGCCGGCGGTCTCGGCGACGATTTCATCGAAGGCGGCCGTGGCAATGACCTGCTAATTGGCGGTGATGGGTCGGACCGTTATCGTTATGGACGCGGAGACGGGTCCGACGTCATCGTCGAGACGGCCTCGGCATCCGGTTCGGTTGACCGCCTGTCTCTCTATGACATCGACCGCAGCGAAGCGGTTCTGCGCAAATACGGCCAGTCCGTGGTCATCGAACTGGCCGATGGTGAGACGCTGACGCTGAGCAACCAGCTTGCCGATGGCGGCATCGAGAGGCTGTCCTTTGCCGATGGTGTGGTCCTGAACCGGGGCGATATCGTCAAGGGTCTCGTCAATCGTGGCCCGGTTGCGGCGGATGACGGGCTTGCGGCGGTAAACGAAGACGCGCCGTCCTTCGTCATCTCCTTCGCCACGCTGCTTGGCAATGACCGCGACGCTGATCTCGATGGCCTGACGGTCACCGGCGTCTCGGCCCCGGTCGGCGGCACGGCGGTGCTGGAGGAAACCGGCATCCGCTTCACGCTCTCTGCCGATTTTAATGGCGACGCGGCTTTCCGTTACAGTATTGCCGATGGTCGCGGCGGGGTGAGCGAAGCGACGGCCTCCTTCAACGTCAAGCCGGTTAATGACGCGCCGGTCTTCTCTTCGTCGGCCAATGTCGAAACGGAGGAAGACACGGCCGTCAGCGGCAGGATCGTTGCGACCGATGCCGACGGTGACACGCTCTCCTTCGCGCTGAAGGCCGACGCCGTGAACGGCATCGCCCGGATCAACGCGGAAACCGGCGCGTGGACCTACACGCCCAATGAAAATGTCAACGGAACCGGCAGTTTCACCGTCGTCGTCTCCGACGGTAAGGGCGCCGCGACCGAGAGTACTGTTACCGTCACCATCAAGGCGGTCAACGACGCTCCGGTCGCGGTTGCCGACTTGATTGCCATCGGAGAAAAGGACAAGGGCGTCTTTGATCTCGTGGCCAATGACAAGGATATTGAGGGTGACCGTCTGGCGCTGGTCGGTGTTGCGGTGACGGCCGTTGCCGGTCTCTCCCTGACGAACGAGCAGGCGGCGGCAGCCTTCTCGCTAGTCGACGGCAAGCTGGTGGCCGATCCTTCCTCCGCCTTCGCAAAGCTGGAAGACGACCAGCAGGCGACTGTCACGCTCACCTATACCGTGCGCGATGCCAATGGTGGTGAATCGACGGGCACGACCACCGTCACGGTCGATGGTTATACCGAATACAACATCGTCGAAGGCAGCGATGGCGCCGATGTGCTGATCGGGACAAGCCGCAAGGACATGATCGAAGGCGGCGCTGGTGACGACAGGCTGTCGGCTGGCTCCGGCAACGACATGGTGGATGCCGGCTCCGGCAACGACCGTGTGATCGCCGGTGAGGGCGATGACGTGGTTGACGGCGGCCCCGGCAATGACGTGCTGATGGGCGGTGCCGGCAATGACGTGCTTTATGGCGGCGACGGCAACGACGAGATCAGCGGCGGTTCGGGTAACGACACGCTGAGCGGCGGGGCAGGCAACGACGTCCTGACCGGCGGCAGCGGTGCGGATACCTTCGTCTTCGCTACCGGCAGCGGCCGGGATGTGGTGACGGACTTCCAGGCCGGCGCTGACGGCAAGGATGTCGTCGAACTCTCGAAGGAGGTCTTCGCTGATTACCGGGCGCTCATCGCCTCCGGCTCCTTCACGGACGGTGAGGATGGTGCGCAGATCGCCTTCAAGGATGGATCGACCATCACCTTTGACGGCGTGAAGACCGAGCAGTTCGTCATCGACGACTTCCGCTTCGCCTGACCCTTGAAAGGCGTATCCTTCGGGATGCGCCTTTTTCTCGTTTGCGGACGGTTGTCACCGGCATGTTGTCGCCAGCTGTTACGGACGCCGCGATCTCAACGGATAGTAAAATGCGTTTTCATTCTGCCAATAATAATGTTCGCCGGTTCAAGGGTGTTTTTTCAGGTTGCGTGACAGCCTTCATCGGCATCGGCCTGATGAGTGCTCTGGTCAATATTCTCTATCTCACCGGCTCGCTGTTCATGATGGAAGTCTATGACCGTGTGCTGCCGAGCCGAAGCCTGCCGACGCTGGTGGCCCTCTTCGCCATCGCGGCGGTGTTATATGCGTTTCAGGGGCTGTTCGACGCCATACGCGGGCGTTTGCTGGTGCGTATCTCCGATCGTCTCGATCAGGTGTTGTCAACGAAGGTGTATGATGCGGTGATCGGCCTGCAATTGCGCCTGCCCGTCAGCGGCCGTCAGGCCCAGCCGCTTCGTGATCTCGATACGATCCGCTCTTTCCTGTCGGGAAGCGGGCCGACCGCGCTTTTCGATCTGCCCTGGCTGCCTTTTTATATCGCCATCTGCTTTGCCTTCCATTTCTGGCTCGGCGTTACGGCTCTTGCGGGCGCGGCCATTCTCACGGTGTTCACGCTGATGACGGAGCTTGTCTCCAGGCGTCCCGTGGAGGAGGCCGCGCAACATGCCTCCAGGCGCAACCGGCTGATCGAAGCCACCCGCCGCAATGCCGATATCATCGCCGTCATGGGCATGGCCTCACCGTTGCGGGATCGCTGGCAGACGGATAATCGCGCTTATGTGCGCGAGCAGCGTTCCGCAAGCGATATCGCCTCGGGTTTCGGTGTCGCGAGCAAGGTGCTGCGTATGCTGCTGCAATCCGGCATTCTGGCCGTCGGTGCCTGGCTCGTCATCAACGAGCAGGCGACACCCGGTATCATCATCGCCGGCTCCATCCTGTCGGCGCGGGCGCTGGCGCCGGTCGATCTCGCCATTGCCAACTGGAAGGGTTTTATCGCGGCCCGGCAAAGCCGTTATCGGCTTGAAAAAACACTGGCGCTGCTGCCGGATGCCGCCATGCGGCTCGACCTGCCTGCACCGCAGGCCCTTCTATCCGTCGAGCGCGTCAACGCCATTCCGCCGGAAGCGACCGAACCGGTTTTGCAGGATATCGCCTTTACGCTTGCGGCCGGCAGTGGCCTCGGTGTGATCGGGGCGAGCGGATCGGGCAAGAGTTCCCTTGCGCGTCTGCTCGTCGGTTTGTGGCGGCCGGTCAAGGGTGCGATCCGGCTGGATGGTGCGACGCTGGATCAATGGCCGCCGGAAGCACTGGCACGCCATATCGGTTACATGCCGCAGATGATCGAGCTTCTGGATGGCACCATTGCCGAAAACATCGCCTCCTTCGACCGGCAGGCGAGTCCGGAAAAAATCATCGCGGCGGCGCGGGCGGCCCGTATCCACGATCTAGTGGTCAGCCTGCCGGACGGTTATTCCACCGACGTGGGTGAAACCGGGCGGCAATTATCGGCGGGGCAGAAGCAGCGCATAGCCCTTGCACGGGCGCTCTATGGCGATCCCTTCCTCGTTGTGCTTGATGAACCGAATTCCAATCTCGATTCCGAAGGTGAGGATGCGCTGACGGCCGCCATTCTCGGCATTCGCGAGCGTGGCGGCGTGGCCATTGTCATCGCCCACCGCCCGAGCGCGCTTCTGGCCATGGACAAGGTGCTGATGCTCGCCGATGGCCGTCAGCAGGCATTCGGCGCCAAGGAGGAAGTGCTCGCCAAGGTGCTGCGCCCGGTCGGCGGTTCCGCCGGTGCCCTCAAGGTCGTGCAGACCACGGAACCAGGAAAGGTATGAAAATGGATGAATGGCAGGCACTCAGACGTTCGATCCGCAGCCACCTTCTGGTTGGCGGGCTCGGCTTTCTCACCCTGACGGGCGTGTTCGGCGGTTGGGCGGTTGGCACCGAGATCGTCGGCGCGGTGATCGCGCAGGGCTCGCTGGTGGTGGAAACCAGCCTGAAAAAAGTCCAGCATCCGGTGGGCGGCGTCGTCAGCGAACTGATGGTGCGCGACGGCGACCGGGTGAAGGCCGGCGACGTCGTCATGCGCATCGATGCAACGATGACGCGGGCCAATCTGGCCATCGTCGTTAAAAGCCTCGATCAATTCACCGCCCGCAAGGCGCGGCTGGAGGGCGAGCGCGACCGGGCGGCCAGCGTGGTGTTTCCGCAATCGTTGCGCGACCGGGCCGGCGATGCAGAAGTTCTGGCGATGATGAATGCCGAACAGAGGCTTTATGAAGACCGCAGGGCCGTCCGCGAAAGCAAAAAGCGCCAGCTGGAACAGCGCGTGCGGCAGCTTCGCGATGAGATCAGCGGCCTGGAAGCCGAGCGTGCGGCGAATGTCCGCGAGCAGGGCATGGTCGATGAGGAACTCATCCGCTTTCGTTCCCTGCAAGAAAGGGGATTGTTGGACAAAAGCCGGCTCAGCACGCTGGAACGCCAGGCGACGGATATCGATGGCGATATAGGCAGGTTGAGGGCCGGCATTGCCGGTATTGAGGCAAAGATCAGTGAGACCGCATTGCAAATCCTTCAGATCGACGAGCAATGGTCGGAAGAGGTCGGGTCCGATCTTCGTGAAATGGACGCCCGTATCGGTGAATATGTCGAACGGCGGGTGGCGGCCGAGGACCAGCTGAAACGTGTCGATATTCTCGCGCCGCAGGATGGCGTCGTACACCAGCTCGCCGTGCATACGGTCGGCGGCGTCATTGCGCCGGGCGAACAGATCATGATGATCGTGCCTGAAGTCGACAAGCTGGTAGTGGAAGCCAAGGTCGCGCCGCAGGATATCGACCAGATTTATTTCGGTCAGGTGACGAACCTGCGCTTTTCCGCCTTCAATCAGAAAACCACGCCGGAAATCACCGGAACGGTGGAGCGTATTTCCGCTGACGTGACGGTGGATCAGCGAACGGGCGCCAGCTATTATCTTGTGCGCGTCGCCACCTCGCAGGAGCAGATAAAGCGGCTGGGAGAATTCAGCCTGATGCCCGGAATGCCGGTGGAAGCCTTCATCACGACAGGTGAAAGAAGCGTATTGTCGTATTTCCTCAAACCGCTGCTCGATCAGGCAAACCGCACGTTCCGGCAGGCTTGAGGAGCGTCCCTCGTGGGGAATTCCCGGTTGCCGGCTGCGCGTCATCGGCAGGGCCGGAGATAAATGCGTATCGTTGCGCCGATCTCCGGGTCGATGCATCAGCACGGGAACCATTGCGCGATATATTGCGGTCAAGGAAAATCAGCAGCGAGTTAGTAGTGCTGACGAATGAGCTGACGAAAGAAATGCCGGAACTGCCGGCAAGAAAAACGCCGTGCATCCTTTCGGATTCACGGCATTTTCAGTCGATGAGGCGTGGTCAATGGGGCCGGATCGCTGCTTTCAAATCAATCCGGCCGTTTTTTTTGCGTTTGCCTCAGCCGATCTTCGCGTTGTCATCGCGCTTGATGGCGATGACCGCCGAGCGCGGCAGTTTGCCTTCGCCGTCCGGGAAGGGAGCGTCGGGGTGCTGGATGCCGACGAAGTGGGTGCGCTTGTCGCCGGACCAGGTCTGGCCGGTGACTTCGGAACCCTTCGGTGCGGTCAGGAAGCGCTCGATACGGCCCGTCGCCGGGTCGCCCGCCAGCATCTGGTTGTTGCCCTGGCCGGCGAAGTTGCCTTCATTGCTGTCTTCGCCGTCGGTCTGGATCCAGAGCAGACCGGTGCTATCGAACATCATGCCATCAGGCGAGTTGAACATGTTGCCTTCGTTGATGTTTGCCGAGCCGGCATAGGCGTCCTTGTGAACGGTGGGATTGCCGGCCATGCAGAACAGGTCCCACTTGAACTTGGCGTCCGCATGGTCGTCATTTTCCGGATACCAGCGCACGATCTGGCCGTATTCGTTCTTCTCGCGCGGGTTGGCGGCATTGATGACCATGGCGTCGCCGCCGGCATTGGCGCGCAGCTTGCCGTCCTTCATTTCGCCGCGGCGGCTGTTGTTGGTCAGCGCGCAATAGGCCTCAATGGCAACCGGGTTGATCGCGACCCATTCGGGGCGGTCCATGGTCGTCGCACCCACCTTGGAAGCGGCCTGGCGGGTGAAGACGCAGATTTCGTCGATCTTCATGCCTGTCGTTTCCGGCGTGAGGGCGACCCACTCGCCAGCGCCGTCATCGGCGAACTTGGCGACATGGAGCGTGCCTTCGTCAAGGAGCCTGGAGGTATCGCCGCCCGGCACATAGATGCCGTTGGAGACGAATTTATAGAGGAACTCGCCACGCTCGTCGTCACCCATATAAACGACGACGCGGCCGTCGCGGGCAATGACCACGGCGGCGTTTTCGTGCTTGATGCGTCCAAGCGCTGTGCGCTTGATCGGGGTGGACTTGGCGTCCGAAGGATCGATCTCGACCACGTAACCGGCGCGGCGCGGCTCGTTCGGGTTCTTGGCGACGTCGAAACGCGCGTCGAACTTCTCATAGGCATAACGCGTCTCGGCAACGATGCCATAACGCTTGTAATCGTCAGGTAGCTTGAAGGCGGCGTCGGTGGTGCCGAAATAGCCGTTGAAGTTCTCTTCGCAGGTGAGGTAGGTGCCCCAGGGCGTGCGGCCGGCACCGCAATTGTTGAAGGTGCCAAGACAGTCGACACCCTTTGGATCGGCGGCGGTCTTGACAAGATCGGAACCGGCGGCCGGGCCGGAAAGCTTCATCGGTGTGTTGTGGTGAATACGGCGGTTGAACGGGCTGTCGAGAACGATCTGCCAGCCGTCCTTGCCTTCGGCAACTTCCATGACGGTGACGCCCTGCATGTTCTGCAGGATCTTCACGTCGTCGGCCGTCTTCGGATTGCCTTTTTCGGCATGCGGCAGGTTGATTTCGGGGTTCACATATTCGTGGTTGACGGCGATCAGCTGGTGGGCGCCGACCATGAACAGTTCCATGCCGTCGGTGTTCTCGCCGAAGACCTTGTCGGAGTTTTCGACGCTGACGCCCTTGGCGGGATCGAGATCGGGAACGTTGGAGAACAGCGGCTGGCCCCATTTGGCAACCGGCTTCCAGCTATAGCCTTCCGGGACGTGAATGGTGTGGTCGGTTGCTGCCGCCACCGGCTTGAACTGGAAGCGCGAGGTCGCTGCTTGCGCCGCTTCGGCCGAGGTGCTGCTCATCAGGTTACCGAGCGTGCCCATGGCGGCCGCGGCCGAACCGAAGGCAAGTACGCCACCGAGAAAGCCGCGCCGGGAAATCGCGCTTTCAACCACACGGTCGAAATCGGTTTCGGCCGGCGGCGGGTTTTGCAGTTCGTCCCACTCGTCCCAGGACAGCTTGCTCGTATCGATGTCGGTCATGTCGTGTCTCCACCGTTCAATGTTTGGAATCATTCCAACAGGCTGTGTATCGTCTGAGTGTTTCACTCGGATGACGGGAAGAACGACTTAAAATATGAACTTTGGAGACCAGAATCGCACAATTTTCTCTCAACGCGGGAGAAGGACGCGGGTGAGAAGAAGGCCTTCGAAACGGCCAAAGCGGAAGGGAACCTCCGTTCCTTTGCGCCATCCGCCGTCCAGATCGGCGGTCAACCGCAGGGCTCCTGAACCCTCCTCATCGTAGGCGGATAATACTGCCGCCTCGAAAAAGAAAAGCCGTTTGACAGTTGGATAAAGCGCCTTGAACAGGCTCTCCTTGGCCGAAAAAATCAGTCCGGTCATGAATGGATCGATGACGTTGCCGAGGCTGTGAAGCTCGTGATTTGTCAGGGCCTGCGTTGCGATATCGGCGGCTTCCTCTTCGCTCAAAAACTTCTCGATATCGATACCGATGCCGCAAAACCTGCTGCCGGCGCCGGCAAGAGCGATCGCCCGGTCACCACTGTGGGAAATCGCGCCGACCACGCCTTCAGGCCAGATCGGCGCACGGTCTTCCCCCATCCCGGGAGATACTGCCTGCCCGGTGAGGCGACGTATGGCTTCCGCCGCGCATCGGCGTCCCGCCAGAAACTCCGCCTTGCGTTTGGGCACTGCCCGCAGAAGCTGCGGCGGCAGGGAAGCGGCCATATTGGCGGTGGGTTGGTCGTCCGGGCTGTAACGAAGGGTGAAGCAATGGCATTCGCCGCTGTTGTCCGGCCAGGGCCAGACGGCCGCCGGTGCCGCGTCGGGAAAGGTGTCGTGATGAGATGCCGGCACGATCGCCATAAATCTTCCCCTTGTTTTTCCGGTCGGGTCGGGCCGCAGATATCGCCTCGTCAATCAGGACCGGAGAGAAACGGCATCCTATCGGCCATATCATCCGGTCTTGCAATCCCCTCGCCAAGCGCTTGGAACGTCAGCATCCGAGTTCGAAAACAAAGGCCTTCGAAGCGAACTTCGAAGGCCTTTTCCTGGTGTAGGGGATGCGGATGAAACCTCAGAAAAACGCCTGAATGCCCGTCTGCGCCCGGCCGAGGATCAGCGCGTGCACGTCATGCGTGCCCTCATAGGTATTCACCGTTTCAAGATTCTGGGCATGGCGCATGACGTGATATTCGATCTGAATGCCATTGCCGCCATGCATGTCGCGGGCCTGGCGGGCGATATCCAGCGCCTTGCCGCAATTGTTGCGTTTGACGATGGAGATCATTTCCGGCGCCATCTTATGTTCGTCCATCAGCCGGCCGACGCGCAGCGATGCCTGAAGGCCGAGCGCGATTTCGGTCTGCATGTCGGCGAGCTTCTTCTGGTAAAGCTGCGTGCCGGCGAGCGGCTTGCCGAACTGTTTGCGATCGAGGCCATATTGGCGGGAACGGAACCAGCAATCTTCCGCAGCCCCCATCACGCCCCAGGAAATGCCGTAACGGGCGCGGTTAAGGCAGCCGAACGGGCCTTTCAGTCCGGAAACATTCGGAAGCAATGCATCTTCGCCCACTTCCACGCCATCCATGACGATTTCGCCTGTAATGGAGGCGCGCAGCGAAAGCTTGCCGCCGATCTTGGGGGCGGAAAGACCTTTCATGCCCTTTTCCAGCACGAAACCACGGATCTCATTGTCATGCGCTTCCGATTTCGCCCAGACGACGAAAACATCGGCGATCGGCGCGTTGGAAATCCACATTTTCGAACCGCGCAGGCGATAACCGCCCTCGATCTTTTCGGCGCGGGTCTTCATGCCGCCGGGATCGGAGCCGGCATCCGGCTCGGTGAGGCCGAAACAGCCGATCAGTTCACCGGAAACGAGGCCCGGCAGGTATTTCTTCTTCTGTTCGTCCGAGCCGTAAGCGAAGATCGGGTGAATGACGAGCGAGGACTGCACGCTCATCATCGAGCGGTAACCACTGTCGATCCGCTCCACCTCGCGGGCGACGAGGCCGTAAGCCACATAGCTGGCATTGGCTGCGCCGTATTCTTCCGGCAGGGTGACGCCGAGCAGGCCGGTGCGTCCCATCAGACGGAAGAGTTCCGGTTCGGTGGTTTCGGAAAGATAGGCTTCCGAGATGCGCGGCAGCAGTTCGGATTTGCCGAAGGCCTCGGCGCTGTCGCGGATCATTCGCTCGTCGTCGGTCAGTTGGTCTTCGAGCAGAAAAGGGTCCTGCCAATGAAATGCTGCGCGTTCGCTCACTGTATGCCTCCGGATTTGCTGGCCGGATTATTCTTATCCCAGCCGTCGCGCACAAGCCATGTTTACTCATTTTTGCATTACCTATAGTAATAGGTCATGACGTCTCTCAGCCGTAAACTCCTGCCCTCCACCAGTGCGCTTGCCGCCTTTGATTCCGTTGCCCGGCTTGGCAGTTTTTCGGCGGCCGCCGATGAGCTTGCCTTGACGCAAGGGGCGATCAGCCGTCAGGTTATGTCACTGGAAGAACAGCTTGGCGTGCGCCTGTTCGAGCGCGGCGCGCGCGGGGTGTCGCTGACGACCGAGGGTAGTGCTTATGCAAAATCGATCGCGGCGGCGCTTGGCGAGATACGCTCCGCCTCGCTGCAGATCATGACCAAAACGCATGGCAATACGCTGAATCTTGCCATGCTGCCCACTTTCGGCACCCGCTGGCTTCTGCCGCGCATCCCGGATTTCGTGGCAAACCATCCGGAAATCACCATCAATTTCGCCACCCGTATCGGCCAATTCGATTTTGAGCGTGAGCAGCTGGATATGGCGATCCATATCGGCCAGGCCGACTGGCCGGGGGCGGAAAGCACCTTTCTCATGCATGAAATGGTCGCGCCGGTTTGCAGCCCGCAATTCCTCAGCGCCCACCCGGTCGAAAAGGGCGAGGATATCGCTGCCCTGCCATTGCTGCATATGGCCTCGCGGCCGGGAGCCTGGGGCCACTGGTTCGAAAGCCTTGGCCTGTCGCTCGCTTTGCCGCAGGGCATGCGCTTCGAGCAATTCTCCAGCGTGGCGCAGGCCTGCATCGCCGGGCTTGGCGTGGCGCTGATGCCGCTGTTCCTGATCGACAACGAGCTGAAATCGAAGCAACTGGTGAAAGCCTTCGATCATCAGGCGAGAAGCCCCAGTTCCTATTATGCGGTGGCGCCGCTTTCGCGTGCCAATCACGCCCCGGTCGTGCTGTTTCGGGATTGGCTGGTGCGGCAGGTGGAGGCTTATCGCGCGGCCGGCACCCAGGGCTTGTAAAAATAATCGCTCTTTTTTCGGGCATTTAACCCTTGTGCCCAGCTTTTCGCCGCATTTCGCCGGCGAAGGACTCGACAGCGGCGCGCGCCTCGCTTATCCTGATTAAACGTTTAATCAGCCTTTCCGGACCATCCATGGCGTCGTCACGGCCTGCCACCAATCTGAGCGCGATAGCAGCGGCACTCGGCGTGTCGGTGGCAACGGTGTCCAATGCGCTCTCCGGCAAGGGCCGTGTTTCGCCCGATCTGGTGGAGCGCATTCGCAAGACGGCGAGTGAACTGGGTTATGTGCCGAGTTCGGCGGGCAGGGCGTTGCGCACCGGCAGATCAGGGGTTCTGGGGCTCGTCCTGCCTGATATCGCCAACCCTCTTTTCCCACAGATCGCACAGGCCATTGAAAAAGCCGCCGTCTCTGCCGGTTATGGCGTGCTGATTGCCGATGCGCGCGGCGAGATCGCCATGCAGACGGATGCCATCAACCGGCTGATCGAGCGCGGAGTGGACGGCATGATCATCGTTCCCCGCCGCGGCACGCGCATCTCCGGCGTCGATTGCCCTGTCGCGATCATCGACAGCCCTTCCACGCCCGGAAATACCGTCGCCGCCGACCATTGGGATGGCGGCCGGCAGGTGGGCGACTATCTCGCAAGCCTTGGCCACCGCAAGGTGGTGCTGGTGGGCAAGAACAGGGATTCCAACGTGCAGAACGACCGTCTCGGCGGCATTCGCGATGGTCTCGGCAAGGCCTGTGTGACCCGGACGCTCTGGATCGACAGCATCGAAGAGGCTGATGGTGCCGGTTGCCGGCTGGGGCTTGCCGATCTGGTGGCGGATGGTTTCACCGCCTTTGCCGCCATTTCCGACCTGCATGCGCTGCGGGCGCTCACCGAATTGCAGCGCGAGGGCATCGAGGTGCCGGAAGAGGCAAGCGTCACCGGTTTTGACGATCTCATCTTTTCCGCCGTGGTCACCCCGCCGCTCACGACCATGCGCATGGATATGGGCCGCATCGCCGATCTGGCCGTCGGGGCGCTGCTGCGCGCCATCGACAGCGCCGGTGACAATGGCGTCGCCATCGATGTGACGGCGGAAATCTCGAAAGTACCGATGGCGCTGATCATGCGCGGTTCCACCGGCAAGACAAAGCATGATGCGATTGAAGCCAAAAAAACGACAGCAGGAGAACTCACACCATGAAAAAAATCATTCTTGCATCGGGCACCGCCCTGATGCTGACGATGGGAGCGGCGCAGGCTGAGGACAAGACGCTGACGATTTCCGTCTACGCCTTTGCGCAGGATGAATTCAAGGAACTGGTCTATACGCCGTTTGAAGCCAAATGCGGCTGCAAGCTCGTGGTCGAAACTGGCAACAGCGTCGAGCGTCTTGCCAAGATGGAAGCCAACAAGGCCAATCCGGTGGTCGATCTCGCCATCGTTTCCATGGCCGATGCGCTTTCCGCCACCCGCAAGGACCTGATCCAGAAGATCGATGCGTCCAAGGTCCCGAACATCGAAAACCTCTACGACATCGCCAAGGACCCGAATGGTGACGGCATGAGCGTCGGCGTCAATTTCTACGCAACGTCCATCGTCTACCGCACCGACAAGATGAAGATCGACAGCTGGGCCGATCTCCTGAAGGACGGCATTGTCGATCACGTCGCCTTCCCGAATGTCACCACAAATCAGGGCCCGCCGGCGCTTTACATGCTCGGCAAGGCGATTGGCAAGGATACGCCTGATCTTGCCGGCGCCATCGCGGCCGTGGGTGAGAAGAAGGACGATATCGTCACCTTCTACGTCAAGTCATCGCAGCTGGTGCAACTGATGCAGCAGGAAGAAATCTGGGCCGCGCCCATCGGCCGCTTCTCCTGGGCGCCTTTCACCAAGCTCGATCTGCCGCTCGCCTGGGCAACGCCCAAGGAAGGCCAGACCGGCGGCATGAACGTGCTCGTCGTGCCGAAGGGCGGAAAGAACGAGGAGCTTGCGCTGCAATTCATGGATTTCTGGCTTTCGACCGACGTTCAGAAGGCACTGGCTGAAAAGCTGGTGGACAGCCCGACCAATAAGGAGGTCAAGGTGTCCGACGAGGTGGCGAACAACATCACCTATGGTGACGAGACCGCCCGTAGCCTGCAGCTCATTCCGTCCGACGTGACGCTCGATAACCGCGACAAGTGGCTGTCGGAGTGGAATTCCAAGGTCGGCCAGTAAGTCCTTTCACCGTTTGGAATGGGGCATCGAAACGTCCGCGAGGGCGGCTCCATTCCGGGAAAAGCGGTTCGGTCGTCCCCTGACCGCTTTTCCACCCTCTTTTTCGCAGGCCGGTCCTTCCGGCTGCCATAACAACCGGCCTTGGGGCCGTTCAGGGAATAAACCGATGTTTCAGAACCGGGCCGAAGCGCTGGCGCTTGCATTGCCCGCCGCAATTTTCGCGGCGGCGGTCTTTCTTGTGCCGGTCTTCATGCTTCTGTCGGAGGGCTTCCGCACCACTGACGGCTGGACATTGTCGGCCTATGCCGCCTTCTTTTCCGATCCGCTGAACCAGACGGTTTTCCTGCGTACGCTCAAACTCGGCGCGCTTGTTACCGTCGTCTCGGCCGTGGTGGGTTATGCGGCGGCGTTTGCCATCATCAACTTATCGCCGGGCAAGAAAGGCCATGTGGTCAATCTCGTCGTGCTGCCGCTGATGATCTCGCCGGTTGCCCGTACCTATGCATGGATCGTCATTCTCGGCAGAACCGGCATCGTCAATCAGGCGCTGCAGGCGGTGGGCCTGAGCGACGCGCCGATCCGCATCCTGTTTTCCGAAACGGCCGTTTTCATCGGCCTTCTGCAACTGTTCCTGCCGCTGATGATCATCTCGCTCATCAGCGCGCTGGAAAACATGCCGAAGGACACGATCGCCGCTGCCCGCGTGCTCGGCGCAAACTGGTTTCAGGTGTTCTGGAAGGTCATCCTGCCGCTCACCAAGGAAGGGCTGGTCGTCGGCGGCACGCTGGTCTTCACCGGTTCGCTGACGGCCTATATCACGCCAGCCATTCTCGGTGGTTCGAAGGTGCTGATGCTGGAAACCCTGCTTTACCAGCAGGTCACGGTCTCCAATAATTTCGTCGCCGCCAGTGTCATCGCCTTCATTCTGATCGTCATGAGCTTTGCCGCCAATATCCTCTTGAAGCGCATTGCCACCGCAAGGAACAAGAAATGACCCGGCAGCTCTTCATTCCGCTCACGCTCCTTCTTGTCGTCGGGTTCCTCATCGGGCCGTTCCTCATCATCGTTGCGGCCTCATTTTCGGCCGGCGATACACTCGCCTTTCCGCCGCAGGGCTTTTCGCTGAAGTGGATCGCCAAGGTCTTCACCGTCGAAAGCTTCCGTGAGAGTTTTGCGATGTCGATGTTCCTTGCCATCGGCGGCACGTTCACGGCGCTCATCCTCGGCATTCCCGCTTCCTACGCCATGTCGCGCTACAAGCTGCCTTTTGCCGAAACCGTGCGCACCATCGTTTCCGCGCCGATCATCGTGCCCGGCATCATCGTCGGCCTTGCGCTGCTGCGCTATTTCGTCGTGCCCTTCGGCATCGGCATCACGCTTGCCCTGTTTCTAGCTCACACTGCGCTCATCCTGCCTTATGCGGTGCGGGTGGTATCGGCCAGCCTCAACAACCTGCGCTCCGATATAGAGGAGGCGGCGGTGCTGCTTGGCTCGTCGCGGCTTGGTGCCTTTTTCCGGGTAGTGCTACCGAATATACGCGGTGGCATCCTGTCGGCTTTCATTCTCGGTTTCGTGACGAGTTTCAACCAGGTGCCGGTATCGCTGTTCCTCTCCGGTCCCGGCGTGCGCACATTGCCCATCGATATGCTGGGTTACATGGAAATCGTCTTTGATCCTTCCGTTGCAGCTCTTTCCTCGCTGCTCGCCTTCCTTTCCATCGGCATCGTCTTTATGGCCGAACGTTTCCTGGGGTTCTCCCGTTATGTCTGACGCAAATTATCTTTCGCTCAACAAAGTCTCGCTCGCTTATGGCAACAGCATCGCCGTCAAGGATCTCGATCTCGATATCCGCAAGGGCGAGCTTCTCGCGCTGCTTGGGCCTTCCGGCTGCGGCAAGACAACGACGATGCGCGCCATTGCCGGGCTGATGCCGGTGGCAAGTGGGCGTATTGATCTCGATGGCGCCGATATTACGCGCGTCGCGGCCAACAAGCGTGCCGTCGGGCTGGTGTTCCAGTCCTATGCGCTATTCCCCCATCTGACTGTTTACGAAAACGTCGCCTTCGGCCTGAAACTCAAGGGCATGAGCGGCAAGACGCTTGACGACAAGGTCGCCTCCGGCCTGAAATCGGTGGGCTTGTCCAATTTCGCCTCCCGCAAGCCGGCGGAACTTTCCGGCGGCCAGCAGCAGCGCGTGGCGCTGGCGCGCTCCATGGTCATGGAGCCAAAGGTGCTGCTGCTCGACGAGCCGCTCTCCAACCTCGATGCCCGCCTGCGCCTTGAAATGCGCACCGAATTGCAGCGCGTGCAGAAGGAAACCGGCGTGACGATGATCTTCGTCACCCATGACCAGATCGAGGCTTTGGCGCTGGCCGACCGTATTGTCGTCATGAAGGGGGGCAAGATTGAGCAGATCGGCACGCCTGAGGAAATTTATAACGCGCCGGTTTCGTCCTTCGTGGCTGACTTCGTCGGCTTCGAAAACATCTTCGCGCTGGAAGACGGCGCGTTGAAAACCGCAAACGGCAAGACATCACTTACCGGACCAGTCCCTTCAGCATCTGGACTGGCCTGGCGGCCGCGCATGGTAACCCTTGGTTCAGGTCCTTTCCAGGGAACCGTGCGCGGCACATCCTTTGCAGGCAACAGCCGCGAATATCTGCTGGACACGCCGCTTGGCGCCATCAAGGCAGAAACCGACGCCGCCCTTGCTGCGCACGCCATCGGTGATACGCTCGCCTTCGATCTGCCGGTCGAAAAAGCGGCAAGCCTCAAGGTGTTCAACTGACGATGGGCGTGTGGATCGATACCGATATGGGCTTTGACGATATCGCCGCCATCATGGTGGTGCAATCGGCAGGCCTTGCCATCGACGGCATCTCTTTGGTGTTCGGCAATGCCACGCTGGATGCGGTCTGCCGCAATGCCGCAGGCGCCGTAGCAAGCTTCGGCTGGTCGATGCCGATCCATCAGGGCCGCGCCATGCCCGTCCTCGGCGCGCTCGAAACCGCGCAGTCCATCCTCGGTGAAAGCGGCATTCCGACCGCCGGCCAAAGCCTGCCGGATGCGCCGGCTCTGCCAAAAAGCGATGCCTTTACCGCTCTCTGCAACTGGCTGGAGGGTGAAGGCGAAAAGCGCATCCTCGCGCTCGGCCCGCTCACCAATATCGCCGCACTTTGTCTCGCTCGGCCCGATCTTGCCGCCAGAATTTCCGACCTCACCTGGATGGGGGGCGGGCTTACCAGTGGCAACCACACGGCATCGGCCGAATTCAACGCCTTCGCCGATCCCGAGGCACTGGCCATCGTGCTCGCCCATGGCCTGCCGCTGCGCATGGTCGATCTCGATGCTTGCCGCAAGGTCATGGCCTCGCCCGCCGATGTCCTGCCGATCCGCACCGCCGACGGCAGGAATGCGGGCCTTATTGCCGATCTGTTTGATGGTTTCATCGGCATCGCCACCAGTCGCGGTAGGGCTGCCATGGCGCTTTACGATCCCGTCGCCGCAGTCGGCTTTACCTCCGATCATCTCGGCTGGCAGCAGGCGCGCATCGATGTCGAACTCCATGCCTCGCTGACGCGGGGAAGAACCGTGGTCGAGACACGCGCGGAGAAGGTGACAGACTTTAACGCCCAGTTTGCCGTGACCGTTGATGCTGGAGCCGCAAAGGCCGCCATATTGGAAGCATTGCGCCGGGAGGCTGCCCGATGACCGCGCAAATCCGCCTGGCGGAGCCTGCCGATCTCAACGACGACACCCTGCGCGCCCGTGCGGTTGCCGCCGCGCGTGGTGATCAGCGTTTTGATGTTCTCATCACCGGCGGAACATTGGTGGATGTGGTGACGGGCGAGCTTCGCCCTGCCGATATCGGCATTGTCGGAGCGCTGATCGCCAGCGTTCACGAACCGGCAAGCCGCAGGGACGCCGCGCAGGTGATAGACGCGGGCGGGGCCTATGTCTCGCCGGGGCTGATCGACACGCATATGCACATCGAAAGCTCGATGATCACGCCGGCCGCCTATGCGGCAGCGGTGGTTGCCCGCGGCGTCACCACCATCGTCTGGGACCCGCATGAATTCGGCAACGTGCATGGTGTCGATGGCGTGCGCTGGGCGGCGAAGGCGATCGAAAACCTGCCATTGCGCGCCATTCTGCTCGCCCCCTCCTGCGTGCCGTCAGCACCGGGGCTAGAGCGCGGCGGTGCGGATTTCGATGCCGCCATTCTCGCCGATCTCCTCTCCTGGCCGGAAATTGGCGGCATTGCGGAAATCATGAACATGCGCGGTGTCATCGAGCGCGATCCGCGCATGAGCGGCATCGTTCAGGCCGGGCTCGCCGCGGAAAAGCTGGTCTGCGGCCATGCGCGGGGCCTGAAGAATGCCGATCTCAACGCCTTCATGGCGGCGGGCGTTTCTTCCGATCACGAACTGGTCTCGGGCGAAGACCTCATGGCGAAGCTCAGGGCAGGGCTGACGATCGAGCTGCGCGGTTCGCATGATCATCTGCTGCCGGAATTCGTGGCGGCGCTGAATACGCTCGGCCACCTGCCGCAGACGGTGACGCTCTGCACCGATGATGTCTTCCCTGACGACCTGTTGCAGGGCGGCGGGCTGGATGATGTGGTGCGCCGTCTTGTGCGTTATGGCCTCAAGCCCGAATGGGCGCTACGCGCCGCTACGCTGAATGCCGCGCAAAGGCTTGGCCGTTCCGATCTCGGCCTCATAGCCGCAGGCCGCCGCGCTGATATCGTCGTTTTCGAGGATCTGAACGGCTTTTCGGCCCGTCATGTGCTCGCAAGCGGCCGGGCCGTTGCAGAAGGCGGCCGCATGCTTGTCGACATTCCCACCTGCGATACGACCGTACTCAAAGGCTCGATGAAGCTTCCGCTACGCATGGCCAATGATTTCCTGGTGAAATCTCAGGGTGCGAAGGTACGCCTCGCCACCATTGACCGCCCGCGGTTCACGCAATGGGGTGAGACGGAAGCGGACGTGAAAGACGGTTTCGTGGTTCCGCCGGAGGGTGCGACGATGATCTCCGTCACCCACCGCCACGGTATGGCCGAGCCCACCACAAAAACCGGCTTCCTCACCGGCTGGGGACGCTGGAACGGCGCCTTCGCCACCACCGTCTCGCATGACAGCCATAACCTCACCGTCTTCGGTGGCAACGCAGGGGACATGGCGCTCGCCGCCAATGCGGTGATCGGCACCGGCGGCGGCATGGCCGTTGCCTCCGAAGGCAAGGTCACCGCGATCCTCCCGCTGCCGCTCTCCGGCCTCGTATCCGATGCGCCGCTCGAAGAGGTGGCGCGGGCTTTCGAGGACTTGCGCGAAGCCGTCGGCAAGGTGGTGGAATGGCAGCCGCCCTATCTCGTCTTCAAGGCCTGCTTCGGCGCCACGCTCGCCTGCAATATCGGCCCGCATCAGACGGATATGGGCATTGCCGATGTGTTGACGGGGAAGGTGATGGAAAGCCCGGTCATCGAGGTTTTGGGATAATAACGTCAGGACCGGCTGCCGCGATGTCGTCGTCGTGGCAGCCGGGGCCTGTCAGTTCACATTGTGAAGCTGCGCTTCGCCATTGTGGAGAAAGCAGGCTTTGGTGAAGAGACCCAAATCCAGCAGGTTGGGCAGGCGGATATCGCGCATATCGGGAAGCCGCTTGTTTTCAGGATCAAACGAGCGGTCAACCTGCGAGATGAATGCGAAAATGACGCCGGTCTTTTGTGCGAATTCCCCAAGGGCTGTCACCTGTTGCGACAGGTCCGGCTTGTGCCGCTGCTGATCGAGTATCTGCAGATAATCGATCACGGCGAAGGTGCCGGGTCTGGCTGGTGACAAATGGCGGATGATGTAATCCGCGCATATCTCGTCCGATGTCACGATCTCGGTTTCTCTTTTTCCGGCCGCATGTTTTTCGATACGCTTTCTTGCCTGTTGCTCCGTCATTTCGAGCGTGAGCAAGACGGACTGACGCCCGTCTTCGGCTGCCGCGCGCAAAAGTTCAAACCCAAGCGCTGTCTTGCCTTGGCCTGGGCGGCCGGCAAGCAGAAGCATGTCGCCATGCACGATGCGGGAGAACAGGTTTTCGGATAAGGAGCCCGCCGCAACGTGAGCGGACAGCAGGCTCCACCGTGCGAATCCTTCCTCGCGCGCGATCTGGTCCAGTGCTTCGTGCAGGGGAATGGCATTGTTTCGGACCATGAGCTTGGCCCGCCGTTTTAATTGAAAAATCGGAGTAGAAAGTTTCATCAAAAGACCTCTATTTCGGGTCTGAAACGCAATCCCTCCTTATGCGAATGCCCGAACAGACGGTTCGATGATGATATTACCCCGCATGTCGAATGCTTCCCCGAAGGGAGGGGGGAGGCGTGGGTTGCGCCTGTGCGCAGAAATTACCGCGCCCGATGATTCGCCACAAGCGTCCGAAATATCGACGGTCAAAAAACGGCAGGCAGTAAGATGGGTCTACTCCGCCGCCAGTTCCTGCTCCACCAATGTCGCCCAGAACGCCACGCCCGGCACGATGGCCGCATCGTTGAAGTCGTAGGAGGTGTTGTGGTGCAGCGCGCCATCCACCGCCGGGCCGTTGCCGAGCCAGACATAGCAGCCGGGGGCTTCGCCGGCGAAGAAAGCGAAGTCGTCACCGGCGGTCGAGGGCGGGAAGGCGGTGCGGGCCTTGGTGCCGAACACTGTTTTTGCGGCGCGCAGCGCCCTCTTCGTCGCGTCCGCCTCATTGATGACGGGCGGAATGCGGCGGATGAAGTCGTACTGCGCCTCGATGCCGAACATCGCCGCCGTGCCCTTCGCCAGCCGGCCGATTTCCGCCTCCAGCTGGTCGCGCACATCTGCCGCATAAGCACGCGCCGTGCCGCCGATTTCGACGAGATCGGGAATGACGTTGAGCGCCTTAGGATCACCTGCCTGCACCGAACAGGCGCTGACCACCGCGGGTTGCAGCGGGTCGATGACTCGGCCGACGATCGTCTGCAGCGAGGCGAGGAAGGTGCCCGTCGCCGTTATGGGGTCACGGCCGAGATGCGGCTTGGCGCCATGGGTGCCGATGCCCTTGAAGGTGACGCGCCAGCTATCGGAAGAGGCAAGCTGGGGGCCTTCCACCACGGCCATTTCGTCAAGCCCAAGCCCCGGCATATTGTGAAGGCCATAGACCGCATCGCAGGGAAACAGATCGAACAGCCCGTCTTCCACCATTTTTTTCGCGCCACCCCGGCCTTCTTCGGCCGGCTGGAAGATGAAATGCACGGTGCCGGAAAAGTCGCGGGTCTTGGCGAGGTAACGCGCGGCACCCAGCAGCATCGCGGTGTGGCCGTCATGACCGCAGGCATGCATCTTGCCGGGAAATTTCGATTTATAGGGCCGCTCGGGCATCTCAGGCATGGCCAGCGCATCCATGTCGGCCCGCAGGCCGATGCTGCGGGTGCCGTTACCCACCTGCAACGTGCCCACAACGCCGGTACCGCCGAGACCGCGATGCACCTTCAGCCCGGCGCGCTCGAGCAGATCGGCGACGATGGCGCTGGTTCTTTCCTCTTCGAAACCCAGTTCCGGATGCGCGTGCAGATCATGACGAAGCTCCGTCAGGAATGGCAGGTCCTCACCGATCCGGTCCAGCAGTCTCATGGGAAGCTTGTCCTTGAATATGGGGAAAACCCGCGTCATAGGTGGGTTTGTCCGAATGCCTGTTGCTTTTTTCTCTTCTAGCGGAAAAAGCCAATGAAATGAACCCGCCGCATGTGTGCGGTTGCTGAAATGCCTAATATGTCGAACGGGGTTGGCGAGGCTGAAAAAAACCGCATCCGTCTTGCGCCATTCCGCTCCTGAAAGGAAAACCGATGCCGTCATCCGCATCGCCCGCCGCCCAGTCTCCCGCTGCGCCGCACGAGTTCTGGCAGAACATTCTTCCGCCCGGCACCTTTGCGACGGCAGGTCCGCATTCCAGCTTCTTTCCGGCGGAACTGGATGACAACAGGCAGATATGCCTGCCCATCCGGCCGCTTGCGGATGGCGAACATGCGCTTGCCTCACTCATCGTCAATCAGGCCTCATTCGAGGTGCTGGAGGCGCTGGCGGCCGATCTTGCCGCCAAGCTCGCGCCGTTCAGCCCTGACGTCGTGATTGGCCTGCCGACGCTGGGGCTGACGCTTGCCGCCGCCGTTGCCCGCCATCTCGGCCATTCCCGTTACGTGCCGCTCGGCACCTCGCGGAAATTCTGGTATTTGGAGGAACTGTCGGTGCCGATGTCTTCCATCACCACCAAGCAGGAAAAGCGGCTTTACATCGATCCGCGCATGTTGCCGCTCCTCGAGGGCAAACGGGTGGCGCTGGTGGATGATGTCATCTCCAGCGGCAGTTCGATTATATCAGGTCTTTCGCTTCTCGCCTCATCCGGCATCAAGCCGGTGGCAATCGGCGCTGCCATGCTGCAATCGGATCGCTGGCGGGAAAAAATCGCCGCTTTCGGGTCGGAATGGCCGGAGCGGGTGAGGGGCGTTTTTGCCACGCCGCTGCTGACAAAAGCCGAAGGCGGCTGGCAGGCTTGACGTTGCGCAATTCCCGGCAAAAGGCAAGTGGTGATAATTTCACCGCTGCCTAATTTGCGTCTTGCGGAGCCGCGAGAGATCGTCCTAAGATCGTTTCCGACAGATTATAGCGGTCGGCAAAAAATGCGCCGGTTTGCTTTCGCGCGGTGTCATTCCGGCGTCTGCCCGCCCCCTTTGGTTTTGCCGCTTACTGGAATTTCTTGACATGCATGCAGTGTTCGACGGTCATAATGATGTGCTGCTTCGGTTGTGGCGCAACAGCAAGGCCGGTGCCGATCCGGTGGCTGAATTCAAGAAAGGCACGCGCGAAGGCCATATCGATGGTCCGCGCGCCAGGGCAGGCGGTCTCGGTGGCGGCATCTGCGCTATCTATATCCCATCAGGCGATCTGGTCCTGCAGGAACCGGACGAACAGGGCCATTACGACACGCCGCTCGCCGCGCCGCTGGAGCGCCAGCCTTCCCTCGATATCGCCATGGAGAAAGCGGCGATTGCGCTGAGGCTCGATCGCGCCGGTGCCTGGCGGCTCTGCCGCTCCACGGCCGATATTCGCAAGGCCTTTGCCGAGGATATTTTCGCCGCCGTGCTGCACATGGAAGGCTGCGAGGCGATCGGTGCCGATCTTGACGCGCTGGAGGTGTTTTATGCCGCCGGCCTGCGCTCGCTCGGTCCGGTCTGGAGCCGGCACAATATTTTCGGCCATGGCGTTCCCTTCTCTTATCCCATGTCACCCGATACCGCGCCCGGTCTTACCGATGCCGGTTTCGCGCTGGTGAAGGAATGCAACCGGCTCGGCATTCTCATCGATCTCGCCCATATTACCGAAAAAGGCTTCTGGGATGTGGCAAAGACCACCAACCAGCCTTTGATCGCCAGCCATTCGAACGCACATGCGCTCACCCCCGTTGCCCGCAATCTCACCGACCGGCAGATGGATGCCATCAGGGAGAGCGGTGGGCTGGTGGGCCTCAACTATGCCGTCACCATGCTCAGGCCCGATGGGCGTGACATTGCCGATACGCCGCTCTCCGACATGGTGCGCCATATCGACTACATGGTGGAACGCATGGGCATCGACTGCGTGGCGCTCGGATCGGATTTCGACGGCGCGACGGTACCTGTCGGCGTGGCCGATGCCAGCGGCAACCACAATCTGGTTGCGGCACTGAAATCGGCAGGCTACGGTGATGGAGAGCTTGCTAAAATCTGCCGGGAAAACTGGCTGCGTGTTTTGTCTCAGGCCTGGCACGAAGCGGCCTGAGAACAGTTTTAAGCGAACCAAATCAATCTTATAACAAAAGGGGAGATCCTATGATCAAATCGCTCAACAAATCCATGCGGGTGCTTAGCACCAGCGCTGCCCTGTCGCTGATGATGCTGTCGGCGCCGCACGCTTTCGCCGCCACGCCGGCCGACACTCTGGTCGAAGGTTTCGCCATCGATGACATCATCACGCTCGATCCGGGTGAGGCATTCGAACTGTCCGCCGCCGAAGTCACCGGTAACACCTACAGCAAGCTGGTCTCCATCGATCTCAACGACACGTCCAAGGTTATCGGCGATCTGGCCGAGAGCTGGACGACATCCGAGGATGGCCTGACATATACCTTCAAGCTGAAATCCGGCCTGAAATTCGCCTCCGGTAACCCGATCACCGCTGACGATGTGGCCTTCTCTTTCGAACGCGCCGTCAAGCTCGACAAGTCGCCGGCATTCCTGCTGACGCAGTTCGGCCTCAAGGGCGACAACGTCAATGAAAAAGCCAAGGCTGCGGATGCAAACACCTTTGTGCTGACGGTCGACAAGCCTTACGCGCCGAGCTTCGTGCTGAACGTGCTGACGGCAACGGTCGCCGCCGTGGTGGACAAGAAGCTCATCACCGAAAAGGCGAAGTCGGTTACGCCGAGCGCCGATTACAAATACGACACGGATTTCGGCAATGAATTCCTGAAGACCGGTTATGCCGGTTCCGGCCCCTACAAGATCCTTGGCTGGAAGGCCAACGAAGCGGTGATCCTCGAGGCCAACCCGAATTATTACGGCGAGAAGCCGAAGCTGAAGCGTGTCGTTTATCGCCACATGAAGGAAAGCTCCGGCCAGCGCCTGGCGCTTGAGAACGGCGATATCGACGTTGCCCGTAACCTCGAGCCCGGCGACATGGAAGCCGTTTCCAAGAAGGAAGGCCTTGCCGTCACGTCTGCGCCCAAGGGCACCGTTTATTACTTCAGCCTCAACCAGAAGAACGAGAACCTGAAGAAGCCGGAAGTCGTCGAAGCTCTGAAATATCTGGTCGATTATGACGCGATCGGCGCGACGATCATCAAGGGCATCGGTGAAGTTCACCAGACCTTCCTGCCGAAGGGCCAGCTCGGCGCGCTCGACGAGAACCCCTACAAGCTCGACGTTGCCAAGGCCAAGGAACTTCTCGCCAAGGCCGGCCTGAAGGACGGTTTCACCGTGACCATGGATGTGCGCAACACGCAGCCGGTGACCGGTATTGCCGAAAGCGTGCAGCAGACGCTGGCGCAGGCCGGCATCAAGCTGGAAATCATTCCCGGCGACGGCAAGCAGACCCTGACAAAATATCGCGCCCGCACGCATGATATCTATATCGGCCAGTGGGGCTCGGACTACTTCGACCCGAACTCGAATGCGGAAACCTTCACCATCAACTACGACAATTCCGATGAAGGCAAGAACAAGACGCTCGCCTGGCGTAATGCCTGGGATGTTCCTGATCTGACCAAGGAAACCCAGTCGGCGCTGCTGGAAAAGGACACTGCCAAGCGTGCCGCCATCTATCAGAACCTGCAGAAGGAAGTTCTGGCGAAGGGTCCCTTCGTCATCATCTTCCAGCAGACGGAAGTTGCCGGTTATTCCGCCAAGCTCAAGGGCCTGAAGCTCGGTCCGAGCTTTGACACCAACTACGTCTATACGATCTCCAAGTAATGATCCGGAAGGGTCGGTCTCTTGAGCATCGTTGAAGCAAACAGCAGGGCGAGGCAGGGCAAACGCCGTGCCAACGCCCGTGCTAAGGCCATTATCGGCTTCGCCCTTACCGTCATCACCACCTTTCTGGGGTTGATGGCGGTTACATTTTTTATTGGCCGTGTCGTGCCGATCGATCCCGCACTGGCGATCGTCGGCGACCGTGCGCCTGCGCATGTGGTCGAGCGGGTGCGCGAGCAGCTCGGCCTCAACCTGCCGCTCTGGCAGCAGTTCTTCCTTTATCTGAAACAGGCGCTTTCGGGTGATTTCGGCATCTCCGTCCTCACCACCAATCCTGTCATGGAAGATATCAAGCGGGTGTTTCCGGCGACGATCGAGCTTGCCACGATCGGCACCATCATCGGTGCCGTCTTCGGCATTCCGCTCGGTGTGCTCGCTGCCGTGAAACGCGGCAGCTTTGCCGACCAGGTCGTTCGCGTCATCGGCCTTATCGGCTATTCCGTGCCAATCTTCTGGCTTGGCCTCCTGGCGCTGCTGGTGTTTTACGCCCGGCTGCAATGGGTGGCTTATCCCGGCCGCATGGATATCGTCTACGAATTCACCTTCACGCCGGTCACGGGATTTTTCCTGATCGACGCGATCTGGCAGCGGCAATGGGACGTGTTGTGGGATCTGTTCCGCCACATCATCCTGCCCGCCTCGCTGCTCGGCTATTTTTCGCTGGCCTATATCAGCCGCATGACGCGCTCCTTCATGCTGAACGAGCTTAGCCAGGAATATATTGTCGCGGCCCGCGCCAAGGGGCTTTCGGAAACCCGCATCATCTGGCTCCACGCGCTGCGTAACGCCGCTGTGCCGTTGGTGACAGTGATTGCGCTGTCTTACGCTGGCCTGCTGGAAGGGTCGGTGTTGACCGAAACCATCTTCGCCTGGCCGGGGCTCGGCCTCTACATCACCAATTCCCTGCAGAATGCGGATATGAATGCCGTTCTCGGCGGCACGATCGTGATCGGCGCCATTTTCGTCGGCATCAATCTCTTCTCCGATCTGCTTTACCGGACGCTCGACCCAAGGACGCGCAGCCGATGACGATTTTGACAGATACACTCAAACCCTATAGCCGCGAATGGCTGCTCTCCGACCGGCCGACTTCCCGCAAGCAGGCCCGCCTTGGCCGGGCCTATGTCATCTGGCGGCGGTTTTCGGAAAACCGGCTGGCGCTGCTTGGGCTCGTCATCATCATCGCGCTGCTGTTCGTGGCGCTGTTTGCCGATGTGTTGGCGCCGCACAATCCGGTGCAGGGTGACCTGCGCAATGCCCGGCTTCTGCCGCCCGGCACTGCGGGTTATCTGCTCGGCACCGATGATCAAGGGCGCGATATTCTCTCGCGTCTCATCCACGGTTCGCGGCTCACTTTGTTCGTGGTTCTGCTGGTGGCGATTATCGCCGCGCCCATCGGGCTGATCGTCGGCACCGTCTCGGGTTATGCCGGGGGCTGGGTCGATGCCATTCTGATGCGCATCACCGATATTTTTCTTGCCTTCCCAAAGCTGGTTCTGGCGCTGGCGCTGGTGGCGGCGCTTGGGCCGGGCATCGAAAACGCGGTACTGGCCATTGCGGTCACCTCATGGCCACCCTATGCGCGCATCGCCCGCGCTGAAACCATGACGTTCCGCAATTCCGATTTCATCGCGGCCGTGAAGCTCATGGGGGCATCGCCCTTCCGTATTGTCCTCAAACACGTCATGCCGCTCTGCCTGTCGTCGCTCATCGTGCGTGTGACGCTGGATATGGCCGGCATCATCCTCACCGCTGCCGGTCTCGGCTTCCTCGGCCTTGGTGCCCAGCCGCCGCTGCCGGAATGGGGTGCGATGATCGCCTCGGGACGCCGCTTCATTCTCGATCAATGGTGGGTGGCGGCCATGCCGGGTATCGCGATCCTGATCGTCAGCCTTGGTTTCAACCTTCTGGGCGATGGCCTGCGTGATGCGCTTGATCCCAAGGAGGCGAACCAATGAGCGCGCCGCTTCTGACTGTCGAGAACCTGCGCGTTTCCTTCCCCACCCGCACCGGGCTGGTGGAGGCGGTGCGCGGCGTGTCCTTCACGCTCGGCCGCGAGCGTCTTGGTATCGTCGGAGAATCCGGCTCCGGCAAGTCGCAGACCGGCCGCGCCATCATGGGGCTGACGCCGAAAAGCGCGCGCATCGAGGCTGATACCCTGCGTTTCGGCGATATCGATCTGCTCAAGGCGTCTGCAAAAGAACGGCGGATCATGCGCGGCAAGCGCATGGCCATGATCCTGCAGGACCCAAAATATTCGCTGAACCCGGTCATGACCATCGGCCGCCAGATCATGGAAACCCTGCGGACCCATGAAAAGATCGGCAGCGGCGAGGCGCGTCAGCGCACGCTTGCCATGCTCGAAGCCGTGCAGATCCGCGACCCCGAGCGCGTCTTCGATCTTTATCCGCACGAGGTTTCCGGCGGTATGGGCCAGCGTGTCATGATCGCCATGATGCTGGTCTGCGGCCCGGAACTGCTGATCGCCGATGAACCGACTTCGGCGCTCGATGTGACGGTGCAGCTGGAAGTGCTCGATATTCTCGACAAGCTGGTGCGCGACCGCGGCATGGGGCTGATCTTTGTCAGCCATGATCTTCGGCTCGTGTCCTCCTTCTGCGACCGGGTTCTGGTCATGTATGCCGGCAAGGTGGTGGAGGAGCTTTCTTCCGCCAACCTCAAGGAAGCGAAACATCCCTACACGCAGGGTCTGTTGAACTGCCTGCCGGAAATTGGCGGCCATCGCCATCCGCTGCCGGTTCTGGAACGCAAGCCGGAGTGGCGCGCATGAGCACAGTTCTTTCCATCAGAGACATGGTGGTGGATTTCGACGGTTACATTGCGCTCGACAGCGTCAGCGTCGATGTCGCCGAGGGTGAGTCCTTCGGCATCGTCGGCGAATCCGGTTCCGGCAAATCGACCCTGCTGCGCGCCATTGCGGGCCTCAACCATTTCGATGAGGGCTCGCTGATGGTGGCGGGGCGCTCCTATTCCAGCAAGCACCGCGACAAGAGCTTTTACAGCGACGTGCAGATGGTGTTTCAGGACCCCTATGGCTCGCTTCACCCGCGCCAGACGGTGGATGCGCTGCTGCTGGAACCGCTCGTCATCCATGGTCTCGACAATCGCGAGCAGCGCATTGCCCGGGCGCTGGACGAGGTTGGCCTCGGTTCCGGTTTCCGCTTCCGTTATTCGCACCAGCTGTCCGGCGGCCAGCGCCAGCGCATCGCCATTGCCCGCGCGCTGATCGTCGAGCCGAAAATCCTGCTGCTGGATGAGCCGACATCGGCGCTCGACGCTTCCATTCAGGCGGAAATCCTCAACCTGCTCGAACAGGCCCGCAAGGACCGCAACCTTACCTTTGTCATGGTCAGCCACGATCTCGGCGTCATCAGCCATATGTGCGATCGGCTGGCGGTGATGAAAAGCGGCAAAGTGGTGGAAATGCTGGAGGCCGGGGCGCTGGAAAGCCGCGAATTTACCGCAGATTATACCCGCCAGCTGCTGGTGGCGAGCGAGGGTTTCAAGCGCGCTTGATTGGCGAGAGAGTGCCGCTCGTTTCTTCTCCCCGCCGGGGGCCGTTGCAAAATTCGACGATTGTGATTCACTCCTGTCAGGTTGATGGGAGATGTTGGGATGTCGGTTCGCGACAGCAGGCAGTTCAGTTTTGTCGAAGCGCTGATGCCGCAGGCGAAGGGTGCCGGCCGGCTTGAGCGTTTGTCGGGTGTGGTGAAGTGGTATCGGTTCGAGAAGCTTCTTGCGCGTCTGCGCGACGACCAGGGCGCCGGTCGTCCGGCATACAAACCGCTGGTGATGTTCAAGGCGCTGCTGTTGCAGTCGCTTTATGGGCTTTCCGACATGGAACTCGAGGAGGCGCTTGGCGACCGGCTGTCGTTCAAACGCTTTGTCGGGCTTGCGCTGGAGGAAACGGTTCCCGATCATTCCACGCTTTGCCGCTTTCGCAATCTGCTGATCGGAAAAGACCTTCTGGAGAAGCTGTTTGGCGAACTCGACCGTCAACTCGATGCCGCCGGCCTGATCCTGCGACGCGGCACGATGCTGGACGCAACGATCATCGAAACGGCGGCGGCGCGACCGCCCAGCGGGCGCAATCGCGACCTCGATGAGGCGGCGGCCCTTGCGGATCCGCATGAGCAGGAAGAGCATGGCCCTGCACACGATGCGGATGCCCGTTTCGTCCGCCACGCGGGTAAAACCGGCTCGGCCTATGGCTACAAGGCGCATGTCGGCGTCGATGAGGGCTCAGGCCTGATCCGCAGGATCATCACCACGCCGGCCAATGTCAACGACACCGTCGTCGCCGACATGCTGGTCGTGGGCGACGAGGCCTATGTTCTGGCGGATGGGGCGTATCACACGCATGGACGGGAGAAAGAGCTGAAGGCGCGCGGGATCAAGCCGCGGCTGATGCGCCGGCCGAACCGGCATCATCGTATGCTGTCGCCGCGGCTTGCCCGCTTCAACCTGCTGATCTCGAGGCGTCGCTCAGCTGTCGAAACGACGTTCGCCACGCTGAAGAACCGGATGGGGCTTGATGTGATCCGCTACCGTGGACTTGCCAAGGCGACGGCCCAGGTGCTGCTGGCGGCGATGGCCTTCAACATGCGTCGCTGGGTGACTTTGACGACACCTGCAAGGCCGCACTGCGCCTGAAAACCACCCAGAGCATCCTCAAACAACCCAAAGCCCGCCACAGACACAGGCGGGCCGGGAAAATGCGGCTGAAAACATCAGGAGACTCTCAGGCGACGGATTACGCAACGGCCCCCGCCGGGGAGAAGATGCCCCGAAGTGGCAGATGAGGGGGCCAGCTCTCCGCATCTCTCTGCCGTCGCCCCCTCATCCGGCGCTACGCGCCACCTTCTCCCCGGCGGGGAGAAGAAACGACCTGCAACCTCTCGCTTCTTATGCGCCGTCAACGTCCCGGCCGATGTATTCTCTCTCCCCGCCGCGGTGGTATGCTGGCCGCCAACACCGGCCCACGCGAACAAGGTCTCCACCCCATGCAACTGCGCGCCTTGATGTATTTCGACGAACTCGTCCGCACCAATTCCATGCGCGCCGCGGCGGAAAACCTGAATGTCGCGCCGACGGCGGTGAGCCGGCAGATCGAGAACCTCGAATATTATTTCGGCTCGCCGCTGGTGGAGCGCTCCAGCCGCGGTGTGAAGCTGACAGCGGCGGGTGAACTGCTCGCCGCACGCGCCGGCAAGACATTGCGCGAGCTCGACCATGTGCACCGGCTGATCGACGATCTCAAAGGCCTGCAACGCGGCCGGGTCACGGTCTATGCCAATGGCGCGACGGTGGCGAACCTTCTCGCCCCCGTGCTGGCGCAGTTCAGTCTGAAATATCCGAAGCTGCGCTTCGAGGTGCATATTACCAGCGCCCGGCAGGCTATGGAGGCGCTGGGTGCGGCGGAAGCGGACCTCGTCGTCAGCCTGTTTGCACCGAAGCTTTCGGGTGTGAAGGTGCGCTCGCGTACCCGTATCAGTTACGATGTCATCTTCCCCGCCGGCCACGCGCTCGCCGCCCAGCCGGAAGTCTCGCTGAAGGAACTGGCCGGCATGCCGCTTGCCCTGCCGGACAAGAGTTTTGCCGCGCGTCAGGCCTTCGATACACTCTTTGCCGATGCCGGCATCGAGCTTGATCCCGTCTTCATCACCAGCTCGCTGGAAATGCTGAAGGAACTGGTGCTGGGAAACGCCGCCGCCACGCTGTTGCCGGCGCTTTCGGTGGCGCGCGAAATCCGCAGCGGCCAGATGGTCGCCGTTCCGCTAGCCGGCAAGAAGGGTATCCATACGCAGATCGATCTCTGCGTTGCGCCTGATCGGCAATTGTCTTTCGCCGCCTCCAAACTTGCCGATTTCATCGAGCGTTTCATGCGCGAGGCAACGGCGGGCTAGTTTCTTCTTCCCGCCGGGGAGAGGTATAGGCCAGCATGGAGAATTACCCACCAAGGTTGATTTCGACCGGCAATTTCGTGTAGCCATTTCAGCTACACGGAGCACACAAAAACGGAGATTGTGTGTGCGCCTGCAACATGACACTCTTTTTGCAACGGGTGGTCTTTGGAAGGGCAAAAATGCCCCGGCCGCCAGACAGGGGACTAAGGATGCCACGCACTTATCTTTCGCAGGCGGCAAAGCTTTCGCGTCGTACCGCGCTGACGCTTGCATTGGGCACGGCGCTCTGGCTGCCGCTTTCGGTTGTTAACGCCGAAGCCGCGCCGAAAACCGCCCTGACGCTTGGCATGACGGTGGAGCCGACCGGTCTCGATCCGACCATTGCCGCGCCCGTCGCGATCGGCCAGGTCACCTGGCAGAATATTTTCGAAGGTCTCGTTACCATCGACAGCAAAGGCAAGGTGAAGCCGCAGCTTGCCGAAAGCTGGGAAATTTCGCCTGACGGTAAGAGCTACACCTTCAAGCTGCGCAAGGGTGTTACCTTCCATGATGGCGAGGCGTTCGATTCCGCCGTCGCGAAGTTTTCGCTGGACCGGGCGCGCGGAGAAGCTTCCGTCAACCCGCAGAAGCGCTTCTTTGCGGCAATCGATAGCATCGAGACGCCGGATGCGGACACGCTGGTGCTGAAACTGAAGCAGCCCGCCGGCAGCCTCATCTACTGGCTCGGCTGGCCGGCCTCCGTCATGGTCGCGCCGAAGAGTGCTGAGGCTAACCGCACGACGCCCGTCGGCACCGGCCCATTCAAATTCGTCAGCTGGGCCAAGGGCGACAAGGTGGAGCTTGAGAAAAATGCCGCTTATTGGGACAAGGCAGTGGCGGTGAAGCTCGATAAGGCGACCTTCCGTTTTGTCGCCGATCCGCAGGCACAGGCCGCCGCGCTGAAGTCAGGCGATATCGATGCTTTCCCGGAATTCGGTGCGCCGGAACTGATGACCTCCTTTGATGGCGATAAGCGCCTCGGCACCTTCGTCGGTAATACCGAGCTGAAGGTCGTGGCCGGCATGAACAATGCCCGCAAGCCATTCAACGACAAGCGTGTGCGCCAGGCGCTGATGATGGCGGTGGATCGTGGCACTGTCATTGAAGGCGCCTGGTCCGGTTACGGCACGGCCATCGGCAGTCACTATACCCCGAATGATCGCGGTTATGTCGACACGACAGGCGTGCACTCCTTCGATATCGACAAGGCCAAGGCGCTGCTTGCGGAAGCCGGATATGCCGATGGTTTCAGCTTCACCATCAAGGCTCCACAAATGGCCTATGCCCAGCGCACCTCGCAAATCCTGCAGGCGATGCTGGCTGAAATCGGTGTGACCATGACCATCGAGACCACCGAATTTCCGGCCAAATGGGTGGCGGATGTTTTGAAGGGGGCGGATTACGACATGACCATCGTTGCCCATGCCGAGCCGATGGATATCGATATCTATGCCCGCGACCCCTATTATTTCAACTACAAGAACCCGGCCTTCAACGAGGTCATCGCCAATGTCGAAAAGACGGCGAATGCGGGTGAGCAGGAAGCGCTTTACGGCGACGCCCAGAAAATCCTGGCCGAAGATGTGCCGGCGCTGTTCCTGTTCGTGATGCCGAAGCTTGGTGTCTGGGACAGGAAGGTGAAGGGGTTGTGGGAAAACGAGCCTATTCCTTCGAATGTGCTGACGGACGTGCATTGGGAAGAGTGACGTTTGTCGATACCCGTTTCTTCCGTCATGCTGGACTTGATCCGGCATCCAGCCAGCCCAAGTCCTTGGGCTGACAGGGTTCTCTCCGCCGCGCAGACGCGCGTCGGCTGGATTCCGGCTCAGGGCCGGAATGACGGGAGAAGGATAACTGGACGCTGGACCGCAGGTAAAACAAAGCAAGGAGCAGATGCCAGATGTTAGCCGTCCTCATCCGGCGTCTCGTAAGCCTCATCATCACGCTATTTGCTGTTTCCCTCATCATTTATGTCGTCATGGGCCTGCTGCCGGGTGATCCCGCCGCCATCATGCTCGGAACTTCGGCGAGCCCCGATACGCTCGCCGCCCTGCAGAAGCAGATGGGCCTCGATCAGCCCTTACCGCTGCGTTACCTCCACTGGCTGGCTGGCGTTTTCCGGGGTGATCTCGGGCAATCCTATACCTATGGCGTGCCGGTGGCGGGGCTGATCATCGAGCGGCTGGCCGTGACCCTGCCGCTTGCGCTGCTCGCCATCTTCCTGTCCGTCACTATTGCCATTCCGCTTGGTGTTGCGGCGGCGCAGAACCGCAACGGGGCGCTGGATTTTGCGGCCGGGCTGTTTTCCCATGTGGGCATCGCCGTGCCGGGTTTCTGGGTTGGCCTGCTGCTGATCATCGTGTTTTCCACCACGCTCGGCTGGATGCCATCAGGCGGGTTTCCCGGCTGGAGCCCAAGCTTTTCGGCAGGGCTTGTGGCGCTGGTGCTGCCGGCAATCGCGCTCGCGCTGTCGCAGGCCGGCGTTCTCACCCGCGTCTGCCGCTCCGCCGTGCTGGAAGTGATGAACGAGGATTTCGTGCGCACCGCCCGCGCCAAGGGGTTGAGCGAGCGGGTGGCGCTGTGGCGGCATGCAGTGCCGAACGCGATGATCCCCGTCGTTACCATGATCGGCCTGCAATTCACCTTCCTCATCGCCGGTGCGGTGCTGGTGGAAAATGTCTTCAACCTGCCGGGTCTCGGGCGGCTTGCCTATCAGGCGCTGACGCAGCGCGATATCGTGGTGATGCAGTCGGTCGTGCTGTTTTTCTCGGCGCTGGTCATCATCATGAATTTCGTGGTCGATATCGCCTATCTTTTCATCGATCCGAGATTGCGGGCAGGTGCGCGATGATGCGATTGCTTCGCCGCCGCCCGGCCTTCGTCATCGGCATCGCCGTCACCAGCTTTCTTGTCGCCGTCGCCCTTTTGTCGCTGGTCTGGACGCCGCTTTCGCCGACCAAGATACAGATCGTCCAGAAGCTGAAATCGCCCTTGGTTTATGGCGGTCTCGGCACGGATCATTTCGGCCGTGATGTGCTCTCCATGCTGATGGCCGGCGCGTGGAACTCTCTCTCCACCGCCATCGCCGCCGTCGCCATCGGTGCCCTCATCGGCACGGCGATCGGCGTTACGGTCGCGGCTCTGCGCGGCTTTACCGAAACCGTGGTCATGCGCATCTGCGACATCATCTTCGCCGTGCCGCCGATCCTCTCGGCGATGATGCTCGGCGCCTTCATCGGCACGGGACGCTTCACCGCCATCATCGCCATCGCCACTTTCATGGTGCCGGTCTTTGCCCGGCTGACGCTGGGTGCCGCACTGCAGATATGGGCGCGGGAATATATCACCGCCGCCACCAGCATCGGCCAGAATCGCGCCAAGATCACGCTTTTCCATATCGTGCCGAATATTTCCAACCAGATCATCGTGCAGGTGACGATCCAGCTCGGTCTGGCGATATTGACCGAAGCCGGCCTTTCTTTCCTCGGTCTTGGCATGCCGCCACCCGCCGCCACCTGGGGGCGGATGCTCGCCGATGCCCAGACCTATCTCGGCGCAGCCCCCTGGCTTGCCATCATGCCCGGCCTTGCCATTGCGCTTGCCGTCTTCGGCCTCAATCTTCTCGGCGATGGCCTGCGTGATCTGCTCGATCCGCGCGATACCAGCTGAGCGCTTCCAGCTGATATCGCCGCTATTTCCTGTTTTTATGACGAGACGATGCCATGACCGATCTCATAGACCTCAACACGCTCGAAATCCTGGCGCTTTACCGGGAAAAGAAGCTGTCGCCCTCGGAATACTGGCAGGCGGTGGAAACGCGCATCGAGGCTTTCGAGCCTGTCGTGAATGCGCTTTATGCTTATGACCCGGAGGATGCCCGCAGGCAGGCCGCAGCCTCGACGCAGCGCTGGCAGAGGGGCGAAACACTCGGCCCGCTGGATGGGCTCCCGGTCTCGCTGAAGGAATTGATTGCCACGAAAGGCCATCCCGTGCCGCTCGGCACCAAGGCGGTGGAACTGGTGCCGGCGCTGGAGGACGCACCGGTGGCCGCCCGCTGCCGGGAGGATGGCGCGATCCTCTATGCCAAGACGACCTGCCCGGATTACGGCATGCTCTCCTCCGGCCTTTCCAGCTTCCACAAGCTTAGCCGCAACCCTTGGGATCCGACACAGAATCCCGGCGGCTCCAGCGCCGGTGCGGCCTCGGCGGGTGCCGCGGGTTATGGCACCCTGCATATCGGCACGGATATTGGCGGTTCGGTGCGGCTGCCAGCCGGTTGGACCGGGCTGTTCGGTTTCAAGCCCAGCCAGGGCCGTATACCCGTCGATCCCTATTATACCGGCCGCTGCGCCGGGCCGATGACCCGCACCGTCACCGATGCCGCTTACGCCATGGCGACCTTGTCCCGCCCGGACTGGCGCGACGGCACATCGTTGCCCCCGAACGCCATCGATTGGATGGATCTCGATATCGACGTGACGGGCCTTAAAATCGGGCTGATGCTGGATGCGGGTTGTGGCCTGCCGCTCGATGAAGAGGTGCGTGACGCGGTGGTGGCGGCAGCGAAGCTGTTCGAACAGGCGGGCGCCTTCATCATTCCCGTCGAGCCGGTGCTGACACGGGATATGCTGGATGGGCTAGATGACTTCTGGCGGGCGAAATTCTGGGGCGACATGGTGGCGCTGAGCGCGGATCGTCGTGCCGCGATCCTTCCCTATATTCTCGAATGGGCGGAAAAGGGCGCAAATGTCTCCGGTGCACGTGCCGTTTTCGGTTTCAACCAGACCATGGAAATGCGCAAGGCCTGCGGGCGGTTGATGCAGTCGGTTGATGCAGTGATTTCGCCCGTCAATCCCATCGCCTCCTATCCGGCAGACTGGGCCTCGCCCACCAACGACCCCGCGCGACCCTTCGAACATATCGCCTTTACCGTGCCGTGGAATATGTCGGAACAGCCGGCATCCTCGATCAATTGCGGTTTCTCAAAATCGGGCATGCCCATCGGGTTGCAGATCATCGGCCCGCGTTATGAGGACCTTTTCGTGCTCCGGCTTTCGAAGGCCTTCGAAAACTGGGGTGGTGGTGTGCGACGCTGGCCGGAGCCGCCAAATCTTCGCTGATCGCGCCTTTCCGGACATGTAGTATTGCCATAATACCCGCATCCCCGCCGGGCCTGTTAGGGTGCTGAAAGGCATTCAAAAACGGGAGGAGCAGACATGCCGAAGAAGATTTTGATGATCACCGGCGATTTCGCCGAGGATTACGAGACCATGGTGCCGTTCCAGACCTTGGCTGCGGTCGGCTATACCGTCCACGCGGTTTGCCCCGGCAAGAAGGCGGGCCAGACCATCGCCACAGCCATCCATGATTTCGAGGGCGACCAGACCTATTCGGAAAAGCGCGGCCATAATTTCGCGCTCAACGCCACCTTCGCAGATATCAAGGTGGCGGATTACGATGCGCTGGTCATTCCGGGCGGCCGCGCGCCGGAATATCTCCGCCTCAATGCGGATGTGCTGGCGGCGGTGAAACATTTCTTCGAGGCCGACAAGCCGGTTGCCGCCGTCTGTCACGGTGCGCAATTGCTGGCGGCTGCCGGCGTGCTCAAGGGCCGTACCTGCTCGGCCTATCCCGCCTGCCGCCCCGAGGTGGAACAGGCAGGCGGCACCTATGCCGACATCGCAATCGATGCCGCCGTCACCGACGGCAAGCTGGTAACGGCGCCCGCCTGGCCGGCGCATCCGGCATGGCTCTCGCAATTCATGACGGTGCTCGGCAAATAAGACCAGCGAAACGGGGCTTTTGCCCGCCCCGTTTTCCGCTTATGTTTTGGAACGTGGTGAGGGAGGAAACCATGTGCAAGCTTTTCATCAAGGCAGACCCTGCACTCTGGGAAAGCCATACACGGTCGCTCAGGATCGACGGCATGGTGACCAGTGTGCGGCTTGAAAATTTCTTCTGGACGACACTGGACGAGATCGCGCGCCGGGATAGCATGAACAGCGTGCAGCTCATCGCCAAGCTCTACAATGAATCGATCGATGCCGGGCATGATCTCGGTAACTTCACCTCGTTCCTGCGGGTCTGCTGCGGGCGTTATCTTGCGCTTCAGCTTTCCGGCGATATTCCGGCGCGGGCAGATATTCCGATTGCGGCGCTGGATGCCGACAGCATTCTCGATGCGGAGAAGGTGAACTACCATTAGGGCCATTCACCTCATTCCTGTGACAAGCACACCTTGATGAACAAAATTTAAGCCATTTAATTTTGAGCCTATTTTCCGCTCATTCAGCAAATTTCATGCTTGCAAAAGGAGAAATTCCCAACGCAATATGTTTCCCGAAAACCCGGCGGGGAACAAAAAAGGAAGAAAAAGAGAATGCCAATATTGAACCGTGTGGCTGAAATGCAGGAAGACGTGGCCGGCTGGAGGCGTCACCTGCATGAGCACCCGGAACTGCTTTATGATGTCTTCGAAACGTCGAAATTCGTGGCCGAAAAGCTAACGTCCTTTGGCTGCGATGTGGTGGAGACCGGCATCGGCAAGACCGGCGTCGTCGGCATCATCAAGGGGCGGCATGGGGATGGCCCGACCATCGGTTTTCGCTCCGACATGGACGCGCTGCCGATCCTCGAGACCAGCGGCAAGCCATGGGCATCGAAGGTTCCGGGCAAGGCCCATTCCTGCGGCCATGACGGGCACACCGCCATGCTTCTGGGGGCGGCGCAATATCTGGCCGAGACCCGCAATTTCAAGGGTTCCATCGCGGTCATTTTCCAGCCGGCCGAAGAGGGCGGGGCAGGGGCGCTTGCCATGCTGAACGACGGCATGATGGAGAAATTCGGCATTTCGCAGGTCTATGGCATGCATAACGAGCCGGGCATCCCGGTCGGGCAATTCGCCATCCGCAAGGGCTCGACCATGGCGGCGGCGGATAGTTTCGAGATCGTCATCACCGGCAAGGGCAGCCATGCGGCGGCACCGCATCTCTCCGTCGATCCGGTGCTGACCTCGGCCTATATCATCATCGCCCTGCAATCCATCGTCTCGCGGGAGACGGACCCGCTGAAATCGCTGGTCGTCACCGTCGCCACCACCCATGGCGGCACGGCCGTCAATGTCATTCCGGGTTCCGTAACCTTGACCGGGACTGTGCGCACCCTTCTGCCGGAAACCCGCAATTTCGCCGAAAAGCGCCTGAAGGAAGTGGCGACGGCCACAGCCATGGCGCATGGCGCAACGGCCGAGGTGAAATATCGTCGCGGTTATCCCGTCACCTTCAACCACGCAGATGAAACCGAATTCGCAACCGGCGTGGCGATGGGCGTCGCCGGCGCCAATGCCGTCAACACCAATCCCAACCCGCATATGGGGGCGGAGGATTTTTCCTACATGCTGGAAGCGCGCCCCGGCGCCTTCATCTTCATCGGCAATGGCGATACCGCCGGACTGCACAATGCGGCCTATGATTTCAACGATGATGCGCTGCCTTACGGTATCAGCTACTGGGTCTCGATGGCCGAAAAGGCACTTGCTGCGTAAAACATCCGGCGGCCGTAATGGCCGCCTTCTGCTTTTCAGGAGATCGGCATGCTTTTGGCGGCAACATCCATGGAACAGACCGGCGGTTCGGTAAGCCCGGTTCTGTCGGTTCAAAATCTCACGACTTCCTTCCGCGTTGACGGCGGCTGGAAATCCGTGGTCCGCAATATGAGTTTCGACATCGCACCACGCGAAACGGTGGCGATCGTCGGCGAAAGCGGCTCGGGCAAAAGTGTGACGTCGCTGTCCATCATGCGGCTGCTCGATAGGAAAACGAGCCGCATTGAGGGCAAGGTCATGCTCGGCGGGCGCGACTTGCTGGCGCTGCCGGAAGAGGAGATGCGCAAGGTTCGCGGCAAGGACATTTCGATGATCTTCCAGGAGCCAATGACCAGCCTCAACCCGATCTTCCCGATCGGCAAGCAGATCGCCGAAGCGCTCACCGTGCATCAGGATATCTCGTCATCCGCCGCAAAGGCCGAGGTCATCCGTCTTCTGGAAAAAGTCCGCATTCCCAATGCGGCGAGCCGTTTCGGTGATTATCCGCACCAGTTTTCGGGCGGCATGCGCCAGCGCGTGATGATCGCCATGGCGCTTGCCTCCAAGCCGAAGCTTTTGATCGCCGACGAGCCGACGACGGCGCTCGACGTCACCATTCAGGGCCAGATTCTCGACCTCATCAAGCAATTGCAGGAAGAGGAGGGCATGTCGGTCCTGTTCATCACCCATGATATGGGTGTGGTGGCGGAAGTGGCGGACCGTACCATCGTCATGTTCCGTGGCGATGTGGTAGAAACCGGCACGACGGATGACATCTTCCATCGCGGCCAGCATCCCTATACGCGCGCCCTGCTTTCGGCGGTGCCGAAGTTGGGCTCGATGAGGTCGCGGTTGCTGCCCGCCCGTTTCCCGATTATCGACATCAAGACCGGCGAGAGCCCGCCGGTGGTGGAGACGAAGGACACGGTGTCAGGCGGCAAGACGCCCATTCTCTCGGTCAAGGACCTGACGACGCGTTTCGATATCCGTTCCGGCCTTTTCGGCCGCAAATCCGGCGCCGTGCATGCGGTGGAGAAGGTTTCCTTTGATCTCGCAGAAGGTGAAACCCTGTCGCTGGTCGGCGAATCCGGTTGCGGCAAGTCCACCACGGGCCGATCGATCACCCGGCTGATCGAGCCGACATCGGGTAATGTCACGCTTGATGGTTACGAGGTGCTGAAACTCGACCGAACGACGCTGCGGACCATGCGCCGCAGCGTGCAGATGGTCTTTCAGGATCCCTTCGCTTCGCTTGATCCGCGCATGAGCGTCGGCACCGCGATCATGGAACCCTTCATGGAGCACCGCCTCGGACAGAAAGCGCAGGCGCGCGAAAAGGCGGCGGATTTGCTGGAAAAAGTCGGCTTGAGCCCCGACATGATGAAGCGTTTCCCGCATGAGTTTTCCGGCGGCCAGCGCCAGCGCATCGCCATTGCCCGCTCGCTGATGCTCGATCCCAAGGTCATCGTCGCCGACGAGGCGGTTTCGGCGCTCGATGTCTCGATCAAGGCGCAGGTCTGCAACCTGCTGCTCGACCTGCAACAGAGCCTCAATCTGGCCTTCCTGTTCATTTCCCATGACATGGCGGTCGTGGAACGCGTCAGCCATCGCGTTGCGGTGATGTATCTCGGCGAGATCGTCGAAATCGGCCCGCGCGCAGCCGTCTTCGACAATCCGCAGCATCCGTACACGAAAAAACTGATGTCGGCCGTTCCGGTGCCGGATCCGGCCCGACGCCAGATCCGCCGCAACATGGCGACGGACGAGATCAAGAGCCCGATCCGTCCTGTGGATTACGTGCCGCCGCAGCGTCATTACCGCGAGGATTCCGCGGGGCATCTGGTGCAGGAAGCGGCGTGATTGAAGGGCTGAGCGCTGGTAGGGAATCGGGCGGCGGGCCGCTTGTTTCTTCTCCCCAAGGGGGAGAAGTCCGCGGCAGCGGGATGAGGGGGCAAGCTCTCCGAAATCCGGCAACGTTGCCCCTCATCCGACCCTTCGGGCCACCTTCTCCCCGGCGGGGAGAAGAAATATGCCGCCCCGCCGAGCTAGACGATTTAATCCGCTGAGAGCCCCCTTCCACGTTCGGCCGTTTGACAGCCGGCCTGAAAAAATGCCAGCAAATGCGACAAGCATATTTCTGAGAGGGCGGCGGCATGGCCAGACGGAACGACGCACATGGACGGCTGGATGACGCAGCCCGCGCCGGCTGGCTTTATTATGTCGCCGGCCGCACGCAGGATGAGATCGCCGCCGCCATGAGCATTTCCCGGCAATCGGCGCAGCGGCTGGTGTCGCTGGCCGTCGCCGAGCGGCTGATCAAGGTCCGGCTCGATCACCCCATCGCCGCCTGTCTCGAAAAGGCCGAACGGCTGAAAGAGAAATTCGACCTTAAATATATCGAGGTGGTGCCGAGCGATCCGGCCGGGGTTTCCTCCACGGTGGGGATCGCCGAGGCGGGCGCGGCGGAAATCGAGCGCTGGCTGAAAAATGCCGATCCCATCGTTCTCGCCATCGGCACTGGCCGAACACTCAAGGCCGCCGTGGATCAACTGCCGCCGATGGAGTGTCCGCAGCATCGCATCGTGTCGCTGACCGGAAATATCGGGCCGGATGGTTCGGCGGCCTATTACAACGTCATCTTCAGCATGGCCGATGCCATCAAGGCACGGCATTTTCCGATGCCGCTACCGGTCCTCTGCTCGTCTGCTGAGGAGCGTGAGTTGCTGCACGACCAGTCCATGGTGCGTTCAACGCTGGCGCTGGGTGCGGCCGCCAATGTCACCTTCGTCGGCGTCGGTGAACTCGGCGAAAATGCGCCGCTCTGCGTTGACGGGTTCCTCGGTGTCGATGAGATGAAGGCCCTGATGGCGAGCGGTGCGGTCGGCGAGATTTGCGGCTGGATGTATGATGCCAATGGCCACATCCTTGAGCACTCCGTCAACGAGCGGGTCGCCTCCGTTCCCATTCCGTCACGCGATACCTGCACCGTCATCGGCATGGCGCAGGGCGCCCGCAAGAACGCCTCGATTCTGGCGGCGTTGAAAGGTGGTCTGCTGAATGGCCTCATCACCGACGAAGCGACAAGTGAATATTTGCTCACGCATTGAGCAAAAATTAATTCATCAAAATCAATGGTTTGATTTTTCCATGTGCGCCGCAGCACAGGATGTTGCTTGACTTTTTTTGGCTGCGGGTGAGTAAATGCCCCAGAGCAAAGCGAATGCTCATAAATTTCTTCTGGGAGGAAGATATGACATTGAAGACCATTTTGCTGGGCGCATGCTCGGCACTCGCCTTTTCGACCCTTGCTTCCGCCGAAACGCTGACCATCGCCACCGTCAACAACGGCGACATGATCCGCATGCAGGGTCTGACCTCCGACTTCACCACCAAGAACCCCGACATCAAGGTGGAATGGGTCACGCTTGAAGAAAACGTCCTGCGCGAGCGCGTGACGACCGATATCGCCACCAATGGCGGCCAGTACGACATCATGACCATCGGCAACTATGAAGTGCCGATCTGGGCCAAGCAGGGCTGGCTGCTGCCGCTCGAAAAGCTTGGCGAAAAATACGACGTGGATGACATCCTGCCGGCGATCCGCGGTGGCCTTTCCGCCGAAGGCAAGCTTTATGCGGCGCCCTTCTACGGCGAATCCGCCATGATCATGTATCGCAAGGACCTGTTTGAAAAAGCCGGCCTGAAGATGCCTGACAACCCGACCTGGGAATTCATCGGTGATGCTGCCCGCAAGATTACTGATCGCAAGACCGATATCAACGGCATGTGCCTGCGCGGCAAGGCCGGCTGGGGCGAGAACATGGCGTTCATCAGCGCGCTCACCAACTCCTTTGGCGGCCGCTGGTTCGATGAGAACTGGAAGCCGCAGTTCGATCAGCCGGAATGGAAGAGTGCGCTTCAGTTCTACGTCGATCTGATGAAGGATGCCGGTCCGTCGGGTGCTTCCTCCAACGGCTTCAACGAAAACCTGACGCTGTTCCAGCAGGGCAAATGCGGCATGTGGATCGATGCCACGGTGGCTGCTTCCTTCGTGTCAAACCCGAAGGATTCGACCGTTGCCGACAAGGTCGGTTATGCGCTCTTCCCGACGCATGGCGAGCTGAAGAACCACGGCAACTGGTTGTGGTCCTGGAACCTTGCTATCCCGAAGAGCTCGCAGAAGGCGGATGCCGCCGAGAAGTTCATCTCCTGGGCAACCAGCAAGGAATATACCCAACTCGTCGCTGCCAAGGAAGGCTGGGCAAACGTGCCTCCGGGTACCCGCACCTCGCTTTACAAGAATGCTGACTATGAAAAAGCAGCCGCCTTCGCCAAGCCGACGCTTGCTGCGATGGATGCCGCCGACATCACCAAACCGACCGTAAAGCCCGTGCCTTACACCGGCGGTCAGTTCGTGGCGATCCCTGAATTCCAGGCGCTCGGCACCACGGTCGGTCAGCTGTTCTCGGCGGTCGTTGCCGGCCAGTCCAGTGTCGAAGATGCGCTTGCCAGCGCCCAGTCGACAGCGACGCGTGAAATGACCCGCGCCGGTTACATCAAGTAATCCTCCTGAAGATCGCTGTCCGGCGCCAATGCCGGGCAGCGAACCTTGGGGGCGCAAGCTGCGAGCTGCGCGGCGGCCTTTAAGCCTTTCAAATCAAAACTGGAATGAGCCGGTTCTTCCGGATATGCCGGGCGCATATCGTGATGCCCGAGCCCATGGGGAGGTTAGTGCAATGGCAACACGAAACACGAGCGGTCTGGCGCGGGTTATGCTTGCGCCTTCGGTGCTGCTTTTGCTGGTGTGGATGATCGTGCCCCTGGCGATGACGCTGTGGTTCTCGTTCCAGAACTACAATCTGCTCAACCCTGCCAATGTCAGCTTCGCGGGCCTGTTCAATTACCAGTATTTCTATACCGATCCGGCCTTCTTCCAGTCGATCTGGAATACGCTGCTGATCGTCGGCGGCGTGCTGGTGATCACCGTCGTCGGCGGCATCGCCATTGCGCTCTTGCTCGACAATGACATCTTCGGTCAGGGCATCGTGCGCATCATGATCATCTCGCCCTTCTTCGTCATGCCGCCTGTTGCGGCGCTGGTGTGGAAGAACATGATCATGCATCCCGGTTACGGCGTGCTTGCCGATCTGTCGCGCTTCTTCGGCCTGCAGCCGGTCGACTGGTTCGCGCAGTTTCCGCTGCTCTCCATCATCATCATCGTCGCCTGGCAATGGCTGCCCTTTGCAACGCTGATCCTGCTCACCGCCCTGCAGTCGCTCGATGGCGAGCAGAAGGAAGCGGCCGAGATGGATGGCGCCAACTTCATCAACCGCTTCATCTACCTGACGCTGCCGCATCTTGCCCGCGCCATCACCGTCGTCATCCTCATCCAGACGATCTTCCTGCTCGGCGTTTACGCGGAAATCCTCGTCACCACCAATGGCGGCCCGGGTTATGCCTCCACCAACCTTGCCTTCCTCATCTATCGCACGGCGCTTCTGGGCTACGACGTCGGCGGCGCATCGGCCGGTGGCATCATCGCCGTCGTGCTCGCCAATATCGTCGCCATCTTCCTGATGCGCGCCGTCGGCAAGAACCTCGACCGTTAAGGAGAAGCGATCATGGCCCGCAAGACAACGACACGCGCAAAGATCGGCTTCACCATCGCGGCATGGGCCGTGGCGCTTTTGCTGTTCTTCCCGATCCTTTACGCCTTCCTCACGTCGATCAAGACCGAGCCGGAGGCGATCGCAGGCTTCAGCCTCATTCCCTCGGGCACGCTCGAAAACTACATCACCGTGCAGACCCAGCGCGATTACTTCAAGCCGTTCATGAACTCGGTCGTGCTGTCGCTCGGCTCGACGATCATCGCGCTCATGATCGCCATTCCCGCCGCCTGGGCCATGGCATTCTCGCCGACCAAACGCACCAAGGACATTTTGATGTGGATGCTCTCCACCAAGATGATGCCGGGGGTGGCGGTGCTGGTGCCGATCTACCTGATCTTCCGCAATGCCGGCCTGCTCGATACCCGCATTGGGCTGACCGTCATGCTCACCTTCATCAACCTGCCGATCGTGGTGTGGATGCTTTATACCTACTTCCGCGAAATCCCCGGCGAGATCCTGGAAGCAGCCCGCATGGATGGTGCCTCGCTCTGGAACGAGATCGTGCATGTACTGACCCCAATGGCGGTTCCGGGCATTGCCTCGACGCTGCTCCTGAACGTCATTCTTGCCTGGAACGAATCCTTCTGGACCATCCGGCTGACGACCACCAATGCGGCACCGCTGACGGCCTTCATCGCCTCCTTCTCCTCACCGCAGGGGCTGTTCTGGGCCAAGCTCTCGGCCGCCTCGATGATGGCGATCGCCCCCATTCTCGTCATCGGCTGGTTCTCGCAGAAACAACTCGTGCGTGGCCTCACCTTTGGCGCCGTGAAATAAGGAACGACAATAATGGGCAGCATTTCCCTTCAGAACGTGTCCAAGCTCTTCGGCGAGGCAAAAGTCATCCCGTCGATCGATCTCGATATCAACGACGGCGAATTCGTCGTCTTCGTCGGCCCCTCTGGCTGCGGCAAGTCGACGCTTCTGCGGCTGATCGCCGGGCTGGAAGACGTCTCCGGCGGCAAAATCGTCATCGACGGCAACGACGCCACCGAAAAGGCACCGGCCGAGCGCGGCCTTGCCATGGTGTTCCAGTCCTATGCGCTTTATCCGCATATGAGTGTCAGAAATAACATCGCCTTCCCGCTGAAGATGGCCAAGCTCGACAAGGCGGTGATCGACAAGAAGGTCGAAGACGCCGCCCGCATTCTCAACCTCACCGATTATCTCGAGCGCCGGCCCTCGCAGCTGTCCGGCGGCCAGCGCCAGCGCGTCGCCATCGGCCGCGCCATCGTGCGCGAACCGAAGGCGTTCCTGTTTGACGAGCCGCTCTCCAACCTCGATGCGGCGCTGCGCGGCACCATGCGGCTGGAAATCTCCGAGCTGCACAATACGCTGAAGACGACGATGATCTATGTCACCCACGATCAGGTCGAGGCCATGACCATGGCCGACAAGATCGTGGTGCTGAACCGCGGCAATATCGAGCAGGTCGGCTCGCCGATGCAGCTTTACAAGACACCGCGCAACCTCTTCGTCGCCGGCTTCATCGGCTCACCGCGCATGAACCTCATCACCGGCGACTTCGCCCGCCAAAAGGGTGCCACCACTGCCGGCGTGCGGCCGGAGCATCTGGTGCTGTCGAAGGAAAGCGGGCTGTGGCAGGGCAAGGTCACCGTTGCCGAACATCTCGGATCGGATACCTTCCTGCATCTCGAGGTATCAGGCATCGGCCCCATCACCGCCAGAACCGACGGTGAATTCGAATGCAAACACGGCGATACCGTCTTCATCACGCCTGACGATACCAAGATCCACAGATTCGATGACAAGGGCATCGCGATCTAGGGGGAGGCAACTCCGAAAGCACTGCCGCCTGATTGTCTTATGGCGCCGGGCGGTGCTCCGACAGGCCGATTGCCCGGCAAGAGGGCGATCTGCACGACCAACGTTTCCCCTTCGAGGATCGTGACATGACATGCAAACTCTCCCTCGCCACGCTTGATGAAGCGAAAAAAACGGCGGCGGTTCCGGCCTATTCCCGGAACGATCTGTCCGCCGGCATCGTGCATTTCGGCGTTGGCAATTTCCACCGCGCCCATCAGGCGGTCTATCTTGATGACCTGTTCAACACCGGTGCGGACCACGACTTCGCCATCATCGGCGCCGGCGTTCTGCCTTCCGATGCCACGATGCGCGAAAAACTTGCCGCACAGGATTTCCTGACCACTGTCGTCGAGCAGGACAATAATCGCACCGGTGCGCGCGTCACCGGGCCGATGATCGACATTCTGAAAGTTGGCGATACCCAGGCCATCATCGATACGCTTGCCGATCCGAAAATCCGCATCGTTTCGATGACGATTACCGAGGGCGGTTATTTCATCGATGCCTCCGGCTCCTTCAATCCGCAGCATCCGGCCATTGCCGAAGACGGCAAGAACCCGTCCGCTCCGAAAACCGTGTTCGGTTTCATCGTTGCCGGGCTGAAGGCGCGGCGCGATAAGGACCTGCAGCCCTTCACCGTCATGTCCTGCGACAACATTCCCCACAATGGCAAGGTGACGAAAAACGCGGTGGTCGGGCTGGCAGCGCTCTCCGACCCGGCCTTTGCCAACTGGATCGGCGAAAATGTCGCCTTTCCGAATTCCATGGTCGACCGCATCACCCCCGCCACCGGCGAGCGTGAACGCAATATCGCCCGTGACGATTTCGGCATCGAGGATAATTGGCCGGTCTTCTGCGAAGAGTTCAAGCAATGGGTGATGGAGGATAATTTCCCCGCAGGCCGTCCGGCGCTCGAGAAAGCGGGCGTCCAGTTCGTCAAGGATGTTGCGCCCTACGAGCACATGAAGATCCGCATCCTGAATGGTGGCCACGCGGCAATCGCCTATCCGGCAGCGCTGCTCGACATTCATTTCGTGCATGAGGCGATGGAGCATCCGCTGATCCGGGCGTTTCTGGCCAAGCTCGAAAAAGACGAGATCATCCCGGTCATTCCGCCGGTACCTGACACCGACCTCAACGACTATTTCGGGCTGATCGAGCGCCGTTTCCTCAACCCGAAGATTGGCGATACCATTCCGCGCCTCGCGCAGGATGGTTCCAACCGCCAGCCGAAATTCATCCTGCCCTCCACTTTAGATCGGCTGTCGCGCGGCGAGGATATCGTCGGGCTGTCGCTGGTTTCGGCCCTGTGGTGCCGTTATTTCTACGGCACGTCGGACAGCGGCAAGGAAATAGTCTTCAACGACGCTAGCGCCGAGCGACTGCAGGCTGCCGCCATCAAGGCCAAGGATGACCCGGTGGCCTTCCTTGCCCTCGACGACATCTTCGGGGAGGTTGCCGAATCGGCGCTTTTCCGTAAACGCTTCTCCCATGCACTGACGACGCTGTGGCAAGAAGGCACGGCGAAGACCTTGCAGCTTTATCTGGATGACAAGCTGGCTGAAAAGTGACGTGAGATGCGAGACGGGACCGGACCTCTGCTGATTTTCGATTGCGACGGTGTTCTCGTCGACAGCGAGCCGGTCTCGATTGCGGTGCTTCTCGACATGCTCTCCCATCTCGGCGTGACGATGGGGGAGGAAGAGGCTTATGAGCGCTTTCTCGGCCGCAGCGTCGCCAGCATGACGACGACCCTGTTCGAGGAGTACGGTGTCGAAACCGACATCGATTTTCTCGACCATATGCGGGCGACGCTGTTCGAACGCTTCCGCACCGAATTGAAGCCGATCGACGGTATTGCCGAGACGCTAGATGAGCTTCTGCCGCTGAAGCGCTGCGTCGCCTCCTCCAGCCAGCCGGAGCGCATCCGTTATTCGCTGGGGCTGACGGGCCTGATCGACAAATTCGAGCCGCATGTCTTCAGCGCCACCATGGTGAGGAACGGCAAGCCGGCCCCCGATCTCTTCCTGCATGCGGCGCGCTCTATGGGGGTCGAGCCGCGTCAGTGCATCGTGATCGAGGATAGCCCGGCCGGCATTGCCGCCGCAAAAGCGGCCGGCATGGGCGTTTTTGCCTTCACCGGCGGATCGCATGCGCGCTTCCCCGCCTTCCGTGAAAAGATCGCTGGTCTCGGGGCAGATGCCGTGTTTGACGCGATGCCGGATTTGGTCCAACTTGTCGGCAGCTATGTGGGGAGGGGCGGTTTTGACGGCCAGGTGGAACGTGACGCAGGCTGAAGCTGATCTTGCCTGCCGCCGCCGGGTCGCTCCGCCAGGGATGGAATTGCAGTCTTGATGCGTCAAAATCTCGTCGCTGTCGATGTCGGTACGGCGAGCGCCCGGGCCGGGATTTTCGATCCAGCCGGCCGGCTGCTCGCGCGCTCCATTCATCCCATCCTCATGCAGCGGCCGCGTGAAAACCACGCCGAGCACGATTCCACCGATATATGGAATGCCGTCTGCATTGCCGTGAAGGCGGCGCTTGCCGATGCCGGCGTGCTGCCGCAAAGCATTGCCGCCATTGGTTTTGACGCCACCTGCTCGCTGGTCATCCGCGATGAGCGGGGGGAGCCGGTTTCGGTTTCCACGACCGATGACGACCGTTTCGACACCATCGTCTGGCTTGACCACCGCGCCATCGGCGAGGCCGACCGGCTGACGGCCTCGGGCCATCGGGTGCTCGATTTCGCCGGCAACAGCGTCTCGCCGGAAATGCAGATGCCGAAGCTGATGTGGCTGAAGACGCATATGCCGCAAAGCTGGTCGCGCATGTCCTTCGCCTTCGATCTCGCGGATTTCCTGACCTGGAAGGCGACCGGCTCGGCACAGCGCTCCAATTGCACGCAGACGGCGAAATGGAACTTCCTGGCGCAGGAACATCCCGGCTGGCAGGCGGATTATCTGGCCTTTGCCGGACTGGACGACCTGAAGGAGCGGGCAGGCCTGCCTGAAACTACCGTCATGCCGGGCGGCGCCATCGGCCCGCTTTCGCCCGAGGCCGCCGCAGAACTTGGTCTCGATACCGGCTGCCAGGTGGCGGCGGGCATGATCGATGCCTATGCCGGTGCGCTCGGGGCTCTGGGTGGATGCCTTGCCGAGGATGTCGGTAAACATGTCGCGCTGATCGCCGGCACGTCGAGTTGCCTTGTCGCCATGTCCACGCAGCCGATGCCCGGCCGCAGCCTGTGGGGACCCTACTGGCAGGCGGTGCTGCCTGGCCACTGGCTGGTGGAGGGTGGGCAATCGGCTACCGGCGCGCTGCTCGACCATATCGTGCGCATGCATGCGGCGGGTGGCGAGCCGGATACGGCGTTGCATGCCCGCATCGTTGCGCGCGTCACTGAATTGCGCGAACTGGAGGGGGAGGCCTTTGCGGACCGGCTGCATGTTCTGCCTGACTTCCACGGCAACCGTTCGCCGCTTGCCGATCCGCATGCGGTCGGCGTCGTCAGCGGGCTGACGCTCGATACCTCCTTCGACAGTCTCTGCCGTCTTTATTGGCGCACCGCGATCGCGATCGCGCTCGGCGCGCGCCACGTGCTCGATGCCATGGAGCGTTTCGGTTATGCGGTGGAAACGCTGCATGTTACCGGCGGGCATGTGAAGAACCCGCTGTTGATGGAGCTTTACGCCGATGTGACGGGCAAGCGCATCGTGGTTCCCGCGACCGCCGATGCGGTGCTGCTCGGCACGGCGATGACGGCGGCGACGGCCGGGGGCGTGCATGCGAGCCTGGCGGCGGCAGGGGCCGCCATGTATCCGGGCAATGCGGAAATCTCGGGCAATCCGGCGCTGGCGGCGCATTACGAGCGGGATTATCGCCGTTTCCTCGCCATGTACCGGCATCGCCAGGAACTGGAAAGTCTTTGATTTATTAGATTGGAATTATGGCTGGCGGCTGCCGCCTGTTTCTTCTCCCCGGCGGCGAGAAGAAACAAGTGGTAGCCGCTCGATCCTGTCGCCCTGAAGCGCAATCAGCTGCGCAGTGAGCGCTTCAGGGCTGCTAGGTTCTTCACCCGGGCCTTGCCGGCGTCGTCCGCCCCGGCGCTCAGCGCGCAAAGGGTGAATTCCAGCAGGGAGACCAGTTGCAGCAGGCCCTGGCCGCCATTCTGGCTCTGCGGCATGGCAAGACAGAGATCGACGCTTTCCGGTCCCCATTCGTAAAAACGGGTGGTGATCAGAAGGGTTCTGTAACCGCCCTTACGGGCCGTGGTCGACAGGCGCTGCAGGGGCAACAGGTTGCCGCCGCAATCCATGATGACGAGCAACGTGCGCGCGGGGTCGTAATCCCACAGGGCGACATAGGCGGCATTGTCGCTGCCGAGATAGTGAATATGGCCCCGGCACTCTAAAAGCCGCCCGTAAAAATGCCGGCCGGCATCAAGCCCTTCCGGAGAGGTCGCCAGACAGACATCGTCCGCCGAGGTGATCTCGTTCATGGCAAGACGCCAGATCGTCTGGGTGGTCATGTCGAAGGCGGTCTGGATCGCCTGGATCTGCTGCGACAGAAGCTGTGAGAACGGGTTGGAATGCCGTTCGCCGCCTTCGGCCGTCACCGGCTGGTCTGCGCCGACGGTTTCTTCCGCGTGGCGCAGGTCGGCACGGATATCGCTGAATTGCCGGTATCCCAGAGAACGCAGGAAACGGCCGACCGTCATCGGGCTGAGGCTGAGCTTGGCGGCCAGCGTCTGTGCCGTCTCAAACGGCAACTCGTCCAGATGTTCGATCAGATATTTGGCAATCTTGCGCTCGGAAGGGGTGCCTGCCTTCATGGCGCGCGTCAGGTTCAACAGCAGCTTTTCCACCAACGCCTCTTTTATTTTATAATTATTGAACGGTGATGCATTCGCGCGCCCGTGCAAGCGTGCGAACCACGATTTGACGGTGGAGACGAGCTTTCCCGGCCATGTCCTCCACCGGACCGGAATGCGAATTATCGTAGATGGTTTATTATATTTTAGAGCTATCTTTTATTCAAGGGAAATTCCATTTGCGGTTTAACTCCCCCCAGCGGGCGTCACGCCCTGTCTTGCGGAGTGAACGGCCAGCGCCTATCTCGGTGTTGAAAGAGTTTCAACGCCAGAGGCGTCAAGGGAGTTCCGAATGATATTTGATGCGGCGCGGTTGGCATTTGGCAATCTCTTTGCCGCCGAGACCCGGTCGGTATTCTGGAAGGTGCTGGGGCTGACGTTGCTGGTGCTGGCGGCGCTTTGGTTCGCCATCCGCTCCATCTTCATCTATTTCGCTTTGCCCTGGATCGATACGCTTATCCCCGGCGTGCCCGATTGGGCCGGCTGGCTGAGCTTTGTTTTCGCCATTTTCGCCGGCATCGGGCTTGCCTTGGCGCTGGCGTTGCTCATTTCGCCGGTCACGGCCGTCATCGCCGGCCTGTTTCTTGATGATGTCGCCGACGTGGTGGAGAAACAGAACTACCCGGATGACCCGCCCGGCAAGGCAATGCCGATCGGCGAAGCCGTGCTGTCATCGATCAAGTTTTTCGGCGTCGTCATTGCCGGCAACCTCGTAGCACTTTTGCTGCTGCTGGTGCCGGGCGTCAATCTCATCGCGTTTTTTCTGGTGAACGGTTATCTGCTCGGCCGGGAATTTTTCGAGTTCGCGGCCATGCGTTTCCGCTCGCCCGCTGACGCCCGGTTGTTCCGGGTGAAACACCGCACCACGGTGTTCATGGCCGGGCTGGTGATTGCGGCATTCCTGGCGGTGCCGTTCCTGAACCTGCTGACGCCGCTTTTCGCCGCCTCGCTGATGGTGCATCTGCACAAGGCCGTCAGCCGGCGCGATCCCTCATTCGCCGCCGGCGGCACCGAACAGCTGCGCGGGTAGTTCCACCAGCGGGGCTGGAATATCGAAGGTCTTTTCCGGCGATTTGCAGATATCGGCAATCACGCAGCGTTCGCATTCCGGCTTGCGCGCCTTGCAGCAATAACGCCCATGCAGGATCAGCCAGTGATGCGCATGGAACAGATATTGTTCGGGGATGATGCGGACCAGCCGGTCTTCTACCTCGTCAGTGGTTTTGCCGGGCGCAAGACAGAGCCGGTTGGCAATGCGGAACACATGTGTGTCCACTGCAAGCGTCGGCACGCCGAAGGCCATCGACATCACCACATTGGCCGTCTTCCTGCCGACCCCCGGCAGGGTCACCAGCTCCTCGCGGGTTTTTGGCACCTCGCCGCCGAAATTGTCGATCAGCATCTGCGATAGCGCGATGACGTTTTTTGCCTTGTTGCGGTAGAGGCCGATGGTCTTGATATGGCCGATCAGTTGTTCCTCACCGAGCGCCAGCATTTTTTCCGGCGTATCCGCCACCTTGAACAGGGCGCGGGTCGCCCGGTTCACACCGACATCGGTCGCCTGCGCGGAAAGCGCCACGGCTACCAGCAGGGTGAAGGGATTGGTGTGTTCCAGCTCGCCTTTCGGCTCTGGCCGCTGGATGGAAAAACGGCGGAAGATTTCGGTGAGTTCGTCCTTCGAATAGGCCGTTTTCACCCGCACGGGTTTGCGCCGCTGCGCCGGAATTGACTTTTTCAATGTTTGGGTGCTGGATCGTTTCTTGGCGACTGTCATGCACTATCTATAGCCAGCGCGGCCAAAGGAAAGCAACGTGGATACGCTCAACGACCAGCCGATTTTCGCGGCGGAACTCGTTCCGCACCGCTCGCTTGGCCGAAGGGGTTTCCGGCTGCTTCTCATCCTCACCGGATTTGCCTGCCTCATCTATGGCGGCTTTTTCCTCGCCACAGGTGCGTGGCCTATCGGCCTGTTTTTCGGGTTGGATTTCCTGCTGCTTTATATCGCCTTCCGCGCCAATTACCGGGCGGCGAAGGCACGCGAAGAGGTGAGCGTGTCGCGCACCAACCTGTCGATCCGCAAATTCTCACCCGCCGGGCGCATGGTGGAATATCGTTTCAATCCGTTCTGGGCGCGCTTCCGGGTGAGGCGGCATGACGAGATCGGCATCGTTTCCATGCATGTGACGGGTGAGGGCCGGGCGACCGATATCGGCTCGTTCCTCAACCCGGATGATCGCGAAAGCTTTGCCAAGGCCTTCGGCGGTGCGCTGGCGACGGTGCGGCGGCGGATGTGAGTGGGTCAGGAAGTGTCGAGGCGCGGTGGTCTCCTTCCTTCATCCCTGTGCTCGTCACCGGGATCCAGCCAGCCCAAGTCTTTGGGCTGAGAAGAGTTCTTCGCCACGCGGGCGCGTGTCCGCTGGATTTCTGTGACGAGCAAAGGAATGAGGGTAAGTGGGTGTTCCGGCTAACGAACATTCCTTGTGTATCGTGATGCCGCGCAAGAAACGGGTGGAGACCGGCGCGCTTTAGTGGTTTTCTCTTACCCGTTAGGAGACATGCGATGAACGCCAATATCATGCTGAACGAAGACATCACCCCCATCGGCTCGGATTACGATACGGTGCGCGGGGTTATCGAGCTTTTGACGCTGGATTATCGCGAACAACCCTCCCTCGAAGCCATCGCCGCCAGGCTCGGCCAGTCGCCGACGCAATTGCAGAAGACTTTTACCCGCTGGGCCGGTCTTTCGCCCAAGGCCTTCCTGCAGGCCGTGACGCTCGATCATGCCAAGCGGCTGCTGCGCGAAGAGGACCTGCCGCTGCTTGAAACATCGATCGAGGTCGGCATGTCCGGGCCTGGCCGCCTGCATGATCTGTTCGTTACCCATGAGGCCATGTCGCCCGGCGAATGGAAGGCGAAAGGCGGCGGGCTGACGATCCGTTATGGCTTTCACGCCTCGCCCTTCGGGCTTGCGCTGGTCATGATCACCGATCGCGGCCTTGCCGGCTGCGCCTTTGCCGATCCGGGCGACGAAAGAGCCTGTTTCGAGGATATGGCCGGCCGCTGGCCGAATGCGGATTACGTCGAGGATCGCGAAGCGACCGCGCCCTACGCCGCGCGCATCTTCGAACCTGCCATGTGGACGGCGGACAAGCCGCTGCGTGTGGTTTTGCTCGGCACGGATTTTCAGGTGCGGGTCTGGAAAAGCCTCCTGAAAATCCCGATGGGCCGCGCCGTCACCTATTCGAACATTGCCTGCGATATCGGCCAGCCCACCGCATCCCGCGCCGTGGGAGCCGCAGTCGGGGCAAACCCGGTCTCGTTCGTTGTTCCCTGCCACCGTGCGGTCGGCAAAAGCGGAGCTCTGACGGGTTATCACTGGGGCCTGACGCGCAAGCGGGCGATGCTGGGATGGGAAACGGGGAAGGCGTGATCGGGTCTGAATTGTCTTTGCCGATCTCCTTGGGATCGGTTATTCTTGACCCATGAAAAGCACGATTGAACTTTCCGACGATATTAAACGCCGGCTGGATATCTTGGCTGAGCGCTCGAATTCGACACCAAGCCGCATCATAGAAGATGCGCTTTCACATGGACGTTCTCTGGCCTGGCAAGAGAAATGGACGAGCGGCGTGAGGGCGGGCTTGGCAGAGGCCGATGCAGGGGAGTTTGTCACTGAAGAAGAGATTAACGACGTTTTGAATAAATATGCCAAGGCCTGAAACGCGTGCGGTTGATTTGGACGCGCCGTTATCTCCGGGAGCTTGACGCCATAGGCGTCTATATTGCCGAACGCAATCCGCGCGCGGCGGCAAAAGTCGTTAGAGCAATTCACCAGACCACGGCACGTCTTTTATCCGATAATCCTCATCTAGGGCGCAGCGGAGAAATCGAAGGGACCAGAGAGTTGGTTGTTCCCGGGCTTCCATACATCGTCGCGTACCGCGTTACGGAAGAACAGGTCGACATTGTGTTCGTGCAACACGCCGCCCGCGAATGGCCTGACGACGCTTAAACCAGTTCCATCAAAGCCCGCGCCGCCGCCTCGTCGGTGATCAGCGTATTGCAGCCGATGCGCTTGATCGTGGCGCGGATGGCGATGGCGCGGTGGGCGCCGCCGGAGGCGAGCACGATGTGTTTGGCCTTGCGCAGCGTGTCGAGATCGATCGCCATGGCACGCTGATTGATCGGATGATCGACAGAGCGGCCTTCGGCATCGATGAAGTTGAACATGGTGTCGCAGACGCAGCCGGCATCGACGAGTTCGCGCAGCGTCTCCCTGGAGATGAAACCTTCCGACAGCGAGGTGGAATGCGGGCCGATATCGCCGCAGGAAACGATGGCGAGATCGAGTGTTTCGGCGAGATCGTAAAGCGTCGCGAGCCCGCATTTTTCGATCAGCGCCCGTTTGGTCTCAACGGAATCCACCAGCAACGGCGCGAGGAACATGTAACATTCCGCCCCGAGCGCGCTTGCCAGCCGCCAGGTGTAATCAAGCGGATTGGTCTGGTGCACGGCGACGATACCGCCGAGCAGTGAGACGACCTTGCAGTTTTCCCGCCGCGGCGGGCGGAAACTGGAGAGCGAGGCAGTCATGGTGCGCCCCCAGCCGACGCCGATGGTGGCGCCGTTCGGCACCACTTCGGAGAGGAACTGCCCGAGGGCGAGGCCGACGGCCTTGGCGGTGCCTTCCGCGCTTGTCTTGCTGGCGGTAGATGGGCTGGCGGTAGATGGGCCGGCGGGAGACGGGCCGGGCGAGGGGATGATGACGGCCTCATCAAGTCCGTAGGCTGCCTCCAGCTGGCCGGCCAGCGAGACGAAATCCTCGATGCCCTCATTGATCCAGATCTGCACTTCGGAGCGTTTCATCGCCTCGTCGAGCAGGCGGATGACGGTGGAACGGCTGATCCCGAGTCTTTCGGCGACATCCTTCTGCGTCATGCCCTGGTTATAATAGAGCCATGCCGCGCGCAGCCTCAGCGAAGCCGCTTCCGAATAGGTCGTATGGGTCTCTCTTCTCAGTTTCGCCACGGTTTTCGCCATTCCTTATGTGCGGTCGAGTATCGCAGGCATGAAACTTATGTCAATTGCGATGCGCAAATGTCTTGACTTTCGACCGCGCCGCTTGCGATAGTCGGAGCCGGACAGAACCGTGATTTCGGCCTTGGGCGCACCCCTGGTGCGGGAACGAAAAGACGGCTGAGCAAGTTTACCAGAGATCATGAAGGATCATTCGCCATGACGTCCAAACTCGAACAACTTCGCGCCATCACCACGGTCGTTGCCGATACCGGCGACATCGAGGCGGTAGCACGCCTGAAGCCGGTGGATTGCACCACCAACCCGACCATCGTTCTCAAAGCGCTCGGCACGCCGGCCTTTGCCGATGCGGTGAAGGAAGCTGTCGCCTGGGGCAGGAAGCAGGGCGGCCAGTCCGACGCCGTCGTTGCCGCCGTTGCCGACCGTCTGGCGATTTCCGTCGGTGCAGCTCTTGCCGGTCTCGTTCCCGGCCGTGTGTCGACCGAGGTCGATGCCGACCTGTCCTTCGACACGCAGGCTTCCATCACCAAGGCACGCCACATCATCGCCTCCTATAAGGAGCGCGGCATCGAGCGTGAACGCATCCTCATCAAGCTGGCCTCCACATGGGAAGGCATCAAGGCTGCCGAAGTTCTGCAGTCCGAAGGCATCGACTGCAACCTGACGCTGCTGTTCTCGCAGGCACAGGCGATTGCCTGCGCCGAAGCCAAGGCTTTCCTTATCTCGCCCTTCGTCGGCCGTATCCTCGACTGGTACAAGAAATCGACCGGCGAGACCTACACTGCCGAGACAGATCCGGGCGTCGTTTCGGTGCGCAGCATCTACAATTATTACAAGGCGAATGGCATCGGCACCGTTGTCATGGGCGCCTCCTTCCGCAATGTTGGCGAAATCGAAGCGCTGGCCGGTTGCGACCGCCTGACGATCAGCCCGGCGCTGCTCGAAGAGCTGGACAAGGACAATGGCAAGCTCGAGCGCAAGCTTTCGCCTGACAATGTCAAGGCCGAGGCGCTGCAGTCGCTCGATGAAAAGGCGTTCCGCTGGGCGATGAACGAAGACGCGATGGCAACCGAGAAGCTTTCCGAAGGCATCCGCCTGTTCGCCAAGGATCTGGTTACGCTGCGCGAGATGGTCCGCAAGGAGCTGACGGCCGCTGCCGCCTGACAAAAAAAGGGGGGAACCATCTGCGTTCCCCTCGCGTTTACCAGACATAATCTCCAGTCAATTGAAACGCGATCGGGCCCCTGCCGGTCGCGTTTTTTTGTGCCCTTCAGACGTTTCCCGTCACCACTTCTGAGATGCGTTTTGCCGCATCGCGGATCAGCTGTTCGCAAGTCTCGCGCGTCGGGGCCGTGCCGCCGAGCGTGGTAATATAGGGGCAGGTGATGACGGCGAGTGCGGTGCCGTCCAGCGTCAGAATCGGGGCGGAAATGTTGCGCACGCCCGCCGTCTGCAAGCTGTCCATGGATTCAAAACCGTTGCTGCGCACCTGCCGCAGCCGCTCGGCAAGGTCCGCCGGCACGGTCTCGCCGCTGCCGCGCACCTGTTCGGTCATCATGATCTCGCGCTGCGCCTCTGTCTGGAAGGCCAGAAGCACATGGCCGGAGCCGGTGTGGAACAGGCTCATCTGCGCGCCGACCCGCATGGACATGGCCCAATAGGTGGCGGATTCCTGCTGGGCGATGACAACGACGCTGCCGCGGTCATAAACGGCAAGGTGACAGGCCTGTTCGGCGCTTGCGGAGAAATCCCGCATCACAGGTGCGGCGAAGGACACGAGCCGGCGGATCGGTGCATGGAAATGCGCCAGCCCGAACATTTTCAGCGTCAACGAAAACCGGTCGCCGTCGAGCCGCTGCACGTAACCCCGGCGCACCAGACGGTCCAGCATGCGGTACAGTTCGTTGGGGCTTTTGCCGATCGCCTTGGCGATCTCGATCTGCGTCAGCCCGCCATCCGTGCGGGCCAGAAGCTCGAGAATGTCCAGGCCCTTGTCGAGGGCGGGGGCGCGGTATCTTTCGCTGTCGTCGTCGGTCATCTGGCCTCAATGGTGTTTCTGATGCGTGCCGGGCGGGGGTGCCTTAAAATATGGTTGCCCGATACCCCACATCCGCGCAAGTTTGCTTGACGCCATATGAATACCGCGTTTACATATGAATTGTCGATCCATATTTGAGATCACTGAAATTCAACGGCTCGGCCACGCTGGCGGTCGGCTTTAGCGGGAGGCTATTCATGGTGCAGGATTTTAACGGCCGGACAGTGGTGATCACCGCCGCCGGTCAGGGTATCGGCCGGGCGACGGCGGAGCGTTTCATATCGCTCGGCGCGCGCGTCATCGCCACCGATATCAACGAGCAGGCGCTTTCCACCCTGAAGGGTGCGGAAACGCGGGTTCTAAACGTGCTTGACGGTGATGGCGTCGAGGATTTCGCAGCCGATATCGGCCATGCCGACGTGCTGTTCAACTGCGCCGGCTTCGTCCATTCCGGCACCATTCTCGATTGTGAAGAGAAGGACTGGGATTTCTCCTTCGACCTCAACGCCAAGGCGATGTATCGCACCTGCCGCGCCTTCCTGCCCGGCATGCTGGAAAAGGGCAAGGGCGCGATCGTCAACATGTCATCGGTTGCGTCAAGCGTGAAGGGCGTGCCGAACCGTTTCGCCTATACGGCTTCCAAGGCGGCCGTGGTGGGTCTCACCAAGGCCATCGCCGCCGATTTCGTCACCAAGGGCATTCGCTGCAACGCCATTTGCCCCGGCACGGTCGATAGCCCGTCCTTGCATGACCGCCTGCGCGCCACCGGCAATTACGAACAGGCGTTGGCGGATTTCATCGCCCGCCAGCCGATGGGCCGCATCGCCACACCGGAAGAAATCGCAGCGCTCGTCACCTATCTCGCTTCCGACGAGGCAGGTTTCACCACCGGCCAGATTCATGTGATCGATGGCGGCTGGACGGGCTGATTATCGGTATGGGAAAGAGAAAAGGCGACCGGTGAAAACCGGTCGCCTTTTTCGTTCAGACGATGGCGCTGCCGGCCATCAGTGCAAGCACGAGGAAGACCAGGAAAATCACCACGGCGATGAAGAACAGAATACGGGCCACGCCCGCCGCCGCCGCGGAAATGCCGGTAAAGCCGAATACGCCTGCGATCAAAGAAATAACGAAGAAAATAAGAGCCCACTTCAGCATGGCGCTTCCCCTTTTGCATAATTTGCCAAGCCCGCCGCCCCGCGACAGGCTCAGCAAAATGACGCGCAAAAGGCGAAAATGTTCCACACGCCCGCAAAAATCGTTGTTCTCGAGCGTGTCCAGCAAAAGTGCGTTAGCGGTTTTGCGTCTGCAAAAAAGCAAAGAGATAGAGCATTTCAGGTGAACCGGCTTTCACCGGAAATGCTCTAGAAGCCTGTTTCCCTTGCCGCGTCCGTCCGCCGGGCCTTCCAGGTGGTGCGGATGAAGGTGGCGACGAAAGCAAGGCTCATGAACATCACGATGGTGGGAGCCGGCGCACTGTCGATCAGGAAGCTCACCCATATGCCCGAAAGCGATGAGGCAACCGCCACCGCAATGGCCGCCAGCATCATGGCGGAAAACCGCCGGGTCAGCAGGAAGGCGATTGCGCCTGGTGTCACCAGCATGGCGACCGAGAGGATGATGCCCACTGCCTTCAATGCACCGACGACGGTGAGCGACAGAATCATCAGCAGGCCATAATGCAGCACGCGCACCGGCAGGCCGATGGCTTTGGCATGCTGCGCATCAAAGGCGTTGACCAAGAGGTCCTTGCGCAGGATGCCAAGGAACAGCGTGGCAAAAAGCGCGATCAGACCCGTCTCCAGCATGTCTTTGGGTGCAATGCCCAGCATGTCGCCGAAGAGAATATGGTCGAGATGCATGTCGCTCTGCACCTTCACATACAGCACCAGCCCCAGCCCGAACATGCCGGAAAAGACGATGCCCAGCACCGTATCTTCCTTGATGCGGCTGTTTTCCTTGATGAAACCGGTGCCGAGCGCACAGATCATGCCGGCGATGAAAGCGCCGATGGAGAGCGGTATTCCGGCGATATAGGCCACCACCACGCCGGGCAGCACGGCATGGGAGACCGCATCCCCCATCAGCGACCAGCCCTTCAGCACCAGAAAACAGGACAGCATCGCCATCGGCACCGCGATCATGAGTGTAATGACGAAGGCATATTGCATGAAGGGCAGCTGAAACGGCAGGATGGCGAGTTCGAGAGTGTCGCTCACGGCGTTTCCTCCAGTGCCTTGCGGGCCTTGGCGCGGGACGCGAGCAGGCCGTGCTTGGGCGCAAAAACGAAGGCGGCAAGGAAGATCGCCGTCTGCAGCACGACGATGACACCGCCGGTGGCGCCATCGAGAAAATAGCTGAGATAGGCGCCAACGAAGCTGGTGGCCGCACCGATGATCAGGCTCATCAGGATCAGCCGTTCGAAACGGTCGGTCAGGAGATAGGCGGTGGCGCCCGGCGTCACCACCATGGCGACAACGAGGAAGGCTCCGACCGTCTGCAAAGCGGCGACCGTGGAGGCGGCGAGCAGGGTGAAGAAGATCACCTTCAGCACTTCCGGTTTCAGCCCCACGGTGCGGGCATGGTTCTCATCAAAGAATACGACCATGAAATCGCGCCATTTCAGCGCCAGCACGAGGAGGCTGATGCCGCCGATCAGTGCCAGCTGGATGGTGTCTTCCGCCGTGATCGCCAGAATATTGCCGAGCACGATGGTCTGGATATTCACCGACGTGGGCGAGAGCGACACCATGAACAGGCCAAGCCCGAAAAACGAGGTGAAGATCAGGCCGATGATCGCGTCTTCCTTGAGGCGAGTCTTCTGGTTCAGGAACAGCATGGAACCGGCTGCAAGCCCGCCGGAAAGAAAGGCACCCAGCGAAAAGGGCAGGCCGAGCATATAGGCCCCGGCCACACCGGGGACGATGGCATGGGAAAGCGCATCGCCGATCAGCGACCAGCCCTTCAGCATCAGATAGGCGGAGAGAAAACCGCAGACACCGCCCACCAGCGCGCTGACCCAGATGGCGTTCAGCATATAGCCATAGGTGAATGGCTCAAGAAGGCTGTTTATCATCGGTTTTTTCTTTCGGAGGCTGTGCCTCATGCCCGTTCTGGCCATTCTTGCCGTAGATCACGAAGGGACGCTCGTCATCGGTAATCACCTTCACCCGGCGCGGATCGGCATCGTCATGCAGTTCCGCACCGCCCAGCACGAAGTGGCGCAGGCTGCCGCCAAAGGCCTTTTGCAGGTTCTCCTCGTTGAAGGTATCCGCCGTCTTGCCGGACGCCAGAACCGTGCCCTTGACGAACACGGCGCGGTCACAGAACTCCGGAACGCTGCCGAGATTATGGGTGGAGACAAGCATGACCCGGCCTTCGTCACGCAGCGCTTTCAGCAGCGCGACGATCTGCTCTTCCGTCGTCACGTCCACGCCGGTGAAAGGCTCATCCAGCAGGATGACCTGGCCTTCCTGCGCCAGCGCCCGGGCCAGAAACACCCGCTTCTTCTGCCCGCCGGAAAGTTCGCCGATCTGCCTCTTGCGATAATCGAGCATGTTGACGCGTTTCAGCGCCTCCTCGACCATCTGGTGATCGCGTTTCGACGGGATGCGCAGGAAATTCATGTGGCCGTAACGGCCCATCATCACCACATCCTCCACCAGCACCGGAAAACTCCAGTCCACCTCCTCTGCCTGCGGCACGTAGGCGACGAGGTTTTTCTTGAGCGCGTTCTTCACCGGCAGATCGAAAATCGAGACGGAACCGGCGGCCAGCGGCACAAAACCCATGATCGCCTTGAAAATTGTGGACTTGCCGGCGCCATTGATGCCGACAAGTGCAGTGATCGTTCCGCGGGGGATGGAAAAGCTGGCGTTTCTTAATGCGGTGTGGCCGTTGCGATAGGTCACTGTCGCATTTTGAACCGTCAGGCCGCCGCCGGATTTTTTACTGCCCATTCTCATGAAGACAGTCCCTTGGCGATGGTTTCGCTGGTCACGCACAGCAGGTCCAGATAGGTCGGAACTGGGCCGTCCGCCTCGCTCAGCGAATCCACATAGAGTATGCCGCCATAGGACGCACCGGTTTCCTTGGCCACCTGCTTTGCGGGATCGGCGGAAACCGTGCTTTCGCTGAAGATGACCTGGATATTGTGTTCGCGCATGGCGTCGATCACGCCGCGAACCTGTTGCGGCGTGCCCTGGCTATCGGCATTGACCGGCCACAGGAACAGTTCCTTCAGGCCGAAATCACGGGCGAGATAAGAAAAGGCGCCTTCGCTCGTTACCAACCAGCGCTTGTTGTCAGGCAGAACGGAAAGCGCATCGCGGATCGGCTGCACCGTGGCCTTGATCTTGTCCGAATAGGCCTTGGCATTGGCGGTATAGACATCGGCATGGGCAGGGTCGATTTCCGCAAGGCCCTTGCGGATATTTTCCACATAGATCAAGGCGTTATCGGGCGACATCCAGGCATGCGGATTGGGTTTCCCCTGATAGGCGCCGCCGCTGATCGCCATGGGTTGCACACCATCGCTCACCGTCACATCAGGCACGCCGGAAAGATTGGCCAGGAATTTCTCGAACCACAATTCCAGATTGAGGCCATTGCGCAGCACCAGATCGGCCTTGCGGGCTTTGAGAATATCACGCGGTGTCGGCTGGTAATTGTGAATTTCCGCACCCGGCTTGGTGATGCTCTCCACATCCGCCGCATCACCCGCCACGTTGCGCGCCATATCGGCGATGATGGTGAAGGTGGTGACCACCTTCGGCTTTTCCTGCGCGACGGCAACACCCGGCAGGAAAAGCGAAAAAGCAAATAGGGCATGGCGGATTTTATGGAGATTCACGTCTGTCACCAATTTCTGTTGCGATTAACTCGCAATACCATCCGTTATGGAATCACAGATGTCAACGCTATTGCAAATCATTCTCAATTTAACTGATTTCGGAAATGTCCGAAATTGGTGCGTTTTTGGCCGGACGGAGGCAGCCCGGTTAAACTTTTTTCAATGAGAAAGCGGCACTATCGCAGGGCTCGGACAGCGTGGTCCGTGGCTTGTCCCGCGTGTGTTCCTCATCTTTCGAGCCACGGTCCGGGGCGAGGGCTTAAGGCGGGGTACTTGATGTCAGGATGTTGCGGGTGAAAGCTGTATTCGGACGAATGCGGTTTTCGCGCAAGCTCGTTATGATTGGAGGCGGGATCCTGCTTTTGGCGGGTGCGACCGGTTCTGCTGCCGTGTTCATCGGCAGCGATCGGCTGCTTGGTCCATCCTATGCTTCCAGCAACGGGCTTTCCTGCGACGCAGTCCAGACGGTCAACATCCGCAAGAACGGCGCCTTATGGGTGCGCAAATTCATCCGCACCGGAGGCGGAGACGGCCCTGAGCGGCTGAAGACCGCGCTTCGTGTTGCAAAAGCGGTCTACGACAAACAGAAACCCGATCTGGTGCAGGTTTCCGTGCTGGACAAGAACGGACCGCAGCTGCGCTCGGAAATGCGCGGCCGCGCCATTGCCGCGCAGGTGGTCTTCATTCCCGATCCGGCAAAAATTCCCGAAGGCGCCAACGCCCATCGTTATTCCGCCTTTTATTACGATGGCGCGGCCAATGGCAGCGGCCAGTTTTACGGCCTGCGCATCGATCTGCCACTGGAAGATACCGAAGCCATGGCCGCAAGCCTCAGCGATTCTGCCGATTGCGCCACCCCGGTCCTGGATGCCGGCTCTGAAGGTCACGAGGGCAAGGCACCAAAAGGTCACGGCGAAAACAAGGGCGCTGCCGGCGGCGAACACGGCGCCGCCCCGGCTGAGAGCGGCCATGGCGAAACGAGCCCGGAAACCAACGGCGAAACCCCGTCTCCCGAAGCCCATGGCGAACCCGTCACCGACGAGCTTCTGACCTCGACACCGGAAGCTGACAGCGGCAGCATCTTCAGCCTGTCCTATCTGAAATCATTGATCTTCGGAAAAGGCTCCACGACTGCGCAAGCGGCGGAGGAGAAGGCTGAGGCGGGTGAACCGAGTGGCGACAAGGCCAAGGCAGGGCATTAAGGGCGCCGGAATTCGGCGCAGGCCACACAATCCCGGAAGGTACTGGTGTCTTTCCTCATCCCTGTGCTTTTCACGGGGACCAGGCCAGCCCAAGTCCTTGGGCTGTAAGGAGTCCTTACCCGCCACGCAGACGTGCGTCGACTGGATTCCTGTGACGAGCACAGGAATGAGGGACGGTCGGTCATTGGCATAACGAACGAGGTTATCGGGAGCTTCTCACGCGAAGCTCCCTTTCTTCGTCTCTTCTCAATCCGCCTTGTTGCGGCGGGCCGGGAAGAGGATCACGTCGCGGATCGACGGGGCGTTGGTCAAGAGCATGATCAGGCGATCGACACCGATGCCGAGGCCGCCGGCGGGTGGCATGCCCTGGTCGATGGCGTCGAGGAACTCGTCGTCCAGCTGCTTGTCCTTCTCGCCGCGGGCGTGCGCCTGTTCCAGCTGTTCCACCATGCGGCGGCGCTGTTCTTCGGGATCGTTGAGTTCCGAGAAGGCGTTGCCCACTTCCCAGGCGTTGCAATAGCTCTCGAAACGCTCGACGAGGCGCGGTTCGCCCGGCACTTCCTTGGCAAACGGCGAGATGTCCTTCGGAAAATGCGTGACGTGGCTCGGCTGGATCAGCGTGGCTTCCACCTTCTCTTCGAAGATGAAGGCAAGGCATTCGCCCCAGGTCCAGTCCTTCTCGACGGCAAAACCGGCGGCCTTGGCGGCAGCGCGGGCCTCTTCGTCGGTCTTGATGGCGAGGAAATCGATGCCGGTCGCTTCCTTCACGGCATCAGGCATCGGCACGCGCTTGAACGGACCCTTGAAGGAGATCGTCTGGCCCTGGAATTCCACTTCGGTCGTGCCGTGCAGAGCAATCGCCAGCGTCTCGAACAGCCGCTCCACGAGACCCATGATGTCTTCGTAATCGGCATAGGCCCAGTAGCACTCCATCATGGTGAATTCAGGATTGTGCCTTGTGGAGACGCCTTCGTTGCGGAAGTTGCGGTTGATTTCGAACACCTTGTCGGAAAGGCCTGATACCAGCGTGCGCTTCAGGAACAATTCCGGCGCGATGCGCAGATACATGTCCATCTTCAGCGTGTTGTGGAAGGTCTTGAACGGATCGGCCGTCGCACCGCCATAAACGGTCTGCAGCATCGGCGTTTCCACTTCGAGGAAGCCTTCGGCCTCCATGAAACGGCGGATACCGGAGAGGATTTTCGAGCGTTGCAGGAAGCGCAGCTTGGAGTCTTCGTTCGCCAGAATATCGAGATGGCGCTTGCGGTAACGCAGCTCGATGTCGGAGACGCCATGCCACTTTTCCGGCATGGGCAGCAGCGACTTGGTCAGCATGGTGATTTCTTCGGCGTTGATCGTCAGCTCGCCACGCTTGGTGCGGCGCACCTTGCCGGTCACGCCGATGATGTCGCCAATATCGATCATCGGCAGCAGGTTGCGCGCCGCTTCCGGTGTCGTATCCTTGTGGGAGAAGATCTGCACCTTGCCCGAGGCGTCATGGATATCCATGAACATGCCGGAATTGCGCGAGGAATAAACGCGACCCGCCACCGTCACCGTATCGCCGGTCTCAACGTCGGCTTCGATATCGGCATATTTTTCCGCAAGCTCGGCATTGCTCAGCGTGCGGTGGAAATGCGCCGGATAGACGTCGCCGATCTGCTCGCGCAGCAGCGCAAGTTTCTGGCGGCGCACTTCTGTCGCGTCGGAGGAGAGGGCGGTGGTTTCGGTCTTGGTGTCGGTCATGATTTTTGCCTTAAGCGGGCTTGTTCGTTGCGGTTACCCTTTGCGCTCGGGGCTACCCCCCTCTGTCCTGCCGGACATCTCCCCCTCAAGGGGGGAGATCGACAAGCGGTGGACACCTTGCCCATGGAACGAGCGGGTGCGGCACCCGATCTCCCCCCTTGAGGGGGAGATGCCCGGCAGGGCAGAGGGGGGTACCCCAAGCAGAGGGGTATATTTCAGGATGCCGGCGTGACCGCCAACACCAAATTATCAGCTTCCGCTGCCAACCATCGTGGCCACAACGGCAATCGCCACTTTCAGGCGCTGGCGCACCACGGAGCGGCCGAGCAGCGCCATGCTGTCAAACAGCGGCAGCGAGCGCGAGGAACCGGAGACGGCGACGAAGAGCGGCGGGGTGACGACGCGCAGTTTCTTGCCCGTGCGTTCGGCAATGTCGCGCAGTTCGGCCTCGATGGCTTCAACGTTCCAATCCGGCATTTTTTCGAGGTCGGCGGCAACCGTGGTGAGGATTTCGTGGATTTCCTCCGGTTTGCTCTTCAACCCGGCAAACGAAGCCGGTGTCAGGCCAACATCGCTCGACACCAGGAAGCCGGCGAGGTTCGGCAATTCGCCGAGCTTGGAAATGCGGCTCTGGGCAAGCTTCAGGCCTTCGGTCAGGCGGGAATTTTCCATCGCCCATTCCAGCGTGCGGGCAATGAAGTCCTCAGGCGTGAGCTTTTCGCGCAGCCAGCGGCCGTTCAGCCAGTCCAGCTTCTGGATATCGAAGATGGCGCCAGCCTTTGAAAGCGCTTCCGGATCGAACTTCGCGGCCAGCTCTTCCATGGTCAGCAGCTCTTCGCCTTCGGCGATCTGGATGAAGAACAGGCCGAGGAAGTTCATCAGCGCTTCCGGCAGGTAGCCGAGCGCGGAATAATAGGAGATCGACGTCGGGTTCTTGCGCTTGGAAAGCTTCGACTTGTCGGCGTTGCGCATCAGCGAAAGATGCATGAACGTCGGCTGGTCCCAGCCGAAATAACGGTAAAGCAGGATGTGCTTGGGCACTGAAGCCAGCCACTCTTCGCCGCGCGCCACATGGGTGATCTTCATCAGATGGTCGTCGATGACGTTTGCCATGTGATAGGTTGGCATGCCGTCGGCCTTGATCAGCACCTGCATGTCAACCGAATCCCAGGGGATCGAGACATCGCCGTAAACGCCGTCATGGAAATCGCACGAACCTTCGGTCGGGATTTTCATGCGCACGACGTTGGCTTCGCCGGCGGCGACGCGGGTGGTCACTTCTTCAGCCTTCAGGTGGAGGCAGAGACCGTCATATTTTGGCGGCTTGCCAGCGGCGCGCTGCGCTTCGCGCATCTGCTCAAGCCGCTCGGGCGTGCAGAAACAGCGGAAGGCATGGCCTTTTTCCAGCAATTCTTCGGCGTAGGGCCAGTACATCGGCTTGCGCTCGGACTGGCGGTAGGGACCGTAGGGGCCACCGACGTCAGGGCCTTCCGACCAGGTGAGGCCGGTCCAGCGCAGCGCCTCCAGAACCTTCTGCTCATATTCCAGCGTCGAGCGGGTGGCGTCGGTATCCTCGATGCGCAGGATGAACTCGCCGCCGTGTTTCTTGGCGAAGAGATAGTTGAACAGCGCGATGTAAGCGGTGCCGACATGCGGCTCGCCGGTGGGGGAAGGTGCGATGCGGACGCGAACGCCGGAAGTGGTCATGAAATTCACTCGTCGTGACGTGGAGTGACATCGGGACGGTTCACCCTGATATCACGGAGTTTTCGTTTGGATGCGGCAGGACATCATGTCGAAAGGCGAAAAGAAAGTGCCTTTTTCATATTCCCGTTCGGCTTCGGCTTAGGCCATATTCTGCCGCAGGCGTCAAGGAAATATGGAGTCCCGAGGGGTTGGCCGGTCTCGCCGCCCGGCCTCAGTTCACCGGCCAGACGTAAAGCAACATGGGAATGCTGGCAATGACGATCATGATCGACAGCGGCAGTCCAAGGCGCGGATAATCGCTGAAACGATACCCGCCCGGGCCCATGACAAGCGTGTTGCACTGGTGGCCGATGGGGGTGAGGAAATCGCAGCCGGCGCCGATTGCCACCGCCATCAGGAAGGCCTCCGGGCGGAAACCGAGCGTGGTGGCAAAACCGGCGGCGATGGGGGCCATGACCAGCACGGTGGCGGCATTATTGAGGAAGGGCGTCACAGCCATGGCGGTGAGCAGGATCATGCCGAGCGCCGCGAAAGGCGGCAGCCCCTGCGCCGCACTGCCGAGCCAGCCCGCGATCAGTTCACTCGCCCCGCTGGTGCGAAGCGAATCGCTGACGGGAATAAGGGCGGCGAGCATGACGAGGATCGGCCCGTCGATCGATTTATAGACCTCGGCAAGCGGGATCGCGCCGACAACGATCATCAGAAAGGCGGCGGCGAAAAAGGCAACCGAAACCGGCACCAGCCCGCTGCCGGCGGCCAGCATGGCGGCGGCCAGCACGATGACGGGCAAAAGCGCCCGGCGCTGCACGCCGAGAAGGATTTCGCGCTGGGCGAGCGGCAGCAGCGAAAATTCCTGCAATACCTGCGGCAGGTTCTTGCGGCTTCCCTGCAGCAGGATGACGTCACCGGCCTGAAGCGTCAGTTCGGAAAGCCTCTGGCTGACGCGCTGGCCGCGGCGGCTGACAGCAATAAGATTGACGCCGCGCGTATAGGACAGCGCCAGTTCCCGTGCCGAAATGCCGTTGAGAACGGATTCCTTGCTGATGACGGCTTCCATGGAAATGAGATCGACGGTTTTCTGGCCATTCTCCATCAACGGTCTGCCAGACAAAAGCAGCTTTGACTGAGAAACGATGCGATCCAGACCCTCGGGGCTTCCCTCCAGAAGCACCGTATCTCCCGCCTTGAGATTGACATCCGGAAAAGGCGAAATGCGCCTTGGACCCCGCAGGATCGTGCTGGCGATCACGTCGCCATCCGCCTGCTTGAGAAGCTCGCGCAGCGGTCTGTCGACGAAGATATTGTCCGGCGGCAGCGTTGCCTCCGCCGTATAGGCCGACTGGTCGAGGACGTCCTCCACCGAAGCCTGCTGGCGGTTTCGCACCGGCAGCAGGCGGTAACCGAAGGTGAGGAAAATGATGCCGATCACCGTCAGTGCGGCGCCCACGGGGGTGAAATCGAACATTGTGAAGCTCTGTCCGGTCATCTCTTCGCGCAACCGCGACACGACAATATTAGGCGAGGTGCCGATCTGCGTCATCAAACCGCCCAGCAGAGCGGCAAAAGCCATGGGCATCAGGTAATAGGAAACGGGACTGCCGGACTTGCGCGCGAACTGGAAAGCCACCGGCATCATGATGGCGAGCGCGCCGATATTCTTGATGAACGCCGACATGACGGCAACCATGATCATCAGAAAAGCGAGCTGAAGACTCTTGGAACGCATCTCGGGGAAATATTTCTTGATCGTCATATCGACGATGCCGGAACGTGCGACTGCCGAGCTGACAATCAGTGCACTGCCGACGATGATGACGATATCGTCGGAAAAGCCGGAGAAAGCCTTGTTAAAGGGCACCACACCAAGCGCCACTGCCACCAGCAATGCGCTGCAGGCGATGACATCGTAACGGAACCTGTCCCAGATGAACGCGACCATCATGCCGGCGATCACGACGAAAGCGAGGATCTGTTCTGTCGTCATGCTTGCTTATGCTTTCGAATGAGAGGCACCGGGGGAGGACTCTATCGGTGATGATATCGAAGAACGCAAGGCGGGGTGAAGCGGTTCCGCGGAGTAAGATCGTCATTTCTACCCCTCCGTAATACCGGCCTTGAGCCGGTATCCAGCCGACGCGCGTCTGCGCGGCGAGAAGAGTCTTTCCAGCCCAAAGACTTGGGCTGGCTGGATGCCGGATCGGGTCCGGCATGACGGAATGCTGTCAATACGGTTTGCCGGCGGCCTGCGCTTTCTTGCGCTGTCTGGCGTTGCGGGCGAGCATGTTGAGCAGTTCCACCAGCGCCGAAAACGCCATGGCGGCATAGACGTAGCCCTTGGGCACATGGAAGCCCATGCCTTCGGCGATCAGCGTCGTGCCGATCATCATCAGGAAGGCGAGCGCCAGCATGACGATGGTGGGGTTGCGCTCGATGAAGTTGGCGAGTGGCGTTGCGGCCAGCAGCATCACGGCAACGGCAAAGACCACGGCCACGATCATGATCGGCAGATGCGGTGTCATGCCAACGGCGGTGATGATGCTGTCCACCGAGAAAACGAGGTCGAGCAGCAGGATCTGGCCGATGGCGGCGCCGAAATTCATCGCGACCGGGCCGCCCACCATGTCTTCCTTGTGGTCTTCAGGATCGACATTGTGGTGGATTTCCTTGGTGGCCTTCCACATCAGGAAGAGACCGCCGGCGATGAGGATCATGTCCTTCCACGAGAAGGCATGGCCGAAGATTTCGAAGACCGGCGTGGTGAGCTGCACGATCCAGGCGACAGTGCCGAGCAGGCCGAGACGCATGATGAGCGCAAGTCCGATGCCGATCTTGCGGGCTTTTTCGCGCTGTTCAGGCGGAAGCTTGTTGGTGAGGATCGAGATGAAGATCAGGTTGTCGATGCCAAGCACGACCTCCATGACGATCAGGGTGACCAGCGCCACCCAGGCAGCGGGGTCGGACAGAAGAGGGAGAACGGACTCCATCAGGGAATTTTTCCTTTCAGCAACAAGGCCACCCGAAACATTCGGTTCGTGGAATTTATAGCGCAATACGCGAGAAACAAGGAGGCCCCGCCTGTCATGGGCAGGATTTCATCGAAATTTCGCGTAAACCGCGTATCAGGCCCCGTGCCGTTGCCGGTCCGGTCGCCCGTTGCTGAATGATTTCAGACCTTGTCGGTTCCGTAGGCCGCCATGAACACCTTGATGGCGCTGGCGATCACCCGGTCCAGCTCCTCTTCCGGAACCGGGCCGTCGATCTCGCCGAACAGGCGCAGCTTGAAGAACGTGCCGGTGGAAAGCTCGATATATTGCCGCGCGGCCAGTTCCACGTCATCCACCTTCAGATGGCCGAGCGCGATATGGTGCTCGATGAAATCCTGAAGCACGGTGCGGACATTATTGGGTGCGGCGATGAAAAAGCGCTGGGCGAGCTTGGGCATGCGGTCGATGACGCCGATCACCGAGCGCATGGCGGGGATCATGTCCGAGCAGATCATCTTGTTGGCAAAAGCCTTGCCGAACTGTTCCAGGCCTTTGCGCACCTCTTCGGTGCCGGCCAGAATATTGCGCATGGAGGTGGCAAATTCCTGCCGGTGATGGTCGACCAACGCCGCGAACAAATCCTCCTTGTTGGAGAAATAGACATAGATCGTACCCTTGGAAACGCCGGCTTCACGGGTGATGTCGTTCATGCTGGCGGCGTCGAAGCCCTTGAGCTTGAACACGCGCCACGCGCCCGCCAGAATCTGGTCGCGTTTGGCGGGGTCTTCGCCCGCCGCAAAACGCCCGGCGGTGTTGCCCGGACAGACCGTTTCCGTTTCCGTCTCCATATCCCTGTCTTCACCTGCCATCGCTAATGCCCCTTAGCATTGGAATGACGTAAAAAAAATTAACCGAACGTCGAACCAATCAGTTCGATAACACTTGATATGTGTCAGGAAAGAGATTATGTCAATCGAACCGAACGGTTCAGTTCGAAAACTTTCTTCAATCTATCACGGTACAATCTCATGTCGGCCCAGAAGAATAGCGCGGTTCGCGCCGTCAACGATGCGGAAGAGGCGGATATTTCCGCCAAGGCCGAGACCTCCCCGGCAAAGCCGGCTGACGCACCGCCGCAGGCGACTCCGGCTCCCGCCGTTGCTGCGCCGAAGGCGAAGAAGCGTTCGCCGCTTCTGCCGATCTTCGCGCTTGCGCTTCTGGTCGGTGCCGGCTGGTACGGTTACAACTGGTGGATCGACGGCCGCTTCATGGTGTCGACCGATGACGCCTATATACAAGGTGATATTGCGGTCATCGCGCCGAAGGTTGCCGGTTACGTCGCCAAGGTGAACGTCGTCGAAAACCAGGAAGTCAAGGCGGGCGATCCGCTGGTGACGCTTGACGATGGCGACTACCGCATCGCATTCGAACAGGCCGACGCACAGATCCGCACCGAACAACTGTCGCTGAAGCGCATCGATGCGCAGATCATTGGCGGCGAGGCAGCGCAGGAACAGGCCGTCGCCCAGAAGGGTGCGCTGGATGCCGCCCTTCGCGGTGCCGAAATCACCCAGAAGCGCGCCACCGAATTGCAGGCAAAGGACGTCGGCACGGTTGCCGCATCCGATAACGCGCAGGTCGCACTCGATCAGGCCAGGGCAAATGTCGTGGCCGGCGAGGCGGCGATCTCTTCTGCGAAAGCCAATGTCGAGCTTCTGCGCGCCCAGCGCGAGGAAGCCGAAAGCACCATCCGTTCGCTGCAGCTTTCGAAGGACAAGGCCGCCCGCGACCTGGCCTTTACGGTTCTGAAGGCACCTTATGACGGCGTCATCGGCAATCTTGCGGTACAGACGGGTGATCTCGTCTCGGTCGGCAAGCGTCTGGCATCGCTGGTGCCGATGAACGAGCTTTATATCGACGCCAATTTCAAGGAAACGCAGCTTGCCCGCGTTGTGCCCGGTTCGAAGGTCCGCGTCCACGTGGATGCCTTCGACGACGAGGCCATCGAAGGCACGGTCCAGTCGATCTCGCCCGGCTCGGGCTCGGTCTTCTCCATGCTGCCGCCGGAAAATGCGACGGGCAACTTCACCAAGGTCATCCAGCGCGTGCCTGTTCGCATCGTCTTCTCCAAGGAAGACCTTGCCAAGCACAATCTGCGCGCGGGCCTCAGTGTCGTTGTTGATGTCGACACCCGCACGGCACCTGAAAACACCAGAACGGCGCAAGTTAACCCGCAGGCCAAGTAAGGCTTCGTTGAGGGCAAGATAATGGCGGCTACGGTTGTCGGCACGGGCGGGGCGTCCATCCCCGTCGATCCACCGATGGACAGGCGCAGGCTCATCGCGTTCTTCGCGATGGTCTTCGGCATGTTCATGTCCATTCTCGACATTCAGATCGTCTCCGCCTCGCTGGCGGAAATCCAGGCTGGCCTCGGCGCGGGCTCGGACGAGATCGCCTGGGTGCAGACATCCTATCTGATAGCAGAAGTCATCATGATCCCGCTGTCGGGCACGCTGGCGCGCATTCTGTCCACGCGCGTGCTGTTTGCCACCTGCGCGGCGGGTTTCACCCTGTCGAGCGCGCTCTGCGCCACTGCCACCAATATCGACCAGATGATCGTCTACCGGGCGATCCAGGGCTTTATCGGCGGCGGCATGATCCCGTCGGTCTTTGCGGCCGCCTTCACCATTTTCCCGCCCTCCAAGCGTTCGGTCGTCTCGCCTATCATCGGTCTCGTCGCCACGCTTGCGCCCACCATCGGTCCGACGGTCGGCGGTTATCTTTCCAATGCCTTCTCCTGGCACTGGCTGTTCCTCGTCAACATCATTCCCGGCATCATCGTCACCATCTTGACATGGAGCCTGATCGATTTCGACAAGCCTGAAACCTCGCTCTGGAAGAAGTTCGACTGGTGGGGGCTGATCTCCATGGCCGTCTTCCTCGGCTCTCTGGAATACGTGCTGGAAGAGGGCAACAACAAGGACTGGTTTAACGACGAGCATATCGTCATCGGTTCGGTGGCCATGGTCATCGGTGCGGTGGTGTTCTTCTGGCGTGCCTTCAAGGTGGACTTCCCCGTTGTTGACATCCGCGCCTTTGCGGACCGAAATTTTTCCATCGGCTCGCTGTTTTCCTTCGTGATGGGCATAGGGCTTTACGGGCTGACCTATCTCTACCCGCTCTATCTCGGCCGGGTGCGCGGTTACGATGCGCTGATGATCGGTGAGACCATGTTCGTTTCCGGTCTTGCCATGTTCTTCACCGCGCCGATCGCCGGCAAGGTCTCCACGAAGCTCGATCCGCGGGTGATGATGGCCATCGGCTTCATCAGCTTCGGCTGCGGCACGTGGATCATGACCTATGTCACGACCGACTGGGATTTCTACGAGCTGCTGATCCCGCAGATCCTGCGCGGTTTCGGGCTGATGATGTGCATGGTGCCTATCAACAACATCGCGCTCGGCACGCTGCCGCCGGCCCGTATCCGCAATGCATCCGGTCTGTTCAACCTCACCCGTAACCTCGGCGGCGCGGTTGGCCTTGCCGTCATCAACACCCTGCTGTCGCAGCGCACCGACGATCACTATGTGCGGCTGGCGGAACATGTCAGCTATTCCAATCCACAGGCGCTGGAGTGGCTGAACAATGTCGGTGCAAACTACGATTCCTACGGGCTGGACGGTGCTTCCGTCGCGATCAAGAAGCTGGTCGGCATGGTCTCGCAGCAGGCCTGGATGCTCGCCTTCGCGGATGTGTTCTTCGCGCTGACGCTGCTGTTCGGCAGCCTGATCTTCATGACCGTGCTGATCCAGAAACCCAAGGCAGCGCCGCCACCAGACGCGGCGCACTGAACCAAATCCCCTCCCATCCACCGCAGAGCTGGGGCCGTCGGAAATGACGGCCCCTTTTTTGTTTTGGCAAAAAAAAAGCGCGTGTCCGAGCGCCAGAGGCTGTTGATCACAACGGACAAGCCATGTATATCAATTTTTGAGGTACGTACCTCAATTAGTGCTTGAGCGGACGAAAACGGGGCCGGGAGGACGGTTGACCCGGGTTCAGGCCGCATGGGCGGGCAGTTCAGGAGGAAGAGATGGCCTTGGAACTCAATCCAGATTTCACCATTGCGGATGAGCAGTCGCTTCGCGGGCTGTTCGAACCGACACATGCGCTGGCGATACAGAAGTGTCAGGACAGGCTTGGCGAACATGCGCAGGAATTCATAAGGCGTTCTCCTTTCCTGTGCATCGGCACCCAGAATCTGGAGGGCAAAGCCGATGTCAGCCCGCGGGGCGATCCTGCCGGATTTGTGAAGGTTCTCGACACGCGCACGTTGGCGATCCCCGATCGGCCCGGCAATAACCGCCTGGATACCCTCAGCAACATCCTCGCCAACCCCAATGTTGGGCTGCTGTTTATCGTGCCGGGTTTCGATGACACATTGCGCGTGAACGGACGTGCGACGCTGAGCACGGATCCGCAAGTGCTGAAGCTCATGAGCGTTGCGGATCGCGTTCCCAAACTTGCGATCGTCATCAGGGTAGGTGAGGTTTTCATGCATTGCGCCAAGGCGTTCCGGCGCTCCCATCTGTGGGATCCGGCGCATTTCCAGTCCCGGTCGGAAATGCCCTCGCTTATCAAGATCATTCTGGATGAAACGACAGGCGCCCCGACGAATGGGGATGACATGCAGAAGATGGATGAGCAGCTGGAGCAGGATTACCGGCGTACTCTCTATTAGCCGCAGTCCCATTGTTGAAATATGAGGTACGTACATCATTTTTCGATTTACGGCGGCGGTAAAGCTGGATATGCAAGGGGGAGGGAGGAGCCATGAAGCCGACAGTTCACGATATCGCCGAGCGTGCGGGCGTCAGCCTCGCCACCATCGACCGGGTGCTGAACATGCGCCCCGGCGTGCATGCCGCCACCCGTGCAAGGGTGGAAGCGGCCATTGCCGAGCTTGGTTATGTGCGCGATATCGCCGCCGCCAATCTGGCCAAGGGCCGCAACTACTCGATGATCTTCATTCTGCCGGGCAATGACAATTCCTTCATGGCGACTTTGCGCGCCGAGGTGCGGGCTGCAGCCGGCCGCTCGCATCTGGAGCGCACGGCCATCCGCGTGATCGAAGTGCCGCCCTTTAATGCCGCAGCGCTCACAGAAGCTCTCGAGGTGGCGCGGCGGGAAAAACCGTCCGGCGTCGCGTTCGTCGCCACCGATTCCGAAGATGTGGCCGAAGCCGCCGACCGGCTGGCGGAAGATGGCATCGCTACGGTCACACTGGTGTCCGACCTTTCCGGCTCGCGGCGAGATCATTATGCCGGCGTGGACAACGTTGCGGCCGGGCGCACGGCGGCGAGCCTGATGGGGCGTTTTCTCTCCGGGCACGGCGGCGATGTCGCGGTTGTTGCCGGCTCCATGCTGGTGCGTGACCACCGCGAACGTCTGGAAGGATTTCGCGCCGTCCTCGAAACCGAATTTCCGCAGGTGCGGCTGCTGCCGGTGCTGGAGGGCAGGGACGATCCGCTCACCGTCGAGGCGCTGGTGCGCGAGGCGATCGGCAATGATTCTCTCGCCGGCATCTACAGTCTCGGCGCCGGTAATCGCGGTCTCATCCGCGCGCTTGGGGCCGCGGATGGCGAAAGAGCGCTTTCGGTCATCGCCCATGAGCTGACGGAAAACACCGCCAATGCGCTGAGGGAAGGGCTGCTCGATGCCGTGCTCAATCAGGATGCCGGCCACGAGGTGCGCAGCGCCATCCGCGTGTTGAAGGCGCGCGCCGATGGCCTGCCCGTCATCGCCGCGCAGGAACGTATCCGTATCGACATCTTCCTCAGGGACAATCTGCCCTGAGCAAACAGGCTGGAAGTGGCGCGTGGAGCGCCGGAATGGAGAAATACATGTATCTCGGTCTCGATCTTGGCACGTCAGGCGTCAAAGCCCTGCTGATGGACGGCGATCAGAAAATCATCGGCTCGGCCAACGGCTCGCTTGATGTTTCGCGCCCGCACCACGGCTGGTCCGAGCAGAACCCGGCGGACTGGATTGCCGCGACGAAAACTGCCGTTGCAGGCTTGAAGCAGAAGTTTGCGAAAGAGCTTGCCGCCGTGAAAGGCATCGGCCTTTCCGGCCAGATGCATGGCGCGACGCTTGTGGATGCCGAAGGCAAGGTGCTGCGCCCCTGCATCCTGTGGAACGACACGCGCTCCCATGCCGAAGCCGCCGCGCTCGATGCCGATCCGCGTTTCCGCAAGATCACAGGCAATATCGTCTTCCCCGGCTTTACCGCGCCGAAGCTTGCCTGGGTGGCGAAGAACGAACCAGACATCTTCGCGAAAGTCGCCAAGGTATTGCTGCCGAAGGATTATCTGCGGCTATGGCTGACGGGCGAATACATCTCGGAAATGTCGGATTCCGCAGGCACCTCCTGGCTCGATACCGGCGCGCGCAAATGGTCCCCGGAGCTGCTTGCCGCCACCGGGCTTGATGAAAAACACATGCCGTCGCTTGTGGAAGGCACGGATGAGGCGGGCGTTCTTCGCACTGAGCTGGCTTCCGAATGGGGCATTTCCGGCCGTGCCGTCGTCGCCGGTGGTGCCGGCGACAATGCGGCGTCGGCCTGCGGCATGGGCACGGTGAAGGAAGGCCATGCCTTCGTGTCGCTCGGCACATCAGGCGTCCTCTTCGCCGCCAATGCCTCCTATCTGCCGAAGCCGGAAAGCGCCGTGCATGCCTTCTGCCATGCGCTGCCCAACACCTGGCACCAGATGGGCGTTATCCTCTCCGCCACGGATGCGCTGAACTGGTATTCGCGCCTCACCGGGCAATCCGCTGCCGATCTGACCGGCGAACTCGGCGAGACGCTTCTCGCACCGACCGGCGTCACTTTCGCGCCTTATCTTTCCGGCGAACGCACGCCGCATAATGATGCTGCCATCCGTGGGTCCTTCATCGGCCTGTCGCATGAAAGCGACCGCAAGGCGCTGACCCAGGCCGTGCTGGAAGGCGTGACTTTCGCGATCCGGGATAATCTCGAAGCGCTGAAATCCGCCGGCACGTCCATCTCCCGCGTCACCGCCATCGGCGGCGGCTCGCGTTCGGCCTATTGGCTGGCATCGATCGCCACCTCGCTAGGCGTTCCCGTCGATATTCCGGCTGAGGGCGATTTCGGTGCGGCCTTTGGTGCGGCCCGTCTCGGCCTGATTGCCGCGACCGGGGCCGATCCGGTGGCCGTCTGCTCGCAGCCGGAGACGGCGCGGACGATTGAGCCGGTGGCAGCGCTTGGCGATGCTTATGAAGAGGCTTACCGGCGGTATCATGCGCTTTATCCGGCTATTCGGGCGCTTTCGCAGTGAGGTGTCGAGGGTGCGGTTTACCCCCCTCTGTCCTGCCGGACATCTCCCCCTCAAGGGGGGAGATCGACAAGCGGCTACTTCCCGCCCTCATGCGAGGCTGAGTATGGAGCGATATATAGCGTCCTGCTGATCTCCCCCCTTGAGGGGGAGATGCCCGGCAGGGCAGAGGGGGGTGAACCACACCCTCCAACGTTGAAATTTTCAAACACCACCCAAACCCACCCCAAGAGGAGGAACCACCCAATGAGCACAGGCTTCTTCGGCGATATCGCCAAGATCAAATATGAAGGCCCCGACAGCACCAATCCGCTGGCCTTCCGCCATTACAATCCCGACGAGATCGTCGGTGGCAAGCGCATGGAAGATCACCTGCGTTTCGCGGTTGCCTACTGGCACACCTTCACCTGGCCGGGCGGTGACCCCTTCGGCGGCCAGACCTTCCAGCGCCCGTGGTTTGAAGACACGATGCAGGCTGCGAAGCTGAAGGCAGACGTGGCCTTCGAATTCTTCTCGCTGCTCGGTTCGCCGTTTTATTGCTTCCACGATGCGGATGTACGCCCGGAAGGCAAAAACTTCGCCGAGAACACCAAGAACCTCAACGAGATCGTCGATTATTTCGCCCAGAAGCAGGCCGATACCGGCGTGAAGCTGCTGTGGGGCACGGCCAACCTCTTCTCCAACCGGCGTTTCATGTCGGGTGCCGCGACCAATCCGGACCCGGATGTCTTCGCCTTCTCCGCCGCAACCGTGAAGACCTGCATGGACGCCACCAAGACGCTCGGCGGTGCCAACTACGTGCTGTGGGGCGGTCGTGAAGGTTACGAGACCCTGCTCAACACCGATCTGTCGCGTGAACTCGACCAGCTCGGCCGTTTCCTCAATCTGGTGGTGGAATACAAATACAAGATCGGTTTCGAAGGCACGATCCTGATCGAGCCGAAGCCGCAGGAGCCGACCAAGCACCAGTATGATTACGACGTCGCGACCGTCTATGCCTTCCTGCAGAAGAATGGTCTCGAAAAGGAAGTGAAGGTCAATATCGAGCAGGGCCACGCCATTCTCGCTGGCCACTCCTTCGAGCATGAACTGGCCATGGCCAATGCCTTCGGCATTTTCGGCTCCATCGACATGAACCGCAACGACTACCAGTCCGGTTGGGATACCGACCAGTTCCCCAACAACGTGCCGGAAATGGCGCTTGCCTATTACCATGTTCTCGCCGGCGGCGGTTTCAAGAATGGCGGCACCAATTTCGATTCCAAGCTGCGTCGCCAGTCGCTCGATCCGCAGGATCTGCTGATCGGCCATATCGGCGGCATGGATTGCTGCGCCCGTGGCCTGAAGGCGGCGGCGAAGATGATCGAGGACGGCGCGCTGTCGAAGCCGCTTTCCGAGCGTTACGCGAAGTGGGATTCCCCGGAAGCCCAGAAGATGCTGCGCGGCGAGCTGAAGCTCGAAGAGATCGCAGCGCTGGTCGAGCGCGACGATATCAATCCTGAGCCGAAGCCCGGTCGTCAGGAATATCTCGAAAACGTGGTCAATCGTTACGTTTGACGTGATTGTCGGGGTGACGGCAACGTCACCCCCTCATCGCCTCGCTCCGCTCCGGCACTTCTCCCCGCCGGGGAGAAGGTGGCCCGAAGGGCCGGATGAGGGGGCCTGTTCGCCATCAGCACCCCAAGGTGAGGACAATTCCGCGCCACCCCTCCTTCCTTTTCAGTCACTTCCGAAAAAATCCTTCCCCACTCATCCCCATCATCCCCTTTGGCCGCATCATTCCTTCCGCAACCGGAACGGAAGGGCGATACGCGCGGCGCCCTTTGCGAACCGGAGGCCGGCATCGACAAGCATGGTTCTGGCAGACCGTGTTTCTGAAAGGCATCCCGCCGGGCCAGAGGCGGGAAGGGCTGATCGGATAGATGCCGTGAAAAGGCCGTGACCGATGGGCCGCTATCGCGGTCCCCATGGGCCGTTATCACTGCCCTGACAAGGCGGCCCGGCGAATGCAAAAACTTCCACCACTTCCCCATTCCACCCGCATTCGCCGGGCCGATGCCTTGCGCCGCCGGCTAAACCGCTGCGGCGGCATTAGTGCATGCAAAGCGCTTTGGACTTGTTAACTGCGCATCCTGAAACGTTGTAGATTCTGCCAGCCCGGCTGTACCTCGCACGCGACATGGTCTAAACCGCTGCTGATCTTTTCACGCTCGATGGATAGAAAGGCCTCTCGGATGACCGATCCCCAAACGCTTGCAGCCCGTTTCCCCGGTGATTTCCTGTTCGGCGTCGCGACCGCCTCGTTCCAGATTGAGGGTGCAACCAAGGCAGATGGCCGCAAACCCTCCATCTGGGATGCCTTCTGCAACATGCCAGGCCATGTCTTCGGGCGTCACAATGGCGATATCGCCTGCGATCATTACAATCGCTGGGAAGAGGACCTCGATCTCATCAAGGAGATGGGTGTCGAGGCCTATCGTTTCTCCATCGCCTGGCCGCGCATCATTCCCGACGGTTTCGGACCGATCAACGAAAAGGGTCTGGATTTTTACGACCGACTGGTTGATGGCTGCAAGGCGCGCGGTATCAAGACCTATGCGACGCTTTACCATTGGGATCTGCCGCTGACCCTGATGGGCGACGGCGGCTGGGCCTCGCGCTCCACCGCCCATGCTTTCCAGCGTTACGCCAAAACCGTCATGGCCCGTCTGGGCGACCGGCTGGATGCGGTGGCGACCTTCAACGAACCCTGGTGCGCGGTGTGGCTCAGCCATCTCTACGGCATCCATGCGCCGGGCGAGCGCAACATGGAGGCGGCCTTAGCGGCCATGCACCACATCAATCTCGCCCATGGTTTCGGCGTCGAGGCGTCTCGCCATGTAGCGCCAAAAGTGCCGGTGGGGCTGGTGCTGAACGCCCATTCCGTCATTCCGGCTTCTAACAGCGAGGCCGATCTCAAGGCTGCCGAACGGGCGTTCCAGTTCCACAATGGCGCGTTTTTCGATCCGGTCTTCAAGGGCGAATATCCGGCCGAGATGATGGAAGCGCTTGGTGATCGCATGCCAGTCGTGGAGGCGGAAGACCTCGCCATCATCAGCCAGAAGCTCGACTGGTGGGGCCTGAATTATTATACGCCGATGCGCGTTGCCGACGACGCGACGCCGGGTGCTGAATTCCCCGCCACGACGCCGGCTCCGGCGGTCAGCGAGGTGAAGACCGATATCGGCTGGGAGGTCTACGCCCCGGCGCTCAAGTCGCTGGTGGAGACACTCTACAAGCGTTACGACCTGCCGGAATGCTACATTACCGAAAACGGCGCCTGCTATAATATGGGCATCGAAAACGGCGAGGTGAATGACCAGCCGCGGCTCGATTATTACGCCGAACATCTCGGCATCGTCGCCGATCTCATCCGCGACGGTTACCCGATGCGCGGATATTTCGCCTGGAGCCTGATGGATAATTTCGAATGGGCAGAGGGCTATCGCATGCGCTTCGGCCTCGTGCATGTGGATTATGACACGCAGGTGCGTACGCTGAAGAACAGCGGGAAGTGGTATAGTGCTTTGGCTTCGCGTTTTCCGAAGGGGAACCATGGTGTGGTGAAGGGGTGACACCTCTCCACCGTCATCCTCGGGCTTGTCCCGAGGATCTGCAACCTACTGATTTTATTCGACATGGTTAGATCCTCGGGACAAGCCCGAGGATGACGTTGAGAGGATGCTAGGGGGCATGCCAGAAAGTTCTCTCCCCTTATTATCAGTTTTCCCAACTTTTTTCCCGGTTACCTGGCGGTGCCTGCTTGCACCCGTCATCCCGCCCCCTATGTCAGGCAGGCTGCGAAGCGTAGCGCCCGTTCTGCCACCCAAGGGCAGGGCGGGCTGGTCCTCCCAAGGGAAAACGAACATGCTTATTGAAAAACTCAACTGGCGTTATGCCACCAAGAAAATGGATCCTTCCAAGACAGTCGCGGAAGACAAGGTCGAGCGTATCGTCGAGGCGGCGCGGCTTGCACCGACCTCCAGCGGCCTGCAGCCTTTCGAGGTGATCGTCGTCACCGACCCTGAAGTGCGCGCCAAGATCCGCGAGATCGCCTGGAACCAGGCGCAGGTCACCGAAGGTTCGCATCTGCTGGTGTTTGCGGCGTGGGATAACTACACCGAAGAGCGGATCAACCACATGTTCGATCTGGTCAATGAAGAACGCGGCATCAAGAATGAAGGCTGGGAAGCCTATCGCCAGATGCTGCTGACCACCTATCCGCAGCGCGACCAGCAGGTGAATTTCGAACATGCTGCGCGTCAGGCCTATATCGGCTTCGGCATGGCCGTGGCCCAGGCCGCTTTCGAGGGTGTGGATTCCACCCCGATGGAAGGTTTCGATCCCGCCAAGCTCGACGAGATTCTCGGCCTGCGTGAAAAGGGCCTGCGCTCCGTCACCATCCTGCCGCTTGGTTATCGCCAGCCGGATGGCGACTGGCTGGTGAACCTGAAAAAGGTGCGCCGCCCGCTCGAGGAATTCACCAGCCGCGTGTGATTTTCATATCGTCGCGAAATCTTGACTGCCGCAGGGCCGCCGAGGCGGCTTTGCGGTAGATTTTTTCTCTCTTTTCAGATAATTGAAAAAACATCCCTGTTAAAAGGTGGCGTGTGCGGGCAAGTATGCGCCATCGAATTGCCGATCCCCGGCATTTCTGAGTGAAAGCCTGACGAAATGACCCGGAAAATCAGCTGTCATCGAATGTGCCCGAAGGCTGCATGAAGAGAGCGGTTCAGCACCGCAACAGGATTTTTTGAGACCCGATCCGTCACGCATTCCCAGAGTTCACAATGAGTTTTCCATCCAGTGCGGCCTCGCCCGCGCGTTCAGAACAGGCGGTCCCGGAAGGGGCGGCAAAGGAGCCGATGGTCACGTTTGAAGGCGTGACCAAGACCTTTGGCGGCGCCGACGGCAAGCCGGGCTTCGCAGCCCTTGCCGGTATCGACTATACCGTGCCGAAAGGCTCGATCACCTGCATCATCGGCCGCTCAGGCGCTGGCAAGTCCACGCTCATCCGTCTCGCCAACGGCCTTGAAAAGCCCTCGACCGGCCGTGTGGTCGTCGACGGCGTCGATGTTGCAGCACTCGATGAAAAGAGCCTGCGCACGCTGCGCCGGTCCGTCGGCATGATCTTCCAGCACTTCAACCTCTTGTCGTCGCGCACCGCTTTCGACAATGTGGCGCTGCCGCTGGAAATCGCCGGCCTGGGCAAGAAGGAAATCGAGGCCCGCGTCGCGCCGCTGCTCGATCTTGTCGGGCTTTCCGACAAGGCGAAACGTTATCCGGCGGAACTCTCTGGTGGCCAGAAGCAGCGTGTCGGAATTGCCCGCGCACTTGCCACCCAGCCGAAGCTGCTCCTCTCCGACGAAGCGACCTCGGCGCTCGATCCGGAAACGACGCAGTCGATTCTCGAACTGCTGAAGCGCATCAATGCCGAACTCGGTCTGACCGTGCTGCTCATCACCCATGAGATGGAAGTGGTGAAGACCATCGCCTCGCAGGTCGCCGTTATCGACAGGGGCCTGATCGTCGAGGAAGGTACGACCTTCGACATCTTCACCGCGCCGAAACATGAGACGACGCGCAGCCTGCTGTCTTCCTCGGTCGGTGTGAAGCTGCCGCACTGGGTCACCTCGGGGCTGAAGCAGGAAGCCACGGACGGCGACCGCGTTCTGGTGCGTCTGGTCTTTTTCGGCGAGACGGCTTTCCAGCCACTTACCGCCCGGCTTGTTGCCGAAATCGGCCCAGACGTAAACATTCTCGCCGGCACCATCGAGGAAATTTCCGGCCAGCCCTTCGGTTCGCTCGTTGTCTCCTATCCCGCCTCGGCTGAGGTCACCGCCCGCGCCAACCGTTTTTATGCGGAAACCGGTCTTCACACGGAGGTGCTCGGTTATGTCGCCTGATATGATCTTCAACCTGCTCTTCAAGGGACTCTGGCAGACGCTGCACATGGTGGCGGTGGCCGGCATTGTCGGCTCCATCATTGGCGTACCCATGGGTGTGTTCCTCGCCACCAGCGGCAAGGGCGAACTGTTTCCAGCACCGATGACCAACCGCATCCTCGGCCTCATCGTTAATGCGGCGCGCTCAACGCCCTTCATCATTCTTGTCGTGGCGATCATTCCGTTCACCCGTCTCGTCGCCGGCACGTCGATCGGCACCAGTGCGGCCATCGTGCCGCTGACGGTTGCGACCGTGCCCTTCATTGCAAGGCTGGTGGAAGCGGCAATCCGCGAGGTGGACAAGGGCCTGATCGAAGCCGCTCGCGCCATGGGTGCGACACCGCTGCAGATCGTCACCAAGGTGCTGCTCGCCGAAGCCAAGCCCGGCATCACGCTGGCGCTCACGCTGACGCTCGTCAGCCTCATCGGTTATTCGGCCATGGTCGGCGCGGTCGGCGGCGGCGGGCTGGGTGACCTCGGCATCCGCTACGGTTACCAGCGCTTCATGCCTGATGTGATGCTGGCCGTGGTTCTGGTGCTCATCGTGCTGGTGCAACTGGTGCAGAGCGCCGGCGACCGGCTGGCGCGCAGCTTCGACAAGCGGACCCGGAAGAACTGATCCGATCGTTCAAAACCGATACCCAAGAACAACAAACCCAAGGAGACACCCATGAAGAAACTCATCCTCGCGGCTTCGCTCGCCGCTCTCTTCACCGCCGGTCAGGCGCTGGCGGAAACCATCAAGATCGGCGTTACCCCCGCCGAACACGCGCAGATCATGGAACAGGTGAAGAAGATCGCGGCTGCCAAGGGCCTCGATATCGATATCATCGAATTCTCCGACTATGTCGTGCCGAACCAGGCGCTGAATGATGGCGAGCTGCAGGCCAACTCCTTCCAGCACCAGCCTTACCTCGACAACCAGATCGCCGACCGCAAGTTCGATCTCGTCAGCGTCGGCACCACCATCACCACCCCGATGGGCGTTTATTCCAAGAAGGTGAAGAACCTTGACGAGCTGAAGGACGGCGCAACCATCGGCATTCCGAACGACCCGACCAATGGCGGCCGTGCGCTTCTGGTTCTCGCCTCCAAGGGCGTGCTGAAGGTGAAGGAAGAGGCCGGCCTGAAGGTAACGCCTGCCGACATCACCGAAAACCCGAAGAACATCCAGATCGTCGAACTTGACGCCGCCCAGCTGCCGCGCTCGCTTGACGACACCGACGCTTCGGTCATCAACACCAACTACGCCACAGCTGCGGGCCTCAACCCGAAGAAGGACGCCATCGCCATCGAAAGCGAAAAGTCCCCTTACGCGAACGTCATCGCCGTTCGTGCGCAGGACAAGGACAAGCCCTGGGTTAAGACGCTGGTGGAATCCTACCACAGCCCGGAAGTGAAGGCCTTCATTCTGGAAAAGTACAACGGCACGGTCATCCCGTCCTGGTAAGAAACTGCCGCATGGTGGAAATGAGGACCTCTCCCGTTCGCGGGGGAGGTTTTTTGTTTGGAGACCAGCGATAACCGGTTTTCCCTGAAAAACCCCCGCCATTTCAGGGAAAGATTTTTCAGCCTGTCGCCCGGACTGTCGTTTTGTACCCGTTGTTTTTTGGGGGCGGCGTTGCGGGGCGGTTTAACGCCTTTTGAATGTTTCCTTCGCAAGATGATGCTTTCAAAGGGGATTTTATGCGGATTGCGCCGCGCAACATTGGGGACTATTTGCCGGTCGGGCGCAGAACGGCCGTCGGCGTCGTATTGTCCACCTTCGCGCTGGTGCTTCTCATCGTCACCGCGCTCGTCCTCTCGGCCCTCAGCCAGGTCCGGGAAAAAGCCAACCTGCTCGACAATGCCCGCTCGCGAGAGACGACGGCGGGCGCTCTCGTCACCTTCCGTGATCAGCTGGGCGCGACGCTGAACGATTACGCCGCCTGGGACGATGCCGCCGAGTATGTCTACGCCCCTGATCGTTTCGACTGGGTGGCAAGCAACTATGGCGAGATGACGGTCAACAGCGATCTTTTCGACACCGCCGTGGTATTGGATGAAGACGGCAAGACCCGAATGGCTTACCAGGACGGCAAACCGGTGAAATGGACTTATGACACCTATTTTGCCGCTGGTCTGAAGGAGATGATCGAGCGGGTGCAGGCCATGCGCCCAAGCATCACCTCGCAGGTGACGGGTTTCGTCAAAACCGAAGACGGCGTCGCCGCTGCCGGTGTCGCGCTTGTTCGGCTCAAATCAGGCGCGCTCGCCACGGATAGCACTGAGCGTCGTTATCTGATCTTCGCCCGGCACCTCAAACAGGCGACGGTGGACAAGCTCGCCCGCAACTACGTCGTCGAGGGGCTGGAACTTCAATATGGCGACGGGCCTGCCGCCAATCATGTGGATATCGTCAATCCGCTGGGGCAGGTGCTGGCGCGGCTCGTCTGGCGTTCGCATCTGCCGGGGGATGTCAGCTTCCATGAGGCGCGGCCGGTGGTCTTTACCGCGCTCGGCATTGCCGGCACGTTTTTCCTGGTGCTGCTCATCATCGGCTCGGCCACGCTCGACCGGCTGAAGGCGGATGAGGCTGCTGCGCGGGAAGAGGCGCTGCGCGACCGGCTGAGCGGGCTCGACAACCGCGCCGGGCTGTTTGCCCACCTCACCCGCATGGTCGGCAAGGCCCGCCACGACAAGACAGATATCAAGCTGCTCTATCTCGATCTCGACGGCTTCAAGGAAATCAATGATTCCTATGGCCATGCCGCCGGCGACCGGCTGATCAAGGGCGTGGCGGCGGCGCTGCGGGTGCTGGTGCCGGAAGACGCGGTGCTGGCGCGGCTCGGCGGCGATGAATTCGCCATCGCCATTCAGGGCAACGATGTCTGGTCGGAAGGCCGCAAGCTGTGTCTGGCGCTTCTCGAACTCTTCACCGAGCCTTTCAGCATCGGCGAACGGGTGGCGAGCATCGGTTGCAGCATCGGCACGTCGGTTTCCCGCGCCGGCGATATCAATGGCGAGGAACTGTTGCGCCGTGCCGATATGGCCATGTACCAGGCCAAGGAGAACGGACGCGGGCGTTACGTCTCCTATGAGCTGAAGATGGATGCGCTGCGCGAAGAAAAATTGCAGCTGGAAGCGGATCTGCGCTCCGCGATCCTGAATGACGAGATACAGGTGGTTTACCAGCCGGTTGTCAGCGCCGCCACGCGCTGCATCACCGGCGTGGAGGCACTGGCCCGCTGGCAGCGGCCGGGCTATGGTTTTGTGCCGCCGGATATTTTCATTGCCGCCGCCGAGACCAGCGGCCTGATCGACCGGCTCGGCCTGCTGGTGCTGCGCAAGGCCTGCGAGACTGCCCGGCAATGGCCGTCCATCAAGCTGTCGGTGAATATTTCCCCCGTGCAGTTCCGAAATCCGGCCTTTTCCGGCCATGTGGCGGATATTCTCGATGTGACGCAGACGCCGTCCGAAAGGCTGCGGCTGGAGATGACGGAAGGCTATTTCATCCAGCATCCGGAGCGGGCGAGTGCGGCGATCGACAAGCTGAAACAGCTCGGCCTGCACATAGCGCTCGATGATTTCGGCGCCGGTTTTGCCAGTGTCGGTTATCTGCGCCGCTTCGGTTTCGACCGCATGAAGATCGACCGCTCGCTGATCATGGCGCTCGATAAGGGCGGCCGCTCGCTGGAAATGCTGCAGGCGACCGTGGCACTGGCGAAATCGCTCGATATTCCGGTGACGGCCGAAGGCGTCGAGACGGAAGAACAGGCGGCCATCCTGCATCTGTGCGGCTGTGATGAACTGCAGGGTTACCTGTTCTCGAAGCCGGTTGCGGCCGAAGATATCACCACCATGCTGGACGGGCAGGATGCACCGCTATTTGCGCTTCGGGCGGGGGCGTGAGGCTGATTACTTCCACCGATTCTTGATCACCTAAGGTGCGGTTCATTTCTTCTTCCCGCCGGGGAGAAGGTGGCCCGAAGGGGCGGATGAGGGGGGCTAGGTTGCCGGATTTCGGAAAGCTTGCCCCCTCATCCCGCTGCCGCGGACTTCTCCCCGGCGGGGAGAGGAAATATGCGGTACCCGCTCGATCCAAATGCAAATGCAGTCCGATAGCCGAGCCGGCTTACCGCCCCAGATGCCGCTCGCCGCGCGTCTTTGCCAGTTCGATCTGCTGCTGCCGGTCGCGGAACCGCTGGCGATCGTCTTCACTGCGCTCGTCGTAACAGCTCGGGCAGGACACGCCTTCCTCGAATTTGGGCGACAGGCGAACGTCCGGCGTGATCGGGTTGCGGCAGGCATGGCAGAGCTGGTGGTCGCCTTCGGCGAGGCCGTGCACCACGGAGACGCGCTCGTCGAACACGAAACAGGCGCCTTCCCAGAGGCTCTCTTCTTCCGGCACCTCTTCCAGATATTTCAGGATGCCGCCCTTGAGGTGGTAGACCTCGTCGAAACCCTGTTCCTTCATGAATGCGGTGGCCTTTTCGCAGCGGATGCCGCCGGTGCAATACATGGCGATCTTCGGCTTGTTGTGCAGGCCGGGATTGTTCTTCACCCAGTCGGGAAACTCACGGAAGGTTTTCGTCTGCGGATCGACCGCGCCCTTGAAGACGCCGATGGCGGTCTCGTAATCATTGCGGGTGTCGATGACGATGGTATCAGGGTCGGAAATCAGCGCGTTCCAGTCCCGCGGATCGACATAGGTACCGACGATGCGGTTCGGATCGATGTCCGGCACGCCCATGGTGACGATCTCTTTCTTGAGCTTCACCTTCAGGCGCACGAAAGGCATGTGCGAGGCACGGCTTTCCTTGTGCTCCAGTGCTGCAAATTCCGGCTGGGCGCGCAGGAAGGAAAGCACCGCCTGAACGCCCGCATCCGGCCCGGCAATCGTGCCGTTAATGCCTTCGGCGGCGAGCAGCAGCGTGCCCTTCACGCCGTTCTTCTGGCAGAGTTCGAACAGCTGCTCGCGCAGGCTCTCGAACCGCGGCAGGCGGGCGAAATGATAAAGCGCTGCCACAAGGAAATCACCAGAGACTTCCGGGCGGGGGAGAATGGTCGTGTCGGTCATGGGCGCTGAAATACAGCGACGGCGGACGCAAAGCAATATTTATCAGCGGATCGCGCTATTTTGAACATCGTCAAATATCAGATCCAAGGATGAAAAAGAGGGCAGGCGCTTCATGCTCAAACCCGGGATTGGTGAGACCGCAACACCCCGCTTCCGTCATCCTTGGGCTTGTCCCAAGGATCTAACCACGTCACGTAAACCGACACGTTGCAGATCCTCGGGACAAGCCCGAGGATGACGCCGAGTGTGGTATGACGCCCTTTCCCAACACCGCCGTCTTCAGCCTATTTCGCCGCCTGCCGCCACAGCAGGCCGACGATGCGGCTTTCCGTGCGGGCGGATTCGGAAAACACCTCGTCGGCCAGTACAAGGCCTTCGGCACGCAGCGCCTGCTGCCGTTCAATGATTGCAGCAAGCAGCAGGGCCAGCCGTTCGCCATTGCCGAAACGGTCCGGTTCCCGATCGGCGACGGCGGTGAGGACGGAGAGATCATGCTCGTGGCCGAGAATATCGACCAGCCGCTTGGTGTCGGCGCGCTTGGCGCGCATGGCAGACGGCCAGAGGCGGCGCATCAGGCCAAGATGCATCCAGTAGGTCTGGCCCGCCTTGCGCAATTCGTGGAAATGTTCGACATCCGCCTGCTCGCGACAACAGGAGAGCGCCTTGCGCGCTTTGACCCTCTGTTTCGCCCAGCCGGTTCTCACCAGTCTTGCGGTCTTGTTCAGGTCATCAGGCAGGGAAAGGTCCTCCAGCCTTTCGCGTCCCTTTTCGCAGCCGGCAATGGCCGCCGCAATCGCCTCATCGAGACCGGCTTCGTGGTCAAGGGCATCGTCGCGGCGCTCGCGCAGCATCACGGTAACCGACCGCAATGCCTCGCCCTGCGTATCGGAAGCCGCAAAGGCCTCGAGATATTCCGCGGTTTCCACCAGCGCCGTCGCATCACGCGCAAAGGCGAGCGAGCGGGCGATATCGCGGAAGCGCGTATTTTCCTCGCGGGCGAAATCTGGCGCCACCTTGCGGATCAGGCGATAGAGCGCCCGCAACCGCTTGAAGCGCTTGCGGGCATCGTGCACCGCCTCATGCGATCCCGACGGCTGGTCGCGCAGGATGGTGACCGCATCGTCGATCAGTTCCAGTCCGGCCCGGCGGATTTCATCGCCAAAGGGCTTTTTCGGATCAATTCTGAAGGGCATCCGACAGGTCTCCGTTCGGACAGTCCATGGCAAGCGACTGGTTGGAGAAGCGCTTGTCCCCGGTGACTTCCCTGCCCAGCCAGGACGGCAGATCGGGATTGGCATTCTCGTCATTCATCTCGACTTCGGCCACGACCAGCCCGCGATATTGTCCTTCGAAAACATCCACCTCCCAGGTGAAGCCGCCATGGTCCACCGTGTGGCGCGTCTTCTCGATCACCACGCCCGGTGCGCTCGCCATCAGCTCTTCTGCGTCTTTGAGGGGAATGGAATATTCATATTCATCGCGGACAAGCGCGCTTGCGCCGATCTTGATGGTCAGTGTGGCATCACGCCCGTCGACGATCCTGACCCGGACCGAGCGATTTTCCAGCGAGGCGACATATGCCTGCCGAAAAGCCATGCTATGTGTCACCTCATCGCGCCATTCACCGCCTGCAACAAGAAACTTCCGTTCGATTTCCTTGGCCATGCTGTCTCCGCAAACTGGGGGGTCAGATTATCGCAAGAGAGCTTCATGAAGAAGCGAATTGATTGAAGTATCTGGATAAAAAATGGCCCCGCCATGCCTCGACATCAAAGCCGGGGCAGGCTAATCGGTAAACGGGATTTCAATCGTTTCAATCGCGCAAGGAGGCTCGTCTTGGCCCAGGATTCCGAAAAACTTCTCTCCATCCTCAAACTGCAGCCGGTCGTGCCGGTGCTGATCGTGGATGATGCCGCTTCCGCCGTTCCCCTGGCGCGCGCTTTGGTCGCGGGCGGCCTGAAGGCAATCGAGATCACCATGCGCACGCCGGCGGCACTCGATGCCATCCGTGCGGTTGCCGCGGAAGTGGAAGGCGCCCATGTCGGCGCCGGCACCATCCTGAACGCTAAGGATTTCGAAGCGGCGGCCGAAGCGGGCTCCACCTTCATCGTCAGCCCCGGCATCAATAAAAGCGTGCTGGAAGCCGCGCGCGGTTCCAGGGTGCCGCTGCTTCCCGGTGCCGCCACGGCCAGCGAAGTGATGGCGCTGCGCGACGAGGGCTACAAGGTGCTGAAGTTCTTCCCGGCCGAACAGGCCGGCGGTGCGCCTTACCTCAAGGCGCTGTCTTCGCCGCTCGCCGGAACGGTATTCTGCCCGACCGGCAGCGTATCGCTGAAGAATGCCAATGATTACCTGTCGCTGCCGAATGTCGTCTGCGTCGGCGGTTCCTGGGTTGCCCCGCGCGAACTGGTGGCGACCGGCGACTGGGCAGGCATCACCAAGCTTGCTGCCGAAGCGGCTGCGCTGCGCGGCTGATTTTGCGCAGCTGATATGAGCTCTGTCAAACCCGTTCACGAAGGCGTGAGCGGGTTTGACATTTGTATTCGGCCCACGGCTTCCTATCTCCCCTGTAGATTTGACCTCTACAGGAGATTTTGATGTTCGACGCCAAGAAGCTTCTTGAACAATTCCTCGGCTCGCAGGTGCCGGGCCTTTCGGGAAGCGTCCGTGACAGAGCCGGGCAGGCCGCCGATATCGCCAAGAACAATCCCCTGAAGGCCGGTGCCCTTGCCGCCGCCATTTTCGGCACCAAGACCGGTCGCAAGCTCGCGGGCAATGTCGCCACCATCGGCGGTGTCGCCGCCATCGCCGGCCTCGGTTATCTCGCCTACAAGAACTACAAATCCGGCCAGACGCCTGAAGCCGCGCCGAAACCCGAACCGGAGCTTCTCGCCCCGCCGGCCGATTCCGCCTTTCACCCGCAATCTCCAGCCCTTTCCAATGATTTTGCGCTGAAGCTCATCCAGGCGATGATCGCCGCCGCCAAGGCCGATGGTCATATCGATGAGAAGGAGCGCGCCAATATCATGGACAAGGTGCAGATCTCCGGCCTCGACACGGAAGCCGAGCGGTTCCTGGAAAAGGAACTGGCCGATCCGCTCGATATCGATGCGCTGGTGGCTGCTGCCCGCACCGAAGAGCAGAAGGTGGAGCTTTATACGGCCTCAAGGCTTGCAATCGAGGCGGATACGCGGGCGGAGCGGGGGTATCTAGACCTTCTCGCCGGGCGTCTGGGGCTGCCGGATGCGCTGGTGGATCATATTGAGGCGACCGTGGTGGCGGCGAAGGTGTAAGTCGGAGTTTGGGGTTCACCCCCCTCTGCCCTGCCGGGCATCTCCCCCTCAAGGGGGGAGATCAGCCAGCAGGTAACGCTCGCTCACTCGCAACGTTGAGGATGGCCGAGAGGCCGCCTCATGTCGATCTCCCCCCTTGAGGGGGAGATGCCCGGCAGGGCAGAGGGGGGTGAGCGCCACCCACCAAGAACGCCACATCCACTGTTGTCATCCCGCCCCGCTTGCCCTAATCCTTCTCCCAGCAAATGGGGAAGAGAATGCGCGATCTGAGTGATTTCAAAGGATGTCCGGCGCCCAAGCCGGTGGTGCTGAAGGGCAGTTACGTAACCGCCGAGCAGTTCGATCGCGAAAAACATCTCGAAAAGCTCTGGACAGCACTTGGCGGCGAGGGCGTGAATGCGCTGCTCAAATATTTCCCGCAAAGCGCCTTTCCCGATGCCGATGCCTTTGGTGACTGGCTCATCGGTGCAGGCGAAAAGCTCAACTGGGTGACGCTCATCTTTGTCGAAAATGCCACCGGCGAGGTCGTCGGTATGGCGAGCTACATGCGGCCCGATCCCGCCAATGGCGTGGTCGAGGTCGGTTCCGTCGCCCATGGCGCGAAGATGAAACGCTCGCCGCTCGCGACGGAAGCCCATTATCTGATGGCGAGACATGTGTTCGAGGATCTGGGGTATCGCCGTTACGAGTGGAAATGCCACAATCAAAACGAGCCCTCCAAGATCACCGCGAAACGGTATGGCTTCACCTTCGAGGGTGTCTTCCGCCAGCATATGGTCTCGAAGGGGCAAAACCGCGATACGGCTTGGTTTTCGATGATCGACGGTGAATGGCCGCTGATCGGCAAGGCCTTCGAAGCCTGGCTTTCACCTGATAATTTTGCCTCTGATGGCAACCAGAAGCGCAAGCTCGAGGATATACGCGCGGAGCTGACCAATGCCAGCGCCTGAGAAACCGACATCTGCAAAGCCGACCAGCGGCAAGAAGGATTGGTCGCCGGCTATCGCCGCCGCCCTCATCATCATCGGCTTTGGGCTGGTCTTCTTCGTCATGCCGAAGATCATGCTGTGGCTGGGTGATTATTCGCCCTGGCTCGCCGCCGGTTTTGGCACGGTGGCGGTGCTGTGTTTTTTCCTGCTGTTCTGGCTGCGGGCGCGGTACCAGCGCCGCCGCGACGGGTAGGGCACTAAAATGTGCTCTACTTCTTCGTTTTATCGTATTTTCCGGGCGTAAAACCGCTCCGCAGTTTTACTGGAAATGCTTTAGAACTGAAGCGACGCGCCGAGCAGCAGCAGCCCCATGATCAGCACGAAAAGCGCGCCGGCGATCTCGATCGCGTGGCTGATGCCGGCGGCCTTGCGGCTGCCGGGGCCGGCGAAGCGCACGGCAAGCCCCTTGGCGGAAACGGCCATGATGGCGAGAGCCGATACCGTGATGGCGGTGCCGAGCGACATGGCGAGCACGGAAAGCACACCGCCGAGATAAAGCCCGTTCAAAAGCGCAAAGCTCATGACGATGATCGCGCCGGAACAGGGCCTGAGGCCGACCGCGATAATGGCCGACCATGCTTCATGCAGGCTGAAATTTTTGCCCTTCAAGAGCATGGGATCGGGTGCGTGCGACTTTCCGCAGGCGGTGCAGAGATCGCCGGTGCCGTTATGATCATGATCCGCAAAGACCGGCTTGCCCTGGAACCGCAGGCCCGTGCCCATGCCGTTGGTTCGGGCCGCCGGGGCCTCGCCCGCGGTGGCGAAGACGGGCACCGGTTCGCGCCGGATGCGAAGCGACCAGAGCTTTCGCACCAAGAGCCAGGCGCCGAACAGCGCCACCATGGCGAAGCTGGCGATCTCCATCGCCTGCGTCGCCTTGGTCATGGTGATGGAGGTGCCGCGCAGCACCAGCCAGGCAGCACCCACAAGGCCAATGGCCATCAAACCCTGAATGAGCGCGGAGACGAAGGAAATCAGGATGCCGCGTCTCAGCTGCGTTTCATTGGCGATCATATAAGAAGAGATAACCGCCTTGCCGTGACCGGGGCCGGCGGCATGGAAAACGCCATAAGCAAAGGAAAGGCCGATCAGCGAACCGAGCGCCCAGCTATCCTCACGCATCGCCTTCAGCGCGCCGGTCAGCGCCCGGTAGAACATCTGCTGGTGCACGTTGATCCACTGCATCAGCGGCGCAAAGGGCCCGCCGAGGGAAAAGGATGGCTCCGCCGAACCGATGCCGAGCGGTGACTGCGCATGAGCCGCACCGGCAGCCGCGATGAGGCCGATGGCGATGGCGGCAAGGCTTGCCCTGCGGCTCAGCATGATATCTCCAGCCGGGTGGCGAAGAGTTTTGTCATGTCGGTGCCCGTCGGATCGTTGAAGAAGGCGTCGGTGAGCGAACTCTGGTTCTGCGAGATTACCTCGTCGGGATCGGGGCGCACGATATGGTGCTTGCAGGCATTCAGATCCTTGCCCTCGGTGGCGATATCGCCGTCCTTGGCAAAATCGATCGCCGTATACATGGTCGGATCCCAGGCGCCGAAGCTGAGCTTGCCCTTGATGGATAGAGGTTTAGCCGGCTTCACGGAAAAGAACATCAGGATCTGCTGATCCTTGTAATCCACATGAATGGCGTCGGGCTTGCCGAATTCCACCGGTTTCCCGTTGGCGGTGATAAAGGTGTAATAGGAATATTCAGCAAGCGATTCCTTGACCGTATTGCCGATCTCGGCCAGCTCGTCCTTGTCCAGCTTCAGGTCGCTGTTCTTGTCGTAGTCCATCACCACGCTTGCCGAGAACATCTCGTCGAAACGCCAGATGTTGCGTACTTCCTGAATGGTGCCGTTCGGCCCCTCGACGATTTCCATGCGGGCTTCCGCAAAGATGTGCGGATGCGCCGAAGCGGCAATGGGAATGGAGGTCAGGCCAGCCGCAAGGAGCAATAGTCGTCTGTTCATTATCCGGTCTGTCCTGCCTTCGAATCTCGAAGGTCCGACTCTAGCAGAAATTGGGACCGAATTTCGACCTGATCCCGCGCCGCTCCCGGGAGACGTCCGGAACGCCAAGGGAAGCACACGCGTCATGTGTCGTGCTTCGCAGGGGACGAAAACACACAACGCCTTCCGCCCGGGCTTGAACAGCACACGCTTTTGATGTGATGGTGGCTCCCAATCCACTTCCCGCTGCCAGTCTCCAGTCGATTCCCATGTTACAGAAAAGCACGTCGCCGGGCGCTTTTGATCGTCAGGCCTATCTGATCGCGCTGCTGGTTTTCATCGCCGGCAGCACCAATGCGGCTGTCGTGCCGTTTATCGGGTTTTATATCATTCAGGTGCTCGGTCACCCGCCGGCCACGCTTGGTCTCTACAGCGTGACGGCGATGGTGGCGTCGATCATCGCCAGCCGTTTCTATGGCGAGCGCGTGGATGCCGGCGTGCGGGTGCGGCCATTGCTGCTGCTCTCTGTGTTCGGTGCATTTGTCGCAGCGGCGGCAGCCACCTCCGGGCACCTGGCATTGCTGGTGGCGGTGACGGCAACGGGCATGGGGCTTTCCAATGCCGCCAGTACCCTGATTTTCAGTTATGGTCGCTACTATGGCCGGGTAAATGCACTGGATGCGCCTTCATATAACGCCGTCCTGCGCACAATGGTGTCGCTGGCATGGATGCTGCTTCCGGCCGCGGCCTACCTGATCCTCGATTTTGCCGGGGCGAAAGCGGTTTTTATAAATGCCATGATGATGGCAGCCATCTGGGCCGGGCTGGCGCTCGCCATCGTGCCGCGCGGCCAGACCTGTCCGATGGAACGGCGGGCAGACGGTGATGCCGATACGCGGCGCAACCTGCCGCTGTTGATGGCGGCGGCGGCCAGCTTCTGCATGTCTTTCGCCCACGCGCTCTGCGCCTCGGCCCTGCCTGTGTTTCTGGTGCGCGAAGTGGGCCTGCCGGACTACGTGCCGGGCCTGTCGCTCAGCGTCAAATGTGCCATGGAGGTTCTGCTGATCCTGCTTGCGCCGAGGATCATGCGCCGGGTCAGCGCCCGGATCCTGCTTGGCGTCTCTGCGGTGATGGCGATCATCGCTTTCAACATCATCGCTTCGGTTCAGACTTTGCCGGCCATGCTTTTCGGTGCGGCAATGGAAGGCGCCTATTACGGGTTGTGCGCCGGCACCTGCCTGACCTTCGTGCAGGGCTTTGCGCGCGGCCGCACGGCGCGGGCAACCGCGCTCTACATGAACTCCATCTTCCTTGCCGGCCTGTTTGCGGTGCCATTGATGGGGTTTGTGTCGCAATATGCGAGCTTCGGCACGTCGATCCGGCTGGCTTCGGTTGGTGCGGGTGCGGCGCTGTTGCTGCTGTTTCTGACGCGACGGCAGGTGAGTGAATAGGGTTTTGCTGAGGATTGACTGTGGCCGTGGCATCGCGGACACCCGTCATTCCTGTGCTAGTCACGGGCATCCAGCAGACGCGCGTCTGCGCGACGGGAAAAGTTCTTGCAGCCCAAGGACTTAGGCTGGCTGGATCCCTGTGACAAGCACAGGGATGAGGGAAGAGAGCACGTCGCGGAATGGAATCAGCCCGCTGCGCGGCCAACCACACTTTAAGCCGAAATATCGATGATCCCGCAATCGCCCGCTTCCGAGGCGAAGGCGAGCAGATTGCCGGTGGCGCTCCAGTCCATGCTGGTAATGGCGCCCTTGCCGGGGCGGCGCAGCAGGGCTTCCTTGCCGTCCGCGAGCCGCACGCCAAGGATCATGCCGTCGATGAAGCCGATTGCGAGCACGTCTTCCACCGGGTGGAAGGCGACATTGGTGGCCATGATGTTGGCGCGGCTGCCGAGTTCTTCCGGGGCCTTGCCCATCGGGCCATCCTTACCGGAGAACGGCCAGACGATGGCAGCCGGCGCGCCCGATGAGGCGAGCCACTTGCCCTTCACCGACCATGAGATGGACTTCACCTTGGCGGGATAACCCGTCATGCGCATATGGCGGGCTTCCATGCCGCCCTTGGTGGCTTCCATCTTCCAGCCATGCAGGGCGTTTTCCTGCATGGTGGTGACGAGGAACTTGCCGTCGGGCGAGAAGGTGACGCCGGTATGGGCGCCCTTCCATTCCAGATCGACGGGATCGCCTGCTGTCGCCACCCAATGCAGCGTCACGCCGTTATAACGGGCAACGGCAATGCGCAGGCCCTTCGGCGCAAAGGCGATCGCCTCAACCGTACGCTCTTCCTTGAATTCCTTGACCGTGCAGTCCGACAGCCGCACGAAGCTGGACTTGCCGACACCATAAGCGACCGCCTTCTGCGGCCCGCCGGCAACGACGCCCACCCATTTACGCGGCACATTGGCGATCTCGCTGATGCTGCCATCATGGCCGATGCGCAGCACCCGCCCGTCTTCGCCGCCGGAAAGCAGCGTGGCGCTATAGGGATCACGGATGCAGGTCAGAAGCCCGTCATGCGCCTCCGTCACCTTTTCGCCGCCATCCAGCCGGTGAATGGTGCCGGCGGCGGTGGCAAACAGCGGAATGTCACCGAGAAAATGGGTCGAGACCACGTGGCCTTCGATATCAAGCGGGGCAACAGTCGGCATGGGGCATCAGTCTTTCATATCTGTTTCGAAATTGGCGGGAGCGTCGTTCCCGCTGGCTGGCATGGTTCTAGAGCATTTCCGGCAAAAGCGGAACCGCTTTTACGGTTGCACGATTCGTGAAATCAAGGAGATAGAGCGCTCTGCGGTCGAGGAACCACCCTACACGACAGTTAAAAATCATCGACGCTCCAGCGCTCCGGGCTTACCCCCCTCTGTCCTGCCGGACATCTCCCCCTCAAGGGGGGAGATCGTTCCGTGGCGAGGTTTCGCAACTCTCGACGGTCGAGAATGAGGTGACAAGAGATCGTCTTGCCGATCTCCCTCCTTGAGGGGGAGATGTCCGGCAGGACAGAGGGGGGTGAACCCGGAGCGCCGGAGTGTCGCTGATTTTCAACTGTCGTGTAGGGTGTCGAAGAGCGCGCGTCAGGCAGATGACGGACGCAGCCGCACCCCGGCTCGAGGCCGGGGTAACGGGGCCAGACGATCAGGCCGTCGCGAGGCAGGCTTTGAAGCTGTTTTCCAGCTTCTCGCGATCCAGTTCGCGGCCGATGAAGACGAGGCGGCTTTCGCGCTTTTCGTCTTCCTTCCACGGGCGCTGGTGGTCGCCCTCGATGATCATGTGCACGCCCTGCACCACGTAACGTTCCGCATCGCCCTTGAAGGCGATGATGCCCTTGAGGCGCAGGATGTTCGGGCCATCGGTCTGGGTGACCTTCTGGATCCACGGGAAGAACCGCTCGGGGTTCATTTCGCCGCCGCGCAGCGAAACCGACTGCACTGTCACATCATGGATCGGCGAGACCGCGCCGTGGTGGTGATCGTGGCCATGGTCGTGCGCATGGTCATGATGCCCGTGGTCATGGTCGTGATGATGGTGGTCATGGCCGTGATCGTGCCCATGATCATGATGGTGATGATCGCAATCGGGGCCGCAGGCATGATCCTCGTGGCCGTGCTCGAGGAAATGCGGATCGTTTTCGAGTGCACGTTCCAGGTTGAAGGCGCCCTGATCGAGAACCCGGGCGAGATCGACGCCGGAACGGGTGGTCTTGTAGATGCGGGCGGAAGGATTGATGGCACGCACGATATCTTCGATGCGGGCGACTTCTTCCGGCGTCACGAGGTCGGTCTTGTTGACGACGACGACATCGGCAAAGGCGATCTGGTCTTCAGCCTCGCGGCTGTCCTTCAGGCGCAGCGGCAGGTGCTTGGCGTCAACGAGGGCAACGACGGCATCAAGCTCGGTCTTGGCGCGCACGTCGTCATCCATGAAGAAGGTCTGGGCGACGGGCACCGGATCGGCAAGGCCTGTCGTCTCGACGATGATGCCGTCGAAACGGCCGGGACGGCGCATCAGGCCTTCCACGACGCGGATGAGGTCGCCGCGCACCGTGCAGCACACGCAGCCATTGTTCATTTCGTAGATTTCCTCGTCGGATTCGACGATCAGATCGTTGTCGATGCCGATCTCGCCGAATTCATTGACGATGACAGCGTATTTCTTGCCGTGGTTCTCGGAGAGAATGCGGTTGAGAAGCGTCGTCTTGCCGGCGCCGAGATATCCCGTCAGGACGGTGACTGGAATGGGCTTGGCTGGTGCTGTTTCGGTCATGGAAACCTCGTGTGGAGCAAGGCCTGTCGCGGCCTTAAGGAATAAGTGTCGTCGTCCATATAGGCGCGATATCAGGGCAGTTCAAAGGGATTCTGGCCGGTTTCGGTTGAGTTTTTCAAATTTTGTTATGAAATAACGTTATGTCAAAAGCGTGGACATCTTCAAGCAGTTCGAGAAGGCCGTTGACCGCGTGGGAAATCAGCCTTTCGCCCTTTCCGGCTGAGGCGGCGGCGGCGTTTCCGGCAACGCCATCCGGGTTTAAATCGCTCATCAGCCAGCCGAATGCGTGCGGGCCATAGGCGCGCAGATGGCTGAAACGCTGTGAAAAATCGCTCTGGCGCGAGGGGAAATTGGCGGCCTTTTCCATCACCACCCGTTCGGGATGAAGCGCCAGCATGACGGATGTTTCGATATCGCCGCCATGGATATCGACTGCCTTGTCCTGCGGTTTCACGATATCGGCCGGCACCCCGAAACGGGTCCAGCTGGTGGCGACCGCCAGCATGCCGAAACGGGCGCGGGCTTCAGTGGCGACGATGGTCATCAGCGGTGAATTGCCGCCATGGGCATTCAGCATCACGAATTTGCGCACGCCTTTTTCATATTCCGCCTCCGCGATGCCGAGCCAGCGCTCGATGGCCTCGTCGTAACACAGGGTCTTCGTGCCCGGCACATCCATGTGCTCGATGGAATAACCGACCGGCTCCACCGGCAGGAAGGAGACCGGCAGATGGGCCGGCAAAACCGCGGCGAGGCGGGAGACGATGCCCGCCGCAATCAGCGTATCGGTCTCGAAGGGCAGGTGGGGGCCGTGCTGTTCGTGCGCGCCGAGCGGCAGAACAGAAATTGCGCCCGTTGCGCGAAGATGAGGGTCTGTTACGTTTTCGTCGTGATAATGCGTGTATGAGTTTGGCATCTGGCAGTCCGCGCGTGCATTCGGTAAGGATTTCCAGCAACATATATCGGTTCCGCCACAGGGTAAAAGGCACTCGCATATGAGCAAGGATAAAACTGGGAACAGGGACAAGGGCGCCAAGAAGGACAAGGGCAGCAAGAAGGTAAAGGACGCCAAAAAAAGGGATGAGAATTTCAACCCGGAGGAACTGGCGCAATCCATCACCCAGGCCGCCCGCTCCATGCGCACGGCGCTGAGCCATAGTCTTTCGGAAAGCGGGCTTTATGCGGGCCAGGACGGCGTTATTCTGGCGCTGGCGCAGGAAGGCAGCCTGACACCCGGGCAGATCGCCCAGAAACTCGGCGTCAAGGCGCCAACCATGACGCGCACCATCGGCCGCATGGAAGCCCAGGGTTTCGTGGAACGCAGCGGTGACGATGAGGACGGCCGTGTGACACTGGTGAAGCTGACGGAAGCGGGCCTGAAGAGTGTCGACCACATCAACACATCAATAGCCGATTGCGGGGCAAGGGCCATAGAGGGGCTTTCGGCCAAGGATATTCGCAACGTTGTTAAACTTCTCAAGGCAATCGACGCCAATCTTCAATAATTTGTTGAAATTTTTAAACGCGCCCTCTGTTTTTATGGGCATTCTTAAACAGGTTGCGGATTTTGTTTAAATTGTTTAATTGCGATTTAAACAGGGACGTCCGTCGCTGACATGCGTTTGGGGAGGAATGCCATGGCACAAAAGGTTAAACTGTCGACGATTGCCGAGAGCCTTGGTCTTTCGACCGCCACCATTTCGCTGGCATTGCGCGACAGCCCGTTGGTCGCTTCCGATACGCGTGACAAGATCAAGGAACAGGCGCGGGCGCTGGGTTATATCTACAACCGCCGCGCCGCCAGCCTGCGCACCTCGCGCTCCGGCATTGTCGGCGTGGTGTTCCATGATGTGATGAACCCGTTCTACGGCGAAATCCTGAAAGCCATCGAAAGCGAGCTGGACCGCAGCCGCCAGACCTTCATCCTGTCCAACCATTATGATTCGGTGGAAAAACAGCGCACCTTCATCGAAACGCTGCTGCAGCTTGGTTCGGATGGCATCATCATGTCGCCGGCCATCGGCACGCCGATCGAGGATATGACGCTGGCTGAAGAAAACGGCATGCCCGCCATTCTGGTGGCCCGTTCGATGGACGGCGTCGACATGCCGACCTATCGCGGCGATGACAGCTACGGCATTTCGCTGGCCACCAACCACCTCATCAGCCTCGGCCACCGCACCATCGCCATGGTCGGCGGCACCGACCAGACATCGACCGGCCGCGACCGGTATCAGGGTTACGTCAACGCACTGCGCAAGGCGGGCATCGAGGTCGATCCGAACCTGCGTATTCCCGGCCCGCGCTCCAAGCAGGGCGGCTTTGAAGCGGCGGTGCATTTCCTCTCGCTGCCGCAGAAGCCTACAGCCGCCGTCTGCTGGAATGATCTCGTCGCCATCGGTCTCATGAACGGCATTTCCCGCGCCGGACTGGTGCCGGGCGTCGATATCTCCGTGACGGGCTACGACGACCTGGAAGAAGCGGCCATCGCCACCCCGGCGCTGACCACCGTTTCCAACGGCCAGGCCGAGGTCGGGCGTCTTGCGGCCCGCGCGCTGCTGGACAGGCTGGCGGGCAGTCACGAGCCTGATGGCATTCACCTCATCAAACCGGAGATGCGCATCCGCCAGTCGACGGGGCCGGTACGGCCGCGGGTGTGAGCTCGATATCGCTTTCATCAGTTATTCCGACCCTGAGCCGGCTGACTGCGCGTTGCCCATAGTCGCCGGCGACGTTTCCTTCCTCCGTCATACCGGCCTTGAGCCGGTATCCAGCCAGCCCAACTCATTGGGCTGAAAAGATTCTTCTCGCCGCGCGGACGCGCGGCGGCTGGATTCCGGCTCAGGGCCGGAATGACGGAAGCTATATGTTTCCGTCCTCCTCATCGCCTTTTCGATTTAAACCGGACAGTCGTGGACCCGGTCCTTTTGCCGGTGGCGGACGCCGCAAAAAATCGGCATGAAACCTCCGTCTGCCCCCATAACATCCCCTTATTGCCCTTTTCACGGCCGCCGTTGTTTGAAAAGATCGTCGCCCAGAGGAGTGGGATGGCGAGTGGTTCGCCCAAAGCCCGCTCCTGATATCGGAATGCTATCTGGAGGAATATCCGCTCATGTCTGACAAAAAGGCCGTCGTTCTCGTTCCCGGCAAGATAAACCCGCGCGTTCTCGAGCGCCTTGAATGCAAGGTTGAGATCGTGGCAGTGCCTGCCGGTGCCGAGCCGGTTCTGCCTGAGGGTGCGGCCGAGCGCATCAATGCCATCGCCGTTTCCGGTGTCGTCAACGCCAAGTGGATCGACGCACTGCCGAAGCTCGAGATCATCGCCAATTTTGGCGTGGGTTATGACGGTGTCGACGCCAAACACGCCGCCACGCGCGGCATCGTGGTGACGAATACGCCCGATGTGCTGAATGACGAAGTGGCGGATACGACGATTGCGCTGTTGATCAACACCGTGCGCCGTCTTTATCAGGCCGAGACGTGGCTGCGTGATGGCAAATGGGTTGGCGAAGGCCCGTTTGCGCTATCGCCGTTTTCGTTGCGCGGCCGCAAGGTCGGTCTCTTCGGCATGGGCCGCATCGGCCAGGAAATCGCCAAGCGGCTCGAGCCCTTCAAGGTGGAAATCGGTTACCATACCCGCAGCAAGCGCGACGAACTCTCCTACACCTATTACGGTTCGCTGAAAGAGATGGCTGAGGCCGTCGATATCCTGATCTGCATCGTGCCCGGCACGCCGGAGACGCACAAGGCGATCAATGCCGACATCCTGGCGGCGCTTGGGGCGCAGGGCGTGTTCATCAATGTCGGCCGTGGCTCCAGCGTCGATGAGGATGCGCTGCTGCAGGCGTTGCAGAGCGGTGCTTTGGGTGCTGCCGGTCTCGACGTGTTTTATGCCGAGCCGAAGGTGCCGGAAGCTTTCCTCGCCCTGCCGAATGTCTCCCTGCTGCCGCATGTCGCCTCCGCCTCGGTTCCGACGCGCAACGCCATGGCCGACCTTGTGGCGGACAATATTCTCGGCTGGTTCAGGGATGGCAAGGTGCTGACACCGGTGCCGGAGACGCCCGTCAAGGGGTGATGCCTTTCCCCCGTCATCCTCGGGCTTGTCCCGAGGATCCAACCACGTCGCGTTAAATCGATCGGTTGCAGATGCTCGGGACAGGCCCGCGCATGACGAAAGAGGTGAGCTTGGCGCTCGCCTCCTGTCTGTCCCTATTCCGCAATCTCCTCCGCCCTTACCCATCGCCCTTCGGCAAACGACCGGGCCATGGCGTGAATGCTGCGCTCGATCTTCAGCCCTTCCTCGAAATCGATGATATGGGCCTTGTTGCCATCGATTGCCGCAATCAGCTCCCTGCATTCGATGACCTTCAGGTCGTTGAAACCGAGGCCGTGGCCGGGGGCGGGGATGAAGCGGTCATAGGGCTTGTGATGGGGGGCGGTGAGGATGGTTCGGAACCCCTGTTCTTCCGGGCGTCCGTCCGTGGTGTAGAGCTGGAACTCGTTCATCCGCTCCTGATCGAACAGGATCGAGCCGGTGGAGCCATAAATCTGGATGGCGATGCGCCCCTTGCGGCCCCAGGCGGAACGGTTGGCGATGAGCACGGCGGAAATGCCGCCTTCGAGCTTCAGGAGAACGCTGGCGAGATCGTGGGTCTCGACCGCGCGTTCGCCACCGCCGGCAAGCGGGCGGGTCTCGTAAGGTTTCACCATGTCCGTGATGGCGCTTTGCGCGTGGCCGAACAGGGCATAAAGCAGTGACAGCGGGTGCACGGCAAAATCATCCAGCGCACCATAACCGGAGGACGCCTCGCTCTTCCAGTAGAAGGGCTGGGTGGCATCGGCCATGAAGTCCTCGTCCATTTCGGCGCGGACGTGATAGACGTTGCCGATAGCGCCCTCATCGATCAGGCGGCGGATATGGCGGATGACGGGGTTCTGGATATAGTTGTAACCCATCGCCGCCGCCTTGGCCGACCGGCGGGCGGCATCGCGCATCTTCACTGCGTCGGCAAAGGCGGGCGCCATCGGCTTTTCACACCAGACATGCTTGCCGGCCTCAAGGGCGGCAATGGCCATTTCCGGGTGAAAGGCGTTTGGCGTGGTGACCGAGATGACGTCGATCTCGGGATCGGCCAGCAGGTCGCGCCAGTTGCCCGTGGAACGGGCGAAACCGAATTTGGCGGCCTTCTTCGCCGCCAGCTCCGGGTTGACCTCCGCGAGCGTCACCAGCCGTGGGCGTTCCACATCGCCGAAGACACTCGTGACGTTGTTCCACGCCAGCGCGTGGCATTTGCCCATGTAACCCGTGCCAATAAGGCCCACGCCAAGAGCGGCCATGGTCTTTCCTTCCGAAATTATTAGAATAAAATCAATGTCTTAGTGTTTCTGTTTTCTCTGAATCGCAATGGGCGCTCCCAAGTTGCACGGCCCTCATCCCTGTGCTTGTCACAGGGATCCAGCCAGCCCAAGTCCTTGGGCTGAGAGGAGTCTTTACCCGCCGCGCAGATGCGCGCCGGCTGGATTCCTGTGACAAGCACAGGAATGAGGGACGTCGTGCGTCTCAGGGATTATCCCGCCTGAAAATCCAGTCGTGATCGGGATGATTCTTGAAGCGCCATTTGCGCATCGGCCCCGCCATCACGTTCAGGTAGTACATCTCGTAACCATAGGGCGCGCCGCAGGGGTGGTGGCCCTTGGGCACCAGCACGACATCGCCGTCAGACACGGCCATGGTCTCGTCCAGCGAGCCATCCTCGGTGAAGACGCGCTGGAAACCGAAACCCTGCGCCGGGTTGAGGCGATGATAATAGGTCTCTTCCAGATAGGTCATATCGGGGTAGTTATCTTCATCATGCCGGTGCGGCGGATAGGACGACCAGTTGCCCGATGGTGTGAAGACTTCGGTCACCAGCAGGCTGTCTGCCACATCGCGCTCTTCCATGGCGATGGGGAAGATATACCGTGTATTGGCACCCTTGCCGCGCTCCGTCAGCTGCACGCCATTGGGGCCGATCTGCTGCGCTTCGCGGCTGCCTTTTTCACCCGGCGCGGTACAGACGCCGACGGTGCAATCCGTCGTGGCGGTCAGCGACCATTCGGAGCCGGCCGGAACATATACGCAATGCGGTGGCTTGCGCTCGAAGACGTTCATGCGGTCGCCGAGTTCACCGAAATCTTTGCCGCCTGCGGAAATAGTCGCCTTGCCTTCGACAAGCACGAGGATGACTTCCGTATCGCCGGTGTTTTCCGTCGCCGTCTCGCCGGGCTTCAGGCGGTAGAGGCCGAAACCGACATAACCCCAATCCGCGCTTTGGGGCGTGATATCATGCACCTTGCCGCTGGTCGCGACCGGCTTGCGCAGAAGTGAGGTCATGGTGATGTTCCTTTTTGGTCAGTCGTTCGATTTATCGGGCGGCTATTCCCGCGTTTCCCTCATCCCGGTGACCAGCACAGGAATGAGGGAGAAGAGGCTTCAAGCAGCCTCAGCCTTGTCCAGCCCCGTCTCGCGCGCAAAAGCCTTCAGCGATTTCAGCCCGAGGCTCTGATATTCGAACGGGTTGCGCACATCAGGGTCCTGTTCGGCCTCGATCACCAGCCAGCCGCTGTAACCATGCTCGGCCGCCACTTTCAGCACCGGCGGGAAGTTCACGCCGCCTTCGCTGTCGCCGGGCACGGTGAAGACGCCGCGGCGAACGCCTTCGAGGAAGGAAAGCCGCTCATTGCGCACCTGATCGGCTATCACCGGACGCACGTTCTTGGCATGGATATGGCCGACGCGGCCCATATATTTCTGCGCGACGCGGACGGGATCACCGCCGCCGAACAGGCAATGGCCGGTATCGAGCAGTAGATGCGTCTTCGGCCCGGTATGCTTCATCAAGAGGTCGATCTCGTCTTCGCTTTCGACCACCGTTCCCATGTGGTGATGATAAACGAGGGTAATGCCCTGTTCGGCGGCAAAGGCGGCAAGCGCCTCGACACCTGCGCCGAACTTCGCCCAGTCCTCGGCCGCAAGGCGTGGACGATCGACCAGCGCCGTGTCATCGGCACCGTGGATGGCGTTGGAGGTCTCGCAGACGATGATGACCTTTGAGCCCATGGCTTTCAGGAGATCAAGCGCCGGCTGCATCGCCTTCTTTTCGGATTCGATGTCGTCCGTCAGCAGGTTCAGCGAATGCCAGCCGGAGACGAAGGAGAGGCCGCGCGGTGAAAGCACGCCCTTCAGGCCTTCCGGGTCAGTCGGGAACTTGTGCCCCTTCTCGATACCGTCGAAACCGATCTTCGCGGTTTCATCTAGGCATTGCTCCAGGCTGATATGCGCGCCGAGCGTGCGGTCGTCGTCGTTGGACCAGGCAATCGGGTTGGTGCCGTAACGGATCATCTTACTGTCTTTCCTTGACATGGTTTTCATAACGGGCGCGGGCCGGACCGATTTCGGCGCGGTCGGAAACTTCAGGCACCGCGACATCCCACCAGTGACCACCGGCCTGTGGGGTCGGATAGGGGTCTGTATCGATGACGACGACGGTGGTGCGGCTGGAAGCGCGGGCAGCGGCGAGCGCCTCTTCCAGCTCGGTTATGGTGGAAACCTTGCGCGCATCCGCGCCCATCGACCCGGCATGGGCCACGAAATCGATGGCGATCGGGTTGACGTTGGTATGGGCGTAGAGATTGTTGAACTCCGCGCCGCCGGTTTCCATCTGCAGCCGGTTGATACAGCCGTAGCCCCTGTTGTCGGTGATGACGAGTGTGATCTTGACGCCCATGGCAACCGATGTCGCAAGCTCGGAATTCATCATCATGTAGGAGCCGTCGCCGACCATGACGATCACGTCGCGGTCCGGTTCCGCCATCTTGATGCCAAGGCCGCCAGCCACCTCATAACCCATGCAGGAGAAGCCATATTCCATATGATAGGACAGCGGCAGCTTGGATTTCCACAGCTGGTGAAGCTCGCCCGGCATGGTGCCTGCGGCGCACATGACGACGGTATTGTCACGCGACTGGCGCTGTACAGCACCGATGACCTGCATGTCGGTGGGCAGGCTGTTCACATGCTCCTCGCCCGGTGCCGCCGTATCGGCATCGGCCTTTTCGAACCATGCTGCCTTGAGGCCGGCATCCGGCGCCGCGTAACGGTGGCTGCCGAGGGCGGCGGAGAGCTTTTCCAGCCCGATCTTCGCATCCGCCGTCAGACTGATCGCATCATGCTTGGCGCTGTCATAGGGCTGGACGTTGAGCGCGAGGATCTTGCGGCTTGGGTTCTTGAACAGCGCCCAGGAACCTGTCGTGAAATCCTGAAAGCGGGTGCCGACGCCGAAGACAAGATCGGCCTTCTCGCTGACGATATTGGCGCTTTCCGCGCCGGTAACACCGACCGGGCCGAAATTCAGATCGTGATCCCAGGCAAGCGCCGATTTGCCGGCCTGTGTTTCAACGACGGGGATGGAGTGGGTTTCGGCAAAGCGCTTCAGTGTTTCCGTCGCACCTGCAAAATGCACGCCGCCACCGGCAACGATGACAGGGTTCTTTGCGGCCTTCAGCGCGGCAAGCGCTTCTTCGAATTCCACCACGTCAGGTTCCGGGCGGCGCTGGCGCCAGATGCGTTTTTCGAAGAAACTGACTGGATAGTCATAGGCTTCGGCCTGCACGTCCTGGCAGAAGGCAAGCGTTACCGGGCCGCAATCGGCCGGGTCCGTCATGGTGCGCATGGCGCGGGGCAGGGCCGTCAGCAACTGTTCCGGGCGCATGATACGGTCGAAATAGCGGCTGACCGGACGGAAGCAGTCATTCACTGTCATCGTGCCGTCGCCGAAATCTTCCAGCTGCTGCAGCACGGGGTCCGGGCCGCGATTGGCAAAGACATCGCCGGGGATCAGCAGAACCGGCAGGCGGTTGACATGCGCCAGCGCTGCTGCCGTCACCATGTTGGCGGCACCGGGGCCGATGGAAGAGGTGACCGCCATGGCACGGCGGCGGCGCAGCTGCTTGGAATAGGCGATGGCCGCATGGGCCATGGATTGCTCGTTCTGGCCGCGATAGGTCGGCAACTCGTCACGGATGCCATAAAGCGCTTCGCCGATGCCGGCGACATTGCCATGGCCGAAAATCGCCCAGACACCGGCAATATAGGTTTCGCCGTGTTCATTCATCTGCGCGGCGAGGTAACGAACCATAGCCTGCGCAGCCGTTAATCTGATTGTCTTCACGCTGCCTCTCCCTTTTTGGCGCGCGCCTCATCCCATATGCGGCACAGGCTGGTATAGCGCTGCGCCATGTCCTTCACCGCTTCCTCATCGGTGATCTTGCCACCGAGCCAGCCGCGGGCGGCGTCGGCAAAAATGGTGCGGCCAACGGCGAAACCTTTGACCAGATCGAAACCGGCCGCAAGGCGGAAGCTTTCTTCAAGCTCACTCTGCGGTGCGTCGAGGCCGAGAACGACGATGCCCCGCACGTAAGGGTCGTTGCGATGCACGGCGTCGCAGGCATTTTTCCATGCCGCCGTGGTTTTCATCGGCTCCAGCTTCCACCAGTCGGGGTAAACGCCAATCTCGTAAAAGCGCTCGATGATGCGGGCGGCGGTCAGATCGTCGGTCGGGCCGACCTTGGAGGGTATGACCTCAAGCAGCATTTCCAGCCGGTTGCGGCGTGCCGCTTCAAACAGCCGTATAACGGTCTCTTCCTGCGCGGCGCGCATCTCATCGGTGTCATCGGGGTGATAGAAACACAGAACCTTGACGACATTTTCAAGCGGCCATTCGGAAAGCCCGCCAAAATCCTTGCCGAGATCGGGTTCCAGCGTCAGCGGGCGCGAGCCGGGCCATTCCACCGGACGGCCGATCCAGAGGCCGGAACCGCTGGCGGCAAACAGGGCGTCACGGCCAAGACGGCCGTCGCAGAGAATGCCGTAACCCGCTTCGCCACCGGAAACTTTCTGTGCGGCCTGAAGGCATAATTTCTTGAAGGCGCCGATCTGCTCGTGTTTCACGCCAAGTTCGTCTGCGATGGCCTCCAGCTGCATGCGGTGGTCGAAGGCGAAGACGCGCATCGTGTCCCAGTCGCCCTTGCGGTTGGTGGACCAGTGCACCTGCTCCAGCGCCTCGTCCTTGCGCAGCGCCTTGTTGCGAATGCCGGCCTTGAAGAAATATTGCAGCTCTTCCCAGCTCGGATAGGCAGGCGTGCAGCCATGGCGGGAGACCGCGAAAGCGCCGCAGGCATTGGCATATTTCAGTGTCGTCGGCCAGTCCTCGCCGCGCAGCCAGCCGCGGAACAGCCCGGCCATGAAACCATCGCCCGCACCGAGAACATTGAAGACCTCGATCGGGAAACCTTCGCCCGTTTCTCCATCGTCGAGGCTATCAGGAATATCGCCGGTGAAGACCGAAGCGCCCATCGGGCCGCGCTTGCACACCAGCGTCGCATTCGAGACCTTGCGGACGGCGTTGAGCGCGGTCAGCGTATCGGTGGAGCCGCCGGCGATGTGGAATTCCTCTTCCGTGCCGACGATCAGGTCAAAGAGATGCAGGGTGGATTGCAGCTTGGCAGTGACCTTCTGCGATTCGACGAAACGGCTTTCGCCATCGCCATGGCCGGCAACACCCCAGAGATTGGGACGGTAATCAATATCGAGTGCGGTCTTTGCACCGTTTTCACGGGCGAGCTTCAGCGCCTTCAGTACGGCAGCTTCCGTGTTCGGATGCGACAGATGCGTTCCAGTGGCGCAGATGCAGCCGGCGTCGGCAATGAAGGCCGGGTCGATATCGTCTTCGCTGAGCGCCATGTCGGCACAGTTCTCGCGATAGAAGATCAGCGGGAACTGGTTCTGGTCACGAATGCCGAGCAGAACCAGCGCGGTCAGTCGCTCCGGGTCTGTCTTCACGCCACGCACATCGACGCCTTCGCGCACCAGCTGCTCGCGGATGAAGCGGCCCATATGCTCATCACCCACGCGGGTAATGACGGCGCTGTTCAATCCAAGGCGCGCAGCACCCGCTGCGATATTGGTGGGAGAGCCGCCAATATATTTGGCAAAGGAGGCCATGTCCTCCAGACGGCCGCCGACCTGCGAACCGTATAGGTCGACAGACGAGCGCCCGATCGTGATAAGATCAAGTTTTTTCAAAAGGTTTCCTCCTTAGCACCGCACGCTGGCGCGGTCTGCCTCATGTGTGTCGAGCGGATCAGGCAACCATGCCGCCAGCTATCGCCATCCCGCTCCGGTGAGCCTCCTCCGCTCACTTGTCCCGTCACGAGACGGACAGTCGTGGAATGCCCGTTTCATGGATTTGGATCATAAATTCTATTTTTTCCATTTTCAATAAAAATATTCAGGCCGTCTTGCGTGTTCCCACAGCAACCGCCAGCGTGATGGCGAGACAGAGCGTGGCCGAAAGCGAGCGGAATGCGCCGAAATCGATTTCCGTCACCGTCAGTAGCGTTGCGCCGGATTTCCGGAGCGGATTGACCGCAGAATCGGAAAGCGCCACGACCGGGATGCCGTTGGCGCGGGCGTTTTCTGCCAGTTCCAGCGTCTCAGTGGAATAGGGGGAAAAGGTGATGGCGATCAGCGCATCGTCGCGGGAGATGGCGCTGATATTGCCGAGCCCGCCAACGGCGCTGTGCAAAACGGCCGGCACCTTCATCTTCTCGAAGGCATAGGCCAGATAGCTGGCAATGGGGAATGAGCGGCGCAGGCCCATAATATGCACGGTGCGCGCCTTGGAGAGAGCCGAAACCGCCTCGTCCAGCTGCTTCGTATCGACTGATTTCAAAAGCATTTCGAGCGAAGAACGGCCGGCTTCGACAAATTCCGCCAGCAGGCCGGAGGCGCTTTCATCGCCCTTTTCACGCAGGTGATCGAGCCGGGTGGCATAATCCGGCCAGCCGCCGACATAGGATTCACGAAACAGGCGCTGCATTTCCGAAAAGCCGGAAAAACCCATGATCTGGCAAAACCGCATAAAGGCCGAGGGCTGCACGCCGGCCCCTTCGGCCATTTCGGCGACGGTGGAAACAGCGATGCGATCCTGGTTGGAGGCGACATAATCGGCACATTGCCGCAACCGCTTCGGCAGGCCCTCCGCCACCTGGAGCAACCGCTCCTCAAAAGCCTTCACCGAATCTGGCGCCTCGATTGCCGTCATTGTCATTCCTTCGTGCAGACTGAAATCGTGTGCACTTTAGCCGCAATGGAATTTTTATTCCATTGGGTTTTTTGGAAGCCGACGAATGAGGGTGAGATGGTTCAGTGCAGCCCGCCAACCCCGAGATGGGTGTCGATGATACCAGGGTTCTCCGCAAGCTCGCTCGATGGTCCTTCCCAGACGATGCGGCCGCGTTCCATGATGATGGCGTGGTCGGCAAAGTCTATGGCCATCTGGATGCGCTGTTCGATGAGAAGAATGGTCATTTCGCCGGATTTCGCGAGTTTCGAGAAGGCCGCCATCAGTTCTTCGCAGATGACGGGGGCGAGGCCTTCGAGCGGTTCGTCGAGAAGCAGCACGCGCGGCTGGCCGAGAATGGTGCGGGCGGTGGAAAGCATCTGCTGTTCGCCGCCAGAGAGTTGCGAGCCGAGGTTGCGGCGGCGCTCCTTCAGGCGCGGAAACAGGGTGTAGGCTTCCTCGATCGCGGATTTCGGACGGGTCTTGAGGCCGACGAAAAGGTTTTCCTCCACCGTGAGGGTGGGGAATACATCGCGGGTCTGCGGCACGTAACCGAGGCCGGCCTTGGCGCGGGCAGCACTCGGCAAAGCGGCGATGTCCTGTCCACCAATGCGGATATCGCCGGCAAAACGTTTCGTCTGGCCGGCCAGCGTGGCGAAGAGGCTGGTCTTGCCGACGCCGTTGCGGCCGAGCACGGCAAAACGCGAGCCCGATGGCACGGAGAGCGACAGGCCCTCGATCACCCTTGTCGGGCCATAACCGGCGGTGAGGTTGGCGATTTCAAGCGGCGCTGCGGGCATTGGCGTAACTTCCGAGATAAGCTTGGCGGACTTCCGCATTGCTGGTGACATCTTCAGGGGAGCCATCGAAGATGACGGCGCCGGCCGCCAGAACGACGACGCGTCTGGCGAAACGGAAGACCAGATCCATATCGTGCTCGATCATCAGGATCGCGAGATCGGCCGGCAGCCGGTCTAGCGCCTGTTCGATGCGCGCCGTTTCCGTGGAAGGCACGCCGGCGGCCGGTTCGTCGAGCAGGAGGATTTTCGGGCGAAGCGCCATGGCAAGCGCGATCTCGATCAGCCGCTGCTGGCCGTAAGCGATTTCGCGCACCCTTGTTTCGGCAAGCGCCAGAAGACCGAGCGTGCCGAGAATGTCGCGGGCTTCGCTCATCACCGAGGGCATGGCGCGGTAACGGCCGAAAATCCGGCCGGTTTTGCCTTCGCGCTGGAGAATGGCGAGCGCCACATGTTCCTCGGGCGTCATGTCCTGAAACAGCCGGGTGACCTGGAAGGAACGCACGAGGCCGCGCTTCACCCGCTGGCTGGCGCTGAGGCTTGTCACGTCCTCCCCGGCGATGCGCACCGTGCCGGCTGAGGGTTTGATATTGCCGGTGACGAGATTGACGAAGGTCGTCTTGCCGGCGCCATTGGGGCCGATCAGAACGGTGCGGTCTCCCGGCGAAAGCGACAGCGAGACATTGTTGGTGACGACAAGGCCGCCGAAATTCTTCTGCAGGGCAGAGACTTCGAAAATGGCGCTCATTTGCGATCTCCCCGCAGGCGCCCGATGATCTGTTCACCCGCGCCGTAAAGCCCGCGCGGCGCGAAGAGTACGACGGCGATCAGCAGCAGGCCGACAATGGTGAGCCAGTGGAACGGATTGGCCGCGGAAACGACATCCTCGAACCACATGAAGGTGACGGTGCCGATCAGCGCGCCGTAAAGCGAGCCCGCGCCGCCGAGAACCAGCATGACCAGCCCCTCGGCCGAAAGCGTGAAGCTGAGACTGTCGAGCCCGACGACCTGGGTGGAGATGGCGTTCAGCGCGCCGCCAATGCCGGCGACGATGCCTGATATCACGAACATCTTTAGAACCGTGCCATTGACGGAGCCGCCCATGGCTTGAATGCGGATGCTGTCCTGCTTGACGCCGCGGCACAACATGCCGAAAGGCGAATTGACCACGACCCTGAGGGCGATGAAAACGAGGAGCAGCAGACAGACGCCGTAAACATAGGCGGTGCGGCCGAAAAGGTCGAATTCGAAGGTGCCGAACAGGGCGTCAGGAGACACGCCTGACAGACCGTCGCTGCCGCCTGTCCAGCCCGATGCCTTGTTGGCCGCCTCATGGAACAAATGGATGACGGCGATGGAAAGCACCAGCTGCGGCAAGCCGTGGGCGCGCAGTAACACCGTGCCGGAAAGCAGCCCGGCCACACCGCCGCCTGCTGCGCCGATTACGGTCATGAGAAGCGGGTCGGTGATCTCGAAATGGGCAGCGGCAATGCCGGCGGCATAAGCGCCCGCGCCGAAGAGTGCGGCATGGCCAAGCGTGGCGACGCCGCAATAACCAGTGACGAGATCGATCGACAGCACGAGAAGCGCAATGGCGATGATGCGGGTCAGAAGCGCCAGATTATCCGGAAACAGGAAGTAGCCGATGATCGCGGCGGTGATGATGAGGAGCGGCCCCGCGAGCGTGCGCAGCGGCGAGCGCGCCTTCGGGATCTCTGCCGTTTCAGTCACGTCGTTCATGAGCACCGCCATCTCATTTCGCCCTTCCGAGAAGGCCGCGCGGGAACAAGGTGATGATCACGATGACCGCCAGATAAAAGAAGAACTCGCCATATTCCGGGGCGAGATACCGCCCGGTCGTATCGATCGCGCCGAGCAGCAGGCAGGCGATCAGCGCGCCGGGTATGGAGCCCGCGCCGCCGACCGAAACCACCACGAGGAAGGTGACCATGTAGCGCAGCGCGTAATAGGGTTCGACCGGCAGCAGTTCCGCGCCGATGACGCCGCCCATCGCGGCAAGGCCGACGGCGATGGCAAAGCTGACGGCATAGATGATTTCCGTGCGCACGCCGAGTGCCGCCGCCATGGCGGCATTATCGACGGCGGCACGCAGCTTGATACCGAAGGCGGTCTTTTCGAAGGTGAACCACAGCGCGCCGGCCACGGCCAGCCCGCAGGCAATGGCGAAGATGCGATGGGTGGCGATGGTGCGGAAGCCGAGATCGGTGGGGCCGGCGAGCTGCTGCGGCAGAGGAATGGTCTTCAATGTGGGGCCGAAGACGTAATTGGCGATGCCGATGATGCAGAAGGTGATGCCGATGGTCATCAGCACCTGCGTCAGCTCTGGCGCGCCATAGATGCGGCGATAGAGGAAACGTTCGAGCGGTATGGCGATGACGATGGTGCCGACAATCGCAACGAGGATCGCCATCGCATAACCAAGGCCGAGGCCGTGGGCGGCATAAGACGCGAGATAACCGCCGATCATCGCGAACGCGCCGTGTGCCAGATTGACCACCCGCATCAGCCCCATTGTGACGGAAAGGCCGATGGAGATGATGAACAGGACCATGCCATAGGCAAGCGCATCGATGAGGATGCTGAAGACCGTCTGCATGCTGAAAAAACTCCTCCCGGTGCAGCGATGCCCATCCGGGCCGGAGACGGGCCGCTCTTGGCGGCCCGACAACGTCGTTAATGCTGCCTTTTATTTCGCGGCGGCGAGACCCGGATCACCCTGCTTTTCGAAGGTCTGGACTTCCTTGTTGTAATAGGTGCCGTCATCCGCTTTGGCCACTTCGCGCAGATATATGTTCTGCGTGATGTGACGGCTTTCCGGATCGATGCTGACAGGGCCGCGCGGGCTTGTCCAGGATAGACCTTTCACCGCCTCGACTGCCTTTTCCGCATCCTGTTTGCCGCCGGTGGCCTCGATCATCTTGCTGATGACATACATGCCGTCGAAAGCGCTGACTGCGGGAAAGGACAGTTCCTTCGGATTGCCGATCGCCTTGGCGGCGGCCTCCACGAAGGTCTTGTTCTCAGGCGAATCATGCGAGACGGCGTAATGGAAGGTCGTCTGCATGCCGAGTGCGGCCTCGCCAAGCGCCGGCAGGTCGGATTCCTGGGTGAGGTCACCCGGAGCGAAGAGCTTGACGCCTGATGATTTCAGGCCGTTATCGTTGAAGGCCTTGACGAAACCGAGCGTGGTCGGGCCTGACGGCAGGAAGGCGAAAACCCCTTGAGCGCCGGAATCTTTCACCCGCTGCATGATGGGGCTGAAATCATTGGTTGAAAGCGGCATGCGGATGGTTTCCACCACCTCGCCGCCGGCGGCGGTAAAGGCCGCCTTGAAAGCGTTTTCGGCATCGACGCCCGGGCCGTAATCGCTGACCAGTGAAATGACCTTTTTCACGCCGCCATCAAAGGCCACCTTGGCTATCGGCGTAGAGGTCTGCCAGGTGGTGAAAGAGGTGCGCACCACATAGGGGCTCTTGGTCACGATGGCCGAGGTGGCGGCATTCATGACGACCATCGGCACATTGCCCTGCTTCAAAAGCGGCGTGACGGCCATGGCATCAGGGGTGAAATAGAAGCCGGCGAGATATTGCACCCGTTCCTTCACCACCAGTTCCTGCGCCAGCGCCTTGGATTGCGCCGGATCGGCCTGCGGAACGTCACGATAGACGACCTCAACCGTGTCATTGCCGACCTTGTTGCCGTGAAGGGCAAACCAGGCGTCGATACCGGCCTTGAAGTTCTTGCCCTGCAACGCAAACGGGCCAGAGAACGGACCGACCACGCCGACTTTGATGGTCTCGGCATAAGCAGCGGAACTGAAGCAGATGGCCACGATTGCGGCGGTGATCCGTAATTTCATAGATTTCCTCCCAGTTGATCCGTGGCTCCCGTCCACCGATCCAGGCCGCCAGATTGATGATTAAGAATATCAAAGTAAAATGAAATAAGGGGGACGATAAATAACCTGACGGTTATCAATGAGCCCGCATTTCGCTCTACTGCTTACCGTTATGAGCGATAAGCGCCTATCCGGCCAGCCAAAAAAACACTGACGGTCTCGGCATCTCATGAGAACAGCTTCGGGCAAACTCGACGCGGGATAGTGCCGATGTGGAGACGAAACCAATGCCTTAACCAGTTCTAAGGGGATTGTTCGTAGTCTCGCCAAGCATATTTTGGAACTTTATTTGGTGTCTTGATGGGCGAATATCAGAATAAAGCTGTTGAGCTGATGCGCAATCGCGTCGGGGAAAGTACGCTCAACAACAGGATCGAGCGTCGCGAAGAATTCCTGCGCAAGGCGCTGACGCTCTATCACGCCATGGGCGGAACAACGGAAGACCTGCAGGCAGCCGTGAAGGATGCCGTCTCCGCGCCGGCGCCCAGCATAGACGTGGCCGTCGGCGACGTCATGTACAAGCTTGCAGCAATCGGCCACGTTGCCGATATCGATATTATTCAGGCGGGTTACAACAAGCTCGACGCAGCCAACCTGCATATTCTCAGCAAGGGCAAGAAGCTGCTGCAGAAGCAGCGGGACCAGAAGCTCGCCACCACTGCGTCGGCAAAATAGGCGAACCGCCTCCGGTTCGGCGGCGGCCAATGCACCATATGCCCCACGCTAGCTGGAGCATATGGTCTTCACAGGTCATTGTTTCAGGCAATGACGGGTATCCAGATTTCCACGCTTCCCCGCCCGGTCTCAGGATTGAAGCGCTGGTCATAACGTTCGAAATCGGGAGAGTCGGCGGTTTTCAGCCCGGCCTCGGGCAGCGCCTTGTTCCAGATCGTGTAGACCGTTCGGGGAAGATCCGAGATGTGGCCGTTATGGGTGAAGACCGCATAGGATTGCGCGGGCAACTCGATGTAATCCATGCCCGGGGTTTTCGTCAGCGCCTTGACGCCGGCGAGATAGGTGCAGTTGCCGGCTTCATCGGCGGCGCTGCACACTCCGTAGGCAGCCCCGGATACCACCTCCTCGACCTCACTTTCGCGCAGATTGAAGCGCTGCCAGAGGGCGGGAATGGTGCTGTTATTCTCCAGCGAGCACGGGGTGCTGAGACCCACAACCATAAAGGCGTCGGCACGGCGCATTTCCGGCGGCTGGACTTCGACGAACATGTCGTTTTTCATTTTTAATGGCTCCATGAGATCAAGGGACGAGGTTGATCGGGCCTTGCGAACAGTGCTCGGTAATGCATTGAAATAATTCGCAAAGGCTCGCGTGAACGCCTCATGGGACCCGTATCCCGCATCAAGCGCGGCGGTGAGGATGTCGCCATCGTGCCGCGCGATGGTATCCGCAGCCATGGAAAGACGGCGTGCGCGGACATAGGACATGATCGACAGGCCGGTGGAAAGCTGAAACAACCGGCACATGTGATGTGTGCTGATCGCGCAGCGATCGGACAGGACCGTCAATGTCAGGTCCTTGTTGAGATCGGTTTCGATCTGCCAGATGAGCTTGTCGAGAGCGGGCATGGGGTCTCCTGTGGTTCACGTCCTTACCATGCAAAACCGCTCCGTTTCCTGCTTGATCGGGTTTGACTTGTTATCACCTTTTCCCGCCGCTTTTGTTCCCGTCGTTTCCGGCAGGCTCTATCAGGCGACCTGTGGTGACAGGATTTCCTGCCAGGCATCATAGGCCGAGAGAACCGTTTCCATCTGCGCGGTGTGGCCGGTGATGAAATCGTCGCCATAGATTGTCTCATCGGGATATTCCGTGATCAGCGTCATCGGCACGGTGTGGCGGTCGTCCACGGACGACAGGCACGGAAAGCCGTTGATGATGCGGAAACCGGTTTCGCCGGCGTGGATTTCATACAGTTCGATCTGGCGGTTGTTGTAGTCGAGCAGGCCGGGAATCGCGCCAAGATGGCGGGTTACCTTGTCGAGCAGGGCTTCGGCCTGGCTTTCCCAGTCCGCATGGTGGCGGATGATGAGGAAGAAGCCCTTCGGCAACGTCCACATGGCAAAATTGCGCGGCACATAACCGGATAGAGGCCGGGTCCACTCGTGAGAGGGATAACCGTGCAGGTTCACATGCAGGTTGGCGCCACTGACTTCCTGCGCCTTGAAGCGGATTTCCTTTTCGTTCAGATGCGCGCCTGAATTTTCCGGCGTGCGGTATTCGAGGTCGTCGCCAAGAGCGGTGTAACGCGCCGCATGGTGCATATGACGCGGATTGTCGATGCGCAGCCGCTGGTGCAGGGCGTAGCCATCAGGGTTTTCCAGCGGCGAGATGGTGAAATGCGCGCCCTTGCGCTCAGCGAGTTTGCGGGCGGCACGGATGGCGCCGACGATGCCTGTCGTCTCGTTCGGGTGCTGGCCACCGCTCACCATCACGGCGGCATCGCTGCCGGCCACGTAACGGGCGGCAAGGATGCGGCCGGAACGGGAGCGGGCATCGAAGGCCTCGCCGCCGATCTGCGAAAGCAGCTTTGCGAGCTGGCCTGCGGCGACGGGCTCGCGGGCTTCATCGATCGGCTGCTCGCCGCCATCCAGGAAGGCGGTGGTGAGCGGGCGGGTCTCGATGTGGACGGAGATTTCACCTTCGCCTTTGACGATCTCGGGTACGATCTGGCCGGGTTTCAGGCCGCGGTCACCCAGCGGGCGGCCGGATTTTTTCTGGAAGAATTCCAGCAGCGAGAAATAGAAATCCTCATGCAGCGCTTCGCGCAGGCTGATCACCTCGTCGCCGATGGGCAGGGCCATGTCTTCGGCAGGATGAGCGACGCGGATGTTCAGTTCTTCGAAATAGGGTTCTTCATCGCCCCAGCTATGGTCGGCGACGGCATGGATCGCCGCTTCGAAAAGCTGCTCGTAATCCGTCTCTAGCCGCTCGCCCGCCGCCTCGCCGGCAGGCCGGAACCAGCCGGTTGGCGAGACATTGGTTTCGCCGACGATATCGGTATGAACCCGGTTTGGGGCCAGAACCGTCAGGGTTTCCTGCTTGCCGTTACGGCTCAGCGTCACGTCATAATGGAAGGCGTCGTCGCCGCGGGCGATGAAATCGATCGTCGCATCGCCCACCAGAGCCGCCAGCGGATAGGCCTCCAGCCGGAAACGGTTGGCGGGCGCGTTCGCGTGCACGGGGTAGCGCACTTCGATGGCATCGATGCCATCCAGATTGATCTCTTCCAGAAAGGTGAAGAGAAGCGGTTTATAGGCGCTGCGGATGCGGGCGCTGACGCCTTTTTTCTTCAGCCTCTCCTCGGCCTCGCGGCGGCTTTTGGCATCATCGAAAGTCCACGCCTCGAAAGACTGGCCGGGTGTGGCGCGAGCGAGAAGCGTATCCAGCGTGCGCTCGAAGGTCTGGTCGAAAATCTGGCTCATCTGGGTTACCTCGAGGTTCTGCCTGTTGGGTCAAGGCTGTCGCGCAGCCAGTCGCCGAGAAGGTTGAGGCCAAGCACGGTGAGCAGAATGGCAAGGCCGGGGAAGACGCTGACCCACCATGCCGTTTGCAGATAAGTGCGGCCATCCGCCAGCATGCCGCCCCAGCTCGGAATGGTCGGATCAACGCCGAGGCCGAGGAAGGTCAGGCTGCTTTCCAAGAGGATGTTGTTGGCGACATTGAGCGTCATCAGCACGATGACCGGGCCGATGAGGTTCGGCAGCAGGTGCTGGAGGATGATACGCCAGTCCTTCACGCCGATGGCGCGGGCGGAGAGAATGAATTCCCGTTCGCGCAGGGTCAGCACCGAACCGCGCACGAGGCGGGCATATTGCACCCATTGCGAGATGATCAGCAGGATGATGGTGTTGGTGAGGCTGCCGCCGACGATGGCGATGAAGGTGATGGCGAGCAGAATGAAGGGCATGGCGAGCTGGATATCGGCAAAACGCATGACCAACATATCCCAGAAGCCGCGATAATAACCGGCGACAAGGCCAACAGCGACGCCGAAGATGACCGCGCCGATGACCGAGGTGAAACCGACCAGCAGTGAAATCTTGCCGCCGGCGACGACGCGGGCCAGCACGTCGCGCCCGAGCGGATCGGTGCCGAGCGGATGGGCGGCGTTGGCAAAGGGCTTGGCAAGGCGGGCCATCAGGTCGATCTTGTCTGCCCCTCCGGGAAACAGCACGTCGGAAAAGACGACGGCAAGGCAGATGACTGTCGTGAGGAACGCGCCGAGGACGAATTCCAGATTGGCGAAGCGCGACAGGCGCGAGGTTTTGGCAGCCATCGTCACTTACTCCGTGCGAATGCGCGGATCGACCAGCCCGTAGGCGATATCGACCAGAAGGTTGATGCCGACGATCATCAGCGACAGCACGGTGATGACGGCCTGAAGCACGGGATAGTCACGCGCGCCGACCGCATCGAAAGCCAGCGTGCCGAGACCCGGCCAGTTGAAGACGCGCTCGATGACGACGATGCCGCCGAGAAGCCCGCCAAATTGCAGGCCGAAATAGGTGATGAGCGGAATGGCGCAATTGCGCAGCGCATGTTTGTAGAGAACCTTGCTTTCGCTGAGGCCCTTGGCGCGCGCCACCATGACATATTGCGAGCGTAGCGTATCGAGCATGGCGGTGCGAACGAGGCGGACATTGGTCGCCGTCAGAATAACGCCCATGGTGACGGAGGGCATGATGTAGCTTGCAAAGCCGCCCATGCCGCTGGGCGGCAGCCAGCCGAGCGTGATGGAAAACAGCAGCACCAGCATGGTGGCCAGCCAGAAATTCGGGAAGGACAGGCCGATGAGCGAGAAGATACGGATCACCTGATCGGCCGTCTTGCCGCGCGAGGTCGCGGCCTTGATGCCGAGCGGAATGGAAAGCGCAATCGACACCGCCATGGAGATGAAGGCGAGCAGCAGCGTGGCGGGCAGGGCATCGGCGATGAGACGCGAGACCGGCGTGCTGCCGGTAAAGCTGCGGCCGAAATCCAGTGTCACGAGGCCCTTCAGGAAGCTGAAATATTGTACGAAGAACGGCCGGTCGGTTCCAAGCGCTGCACGGATGCGCGCCAGATCGTCTTCCGTCATGCTGCCGCCGCCCTGGAACATGGTGACAGCCGGATCGCCGGTGAGGCGGATGGCGAAAGACACGAGAAGGGTGATGGCAATGACGACAAAAATCGCCTGCAGCAATCGCTTGATGAGGAAACCGGCCACGTTTTTTACCTTGAAGAGAAACTCGGGAAGAGAGACCCGGCCTTGCCCGCGGGATGGCTGGCAAGGCGCTTTTAGGGAGGATCAGCCTGATTATTCGACGGTGACGTCGGTCAGCTTCAGGCGGTTATCCGGCGGTGCGACGAAACCCTTGACCCGCTTGTTGATGCCGTAAATGGCATTGGTGTTGTAAAGCGGGATTTCCAGCGCGCGTTCGGCGGTATAGCTGCCGAGTTCCTTGAGGATCTTTTCGCGCTCGGCACGGTCGGTCAGCGGACGCTGCGATTCCAGCAGCTTGTCCAGCTTCTCGTCCTTGTCATAGGGGTTCCACTTTTCACCCGAGTGGTACATGGAATAGGCCGTATTGTCGTAATCGAAGGTCCAGCCACCCCACTTCTGCTGGAACATCGCGCCGGTCTTGCCCTGCGGGATGATGTCGTTCAGCAGAACGTTGGTCTCATAGGGCTTGATGGTGGCGGTGATGCCGACCATGGACAGATAGCTGGAAATGACCTGCGCCACTTCGTTCATCGTCGCGTCATTGCCGCGAATATCGATCTGTAACGCCGCACCCGGCTTTACGCCGGCTTCCGCGAGCAGCTTCTTGGCACCATCAGGGTCGTAAGGCAGCGGCTTCAGTTCCGGGTCGTAACCGAAGGACAGCGCGCTCTGGAAGCTCGCGATCTCCGATGCCTGGCCGGCAAGGATCGACTTGACGATGGTGCCGCGATCGACGGCCATGATGATCGCCTTGCGCACCTTCGGATCGGCGGTGATGCCGTCACGCGTGTTGAACCGCAGCGCATCGACCGTCGGGCCGGGAACGCTGACGATCTGAAGCTTGGAATCGCCTTCGATAACCGGGATCATGCCGATCGGGATAGTGGGCGGAATGACGAGGTCGACGCGGCCGGCCTGAAGTTCGGCAACGGCGGTCGAAGGCTCGGCGATGAAACGATATTCAAGCTCGGAGAGTTTTGGCGCGCCGCCCCAGTAATCCGGGTTGGCTTCGAGCTTGATGTTGTTTTTTGGTGCATAGGAAACGAATTTGAATGCGCCGGTGCCGACAGGGTTGAGGTTGAAATTGTCCTCGCCCTTTTCCTTGATATAGGCAGGCGGAACGATCATGCCGCCATAACCGGCAAGCTTGGTGAGCAGCACCGGATCGGGCGCCTTCAGCTTCATGTCGACGGTGTAATCATCGATAACATCGACGCTTTCGATGGCGACGTAGTTGGAGCGCTGCGGGCCTTTGGCACCCTGTTCGCCGAGAAGGCGCTCGAAGGTGAACTTGACGGCGGCGGCGTTGAAGGGCTCACCATTGTGGAACTTGACGTTCTGGCGCAGCTTGAAGCGGATGCGCTTGCCTTCATCCAGCTCTTCCCAGGATTCGGCAAGGCCGGGTGCCAGCTTCAGGTCCGGGCCGCGATAGGTCAGGCCGTCGAAAATGTTGGTGGCAACCGCCGCCCATTGCACGAGGAAGGTATCGATCGGATCCCAGCTGCCAGGATCCTGCGGGCTGGATATGGTCATCTTGCCGGCGGCGAAAGCCGGTGCGGCGGTAAAGGCCGTGGCGGCCATGGCAAGCGCGACGAACGTTGTCGTCATCCCCTTCTTGATTACTCTCATCTACCTGTTCCTCTTCAGATGGTTGCGGTTCTGGTTGTTATTCAGGCGCTCTTCGCGATGAAGTGGCCCGGATTGATTTCCTCATGGGCGAGAATGGCCGGCTCATCACCGACACGGCGCACGGGATTGGGTATTTCGCCCTCGATCATGGCGATGCGGCGCTCGATGGTCGGATCGGCGACCGGCACGGCCGAAAGCAGGCGGCGGGTATAATCATGCGTCGGCGTTTCGAACACCTGCTGGCGGCTGCCCAGTTCCATGATCTGGCCGAGATAAAGCACGGCGACGCGATGGCTCATCTTTTCCACGACAGCCATGTCATGGCTGATGAACAGGTACGCGAGACCGCGCTCGGCCTGCAAATCCATGAACAGATTGATGATCTGGGCCTGAATGGAGACGTCGAGCGCCGACAGCGCTTCGTCTGCAATGATGAGCTTCGGATCGGAGGCAAGCGCACGGGCAATGCAGACGCGCTGCCGCTGGCCGCCAGAAAATTCGTGCGGATACCGTGCGGCATGTTCCGAGCTGAGGCCCACGCGTTCCAGCAACTCATCCACGCGCCGGCGTACGGCCTTCTGATCATTGATCAAACCATGGGTGTTGATCGGCTCGGCAATGGAAAAGCCGACCGTCTTGCGCGGATCGAGAGAGGCGAAGGGGTCCTGGAAGATATATTGCACTTCCTGGCGCATGCGGAAGCGTTCCGCCGCCGACATCTGCGAATAGCTGCGGCCGTTGAAGGCAATTTCGCCTGATACGGCCGTTTGCAGCTGCTGGATGGTGCGGCCGATGGTGGATTTGCCGGAACCGGATTCGCCCACCAGCGCCAGCGTTTCGCCGGCATGGATGTCGAAACTGACCTTCTGCACCGCGCTCAGGCGGTGCGTCGCCTTGCCGAACAGGTTCTTGCGAATATCGAAGCGAACGAACAGGTCCTTCACCGACAGAAGCGGTTTCTGATCGTATTTCGCGGTGTCCTGCACGCGCTCTTCACCGATCACCACCGGCTGGCCATCCTGCAACACGGTGAGCGGCAGCCGCTTTGGAAACGCTTCGCCCTCCATGCTGCCGAGGCGCGGAACGGCGGAAAGAAGCGCCCGCGTGTAAGGGTGCTGCGGGTTGGCGAAGATATCCTTCACCGGGCCTTCCTCGACCTTCTTGCCCTTCCACATGACAACGACGTCATCGGCCATTTCCGCCACCACGCCCATATCATGGGTGATGAAGACCATGCCCATGCCGAGTTTCTTTTGCAGGTCACGCATGATGTTGAGGATCTGCGCCTGAATGGTCACATCGAGCGCCGTCGTCGGTTCGTCGGCGATCAAAAGCTTCGGCCGGCAGGCGAGCGCCATGGCTATCATCACGCGCTGGCGCATGCCGCCGGAAAGCTGGTGCGGATAACGGTGCAGAAGCTCCGCCGCATCGGGCAGGCGCACCATGTCGAGCAGTTGCTTTGCCTGTTCCATCGCAGCCGTCTTGCCCAGCTTCTCATGCAGAACAAGCACTTCGCAGATCTGGTCGCCAATGGTGAAGACGGGGTTGAGCGAGGTCATCGGCTCCTGGAAGATCATGGCGATCTCCTTGCCGCGGATCGAGCGCATCTCTTTCTGCGAAGCCTTCAGCAAGTCCTTGCCTTCAAACAGGATTTTGCCGGTGGGGTAGGTCGCGCCCATCATATCCGCAAGGCGCATGGTGGAGAGCGACGTGACCGATTTTCCCGACCCGGATTCGCCAACGACCGCGACGGTGCGGCCGGGTTCCACGCGGAAGGAGATATCGTCCACGACGCGGCTGTCTCCAAACTCGACGCTCAGGCCTTCGACGGACAGGAGGGCGTTTGCGTTTGCGGCAATCATATCATCGTCTCCGGCATGGCCTGCGCGGCAATTCTGGCGCAGTCATCTGAAATGGAAAAGGGGAAAGGGTCGCAGGCAGGCATGCGCCGGGCGGCACCATGCGGACAGGACGGGGATGTCACGAGGGACTGCATGTTTCAGGCCGCTTTGCCGGTGGAAGGCGCCCTGGACGCCGCCGGGCAATTCAAAGCCCGCGATGCCACGGAAGCGCGGCTGATGACCTTGCAGGTCTCATCAGGATAATTTGCGTCGGCCGCCGATTCCACGATGCGCATGAAACTTTATTCCCCCACCCTTGTTTTGCCGAAAAAGCTAACAAAACAGAACAATCATGTCCAGAGTGTTGAACAATTTTTGTGTACTGCTCTACAAATGTGCAAGCGCATCGATTTTGAGCGCGGATTTGCACCGAATGCTCCGTAAAGATGCCTATGTCGCAGAATCGTTGTCGTTAAGGGCCGTCTTCCTATGCGCAGGCAAACGGATAAATTTATAGTTTGCAAAGCTGAGGAGCGTGGCGATATCCACGTTCCATTGCAATTGGGGGAGCGCCTAGAGCGCTGCCCGAGGCGTGGGCGACGAGGAATGGAATGTCAGGCATGAACAACAAGGCAGGCGCGGTCAGGTTGAGCGGTTTTCTACGGTGCTTGTCAGAAGATGATGTTGAACTGGTGCGGCAGCATCTTCCCGACCATATTCGCCTGACCAGAGCGGAACCCGGTTGCATTTCTTTCGAGGTGTCCCAGACCGACGATCCGCTGGTCTGGCGGGTGGAGGAGCTTTTTACCGATCGTCCTGCCTTTGATTTTCATCAGCAGCGGACGCGGGCATCTGCCTGGTTTAAGGCGACCTCCGCCATTCCGCGCGACTATGAAATAACGACCTTGCCTTGAACGAAAACGGGCCGCAGCGGCATTTCTGCCGGCTGCGGCCCGATCGAATTGCTGTGCCGGGACTTATTCCTTCGGCATGCCGACCGGCGGCGCAAGGCGTCGTTGCGCGGCGATGCGGAAGGGGGCGTTCATGGCGCCATAACCGCCGTAAGCGCCACGCCTTTCGATGACCTCGAAGAAGAAGCCCTCACCGAAGGTGCGGCTGTAGATCTGGAAATATTCGCCGCTGTCGTCCCGGTCATAAAGAATGCTTGCTTCTCGCAGGGCATCGGAAAATTCCGGCTCCAGCCCGAAGCGGGCTTCCAGATCGTCGTAATAATTGCGCGAGATCGGCAGGGCGTGAAAACCGCGCGCCTGCATTGCCTTGGCCGTGGCGAAAATATCGTCGGTGGCAAAAGCGATGTGCTGGATGCTGCTGCCGAAACCCTCCGCCAGAAATTTGCCGGCGAAGGTCTTGCGATTGTCCGCACCGTTCATGGTGAGGCGGAAATTCGCTGCCGGCACGCTTTCAATCGCCTGACTGCGCACCAGCCCGCCGGGATCGACCACATCGATCATCGGGGTGCGGCGGGAGGAAAACAGCGAGGTGTAGAACAGAAGCCAGGTCAGCATTTCATCATAATGCGTTGTTTGCGCGAGATGATCGACGCGCGTCAGGCCGGCATCGCTCATCGCCTTCTGCCCCTGCGTTGGCACGAATTCCTTGTCCCAGATGGAGGCGAGCGCCGGTGAAGCATCGAGGAAATAGATGACGCCATTGCCGACGCCCTGAATGGCGGGAACGGCGACTTCGCCTGTGTTGCGAGGTTCTGCAAAGGTCGGCGCGCCGAGCGCTTCGGCCCGCGCCAGCGCCGCCTGGGCATCGTCGACCTTCAGCCCGAAGGCATAGGCATTGGTACCGTGGATCGAATAGGAGGCACCGGCGAAGCTGTCGCCGTCATCGCTGGTATTGATGACGATACGGATATCGCCCTGCGTATAAAGATCGACCGCGCGGTTGCGGTGCTGCGCCGATTTTTCAAAACCAAGCGTGGCAAGCAGCACCTCCAGATTGGCCTTTTCCTCCGGTGCCGTGCTGAACTCGACAAATTCCACACCCTGCGTCTCAACCCGTTCCGGCATGGCAGGCACGTCGATGCGGATATCGGGTTCGAGCCGCCGCACCTGGTCCATGAGGTTGATCAGCGAGCGGTGGCCATCTTCGGCAAGTAGCCGGGCGGAGCCGCCGCGGAACTGGTCGTTGAAGATTTCCAGCGACAGCGGGCCGCTATAACCCGTCGCGGCCACGGCGCGCATGAAGTCCACGACAGGCAGATCGCCTTCACCCGGCATGTTGCGGAAATGGCGGCTCCAGTAGAGCAGGTCCATGTCGATCAGCGGCGCATCGGCCAGCTGCACGATGAAGATCTTGTCGCCCGGAATGGAGCGGATCGAATTGGGGTCGATCTTGCGCGACAGCGTGTGGAAACTGTCGAGAATGATCCCGACATTGGCGTGATCGGCACGGCGCACCACCTCCCAGGCATCGCGGTGATCGCTGATATGGCGGCCCCAGGCCAGTGCCTCGTAACCGACGCGCACGCCATGTTTTGCGGCCAGTTCACCGAGCTCATGGAAATCGGCCGCAGCGCGGTCGATGCCGCCGAGCGAGACCTGAGAGACATTCGAGCAGATCAGCATCAGATCGGTGCCGAGTTCGCCCATGATATCGAATTTCCGCTCAGCCCTCTCGAAGGCGCGGGCGCGGTGCGGTTCCGGCATGCCCTCGAAATCGCGGAACGGCTGGAAGAGGGTGATATCAAGCCCGTGATCGGCGGCAAGCGCCTTCACCTCGCGCGGGGAGGCGTCATAGGTCAGGAAATCATTCTCGAAAATCTCCACGCCGGAAAAGCCGGCCTTGGCGATGGCCGCCAGCTTTTCGGGGAACTCGCCGCTGATCGACACGGTTGCGATGGATGTGCGCATTGGCATGCCGTGTCTTCCTGTGTCATAGCTCGCCATATTGCCTTCCTTTTCAGCCTTATGTACTAATTGGTTAATAAGCAGGGCGTGACCGCAGGCCGCCGCCGCACCGATGGAATGGATGATGACCAAAAGCGCGACTTCGAACGCAACCCGAGAAAGCCGGCAGGCGAAGCGCGATCCGGAAGGAGTTCGCCGCGACATTCTTTCCGTCGCCATGGATGAGTTTTCGCAGAATGGCCTCTCCGGCGCGCGCATCGATGAGATCGCGGCGCGCACGCGCACGTCCAAGCGCATGATCTATTATTATTTCGGCGACAAGGAAGGCCTCTACAAACGCGTCCTGGAGGAGGCCTATGCGCAGGTGCGCGGCGGCGAAGGCAACCTTGAGCTGGATGATCTGGAGCCAATTGCCGCACTGGAAAAGCTCTGTCGGTTCACCTTCGAGCATCACCGTCGCAACCCCGCTTTCGTCCGGATGGTCATGACGGAGAATATTCACCACGGCAGGCACATCAGGGTTTCGGAGGCGATCCGCAACGTCAACCGGCCCGCCATCGAAATCATGCGGCGAATATTGAAGCGCGGGCAGGATACCGGCCTGTTCCGGCCGGGACTGGACGCTCTTGAACTGCATTGGCAGATCAGTGCACTGTCTTTTTACAACGTCTCGAACACCGAAACTTTTTCGTTCAATTTTGGCGATACGCTTTTCAGTGAGGCCGGCCAGGAAGCGCTGTCCGCACATGTGGCGGAGATGTTGCTGCGCTATGTGCTGAAGCCCGAGCATATTACGAGGATCGGGAAAAAAGGTTGATGAGGTGGCGTAGCGCCACCCCATAACCTTCGATGCCAAGACCGGCGATCACGCCTTCGGCACGGGTCGACACATAGGAATGGTGCCGGAAGACCTCGCGTTTGTGGATGTTGGAAATATGGACTTCGATTACCGGCGCCTCGAAGGCGTTCAGCGCATCGAGGATCGCCACCGACGTATGGGTAAAGGCGCCCGGATTGATGACGATGCCCGCGGACTTGCCGCGGGCTTCGTGGATCCAGTCGATCAGCTCATATTCCCGGTTGCTCTGGGCAAAAAACAGCTCGTGGCCGGCGGCTTCAGCGATGGCACGGCAATCGGCCTCGACATCGGCGAGCGTCTCGTAGCCGTAAATCTCCGGCTGGCGCTGGCCGAGCAAATTGAGGTTCGGACCATTGAGGATTGTGAAAAGGCTCATGCCACGCCCTCCGCCATGCAAAGTTCTGTGAAATGCGCCGTCATGCGTTTCGCATCCGGCTCGCGGCCGCAAAAGAGGCGAAATGCGCCGACGGCCTGGAACACGGTCATGCCGCCGCCGGGCAGGGTTCGGCATCCCTTGCTGGCCGCAGTCGCCAGAAGCTCGGTCACCAGCGGCATATAGACGATATCGGCGACCCAGTGCTTTTGTTCGATCAGCTCGGCCGCAACCGGCATGCCGGGATGCGCGGGCATGCCCATCGGCGTGGCATGGATCAGGCCATCGGCAAAGGGCAGCGAGTCGGCCGGGTCCTTCACCGCGAAGGCGCGGCCTTCACCAAAACGGGCATTGAGCTCGTCGGCGAGACGTTCGGCTCTTGGAAAATCCCGGTCGAAGATATCCAGCCTGATAATATCGAGCTTCAACGCGGCATGGGCCACCGCAACGCCGGCGCCACCTGCGCCGACCAGAAGTGCCCGGTCGCGTTTTGCATCCGGCAGGCCGCGCACGAAGCTTTCGTAAAAACCGTACCAGTCGGTATTGTGGCCGATGCGGCGTCCATCCCGGAAGACAACGGTGTTGACCGCGCCCAACATGCGGGCGTCGTCGGAGAGTTCGTGCAGATGCGGAATAACGGCCTGCTTGAAAGGATGGGTGATGTTCGTCCCGGCAAAACCGCGCGCCTCCAGCTCGTCGAGAAGAGCGGGAAGGCTACTCTGCGGCAGTTTGCGGGCGGTGACATCCACAAGCTCGTAGGAATAGTCGAGGCCATGGGCCGCACCCTCACGCATATGCAGCGCGGGCGATTTGGAAAGCTGGATGTCGGCGCCTATCAGGCCGACCTTGTAGGCGGTTTTTTCTGTCATGATCAGGTGTCGCTCATCGGACGGTGTGGGAGAGGCGGGACGATCCCGCCCGCCTTAAGAGCGCGCGAACCTCAGTGGTGGGCGAGAATTTCGCCGAGGAACGTGCGCGTGCGCTGGTGCTTGGGATCGCGGAAGAATTCTTCCGGCGGGCCTTCCTCGATGATCTCGCCTTCCGACATGAAGACCACGCGGTCGGCCACCTGGCGGGCGAAACCCATTTCATGGGTCACGCAGATCATCGTCATGCCGTCGCGGGCAAGGCCGATCATGGTGTCGAGCACTTCCTTCACCATTTCCGGGTCGAGTGCCGAAGTCGGCTCGTCGAACAGCATGGCTTTCGGTTCCATGCATAGCGCCCGGGCGATGGCCGCACGCTGCTGCTGGCCGCCGGAAAGCTGTGCCGGGTATTTGTCGGCCTGGTTGAGGATGCGTACGCGGTCCAGATATTTGCGCGCCGTCGCCTCCGCATCGGCCTTGGAGAGACCCTTCACCCGCATCGGGGCAAGGGTACAGTTTTCCATGATGGTCTTGTGCGGGAAGAGATTGAAGCTCTGGAACACCATGCCCACTTCGCGGCGAACCGCATCGATGGCGCGGCTGGAATCCGACAGCGTGGTGCCCTCGACGGTGATCTTGCCCTCCTGGATTTCCTCCAGATGGTTGATGCAGCGGATGAGGGTGGATTTGCCCGAACCGGACGGGCCGCAAAGAACGATCTTTTCGCCTTTGCGAACCGTCATGTTGACGCCTTTAAGCGCATGGAAGGCTCCATACCACTTTCCAACCCCTTCAAGGGCGATCAGCGGAGCCTGTGCGGCGGAGGATTGCGACATGGAACTTTCCTTCATGCTTTGCAGCGGCGTTTAGTTGATGGTGTAGGGAATGTCGGGAAGCGAGGCCGGGAAGTCCGGAACCGGGCGCTTCATCCATTTGGCATAGACTTTTGCGAGGTCGCCATTGGCCTTGGCCTTGTCGAGCCAGGCGTTGAGCGCTTCGTTCCAGTCCTTTTCACCCGGGCGCGTGGCGGCGCTGTTGTAGAGGGTCACGAGGTCGAACTTCACCTCGTAATCCTTGCCGCCGGCTGCCGCGAGGCGGTCACCATAAAACTGGTTGCCGCCGATCGCCTCGATCTGGCCCGACAGGATCGCCTGAATGGTGGCGGCGTCGTCATCGAAACGAAGGATATTCGCTTTCGTACCCGCGCCGGCGGTCAAGGCTGTGTCCATCGGGCTGGATTTCGGTGCGCCGACGGTCATTCCGGTCAGATCGTCGAAATTGGCGATCTTCTTGTCCTTGGTGGCGTAAACCGACATGACGTTATGCGCGTAAGGCTGTGCATATTGCACGTTCTTGGCACGTTCCGGTGTCATCCCCATCGACGCGAACAGGGCGTCGACCTTGCCGGTGCGCAGCGACGGAATGCGGTTGGCGACGGCAAGCGGCACGAACTCCACTTTCAGTCCAAGATAGTCCGCAAACCCCCTGGCCAGGTCGGCATCGTAGCCTTCCTGCACACCGGATGAATTGATGAAGCCCCAGGGCGCGTTGTCGCCTTGGATGCCGATCACGATCTTGCCGCTGGATTTTGCCTCTTCCAGCGTCCGGGCGTCTGCCCCTGCGGGTGTCAGGATCGGCAGCAGCGCTGCCAATCCGACTGCGAGGGCCGTCCGCCAACGTGTCTTTGTCTCAAAGATTGCCATTGGTTACTCCTCCCAATCTCAGCCTCGTCCAATCCTTCACTTCACGGTGAAAGGAATGTCCGGCAGGCTTTCCGGGAAGGCCGGAATATCTCGCTTCATCCACTTGTCGTAGATCTTTGCGAGCTGGCCATCCGACTTGATCTTGTCGAGGAAGGCGTTGATGGTCTCGTTCCAGTCCTTTTCGCCAGGACGTGTGCCGGCGCCGTTATACATCGTCGTCAGATCGAACTTCGACTCGTATTTACCTTCGGCCGCCTTGTTTAGCCGGTCGCCATAAAACATGTTGCCGCCAACCGCTTCGACCTGGCCGGAAATCAGCGCCTGAATATTGGCGGCGTCATCGTCGAAGCGCAGAATATTGGCCTTGGAACCCGCGCCGGCGGTGATGGCCGTATCCATGGCGCTCGATTTCGGCACGCCGACGTTGAGGCTGGTCAGATCGTCAAAACCGGCGATCTTCTTGTCTTTCGGACCGTAGACGGAAAACACGTTGCCGACGTAGGGCTTGGAGTATTGGATGCTCTTGGCGCGTTCTGCGGTCATGGCCATGGTGGCGAAAAGCACGTCGACCTTGCCGGTCAAAAGTGCCGGGATGCGGTTGGCCACGGCGAGCGGCACGAATTCCACCTTCACGCCGAGATAGTCGGCAAAGGCCTTGCCGATATCGGCATCCAGACCATCCTGCACGCCGCTGGAATTGACGAAGCCCCATGGCGAATTATCGCCCTGAATGCCGATGACGACCTTGCCCTTGGCCTTGGCTTCTTCCACCGTGGCGGCGGAAGCATCGACCGGCGCGACAAAGGGCAGGGCGACGGTTGCTGCGGCGAGCGCGAGCAGGGCGCGGCGTGAGAATTTCATGTTGGTAGTTTTCATCTTTTGCTCCTCCTTACAAAGCTGATGAGATGATTTTTGACGATTAGCGGGATGCGGCCTGCAGCCGCTTTTCAACGCCGGCGCCCCACAGGGAAAGCGGCCAGCAGATCAGGAAATAAATGATGCCGACGATGGCGAAGACGGTGAGCGGACGGAACGTCTGGTTGGAGACGATCTGGCCGGCGCGCGACAGCTCGACGAAGCCGACGATTGCCGCAAGCGAGGTGCCCTTGATGAGCTGCACGAGGAAACCGATGGTGGCCGGCAGCGAAATCTTGAAGGCCTGCGGCAGAACCACGTCCTTCATGCGTGACACGTAATGCAGGCCGAGCGCATTGGCAGCCTCGGTCTGGCCCTTCGGCACTGCCTGGATGCCGCCGCGCCAGATTTCGCCGAGGAAGGCGCTGGCATGCAGGGTAAAGGCAATGGCGACCGCGATCCAGGCATCGACGTTGAGGCCCGCAAGCGCCACGCCGTAATAAACCACGAAAAGCTGCATCAGGAGCGGCGTGCCCTGGAAAACGGCGATGAAAGCCATGCTCGCACGCTGGATTGCCGGGCTGTCCGCGACGCGGGCCAGCGCCACGCAAAGGCCGAAGACACCGCCGCCTATGAAGCCGATCAAGGTCAGCGCAAGGGTCCATTTCAGGCCTTGCATCAGGAAGAAGAGTTCGTTGGGACCGATTGATGCCATTGTCTTTTCCTCACTTGACCGGATAGCTGAAGGATGCGCGCGAGATGAGCGCGAAAATGCCCATCATCAGCGAGGAAATGACCAGATAAAGCAGCGTGATCGAGAAATAGACCTCGAAGGAACGGAACGTATCCGCCTCGATCTTCTGCGCCACCGATGTCAGTTCGTAAGCCGCGATCGAGGTGCAGACCGAGGTGGTCAGCGTCAGCATGATGAACTGGCTGGTGAGCGAGGGATAAACCGCCCGCAGCGCCGGCTTCAGGATAATATGGCGGAAAATCTGCGCGCGGTGCAGGCCGAGCGCCAGTCCCGCCTCCACCTGGCCCTTGGGAATGGAATCGACGCCGCCGCGAATGATTTCAATCGCATAGGCGCCGCCGTTGAGAGCAAGCGCGATGATGGCGGTCACGGTTGGGTTGAGCTTGATGCCGATCTGCGGCAGGGCGAAGAAGATGAAGAATATCTGCACCAGAAACGGCGTGTTGCGGATGGCTTCCACAAAACCGATGACGAGGCCGCGCAGCAGCTTGAAGCGTGAACGGCGGGCAACGACGCCCAGAACGCCGAGGACTGTGGCGAGCGACATGCCGGCAATCGCCAGGCCGATTGTCGCAAGACAGGCCAAAAGCAGCTCGGGCAGGCGCTCTATGACCGCCGAAAAATCGAGACTGTAAGACATTCTTCCTCCCAACCCGTTCGGGTCCGGACAGGCTTTTTGCCTTGTCCGCATTGCTCTGGAACCTTGCGGCGCCAAAGCCCTCCATTTTATGTGCTCCTGCCGCCGCAGGCATTGAGCCTTCCTCGCCGGTATGGTGTTAATCATAATGTTTGTACCAGTTAGTTCATTTTTGTGTCAAGCATTATGTCCGGTTAAAAAACAGCTTTCGCGTTGTTTTTTCGTTTCTTGAATTTTAGAATAAAGTGTTTTTTATCAATGGCTAAGGTGTGAAACCGCAAGCGCTTTCCACGCGCGGTCAACCCGCCTCCGGCACGCCGTCTGGCAGTGCCGGAAACCCCTTCATGCGATCAAAACGAACCCGCCTGCGGCTAGTTGCCGTTCGTACCGAGCCTGTCTATCTGCGCTGCCAGCCGTTCGGCGATCAGCAGCGAGGCACCCGTTGCCGTCACCATTTGCGGAAGCGACAGCCATTCCAGCATCCAGCCCGCGCCGGACCGTTCCTGTTCATGCACGAGCGACTGGTGCAGCGCGGAGATCTGCACGGCATTAAAGCGGGCAAGCGCTGCCAGCGTTTCGGCATTGACCGGATTCTGCTTGTGCGGCATGGCGGAAGAACCGCCGCCGCCGGATAGACGGATTTCCGTACCGATCTCGGCCATCAGCGCGATATCCTGCCCGAACTTGCCCAGCGTCCCTGTCACGAGCGAGAGAATATTGCCGAATTCGGCGATGCCGTCGCGCTGGCTTTGCCATTGCTGTTTGTCGGCAAGGCCGAGCCGCATGGCGAGATCGGCCCGCACGGCTCCGGCATTGTCGCCGAGCTTTTCCAACGTTCCGGCGGCACCGCCGAATTGCAGGGCAAAACCGCTCTGCGCGAAGGTTTCGAGCCTGAGCAGGTGGCGCTCAAGCGGCGCGATCCAGCTCGCCGCGCGATCGGCCACCGTGATACCGATGGCGGCCTGCATGCGGGTATAACCGGTGAGCGCGTTATGGCCATCGCGGGCGGCGATGTCTCCGAGCGCATCGATGAGCCGGCCGAGCCGGGCGGCGATGATTTCCGTCGCCATTTTCAGCCGCAGCATCAGGCTGGTATCGATGACATCCTGGCTGGTTGCGCCGAAATGCACCTTTTCCGCCGCCTTGCCGGCGACGGCTGCCCGCATCTGCCGCACGAGTTCAGGCACCACCACGCCGTCTTTGGCGACGCCATGGCGAAGGGCGGTCATATCGGCGGCAAACTCCGAAAGCCCCGAGACGATTGCCTTCGCGACGTCCTCGGAGATGATGCCTGTTCCCACCTGCGCCTGCGCCAGCGCCGTTTCGAAACGGATCATGGCGTCGATATCCGCCCTTGCCGAAAACAGCTCGACAATTTCGCTATCGCCGAAAAGGCCTGACAGGAACGGGTGCTCGAAGGGGGAAAGGCTCATCTTCCGTCTCGCTCAGATATCGAAAAACACGGTTTCGCCTTCGCCCTGAAGGCGGATATCGAAACGATAGACGTTGCCTTCCTCCTTTTGGGCGACAAGCGTGGCGATGCGGCTTTTCTGCTCGACACGGGCAAGAACCGGGTCGGCCGCATTGGCTTCCTGTTCTTCCGGGAAATACATGCGGGTCTGTAGGCCGATATTGATGCCGCGGGCAACAATCCAGAAGGTGATGTGCGGCGCCATCGGGCGGCCATCGCGGAATGGCACGGTACCCGGCTTGATCGTCTCGAAAATGAATTCGCCCGTATCCATGTCGCCCGGCGAGCGGCCCCAGCCGATGAAGTTCGGATCGGCCTTGCCGCGGGTTTCGCTGGGGCTGTTGTAATAGCCGTCGGTATCGGCCTGCCAGATCTCGATCAGCGCGTCCTTCAGCGCCATGCCCGCACCGTCATAGACCGTGCCGCGCACGCTGATGCGTTCGCCACGGGCCTTGTCGTTATAAAGCGGACCGGAGCCGAGATCCTTTTCGAACACGCCTTCGATGCCGACGAAATTCGGTGTGCAGCCGATATGCACATAGGGGCCTGCCGTCTGCGAGGCGGTCTCTTTGAAATAGTTGAGCGGCTGAACCATGGTCAGTTGCCCTCCATGCGGTTTTCGAAAAGGGTCGAGCGGCGGCCGCGCAGAACGATATCGAACTTATAGGCCAGCATATCCATCGGCAGCGCCGCATTCATGTCCAGCGGCGCTATCAGTCTTTTGATCGCATCCTCGTCTGGAATGGTCTTGACGATCGGACATTTCCAGATCAGCGGATCGCCTTCGAAATACATCTGGGTGATCAGCCGCTGGGCAAAGCCATGGCCGAAGACCGAGAAATGGATATGGGCCGGGCGCCAGTCATTGACGCCGTTTGGCCAGGGGTAAGCGCCCGGCTGGATGGTCTTGAACCAGTAGTAGCCGTTCTCATCCGTAATCGTGCGGCCGACGCCGCCGAAATTCGGATCGATGGCGGCGAGATAACTTTCCTTCTTGTGACGATAACGGCCGCCGGCATTGGCCTGCCAGAACTCCACCAATGCGCCATCCACGCCGCGGCCACGCTCGTCCAGCACCCGGCCATGGACCAGAATACGCGGGCCGACGGGCATTTCGCCGGGGCGGGCATAGTTGAGGATGAGGTCGTTATCCAGCGGGTTGAGCACGCCATGGCCGAAAACGGGGCCGGTAATCTCGCTCTTGGTGCCCTCAAGCGAAATCAGCGCGCGCTGCGGTGAGCGAAGGATCGACGTCTTGTAGCCGGGCGCATAGGCCAGCGGGTGAATATCGCGGTTGCGCGCGAAGAACGGCCCGGTTTCAGGCGGTTGGTTGCTCATTTCGTCTCCTCCCCATTGCCAGAATTATCAGTGGAACTATCGGTCTTCATGCTGACCAGGGCAAGCTTGGCGATCTTGAAAGCGTGGTTGGCGGCGGGCACGCCGGCATAGATCGCCACATGCAGCAGCGCCTCGCGAATATCCGCTTCCGTGGCGCCGGTATTGACGGTGGCGCGCACATGCATGGCCAGTTCCTCATCCTGCCCCAGCGCCGCCAGCAGGGCGATGGTGACGATCGAGCGTTCGCGCTTCGTGAAGTGGTTGCCGGACCAGACCGTGCCCCATGCACCTTCGGTGATGAGCTGCTGGAAAGGCTGGTCGAAGTCGGACGTCATGGTCTGCGCGCGGTTGACATGGGCGTCGCCCAGCACCGCGCGGCGGGTTTTCATGCCCTGTTCGAAACGTTCGTTCTTGTCGATATGGTCCGCCATCGGTCAATGCTCCGGCAAGGTCTTCAGAAAAATGGAGGCCGCCTGTGCATAGACCAGCGGCTGTTCAAGGCAGGGAATGTGGCCACAGCCGGCGATGGTGACGAAACGGCTCTTGGGGATGAGACCCGCCAGCGATTGCACCAGTTCCGGTGGTGTGGAACCGTCCTGATCACCCGCAATACAGAGCGCCGGCACGGCGATACGCCCGGCCTGTTCGGTAAAATCCGCATCACGGATGGCGGCGCAGGTGCCGCTATAACCCGCTTCAGGCTGTTGCGAGAGCATGTTGCGCGCGCCGGCATAGGCGGCATTCTCACGCTGGCGGAAGGCGGGCGTGAACCAGCGCTCCATGACGGGATCGACTAGCGAGGCGAGGCCATCGGCGGCGATCTTGTCGATCCGGGCATTCCACATCTCAGTCGTGCCGATCCTGTGAGCGGTATTGCTGAGCAGCAAAGCGCGGACGAGATCGGGCCGTCGCGCATAAAGTCCCTGCGCAATGAGACCACCGACCGAGAGGCCCCAGATGACGGCGCTTTTGATCTCGAGATGATCGAGAAGCGCAATCAGATCACCGGCGTGATCGTCAATCGAATAGGGAGCACGCCCGACATCGGAAAGGCCGTGGCCGCGCTTGTCGTGCAGGACATAGGCATAGTCATCGCCGAGCGCCTCGATAACCGCATCCCAGATGCGGAAATCGGTGCCGAGCGAATTGATGAAGGCAATCACAGGCTTGCCGCTGTCCAATCCCTTGGCGCGATAATGGATCACAGTCTCGCCGCAGCGCAGAAAATGCATGGCATGCTCCTCCCTGCGAAGACTATTGCAAGCCTGTTCCGGTTAAGTAAAATGACATTATTGATGGAAATCATAACCTGTGGATTATATGAGCGATGGTCGATCAGCGTATCAAGTTCCGGCATCTGCAGACCTTTGTGGAAGTGGCGCGACAGAAAAGCGTCATCCGCGCTGCGGAAATCCTGCATGTCAGCCAGCCGGCGGTGACGAAGACCATTCGCGAGCTGGAAGACGTCCTCGGCGTGTCGCTGCTGGAGCGGGAGGGGCGCGGCATTCGCATCAGCCGCTACGGCGAGGTCTTCCTGCGCCATGCCGGCGCGACGATGACGGCGCTGCGCCAGGCGGTCGATTCGGTATCGCAGGAAGCGGCGCGCGCCGGCCCACCGGTGCGGGTTGGGGCTCTGCCCACGGTTTCCGTCCGCATCATGCCGAAGGCGATGTCCGGATTTCTGGCGGAGAAGACCGGCAGCCCGGTGAAGATCGTGACAGGCGAAAACGCCGTGCTTCTGGAGCAGCTGCGTGTCGGTGATCTCGATCTCGTCGTCGGGCGTCTCGCCGCGCCACAGAAAATGGCGGGTTTTTCCTTCGAGCACCTCTATTCGGAAAAGGTGCGCTTCGTGGTGCGCGCCGGCCATCCGCTTTTATCGCCCGGCCTTTCAGTGTTCGACCACCTGCATGAATATCCGGTGCTGATGCCGACGCGGCAATCCGTCATTGGCCCTGTCGTTGAGCAGTTTTTGATCGCCAACGGCGTTCCGGCTCTGCCGATCCGCATCGAAACCGTCTCGGATGCCTTCGGCCGCGCCTTCCTGCGCACCAGCGATGCAATCTGGATCATCTCGGAGGGCGTGGTGGCAGCGGATGTGGCGGATGGCATTCTGGCGATCCTGCCGGTCGAGACCGGCGATACCAGCGGCCCGGTGGGGCTGACGGTCAGGGCCGATACGCAGCCCTCGCTGCCGCTGTCGCTTTTGATGCAGGCTATTCGCGAGGCAGCCGGTGAGCTGTTTGATGGGAGGACTGAAGGGTGAATACACTCTCGACGTCATCCTCGGCCTTGTGCCGAGGATGGAAAACCGCTTCACACTTTTCCTCAAAACGCTCAATAAGGAAGCCCCACATAATTCTCCGCGAGCGCCGTGGAAGCGGCGCGCGATTGCACGAGGTAGTCCAGTTCCGCTTCCTGTATGCGCTGGCCGAAATCTCCCGTATCGGGAAAACGGTGCATCATCGTCGTCATCCACCAGGAGAAGCGCACGGCCTTCCAGACGCGGGAAAGCGCTTTTTGCGAATAGGCATCAATGCCGGCTTCAGATCTGTCGCGATAAAACTCGATCAGCGCCTCGCTCAGATAATGCACATCGCTGGCGGCGAGATTGAGGCCCTTGGCGCCCGTCGGCGGCACGATATGGGCGGCGTCTCCGGCCAGAAACAGTCGTCCGAACCGCATCGGCTCGCTGACGAAGGACCGAAGCGGCGCGATGGATTTTTCGAAGGATGGACCGGTGACCATGGCATCCGCATGGTTTTCCGGCAGGCGGCGGCGGATTTCATCAAAGAAGCGCTCGTCGCTCCAGTCCTCGGGCCGGTCATCCAGCGAACATTGAATGTAATACCGGCTGCGCGTGTGCGAGCGCATGGAACAGAGAGCAAAGCCGCGCGGGTGGTTGGCGTAGATGAGTTCGTGGTTGACCGGCGGCACATCGGCCAGAATGCCGAGCCAGCCGAAGGGGTAGACCTTCTCGAACTCCTTGATCGCTCCATCAGGCACGGATTTGCGGCTGACCCCGTGGAAGCCATCGCAACCGGCGATGAAATCACAATCGATCCGGTGGTTTACGCCATCTTTCTGATAGGTGACATAGGGGCCTGCGCCATCAAAATCATGCGGCTCGACATTGCCGGCGTCATAGATCGTCACGAGGTTTGCCGCCTCGCGCACATCCATCAGATCATGCGTCACCTCGGTCTGGCCGTAAACCATCACGCGTTTGCCGGCGGTCAGATCGAACAGATCGATACGGTGGTCGCGGCCATCGAAGGTCAGCGAAAAACCGTCATGCGGCAGGCCTTCCCGGTGCAAACGCTTATCCGCGCCGACCTTTTCCATCAGCTGCACGGTGCCTTCTTCCAGCACGCCGGCGCGAACGCGGCCGAGGATATAATCCTTGCTGACCCGGTCGAGAATGACGGTCTCGACACCCGCTCCCGCCAGAAGCTGGCCAAGCAGAAGCCCCGATGGGCCGGAGCCGATGATGACGACCTGTGTACGCATGATGTCCTCCCGAACTTGTCTCCGGTCAAGAAATTGACCAAGACCGGCCACAAGCTCAATGGACTTTTCTGTCTGTAAATTGCACAATCCGACCATCGCACGGAGGAGTGATGGTGAGATGCGGGTGACTGCCGATGAAGGTCTTTACGGAGAGGAAGCCACGCAGGGCACAGAATTTCGCTTTCATTGCGAGACGCTTTTTTCGCGAAGCAGCCTGCACCGCTTTGAAATCGGCCTGCACCGTCATTCCGCCTTTCTGCAGATCTTGTACATTTTCGGTGGTGAGGGCGATGCGTTGCTGGAAGGCCGCATCGAGCCGATCCGCCCGCCGGTCGCCATCATCGTGCCACCGGGTTTCGAACATGGCTTCCGCTTTTCACGCGATATCGGTGGAGTGATCGTCACGATGCTGCCGGGCGCGCTGCCGGCATCGGTGCAGGCGTTGTTGCTGCGGAATTTCCAGCAGCCGGTGCTTCTACGTTTACGGGATTTTGCCGAGAAAGACGGCCTTCGCAGTGGTTTCGAACGGATATCGGCGGAATACGAGGCCCGCGAGATCGGTCGCGACGCGATGATCGAAGGCCAGCTCGCCACCGTCGTCACGCTTCTGTCACGGGCGGCGCGGCCGCTTCTGGAAACGAGCGGCGAAGGCCTTGCCGAGCAGCGTTTCGAACGATTGCTGTCGCTGATTGCCCGCCATATTCGCGAGCCGCAGAAAGCCGGGTTTTATGCAGGGAAGCTCGGCCTTTCCGAGACGCATCTCAACCGTCTGGTCCGTTCGGTGTCCGGCCTCAGCCTGCAACGGCTGATCGCCAAACGTCAGATCGAGATCGCCCAGCAGGAGCTGATCTTCACGGTCTCCAGCGTACAGATGATTGCGGAAGGGCTTGGGTTTGCCGATCCCGCTTATTTCAACCGCTTCTTCAAGCGGGAGACCGGCATGACGCCGCGCGCCTGGCGTCTCGCCGAGCAGCGCAAAATGGGCGATACGGGCGCGCGGTTGACACCGCCTCAGACCAGCATTCTCGCCAGTTCCCGCTGAACGGCAAGAAGCGCCGGCAAATATCGCTCCACCAGTTCCTCCATCGAGGCGACCGAGGCGGCAAGCCCGACATTAAGCGCGGCGACCGTCTGGCCGCGCACGGTTTTCAGCGGCACGGCGATGGAGCGAAGGCCGATTTCGACTTCCTGATCGATCAGCGCATAACCGCGATGGCCGGTCACCTCGATTTCGGCGAGCAGGGCGTCCATATCGGTGATGGTTTTTTCCGTGCGGGCGACCAGCCGGGAGGCTTCGAGAATGTCGCGCCGCCGCTCAGCCGGTTGTGCGGCAAGAAGAACCCTGCCCATCGAGGTGCAATAGGCAGGCAGGCGTGACCCCGGCATCAGCGCAATCGACATCACCCGCTGCTGGGCGGCACGCGCCACATAAACGATTTCGGCCTCATCCAGAATAGAAACGGAAGTGCTCTGGCCGATCTCCTCCGAGAGGCGGTCTAGCAGCGGCTGCACGATCTTCGGCAGCGGCATTGTGGCCAGACAGCCGGTGCCGAGCCGCAGCACTTTGGGCGTCACGGTGAAGAACTTGCCGTCATAGGCCGCATAACCAAGCTCCGAAAGCGTCAGCAGACAACGCCGCGTCGTTGCGCGGTCCAGCCCGGCAATCTCGGCGGCGTCAGAGATGGAAAGCCGCGGCCGCTCGGCGCTGAAGGCCTCGATGACCCGCAAACCCTTGGCGAGACCGCCCATCATGTCTCTTTCACTGACAGCCATGCTCAAGCTCCATTTGTGCGATATACGAACAAAAATCATATAACGCACAAAATCCTTGCCGTCGAGGCAATTTCGGCTTTACCTCATCGCCACGCAGCCTTGCAGGTCCATCCGCTCGGCTGGATGGAGGTTTTGAGAATGGACAAGACAATCAAGAGCGCCGAAGAGGCGCTTTCCAGCATCGGCGACGGTGCGACGATCATGATCGGCGGTTTTGGTGGCTCCGGCGCGCCGATCGAGCTGATCCACGCGCTGATCGACAAGGGACCGAAGAACCTGACTGTTATCAACAACAATGCCGGCAATGGCCGCATTGGCATCGCCGCGATGATCGACGCCGGCATGGTCAAAAAGATGATCTGCTCCTTCCCGCGCTCCTCCGATCCGCGCGCCTTTACAGACCGGTATCTGGCCGGCGAAATCGAGCTGGAACTGGTGCCGCAAGGCACGCTCGCCGAGCGCATCCGCGCCGGCGGTGCTGGCATTCCCGCCTTCTACACCCCGACGGGCTTCGGCACCGAATTGGCCAATGGCAAGGTCATCGCAGAATTCGACGGCCGCTCCTATGTGCAGGAACGCTGGCTGAAGGCGGATTTCGCCATCGTCAAGGCTGAGCTTGGCGATACCTATGGCAACCTCACCTACAACAAGGCGGGTCGCAATTTTAACCCGCTGATGTGCATGGCCGCAAAGACCACCATCGCGCAGGTCTCCAGGATCGTCGCTGCCGGCGAGATCGACCCGGAGCATGTCGTGACGCCAGGCATTTTCGTTAACGGCGTCGTGGAAATCCCCGATCCGCAACAGGAAGAAGTCCTCATTCGCGCCGGAGTAGCCTACGCATGACCCAAACCATCGACACCCGCGAAGACATCAAGCTTTCCAACGCCCAGATCGCCTGGCGCGCGGCGCAGGACATCGAGGACGGCGCTTACGTCAATCTCGGCATCGGCTTTCCCGAAATGGTGGCGCGTTACCAGCCGCCCGGCCGTCAGGCGATCTTCCACACCGAAAACGGTATCCTGAATTTCGGCGAAGCCCCGCCGGAAGGTGAAGAGGACTGGAACCTCATTAATGCCGGCAAAAAGGCCGTGACATTGAAGCCCGGTGCGGCCTTCTTCCACCATGCCGACAGCTTCGCCATGGTGCGCGGCGGGCATCTGGATGTGGCGATCCTCGGGGCCTATCAGGTGGCGCAGAACGGCGATCTCGCCAATTGGCGCGTCGGTTCCAAGGGCGTGCCGGCCGTCGGCGGGGCCATGGATCTGGTGCATGGCGCCAAACAGGTCTTCGTCATCACCGAACATGTTACCAAGAACGGCGAACCGAAGCTGGTTGAGAAATGCGCGTTCCCGCTGACCGGCGTCGGCTGCATCACCCGCATCTATACCAGCCATGCGGTGATCGACGTGGTGGACGGCCGTTTCGTGCTGCGCGAAAAACTGCCGGCGATGACATTTGAGGAATTGCAGGCCATGACCGGCGCGCCGCTGCATGTCGAGGGCACGGTTGCCGATCTCGTCGCACCGGAACTTTGAGGAAACATCGATGACCGAAGCCTATATCTGCGATTATATCCGCACGCCCATCGGCCGCTTCGGTGGCGCGTTGTCCCCGGTGCGGGCCGACGATCTCGGCGCGCTGCCGTTGAAGGCGCTGATGGAGCGCAACGCTTCCGTCGATTGGGAGGCCGTCGAGGATGTGATCTTCGGCTGCGCCAACCAGGCGGGCGAGGACAACCGCAACGTCGCGCGCATGTCGCTGCTGCTCGCCGGCCTGCCGGTTTCCGTGACCGGGACGACCATCAACCGGCTGTGCGGCTCGGGCATGGATGCGGTTATCGCGGCTGCGCGCGCCATCAAATCGGGCGAGGCGGAACTGATGATTGCCGGTGGTGTGGAAAGCATGAGCCGCGCGCCCTTCGTTTTGCCGAAGGCCGAAAGCGCCTTTTCGCGCAATGCCGAAATCTACGATACCACCATCGGCTGGCGTTTCGTCAACCCGCTGATGAAGGCGCAATATGGCGTCGATTCCATGCCGGAGACGGGCGACAATGTCGCGGTCGATTATCAGGTCTCGCGTGAGGATCAGGATGCATTTGCCGTGCGCAGCCAGCAAAAGGCGGCGGATGCGCAGACCAACGGCCGTCTCGCCAGGGAAATCGTCCCGGTGACGATCCCGCAGCGTAAGGGCGACCCGCTTGTTGTCGCCAAAGACGAACATCCGCGCGCGACCAGTCTCGAAGCGCTGGCGAAGCTGAAGCCGGTCAACAAGCGCGATGGCGCAACGGTGACGGCGGGTAACGCGTCGGGCGTCAATGACGGCGCGGCCGCCCTCATCATCGCTTCAGCGGAAGCGGCGAGAAAATACGGTCTGACACCGATTGCCCGCATTCTCGGCGGTGCCGCCGCCGGCGTGCCGCCGCGCGTCATGGGCATCGGCCCAGCGCCGGCCTCGGCCAAGCTTCTGGCACGGCTCGGCTTGAATCAGGAACAGCTCGACGTGATCGAACTGAACGAGGCCTTCGCCAGCCAGGGCCTTGCCACACTGCGCCAACTCGGTATTGCCGATGACGATGAGCGGGTGAATGCCAATGGCGGCGCGATCGCGCTCGGCCATCCGCTCGGCATGTCAGGTGCCCGCATTGCCGGCACGGCGGCGCTCGAACTCTCGCTGAGCGGCAAACGGCTTGCGCTCGCCACCATGTGCATCGGTGTCGGGCAGGGTATTGCCGTGGCGCTGGAGCGGGTCTGACGGGAAAAGCGGCATTCGGTATCGGGATACGGGGCGAATGCCTTCGTGTGGCGGTGCGGATACTGATGTAAAACGTTATCAATGCCACTGCCACAGTTTCAATACGTGTGGTTGTGGCTATTCAGGCCACTTGGCGATGATTTCTCACTCTTGGCCCACCCCATTCCTATGCTTGTCACAGGAATCCAGTCGATGCGCGGCGGAAAGACCCCTCTCAGCCCAAGGACTTGGGCTGGCTGGATCCCTGTGACAAGCACAGGGATGAGGCGGGAGGCGTGGTGGATTAGTCGTGGTGGATGGTAAAGCAGGTGCCACCCAAGAAGCGCCGCCTCAGCATTTTCGCCACGACGTTCCCCGCCATATGCCTTGGCTATGTTGGATTCCATCATCATCCGTGACATGTTTTGCGAGATATGACGGAAATCTTTCCACCTGCGGGAGCCAACATGAAGCGTCCGACCATCACAGATGTCGCAAAAGCCGCCGGCGTCAGCGTCGCCACCGTCGACCGGGTTTTGAACGGCCGCCTGCCGGTGCGGGAGGAAACCGCGCGGCGGGTGTTCGAGGCGGCGGAGAAGATCGGTTTTCATGCCGCCAACATCATTCGCCAGCGCATGCTGGCCGATATGCCGTCCTATAGTCTCGGCATCATCCTGCGCAAGGAACGACATGCCTTCTATCAGACCTTTGCCGACGAGCTGGAGCTTGCGGCGCGCAACATCCGGGATCGCCATCTCAACCTGCGCATCGAATTCGCCCAGTCCGGCGAACCGGGCGAGCTGGCAGGGCTGCTGACCGGCATGAAGGGCCGCGTGCAGGCTGTGGCCGCAACCGGGCCCGACCATCACGATGTCACGGCCGCCGTCGAGGCCCTGAAGGCCAAGGGCATACCGACGTTTTCGCTGCTTTCCGATTTTGCCCAGGGTGTGCGGGAAGCTTATCTCGGTGCCAACAACATGAAGGTCGGGCGTACGGCGGCGTGGATGATCTCCCGGCTGGCGCGCGGCAAGGGCAAGGTGCTTCTGCTGCTGGGCGGTCACCGTTTCCACGGCCATTCGCTGCGCGAAACCGGCTTTCGCAGCTATATGCGCGAATATGCGCCGGAATTCGAGGTGATGGACGCGTTGATCACACTGGAAACACGCCGGCTGAGCTATGAATTGGTCATGGACACCATCGCCAAGCACCGGGATCTCGTCGGCATCTATTGCATTGGCGGCGGCATGGAGGGCGTGATCGAGGCCCTGCAGCAGGAAAACCGGCAGGAAGACATCGTCTGTCTGGTCAACGAACTCACCCCCGAATCCCGTCAGGCACTGCTGGAACGGCGTATCAGCGGCGTCTTCCAGACCCCGTTGCGCGAACTCTGCACTGACCTTCTGACCACCATGGTGCACACCATCGAACACGGCATGGCGGAAACGCCGGGGCAGCGTTTCGTGCCCGCGCATTTATGGGTTCCTGAGAGCCTGTGATGGTTTGATAGATTCCATCATAAACCCGGCGCCTGTTTCTATCATGCTTGATGGTTTTGCGTGCTGTTGACGCGTTGACGCCGCGCCCGGACTAGGAAATCTTGGCCGCCTGTGGAGCGGGCAGGAGGCCGACCTTCACGACACTAGATTATTTCAGGGTTGCTTGACGCCGCGGATTTTCCTTTGCGGCGAAGGGGTAGCTTTTTGCCGGAAAGCCATGACAGCGCGAAATGCGCGAGAGGGCGCAACCGGTTCTTTTCAAAAGGTTTTTGGAGGAGAACGACATGAAAAGACATTTCGCAATTGCAGCTTTCGCCGCCATGCTGGCAACGGGTGCTTCGGCCCAGACCGTCGGGGTTTCGATGGCGCTGTTCGACGATAATTTCCTGACGGTACTGCGCAACGGCATGATCGATTATTCCAAGGGTATGAACGGTGTTTCGCTGCAGGTTGAGGATGCGCAGAACGATGTCGGCAAGCAACTGAGCCAGGTGCAGAATTTCGTCGCAGCCGGCGTCGACGCCATCATCGTCAATCCGGTCGATACGGACGCGACCGTAGCACTTTCGCAGGCCGCTGCCGCTGCCGGCATTCCGCTTGTCTATGTCAACCGCCAGCCGGTCAATCTCGACAGCCTGCCGGACAAACAGGCCTTCGTCGCCTCCGATGAAAAGCAGTCGGGCACCCTGCAGACGCAGGAAGTCTGCCGGCTTTTGAAGCAAGCGGGCAAGACGGACGCCAAGGCCGTGGTGATGATGGGCGAGCTTTCCAACCAGGCGGCGCGCATGCGCACGCAGGATATCAAGGATGTGGTCGCGACGCCCGATTGCAGCTTCATCAAGCTAGTGGAGGAACAGTCCGCCAACTGGTCGCGCACGCAGGGCTCGGATCTGATGACAAACTGGCTTTCAGCCGGCGTCGAGTTCGATGCCGTCATTTCCAACAATGACGAGATGGCCATCGGCGCCATCCAGTCGCTGAAGGCGGCAGGCCGGTCGATGGATAGTGTCATCATCGCCGGCATCGACGCCACGCAGGACGCGCTTGCCGCCATGGCGGCGGGTGATCTGGATGTGAGCGTTTTCCAGAATGCCGCAGGCCAGGGCAAGGGTGCGCTGGACGCGGCGCTGAAACTCGCCAAGGGCGAGACCATCGACAAGAAGGTCTTCGTGCCCTTCGAACTGGTGACGCCTGACAACCTCAAGAACTATCAGGCCAAGAACTGAGCCATGGCCATGCCCAGGCTGCTTCTCCGCTCCCGGGGAGTGCCGCCGGGCGGGCCGACGCGCCGGAGCCGGCAGGATGGCCGGCTCCGGCGACACAACATGAAGCAACCAGCGGCGATTTCCGTGGGAGGAAACCTTGAAAAAACTATTGATGGCGACGGCACTCTGCATTTTCGCGACACCGGCTCTTGCCGAAACCCGCATCGCAGTCTCGATGACGTCTTTCGACAATCCCTTTCTGACGATCCTGCTGAACGGCATCAGGGCCGAGGCCGGGCGCGATAAAAACATCGAGCTTCTGGTTGAGGATGCCCAGCTTGATCCGTCAAAGCAGCTCAATCAGGTGCAGAATTTCATCGCCAATGGTGTCGATGCGATCATCGTCAATGCCGTGGATGGCGATGCGACTGCCGCAATCACCAAAGCCGCCTCTGCTGCGAAAATTCCGTTGGTTTATGTGAACCATCCGCCGGCCGAACTGGAGACCGGCCTGCCTGATGGCACGGCCTTTGTCGGTTCCAACGAACTCGATTCCGGCACCATGGAAGCCGAAGCCGCCTGCAAGCTGATGGGCGGCAAGGGCAAGGCCGTCATCCTGATGGGGCCATTGGAAAATCACGCGGCGCTGGTGCGTACCAAGGATGTCGAAACGGTATTTTCTAAACCGGAATGCAAGATCGAAATCCTCGAAAAGCAGACGGCGAACTGGAGCCGCACGCAGGCGCAGGACCTCGTTTCATCCTGGCTGACGGCGGGTATTCAGTTCGATGCCGTCATCGCCAATAATGATGAAATGGCGATAGGTGCAGCGCAGGCGCTCAAAGCAGCGGGCGTGTCCATGAAGGATGTCGTCATTGCCGGCATCGACGCCACACCGGACGGTCTTGCCGCCATGCAGGCCGGCGATCTCGATATCACCGTCTACCAGAATGCGACGAAGCAGGGTGAGGTCTCCGTCCAGACGGCGGTGAAGGCCGCTGCCGGGCAAAGCACGGAAAAGACGCTCTGGGTGCCTTTCGAACTCGTCACCCCGGAAAACATGTCCGCTTACGCGAAATAAGCCCCGGGGCCTCGGCCCCGGTCCGTTTATCACTCCACTGGAAATAGCCATGAAACATACGCTCGATCCCCACATGTTCCGGCACCTCTCCTTGTCTGAGACCTGCCGCAAGGTCGCAGACCTCGGTTATGATTACGTCGAACTTTCGCCGCGCCCGGATTTCCTTTCCTGGTGGACACGGCCGAAGGTCTATCCCGAACGGGTCGCCGAATTCAAAAAGGCGTTGAAGGACCATGGTGTCGGCCTTGCCACGCTGCAGCCGATGTATCGCTGGGCAAGCCCCTATCCGGACGAATGGGACGTGGCGATAGATAACTGGAAACGCGCCATCGAGATTGCCATTGAGATGGAATGCCCGATGTTCGTTTCGGAATTCGGCCGTGGCGGCTCGCCGGAGCGCAGCCTCAACGACCGTTCCGGCCTGCATCGCCCGGAAACCTGCGAGGCGCAGTTCTTCCGCGCCATGGATATTCTGGTGCCGATCCTCGAGCGGGAAGGGCTGGTGCTGTCACTGGAGGCCCATCCCGAAGACTGGATCGAGGAGATCGCGCCGGCCATCGACATCATCAAGACCATCAATTCCAAGGCGGTAAAGGCCTCCTTCATCGCACCGCACACGTTCTTTTACGGGCCGGACATGGTGGCGAACCTGCGCGCGACCGAGGGTCATCTGGTGCATGTGCGCCTTGCCGATACCTACGACCATAACAAGTCGTCGCAGCTGCGTTACATCGTCAATCCCCCCGGCTCCAAGGTGAGGGTGCATCAGCACACCGATTTCGGCCAGGGCGAGATCGACTGGGAGACCTTCTTTGCGACGCTTGCCGGCATGAAATTCGATGGCGTGCTGTCGAACTGCGTCTTTGCCTGGGAAGACCGCGTCGATGAAAGCGCGCGTTTCATGCTCAGCGAAACCCGGCGATACGTCGCCAAATACTGGAAATGAGGTTTTTCAGATGACTGTGAGAATTGGTGTCGTCGGCACCGGCGCAATCGGGCGTGATCACGCCCGCCGTATCAACAAGGTTCTGGGCGGCGCCAAGATCGTTGCGCTGAGTGACGTCAACCGCGCCTCGGCAGAGGCGGTCAAAAATGACATCGCCCCGGATGCCGTCTTGTTCGCCACGGGTGAGGAGCTGATCGCATCGCCTGACGTGGAGGCCGTGCTCGTCACCTCATGGGGCGCGACCCATGAACAATATGTGCTGGCCGCCATCGCCGCCGGCAAGCCGTGCTTCTGCGAAAAGCCGCTGGCGACGACGGCCGAAGGCGCAAGACGCATCGTCGATGCCGAGGTGGCGCATGGCAAACGGCTGGTTCAAGTGGGCTTCATGCGCCGCTACGACGCCGGTTACGTAGCGTTGAAACAGGCCGTGGACAACAGGATCGGCGCGCCGATCATGGTGCATGCCGCCCACCGCAACCCGTCAGTGCCGGAGCAATATGTGACGCCGATGGCGATCCACGACACAATGATCCACGAGATCGACGTGTTGCGGTGGCTGCTTGACGACGACTATGTTTCGGCTCGCGTCCTCTTCCCCCGCTCCGCCGCCCGCAGCCACGCGAAGCTGAAGGACCCGCAGATCGTCATTCTGGAAACCGCCAAGGGCACGATCATCGACGTCGAAATCTTCGTCAATTGCCATTATGGTTATGATATCCAGTGCCAGGTGGTGGGTGAGGACGGCATTGCCAGCCTGCCGGAGCCAATGTCGGTGCAGACGCGCCTTGGCGCCAGGCTGCAGAACGACATTCTGACCGACTGGAAAGACCGCTTCATCGCCAGCTATGATGTGGAATTGCAGGATTTCATCCACGCGGCGGCAAAGGGGACGGCCTCGGGCCCCAATTCCTGGGACGGCTACGTGGCCGCCATCAGCTCCGACGCCTGCGTGGCCGCGCAGGAGACACAAGGGGCGGCCGTCGCCATCGATCTGCCGGCCCGTCCCGCACTTTACCAATGAGGTCTTTCATGCGTTTTGCCATCAACCACATTACCGCGCCAAAGCTCTCCCTCGAGCAGTTCTTCGCAACCGCCCGCGAACTCGGTCTCGCTGAAGTCGAAATCCGCAACGACCTGCCCGATATCGTCGGAACGGTTGACCCTGCTGCGGTGAAGGCCGCGGCCGAAAAGGCCGGCGTGACGATCATCTCGATCAACGCGCTTTATCCCTTTAACGTCTGGTCGGGCGACCTGCCTGCGCGGGCTGTCGCCATGGCTGATTATGCGGCGGCAAGCGGCGCGAATGCGCTCGTCATGTGCCCGCTCAATGACGGCACGGCCGTCTCTTTTGATAATCTAGTCACGGCGCTGAAGGCCATGAAGCTGATCCTCGAGGAACGCGGCCTGACCGGCCTTGTCGAGCCGCTCGGCTTCCCGGTCTCCTCGCTGCGCACCAAGGCCGAGGCCGTGAGGGCAATCGATGCGGCCGGCGGCGGCGATGTCTATAAGCTGGTGCATGACACCTTCCACCATCACCTTGCGGGCGAGACCGAGTTATTCCCCGAACGCACCGGCCTCGTCCACATTTCCGGTGTTACCGACCCCGCCGTCTCCGTCGCCGACATGCTGGACGCCCACCGTGTTCTGGTGGATGGCGACGACCGGCTGGAGAATATCGCGCAGATCAAGACGCTGGAGGCTGCCGGTTACAAGGGTCCTTACAGCTTCGAGCCTTTTGCGACGGAGGTGCACGAGCTGAAAGATCCTGCTGTCGTCGTCAAGGACAGCATAGACCATATCTCCCGGGCGCTCTGACCGCTTTGCCGCCCGCGGTTCACTGCGGGCGGCGCTTTATGGGCGGGGATAAAAACCCAAAGAAATCAATTCCGCATTTACAGATGTTGCTGTAGTCTTCCGGTAACGAGAGTGCAGCGAACAGGCACGGGTATTCTTCAGATCGACTGCGCGGCGCAGGCTTTCTGCCCGCACTGTGCGAAGAAGAGTGGTTGAATTCTCCCTATATGAAAGCGGACAGGAAAACGACGCTTAAGGACGTGGCCCGGGAGGCGAATGTTTCGCTGAGCACGGCTTCGCACGCCATTAATGGCACCGCGCCCTTGACCACGCAGGTTCGCGAGAGGGTGCTGGAGGCGGCCCGCACGCTCGGTTATCTCGAAAACCGCCGGCAGAAGGCGACCATCGCCACTCTGCGTGTCGTGCTGCTGGCGATGACCAATGACGCCGCCCCGCAGAGCGACCTCAACATGGTCAGCTGGACGATGCTGAACGGTTTTCGGCGCGAATGCGAGCGGCGCGGCATTCGCATCGTTCCCTATGTCAGCACAACGAGCCGGATTGATCCGGTTGCCGTGGCGGCGGCAGCGGATGGCGACAATGTCGATGGGATCGTGGTTCTCAATGATGACAGACCGCAACTGGTCGAGGCGCTGTCGGCGCTCGGGCGGCCGGTGGTGCTCATCAATGGCGAAGACCCGGCGATGATCGTCGATACGGTGACGGCGGAAAACCGTTTTGGTGCGCGGCTCGGCATCGAGCATCTGCTGTCGCTCGGGCATCGCAATATCCTGCATATCACCTGGAAGGGGCGCACGACGATCCGGCGTCGTTATGACGGTTATAGCGACGCCTATCTCGCGGCGGGCCTTGCCGTGCCTTCGGATATGGTTGTCGAGGTGGAAAGCTATGAGCCGCAATGGGGCGAGGCCGCCATTCGCCGGCTATTGGCCGAGGAACGCCCGCTTCGAAAAGCGACGGCGATCTTCTGTGCCGCCGACAATCTGGCGCTCGGCTGCCTGAAGGCGCTGACGGAGGCTGGAATCCGGGTGCCGGACGATGTGTCAGTGCTGGGTTTCGACGATATCATGCCGGCGGCCTTCAGCGCGCCGCCGCTCAGCACCATCCAGTTGCCAGCCGACCGGCTGGGCGGTGCGGCCCTTGCGCTGCTGGAGCAGCGGCTGGTGGCAGCCGATCCGACACGTCCGGCGCATCGGCTGGAACTTGGTTGTCGGCTGGTGTTGAGGGGCAGCATCGCGCCGCCCCCCAGGTGATGTCCGGGATTACTTCATCCCCGTGCCGGCAATGCCTGTCGTGATGTAACGCTGCAGGAACAGGAACACGACGGTGACGGGCGCCAGGCTGAGGAAGGTCATGGCGAGAATATAGTGCCATTGCACCGAGAACTCGCCCTGGAAGGCGTTGAGGCCCACCTGCAGCGTGAAGTTTTCGCGGCTGCTGAGAACGATCAGCGGCCAGAGGAAGTCATTCCAGCGCCACAGCACAGAGAAGATCGCGAGGACCGCAAGTGCGGGTGCCGTCAGCGGCAGGATGATGCGCCAGAAGATGCGGAATTCGCTGGCGGCATCCACACGCGCCGCCTCGATCAGCTCATCCGGGATGGTCAGCATATATTGCCTGAGCAGGAACACGCCCGTCGGTGTTGCGACGGTGGGGATGATGACGCCCCAAAGATTGTCGACGAGGCCGACGCCGACGATGACGAGATAGGCCGGCACCATAACGACGGTGAGCGGGATCATCAGGGTGGAGATGATCAGCACGAAGATCGCCTTTTCGCCGCGGAAACGGTATTTCGAGAGCGCAAAGGCCGCCATGGCGTTGACGATCAGCGTCAGGACCGTTGCGACGAAGGTGACGAAGACAGAGTTCTTGAGGAAGGTCAGGAAGCTGAACTGGGTCAGGGGATCGGTGAAGTTCTCCGTTGCGATGGTCAGTTTCTGAACCGGCGTTATTTCGCGGGTATCGACGCTGACGGGCGGACCGGGATTGGCCGGATCGACCATCTGGGCTTTCAGGCCGACGCGGCGGACCATGGCCATTTCCCGCTCCACGTCATTGATGGTGGCTTTCCACAGGCTGAGCGGCTTGTCGTAACCCTGCACTTCCACCTGCACGGCGGCGCGCGGCAGAAGGCTCGGCGGAAACCTGGTAATTTCGGCTTCCGGTTTCAGCGATGACATGGCGGCCCAGACGACCGGAATGAGGACGGCGAGCGTGCCGCCGATGAGCCAGACCCAGGAGAGGATATCGGTGAGGCCGATCCGGCCGGGGCGGCGGGTGCGTGTGAGGAACGCGACGGCGTTGGACATGCTCAGGACTCCATCTTTTTGCCGAGGCGCAACTGCACGAGGGTGAGCGCAAGAAGCACAAGCCCCATGAGAACCGATGCGGCGGATGCAAGGCCGAATAGCCTCAGATCGCTGCCGAAGGCCATCTGGTAGATATATTGCACGACGAATGTATTGGCCGTGCCCGGTCCACCGCCATTGGTCAGAACCCATGCCTCGTCGAAGATCTGCACGGAGCGGATCATCAGGAGGATGAGCACGACGAGCAGGTTGGGACCGAGAAGCGGGAGGGTGATGCGCAACAGCGTGCGCCGGGGTGATGCGGCATCGATGGCCGCGGCTTCATAAAGGTCCTTGGGGATGGCCTGAAGGCCGGCGAGCAGGATGAGCGTATAAAAGCCCATATGGAACCAGACCGAAACGACGACCACGAAAAAGCGCGACCAGCCGACATCCAACAGGAAGATTTCCGGCGGCACGCCCAGCATCTGGAAGAAGGCGTTGAGCAGGCCGTTGCGGTCCAGAAACCATTTCCAGATGAGGCCGATGACGACGGGCGACAGCAGCACGGGGTAAAAGAACATGGCGCGGAAGAAACCGCGCGCGGCGATCGCCCTGTTGAGGATGAGCGCGGTGATGAGTGCCACCAGCAGCGTGGCGACGACATTGAAGGCGACGAACCACAGCGTGTTCCAGATTGCCGTCCAGAAAAGCGATTCCCGGCAGCTTCCGGGGTCCATATAGCTCTGGCAATCCAGCAGCTTGCCGAAGTTCTCCAGGCCGACAAAGGGGCGGTCGGAGATCAGAAGTTCGGTGCCGCCGGTAAAGGCGTAACCGACGGCAATCGCAATCGGCAGGAAGGTGAAGATGCCGAACAGAACGAGGTTCGGCATCAGAAAGATATAGGGCATGCGCCTTTTGCCGATCAGCCGCTCGATGAAGTTGAGCGGCACTTCGGCAATCGCCATCACGGCATCGAGCGCACGGTCGGACAGTCTCGCAAGCGTCGGATTGGCCATGCTAACCTCTCCCTTCGCTCGCGGCGCGCGGCAGCGCCAGTTCGGTGGCGGGATCGAAGACATGCACCTTTTCCCGTGCCGGCATGATCTTCAGAACGGAGCCGGAGGCGGGCGCGAAATGGCCCGCCTGATGCACGATGATCTGCTCTTTTTCACCCTGAAGATTGCCGTAGAGATAGGTCTCGGTGCCGAGGCTTTCGTGATATTGCACCTCGAAGGGCAGGCCGGCATCCGCGATGGCGAAATGCGAGGGGCGGATGCCCGCCAGAACCGGCTGTCCGGGACTGACGGTTGCGGGGTCGACGAGGCAGGGGAGCGACACGCCGTAGCCGGCGTCGATGGCGATGTTGCCGTCCTCGCCCTTGGTGATGGTGCCCTTCAGCATGTTCATGCGCGGTGAACCGAGGAAACCGGCAACGAAGAGGTTGCGCGGATTGTCGAAAAGCTCAAGCGGGCTGCCCACCTGCTCGATGCGTCCTGCACGCAGCACCACGATCTTGTCGGCCATGGTCATGGCTTCCACCTGATCGTGGGTGACATAGATCATCGTTGTCTTGATATCGCGGTGCAGCCGCGTGATTTCGGCGCGGGTCTGCACGCGCAGTGCCGCATCGAGGTTCGACAACGGCTCGTCGAACAGAAAGATGTCAGGCTCGCGCACGATCGCGCGGCCGATGGCGACACGCTGGCGCTGGCCGCCGGAAAGCTGTTTCGGCTTGCGGTCGAGATAGGGCTCGATGGCGAGCATACGCGCCGCCTCGTTGATGCGGCTTTCGATTTCCGCCCGCTTGAAGCGCAGATTTTCCAGACCGAAGGCAAGGTTCTTGCGCACGCTCATATGTGGATAAAGCGCATAGGACTGGAACACCATAGCGATCTTGCGCTCGGCCGGCGACAACGCGCTGACATCGCGCCCGCCAATGCCGATGGTGCCGGAGGAGACGTCCTCAAGCCCTGCGATGATGCGCAGCAGCGTCGATTTTCCGCAGCCGGAGGGGCCGACGAAAACGACGAATTCACCGTTTTCGATCTGAAGATCGATATCATGCAGCACATGAACGGCGCCGAACGCCTTGTTGAGGTTTTCGAGTTTCAGACTTCCCATCACATGCTCCCTTCATCAGAGCCCGTCGTCGCGACGATCTCTTTGATATTCCAGCCCTCGGGCAAGGGCATCGCTCTTTTGATGGCGACATTATCAGCCGAAAATCTGTGAACGCCGGAAAGATAGATCGCCGGCATGCCGCCGGGATAATCCTCCATGCCGACAATCCGGCCCTCAGCATCCTGTGTCCAGGCATTGGCGCGGCCGGCCGCCTCGGCGCTTGGCGCTATGTCGGCATTGGTGGGGCGCAGGTCATATTGCAGGCCGGTGCCGAGCTTACCGGGCTGCTGCGCAAGCGTGATGCGCTCCAGCCTGACATTATGAATGCCCGCCTTTGAGGTGGAGACGAGGTTGATCGCCCCTTCCATGGAGCCGCCCAGATCTTCCACCACGAGGTTTTCCACCCGGCCGGCCTGCCGTTCGGGACGGCGGTCGACGACGGTGACGGTGACCGCTTCGCCCGAGCCCCAGAATCCGCCCGGTGTCTCGTGGCACTCGGTCTCGATCCGCGAAAAGCGGATGTTGCGCATCGCGCCGCCATCGCGGGAGAAAAGACCGATGCCGCGATTGGACTGCACGACCTTGCAATCCTCGAACACCACATTGGTGAAATCACCGAAGGACTCCGTGCCGAGTTTCAGCGCGCAGCTCATGCTGGAGACGGTGCAGCCGCGCACGGTGATGTCGGCGCAGACCCCCACCGCCTTGCCATCCGGCCCGGCGCTGGTTTTGAGGCAGATGCCGTCATCGGCAGTTGAGATAAAGCAGTCCTCTATCAGCGCGCGCCGGCAGGCGTCCAGCACGATGCCGTCCGTATTGGGCAGGCGGCGGTCGTTTTCGATGCGGAGATTGCGGAAATGGAGGTCCTCGCAATTTACCATATGCAGCGTCCACATGGGTGAGGCGCTGACGTTCAGGTTTTCGAGGCGCACGTTGCGGCAGGCTTCCAGCACCATCACGCGCGGGCGTTTTTTCGCCGGGACATAGGTTCCCATGGCCGCGTCATCGCCGATGATGAAGTTTTCACCGCCGGCCTCGATACGGCCGGGACCGGTAACGGCAATATTGCTTGCGCCGTTCGCGATGATCATGCCGCGATCGGAGTCTTCGGCAATCACCGAAACCCGGGTCAGCGCGTAAGCGTCGTAATCGGAAACCGGCGCAAGCACGGCATCTTCGGCGAGGTGCAGTTCCACGCCGCTTTTGAGATGGAGACCGGCGCTGACATGACGCCCGGCCGAGAGAGACACGCGCCCGCCGCCTGCTGATGACACGGCATCGATAGCCTGCTGAATCGCCGCCGTGGCGTCAAGGCCACCTGCTGCAACTGTGATGTCCTGACTGGTGTTCATGATAGTCACGATGCCTTTGGCCTTTTCAAAAAAACGTCGATCAGAAGCAGCATCGTCAGCGCCTGCCCATAGGGCGTGGGCAGATTGGGGATGCGGCGGTAGAAATCGAGGTCGTGTCCCATCGGCGTGCCGTCGGAGACCCCGTGAACGACGCCTTCGTCATCGATATTGCCGAGCACCGCCTTCAGCGCGCGCTCCGCATGGGGCCGGTTCTCCTCGCCGAGAATGCCGGCCTCGATGCCGCGCAGAATGCCATAGGCGATGCCGGCGGTTGCCGATGTTTCGACCGGCGAGGTCGGGTCATCGAGCAGCGTATGGAACATGCCGTCTTCGCGCTGATATTTTCTCAGCGACCGAACCTGGCTTGAAAGCACATTGGCGAGGAAACGTTTGTCCTTTCCGGCAAGTGTGGGCACCAGCTCGAAGAGCTCGGGAATGGCGACGGTGATCCAGGAATTGCCGCGCGCCCAGAAGGCGTCCGCGAAATTGTGGCGGCCGTTGAAGGTCCAGCCGTGATACCAGAGCCCGGTGACGGGGTCGGAGAGATACCGCGCATGGATCATGAACTGGTAGACGGCCTCGTCGATCCAGTCCTGCCGTTTGCAGACCACACCGGCGCGGGCGAGGAACAGACAGGCCATGAACAGCGTGTCGTCCCATAATTCGCCCTCATTCAGCCGCTCCTTGACGACATGCTGGAAGCCGCCATCTTCGGTTTTGGGCAATTCATGCACCAGCCAGTCGGCCCAGTCTTCCACCAGTGCGCGGAAATCCGGCCGGTCGACATGTTCCGTCAAGATGACGAGCGGCAGCATCGGCGCGGAACTGTTGATCTGGCGCGGCGGCAGGCCACGGTCGATCTGCCAGCCGTACCATGTCACGAGGTCGTCCAATGCCTTCTGGTCATTGGCGGCGAGCGCCCGGCGCAGGAAGCCGTAAAGGCCCACGCCCACTTCCCAGTCCCATTCGTCGAACTGGATCTTGCCATCGGAACCGTCGCTGACCAGACCTTCCTGAATGCCCTTGAGGCGGCTGAAGGCGGCGGCGACATTGTCGATGGTCGTTCTGAGAGTGTCTTTTTCCATGCTTGGCTGGGTCATCTGTGAATTCCGCTTAGGAGTAAAAGGAGCGTGACGTGCTGTCCGAGGTGGGATCGGCGCTGTCGAAGGTGATTTTCGGTTGCGGTTGGTCATGGTCAAAGGCCATGGCCTGTCCGCCGATGGTGAAGCTGCCGTCCCAGTTGAGAGTGAGTTCCGGCCCGCCGGGCGGCGTGACTTTGAGCAGCCGGCTTTCGGCATCGAAGGCCACCTGCGTGGCGAGGATTTTCTCGCGGAAACCGCCGAAGGCCTGCCCGTCGCCGCAGCCAATGACGCCGATCCAGCCGGCCCGGCGTCCGGGCGATCTGATCTCGCGGTTGGCAGTGGCGCCAGAGGTGACGGGTTCAAGTCCGTTCGTGGCGTAAAGCGCCGCGAAACCGCGGCCCGAACGGGTGATGAGCCAGTTGCCCTGCATCACCACCTCGTCCAGCCCGTCGCGGCCGAGATAGGCATGGGTCCAGTCATTGCGGTGATCCCCGGTATCGAAAATCAGCATTGCGATATCGCGGTGCTGCGCCACGCGTGGCAGGATGCCGCTGCCGGCCCAATAGGAAGGGCGCTGTGTACCCCATGGATCGTCTTCACCGGGATGATTGACCCAGAGCCGAGCCATCGGGTGGCCGGCAAGCTTGATGTCCATGACATGCTGCTGGTGCCCCCCGCGACCGGTTTTGTGATCGACAACGGTGGAAAGCTGGGCGGCTTCGTTCTTGAACAGCACGAGCTTGCCGGGCTCCAGCCCCTGCGCATACCGCGCCTCCACCATGCGGCCGCTTGTCAGCTGGGAAAGGGCGGCGAGATGCACCGGCGGCAGGTAATCACCGCAACAGAACATCGGTAGCGAGGCGACGCCGTTGTTGAGCCAGCCCTTGCCGAAGGCGACCTCGGCAAAGGGCGCCAGCTCCGTCAGCGGCCCGGCGCGCAACTCCTTGTCATAGGCTCGCCCTTGAGAACCCGAGGGAACGCCGCCGAGTGTATGCAGCGCGATCATTTCGAAAATGAGATCAAGCTGGTGGCGCGCGCGGGCGGCAAGTTCCGGCCCTGCCCAATGTTCGATGGCCAGCAGGCCGATGAAATCCACGGGGTAATAGGCGGCCGAATTCCACTCCGCGAGGCCATGCGCCTCGACGCTGTCGAACCAGCGCCCCAGCCGGTCCGCCGCCAGCGCCGCCTGTTCGCGTCCAGTACGGCCAGAGGCGGTGAAGGTGGCGTCCGGCAGATAGTCGCCGGCGAGCAACTGGCTGGTATGGAAGCAGAGGACGTGGTTTTCGCTCCAGAACCACATGACGTCATTGCCCGGCTCGTCCACCCAGTAGCGATAGCCGAGGATCGAGGCATCGATGCGCGCCCGCATATCCGCCGGCAGCCGGTCACCATAGGCGCGCACCAGCCAGAGCAGCGGGATCATGATGAAGTCGGAGCAGTCTTCGCGCCGGTCGATGGAGTGCAGCGTCGCGTCAACGATGCCACCGATCGTCTTGATGTCATCGCTGCCGGTCGCGACCATGGCGAGCGCGCGTCCGATGCGCCAGGCGCCGAAACGGGCGCTGAAGGAGAGGGCCGCCTTTTTTCGCGCGCTTATGTCGCCAGCGGACGCTTCCGGCGCGATATCGCGCATGAAGGCGGCGTCGATGACGCGGGTGACAGTGCCGGCTCCCGATCCGAGGGTGATCCTGACGCCGTGATACCCGTCGGCAATGCCAATCGTCTCGGGGATCGTCAACGAGGATTGGCCGGCCTTCAGCACGGTCTCGACATCCGCAAGTGCGGCGCGCTCATGGCCATGGCTTTTGACTGCGATATGCACCGGCAAGTCGCTCGTGGGTGCTGCGCCGAAGACAAGCTCGAGGGCGCTGCCGGAAAATACGTCGCGGGCGGGGTGCACGTCACGCACCAGTGCGGCCAGACGTTTCGTCTCCTCGCGATTGAGAGGGACCGGCAGCACCACGGTCAGCGGCACGGCATCGATGACCTCAAGCTCGAAGAACCAGATGATGTCGCGCTCCGCAAGATCTTCGCAGAGCAGCAGCACCTCATTGTCGCCGGCCGCCAGATCAAGTGTGATATCGCGGCTGCTTTCGACATTACGGATGAAGGGTTCGAAGCGCAGCTGTTCGACGCCGTTCACCCAGATGCGCACGCCGCCGCAGGTGCGAAGCCGCAAATGCGCCTGCCTTGCCGCATCGCTGCGGAAGGTGCCTTTCAGCCAGCGCTGCACATGGGTGGGAACATGCCAGAAGCCGGTGAATTCAACGCGGCGGTTGGAACCCGGCAGGTTGAGATGCGATACCGGCCAGTCCGTATCAGGCTTGATGTCACGGCCGATCATGGTCTGCTGGAAAGCCTTGCGGCAGGGCAGGTCACCCACATCAACGAAACCGTTGATGAAGCGGTAATTGACCCGGTCTTCTGCCGGTGCCGGCGTGCCCGGAAACGATGTCTCCACCAGATCCGAGACGATCCATGCCGTTACCGTCTCACCGTTGCCGACGCTATAGGTCGGCTGCGAGGCGCTCGCCGCTAATGCTGCATCCGTCATATGGATCGCCTCCCGTCGATCGATAATGAAATTATTTTCACGAACAGAATTTCGCTTATCTGCGTCGATCCGTGCAATTTACGCAAAACAAACAGCTTGACGTTTATTCTGTCAAGCCGCAAAACATTATAAATCGAATTCGGCAGAGGAGCTTTCATTCGATTTGTGAAAATGTTTTCATTGGGAGGATGAGCATGATGAAATTGTTTTCGGGGGTCAGCGCCCTTGTATTAGCCTCCGTCGCCGGTCTGGCGGCTGCCCAGGCTGAGACCCGCACGATCACGTTTCTTTTTACGGATGACGACCAGGGTTACGTGCAGCGCATGGCCGCGCTCAGCAAGGAGTTCGAGGCAGCCAATCCTGATGTGAAGATCAATTTTGTATCGTCGGGTTATGATGCGGTTTCCAAGCAGCTGCCGGTGCAGCTGGCGGTGGGCGAGGGCCCTGACATCGCCAAGATCACCGACTGGCAGCTGGCGCCCTATTATCTCGACATGCGGCCTTATATGAAGGATGCGGAAGCCTTCGCGAAGCTGCACGGTGCAAGCCTCGACCAGCTGCGCCTGCCCAATGTCAACGATCCGAAGTCGATCAATGGCTATATGGCGTCGCAGACGCTGAACCTGCCCTTCGTCAACAAGACGCTGTTCGAGCAGGCCGGTGAACCCTTGCCTGGCCCGACCGCGAAATTTGGCGAGATCGTTGAGGCATCCGCCCGTGTCGCCAAGGCGACGGGCGTGCAGATTCCCTTCACCATGGACCGTTCCGGCCACCGTTTCTCCGGCGGCGCCTTTTCGTATGGTTCGACCTATGTGAAGGACGGCAAGTTCAGCTTCCCTGATGATGCGGCGAAGAAATATATCGCCGATCTCTTTTCATGGACGCAGAATGGCAGCTTCCCCAAGGAAATGTGGGGTGCCGCCGGCGGTTCGCAGTACAAGAACATGGGAGACGAGTTCGTCAACGGCAATGTCGTGACGTATCTGGCCGGCAACTGGATGGTCAATCCGTTCCAGAACAAGATCGGCGATACCTTCGAGTGGACCGCGATCAATGCGCCCTGCGGCGATGCCGGCTGCTACGCCATGCCTGGCGGCACCGCGATCGTCGGTTTCAAGCGCAGCAAATATCCCGAGGATGTGGCCCATTTCATCGAATTCCTCGGCTCCGAGAAGGTACAGCGGGAGATCGCCGAAAACTACGTCGTTCTGACGGGCGCCGAGATCGCCGATCCGCAATACAAGCTGAAGAGCGAAAACGCCAAGGCGGCGATGCAGGTCTTCCTCGACAACAAGAAGAACGTGCCGCAGGCCGCCCGCGAATTCGAGCGCGCCAAGGGCGGCAGCGCCATGTATCAGCAGATCGTCCAGCGCATGAGCCAGCTGATCGTCGGCGAGCTGACGCTCGACCAGACCTACAAGGTTCTGGAAGACGATGTCGCCAAGATCAACGAGGCGGTTGCGGTCAAGAAATAATCGGCACTCATCGGCCTTGCCGGAAGAATTCGGCCATCGAAGACCATGCCCGGAGGCTCTCTCCGGGCATATCCATCCCCTCCTTGCGAGCGGATATCGCCGCATATGCTGCCTCGATCAGCCCCATCGAAAAACTGAAATAAGCGCCGTTTAAACCTGATGACGAGGCGCGCGGAAAACCGCGTCGCCTGTTTTCGTCACGCGTCATTCGCTTAAAATCATAGGATTCGTCATGGCCAAACTGAATATGTCGTCTTTTCCGTCCGCACGCTCGACCCTGCTTGCCTCCGCCGCATTGCTGGTTTTCGTTCAAGGCGCTGCGGCATTCGATAGCAACGGACCGGCGGGCCAGGGTTATGCCATCGCGGTGCCGGAGCCTGTCGCGTCCTATCCGCTGCCGCTTGCCGATAATTATCGCAATCAGACGGGCAAAAATGCCAAAGGCGAGGACGTTCGCGCCTATGACGACCGGGACAATCCGATTATCGAAATCCTCTCCGGTTTCAACCGCATCTGGACACTCGGCGATGAAAAATGGGTCGATGGCGGCGCGAACAGCGATGGTCCGCCGGATTTCAGCCATGTGAGGATCGTCGATCCCGCCGTCTGGCAGGAAAACATGCGTTATGTGTTGTCCGTAACCGGCGACAACCGCACACGCGCCGCTGCCTTCGAAGCCTATATGAATGACCGCCGTTCGCAGGGTTACAGCGTCATCGACGGCATGGGCCCGCTTGCCGACTGGTATCGCGAAGGGGCGGGTGCGACGACGACGATCAATCATACGCTTGCCGATTTCGACCCGAACGACGTCATCATCCGCAAGGAAGACGACAAGGGCACCGAGGCCGGTGCGGCGGATAGCGAGCTGAAGGATTTCGTCGCCTTCATGAAGGTAATCCGCGGCCCTGAGGGTACGACATCGCCGGCGAAATATTTCTATTCCACACCGCGACCCTGGCGCATGAATGACAAGGGTGAGGTGATCGAGACCGGCAAGGAAATGATTGGCGACCGCTCATTCGAAAGCTACGACAGCGACCCTGGTGTCATTGTGCCGGCGCTGAAATATGCCCGCGAAAATCGCGGCCGCGCCAAGGATGGCGGTTTTCCGAGCGGGCACACCAATGCCGCCTATCTCGCCGCCATCGCTTATGCCTATGCCGTGCCGGAGCGTTTTTCCGAATTGCTGACGGCGGCTTCCGAACTCGGTGAAAGCCGCATCGTCGCCGGTATGCATTCACCGCTCGATGTGATCGGCGGCCGCATCACCGCCACCGCCATGGCCGCCGCCATGTTGCAGGACCCGAAAAATGCCGAGGTGAAGAAGGCTGCGCATGACGCCGTAGAGGCCTATTTCGCCAAACGCCTGCCGCAGGGCCAGTCCCTCATCGATTTTGCCCATGGTGCAAAGCCTGACGTCGACCGTTTTGCCGATGCGGCGAAGAACGGTGCGGAGTATCGCCGGCGCATGACCTTCTCCTTCAGCCGCGACAAGGCCGCGGGTGACGCGGCGATGGTGGTGCCGAAGGGGGCCGAGGTTCTGCTGGAAACACGACTTCCCTATCTCAATGCCGCAGAGCGCCGCGCGGTGCTGTTCTCCACCGGCATCGAGGCTGGTTATCCGCTGCTCGATGACAGCAATGGCTGGGGCCGGATCAATCTGGTCGCTGCTGCCGGTGGTTATGGCGCCTTTGACGGCGATGTCGAAGTGACGATGGACGCCGCCTCTGGCGGGTTCAATGCGGCAGACCGCTGGACGAATGATATTGCTGGGGCAGGGCGTCTCGTCAAATCGGGCAGCGGGGCGCTGACGCTCAGCGGCAACAATACTTATGGCGGCGGCACGATTGTCAGGGACGGAACGTTGGTTGCGTCTTCCGCCGATGCGCTTGGAACCGGTGGCGTGCTGGTCGCGGGCGGCACGCTCTCGCTTGCGGCGGGCAGGGATGTCGCCATCGGTGGTGATTATACGCAGTCTGGCGGCACGCTGGTGCTTGATCCGCAAAAAGTTGCTCTGCGGATCAAACGCAATGCGGTGCTGGACGGCGCGACGCTGAAGCTCACCTTCGATGGCGGCGCTCCGGCTGCCGGTACGCGGTTCGATGTGATCGCCGCCAACGGCCTGACCGGCACATTCGCCACGATTGATGCGGGCAATGTGAAGGTGCGACCGGTCTATACCGGCTCTGCACTGTCGGTGGTTGTTGAATAAGCCGATACAAAATATTGCAGGGTGCGGCCCAAGAGGCCGCGCCCTCTGGCCGCCATTCGGCTTGCCGCGATGCAATGGACCGATCCGGCCGCCCTACAGGAAATAACGGACCCTGAGCGGCAATAGTGCCGCGCCGATTGCCGAGGGATCACCAACCGTTTCGCTGAGAACCAGTTTCGCCTCCTTCGGGCCGACTCCATAACGATGTTCGCGCTGGGAAGGCATGTGCGTGCGTTCGATCATCATCTGGCCAAGTGCGCGCGGCAATTGTCCGCCAAAGACGATGGCCTGCGGGTCGATGACTGCGATCAGGCTCGCCACCAGCCTGTCCACCTGCGGCATGGTCTCGTTCAGCCATTCTTCGACGCCCGGCCATGCGGGGTCGAACTGCTGATAGAGCGGTTCGATCGAATGAATATCGACGCCGTTTTTCTGCAGGGTGGCGATCAGATATTGCAGGGCCGGCCGTTTGGACGATTCATCCGGGCTGTATATGCCGCTGAATTCGCCGGCATTGCCATGGAAGCCGTGGAACGGTTGCCCGCCGAGGATCAAGCCTCCGCCAAAACCGTAATTGAAAGAGAGATAGGCGAAGGTCTGGCACCAGGAGCCAACACCACGAAGGCTTTCACCGATCGCGCCCGTGGTGGCGTTGTTCTCCAGCCAGACCGGCAGGCGGAAGCGTTTCTCAAGGATTGGTTTCAGATCCATCAGCGACCAGTCGCGCAAGGGCTCCGGCGCATTGAAGGCGCGGTCTTCCGACACAAAGAAACCGGACATGGAAAAACCAAGACCAAGCAGTCGCTCGCGCGGGATCCCGTGTTCTGCCAACAGCCGATCAAGCGCCTGCGACAAGGCCGCAAGCGTCTCCTCCCGGTCTTCCGGAAGCATCTTAAGTTTCTCTTCGACAATCACGTTGCAGCGGAAATCGGCGATGCAGATCACCACGGAGTCGGTGTTGATGGAAATGCCGAGCGAATAGGCCGCTTCCGGCACCAGCTCGATGGTGGGGCTTGGCTGGCCGCGTGTGCCCTTGAGCGGCGCGCCGGTTTGCAGAAGCCCGCGCTCCTGCAGGGCTTCGATCAGCCGGTGCACGGATTGCTGCGTGAGGTTGGTGTGGCCGGTGATCGAGGACCGGGCAATGGGGCCATGGCGGCGCACGATATCCAGAATGAGACGCTCGTTTTCGCTGGCAAGCGGCTGTCGGTCGAAGGTCTGGTGGGGCGTCTGATCTGTCGTCATGGCCTTGGATAACGGCTGCGGGGGGCGGCGGCAACAAGGGCTACCGCTTTGCGACAGCATTTTTCACTGGACTGTCACAAATATTACACTTAAAGTGTATTAATAAGGGGCCGGTCAACAACGGCTCCCCAGGAGGAACCATTCAATGCGCCTGAAATTTTTTGCGATCGCCGCGCTTGCGCTGGCGACGACGGCAGCGCCCTGCCTTTCGGCTGACAGCAATATGAAAAATCTCGACTTCGACCTCTCCAAGGTCACGCGCGACAATTTCTACGACATCGTCGTTCCCGCCGCCAAAGCCGAAGGTAAGGTGACGATGTATAATTTCGCCGGCAGTTTCGCCGATACGTGGAAGGAGCTGATCACCCGTTTTGAAGCCAAATACGGCATCAAGGTCGCCTATAGCGACGTGAAGGGCGATCAGGCCAACCAGCAGCTGATCGCGGTACAGGCGGCAGGGCAGGATTCGCCCGTCGACGCCTATTTCGCCGGTGGCGGCAGCTATCCGCTGCTGTCTTCCAAGGGCGTTGTCGGCAATATCGCGCTGACGAAAATCCTGCCGAACATGGCCAATTACAATCCGGAACTGGCCGAAACCGTGTTCGGCAAGCCGCATGGCGGCAGCTTCCCGCTGGTGCATCTCAACCAGACGGCGATCGGTTATCACTCTGCTTTCGTGAAGGCCGAAGATGTGCCGAAGAGCTTCGAGGACCTTCTTGTCTGGGCCGAAAAGAACCCCAAGCGGCTTGGCGTCACCCTGCCGGCCAAGGGTGGTTCGGGCGGCGGCTTCATCTATTCGGTGGCGCTTAATTATCTTACCGGCGACTGCCGCAAGCAGCTGACCGACTATAACCAGACGCTGCAGCAGGCCGAAGACTGGGCCATGGAGTCCGAGTGCCTCACGCCCGTCTGGGATTATTATCGTCGTCTTCTGGCCGTGGCCGAACTCACCAACGGCAATGCCGATACGCTCAACCTCATCAACAACCAGCAGCTTTATATGGGCACCGTCTGGGAAGATCAGGTCATGAGCTTCCTCGGCACCAAACAATTGCCTGATAGTTTCCGCGTCACGCTTCTTGAAAAGGGCCAGGTCGGCTCCGGTGACGCGATGTTCGTGCCGGCCAATGCGAAGAATGTCGCCTCGGCGCTGCTTCTGATCGATATGGCGATGAGCAAGGAATTCCAGCTCTGGAAGCTGGAAAACAAGGCCTCGCGTTCTCCGCGCACCGATGTCACCAACGATCTGATGCCGAAGGCTGTGCAGGAGCATGTTCTGCCGCAAAGCGTCTATCCACGCCTGTCGCTGCCGGCTTTCTGGGACATGTCGACAGCGCTTGCCGAAGCGCTCGATGAAAAAGTCCTCAACCAGTAACGCCGTCGGGATCACCGGACCGTGCGGCCGCAAGTGCCAGCACGGTCCGGATACCCTTGGTCAAAAAAATATGAGGGAGGCTCGTCATGAGTGAACTCGAGATCAGCAATATCAGCAAGGATTACGGGGCGAGCCGGGCGCTTCATCCGGTATCGATCACCGTGGAGCGGGGCGAGTTCGTCACCATTCTTGGTCCCTCCGGTTGCGGCAAGTCGACGCTTTTGCGCATCCTCACCGGCATCAGCCAGCCTTCGGGCGGCGAAATCCGGCTGGGCGGCAAGCGTATTGATCAGGCGCAGCCGGAAGCGCGCGATATCGCCATGGTATTCCAGTCCTATGCGCTTTTCCCGCATATGTCGGTCGCGAAAAACCTTGGCTTCGGTCTGAAGATGAAGAAGGTCGCGAAGGACGAGCGTGCCCGCCGCATCGCCCATGCGCTGGAAATTTGCAATCTCACCGGGCTAGTGGATCGCATGCCTCGGCAATTGTCCGGTGGGCAGCAGCAGCGTGTGGCGCTGGCGCGCGCCATCGTCATGCAGCCGAGCCTGCTTCTCTTCGACGAGCCGCTCTCCAACCTCGACGCCAAGCTCCGCGACACACTGCGCCATGAGTTGACCGAACTGCACCGCCGTATCGGCGCCACCAGCCTTTATGTGACGCATGATCAGGCCGAGGCGATGGCGATGTCGGACCGGATCGTCGTCATGAATGCCGGCCGGGTGGTCGAGATCGGCACGCCGCTTGAGCTTTACCGCGCACCGAAACACGCCTTTACCGCCGGCTTTCTCGGCCAGACCAATCTTCTGCCGGTCTCCGCTGAGGGCCAGCAGGCGCAATTGCCCTGGGGCCAGTCCGTGACATTGGATCAGGCTGCTGCCGGCAATGTGCAGATTTCCGCTCGCCCGGAAAACATCCACATCTGCGCCGATCAGGCCGGTGACGGCACGGTTTCCGCCGTTTCCTTCATGGGTGCGAATGCGCTTTACACCGTCGAGATCGGCGGTCGCCAGATCCGGGTCAGCCAGTCCGGCGCGGAAACGCTGATCGATGCCGGACAGAGGGTCGCGCTGCAGTTTCCCGGCTCAGTCCATCTTCTTGATGACAGTGTGGCGGGGGAGGCGGCATGATGGCCGGGCTTCTCCGCGACAGGCGCGCCCAGCTTCTCCTCCTGCTTTTGCCGGGTGTTGGCTATCTTCTGGTCTTCTTCGGCGGGCCGCTGCTGTCGGCGCTGATCGGCAGCTTCAGGCAGGAAGATGGCAGCTTCACGCTGATGTTCTATCAGCGGATTTTCACCCGCGCGTCGATGATCCGGGGTCTCACAACCTCGATCTATTACGGCGTCATGCCTGTCATCGTCTCGCTTGCGGCTTCGGTGCCGCTGGCGCTTTTGATCCGCAGGAGCTTTCTCGGGCGCAAGTTGTTCAGCGGCCTTTACAAACTGCCGATGGCGGTGCCGGGCATCATCGTCGGTCTGATGGTGATCGTCGTTTTCGAAAGAGGCGGTTTTCTCGACCGGCTGGTCGCGCCGCTCGGGCTGGAACTGCCCAAGCTCGTGCGCGACGGCTGGGGCATCGGCGTCATTCTCGCCAGCGTCTGGAAACAGATACCCTTTATGACGCTGATCATCACCAGCGCCTTTGCCGCTATACCCGAGGATATCCGTTACGCTTTGCGCACGCTTGGCGCTTCGCGACTGAAGACCTTCTTTTTCGTGGAGGTGCCGCTCGCCATGCCGGGTATCACCGCCGCCATTCTTCTGACCTTCATCGGCTCCATGGGTTCTTACGCCATTCCTGACATCGTCGGCCCGCCGACTGCCCGGCCGCTTTCGGTGCTGATGATCCAGGAGTTTAATCAGGGGCGTTTTAATCAGGTCTATGCCATGGGCATGATTTTGAGCCTCTTCGCCGTCACCGTGCTTATTCTTTATTATTCCCTGACATCCCGCATCGGCCCCGGCCAAAACCGAGGAGACGCATGATGAGTGTTATCACCATTGAACCTGCCATCACTCCCCGCCGCCGCGCCTTCACGCCGGAGGACCGGATTTTCGTTTCGATCGGTCTCTATGGCACGCTGACGCTTGCCATTGCCCTGCCGCTGGCGTTGATGTTTCTCTGGAGCATCGCCGATGGCTGGTCGCCGCCGCTAGTCGTGCCGAAGGATTACACCACGGCGCGCTGGGCAGGCATTTTGGGCGATGCAAGCCTCATCCGCGCCGCCATCAACAGCATTGTCATCGCCATCGTCGTCACCTTCCTGACGGCCGCCATCGCGCTACCCACCGCCTGGGCGATGGCGCGGTTTCCCTTCCGGCTGAAACGGCTGGTGGAGATTTTCATTCTGGCGCCGATCATCATTCCGGGGCTGGTTGTTGCCGTCGGCATCGGGCAGGTGTTTCTTCTTTTTGGCCTTGCCTATTCGGTGACGGGGGTCATCCTCGTGCAGATCGTTGGCACGCTACCGCTGATGATCCGGTTGATGACGGCAGCGCTGGAGACCATTCCGGACGACCTCATCCACGCCGCGCGTTCGCTCGGTGCCGGAACTGTCGGCATCGTCCTCCACATCATATTGCCGCTGGCGGTGCCCGGCCTTCTCGCCGGCGGTTTGATGTCTTTCATCGGCAGCTTTGAGGAATTCGACAAGTCCTTCATCGTCGGTGCGCCTGTTGTCGAGACCCTGCCGATCAAGCTTTACATGTATCTCGACCCCTATTCGATGCAGCTGCCGCTCGCCTCGATCGTCTCCTTCATCCTGCTTCTTCCCGCACTCATCGTCTTCATCATCGCCGGCCGCATCCTGCGCGATGACCTGATGGCGGCGGGCATGGGGAAAATCTGATCCGGGCAGCCAAACCCGGTAATTGCAACGTCCGAAAGTGAAAACCATGCACCAGACACTTGCTACCTCCCGAAAGACCTCCAATGCCTGCAATGTTCTCGCGCTCTGCACGCGCGACAATCCGGCCATCCTGACCATCGCCCATCGCGGTTTCTGGACGGCCACCGCCGAAAACTCGCTCGCCTCCGTCCGCGCCGCGGTCGCGGCCGGTGTCGAGATGATCGAGATCGATACGCAGGCGACGGCCGACGGCCGACTGGTCGTCATTCACGACGAAACGCTGGACCGCACCACGACGGGCAAGGGAACCGTGAGCGCGCTGCCCTTCGAGGTTGTTCGAGCAGCGAAGCTGAAGGCCGGTGCGGGCGGTGACGGTGCTGACGTGACCGATGAATGCGTGCCGACGCTGGAAGAAGTGCTGGAAGAGGCGCGTGGCAGGATCACGGTCAATATCGATACCAAATTCACCCGCGATCTGCCGCAGGTCATGGAGACCGTGCTGCGGCTCGGCGTCGAAGATCAGGTACTGGTCAAGACCGATGTTGATCCTGAGGCCGAACGTTTCGAGGTGCTGGGTTCCCACTGGTTCGGCAGGATCCCGCATATGCCGATGTTTCCGGTGAGGAAGGGCAAGTTTGCCGAGGATCTGCGTCGGATCGAAGCCTTGAAGGCGCCGATGATCGAGGTGAAATTCACCGATATCGCTGATCTGGCCGAGGGGCGTGCCGAGATGGAGCGCCAGAATATCCGCCTCTGGATCAACTCGCTCGATGTTTCCCATTGCCTTGACTTTAATGATACCCGCGCGCTTTCAAACCCGGAGGCCGTGTGGGGCGCTCTTGCCGAGGCTGGCACGGGTGCGATCCAGACGGATGAAGTCGAAGCCTTCACCGCTTGGCTGAAGGCGGGTGCCGGCGAGACGGGCAGGGCATGGACACGATGAGCGAGCGCCTCGAAAGCGCCGTTGCCATCATCGAAGAAGCGATGGGCCTTGCCCTTCGCTTTTTCGAGGCGCGCGACGCCATTGCCACCCGGACGAAGGGCTTTCAGGATTTCGTCTCGGAAGCCGATACCACAGTGGAAAAGCTGGTCCGCGACCGGCTGGCGGCGGCGTTTCCCGGCGAAACCGTGCTGGGTGAAGAAATGGGCGGTGTGGCCGATGACGCCTACTGGATCATCGATCCGATCGACGGCACAGCCAATTTTCTGCGCGGCTCGCCGCTCTGGGGCATCTCACTCGGCTTCGTGCGCAATGGCCGGCCGGAACTCGGCGTCGTCGCCATGCCGATCTTTAAGGATATCTACGCGGCGGCAGATGGAACCGGGCTGATGCTGAACGGCAAACCGCTTGCCCGCCATGTACCCTTCGAGGATGTGCAGGTCATGTCGCTCGGCGACAGTGCCGCCGCCGATGCGGAAGAAGTGGCGGCTCTCAGCGTCGGGCTCAGACACGCCGGCTGGGTGGTGGAATCCATCCGCTCGACATCGATCGGCCTTGCCTTTGCCGCGCGCGGCATTTTTGACGGCCATCTGCAGAAACTGACGACCATGTGGGACATCGCCGGTGGCGTCGTTCTCGCGCGGGAAGCGGGTCTTGATGTCCGCATCGGAACCCGCTCCGGCAGCGGCATTCCCTGGGTTGCTGCGGGAACGTCTGCGCTGATGACGGTGACGGAAGGGCTCTGGCCGGAAGTCGTTGAAAAGGCGCCGGCGGAACCTGCGTGAACTTTTTGAAAGCAGGTGCTGGGTGCTCCGAGCCACTCAGCATCTTGCTGGTTCTCTGAACCTCAGTTTTTCTGGGCCAGAGCAACGGCGTCCGCGCCTGCTGGAAAGTGGAGCTGCCCCGACGTGTCATGCACCGCGCTCCAGACCGCTTCTGCAACATCGGTTTCACGGGTCGTCAAAGCCGGTGTGGCAAAAGCCTCGAGAACTGGCCTTGCGAAGGCCGCGTAATCATCGTGAAGCAGCTGCTCCAGCGGCAGGATGGCGTTGTTCGTGAAACCGGTTGTCGGGGCATAACCTGGCTCTACCAGCTTCACGCCGATGTTGAAATGAGCCAGTTCATGCGCGAGGGAACCGGTAAAACCCTCGATTGCCTGCTTGCTGGCGGTATAAGCGGCCGCAAGCGGGAAGGAAGCAAGCGTAACAGTGGACGTGACGTTGATGATCGTGCCGGACTGGCGCTTTCTCATCTGCGGAATGACAGCCTGCGTCATGGCCATCACACCAAAGCTGTTGGTGTCGAAGATCGTGCGGATTGCCGACATCGGCGTTGCCTCGAAAGCGCCGACCATACCGATGCCGGCATTGTTCACCAACACGTCGATCGGGCCGGCGGCCTCGATCGCTGCTGCAATGCTCGCCTCTTCCGTCACATCCAGCGGCAGCACGCGCAGCCGGCCGTTATCACCGGCGAAGCGAGCAGCACTCGGGCGCCGCATGGTCGCAATAACGTTCCAGCCACGTGCGAGGAACAGTTCGGCAATTGCTTTGCCATAACCCGACGACGTGCCGGTAATGAGGATGGTGTTGGTCATCTTAAATCTCCGTTGTTGATGCGCAGGAGATAGACGGTCGGGATTGGATGATATATGCTCAAACGGCTATTATTTGTTATTGATCGTCCAATCATGGATCCTCTCAGCGATATCGTCGACCTTTTGCGACCCAGCGCCGCCGTCTCCAAGCCGATTTCCGGCAAGGGCAGATGGGGAGTGCGCTATCGCGCCCATGATGCGCCGGGTTTTGCGCTTGTTCTGGCCGGTGCAGCTTGGGTGATGATCGAAGGGCGGGATCCTCTCCGGTTGGGACGTGGCGATTTCCTGCTTTTGCCCACAACGCCCGCTTTTTCGCTTTGCAGTGAGACCGGTGTCGATTGTGTTCCGGTTGAACCGCAAGATCGGGCCGTCCGCCATGGCGAACAGGAGGGGATGCCCGATTTTCTCGCGCTGGGCGGAAGCTTCGCGTTTGAACGTATCAACGCTTCGCTTCTCCTGTCGCTTATGCCCGGTCTCATCTACGTGCCGGCAGCGGAGAAGAGGGCATCCCGGCTGGCGCGGCTGATCGAGCTGCTGTCTGAGGAATGCGCAGGCGAAGATCCGGGCAAGGAACTGATCATCCGGCGCATGCTGGAGGTTCTTCTGGTTGAAGCGCTGCGCCGGCCAGACGCTGGCAATGTGGCAATTCCTGCAGGACTGGTGAAGGGAATGCGTTTGCCGGGGCTTGCGCGCGCCTTATCGGCCATGCATGCGGATGTCCGTGCAAGCTGGACGGTTGCGGAATTGGCGGGCATCGCCGGTATGTCGCGCTCGGCATTTTCGGCGCGCTTCCTTGAAATGGTGGGCTGCGCGCCCATCGAATATCTGGCCCGGTGGCGGATGGCGCTTGCCAGAGATTCCCTCATTCGTGGCGTAAAATCGCTCGATCATATCGCCGATGAAATCGGTTATGAATCCGCCAGCGCATTCAGCACCGCTTTCCGTAGGAGAATGGGGATTGCGCCGGGAAGCTTTGCCCGGGCGAATGACAGACGCGGGCAGCAGGTAAGTTTTCTCTAGCAGTTGCCTGTCATGGCGATGAGGTCACCAGGATTATCGTAAGGGAGGGCGGAACAGGCGCGTTCGCTCCACAGGTGCAGACAGCCGGCAACTTAATCCGTTACTGGGTAGGAAGGCTGCCGTCTAACAGCGACTAAGCCCATCCCTTAAGCGCGCGGCCGGAATAATAGCTCGGCGTTGTGGCGCGGTAGATCGGTATGCTGGCGGCGCCGAGATGGGGTAGGTCGCTCATCATCGATTTGCGTATTTCCGGGGGCTCGACGAAAAAATCCTCGCCCAGCATTTCCAACGAACCGATGCGCTGCACGATATGTTCAAGAATCCAGTCGGGTAGCGATCCGCCAAAAATGATGGCACCGGGGTCGATCGTTCGGGCAACGGTCAGCGCGAGCAAGCGAAGCTGATCCGTTGCCCTTTCAAGCCAGGCAACCACGGCCGGATGATCCGAATAGCTTTCATCGATATCCTTCAAACGCCTGATATCCATGCCGTGAACGGCCAGCGTGTCGCAAAGGTCCTGTCCCGAAGGACGCGGATGGGATTTTGGAAACAGACCGCCAAACTCACCGGCATTGCCGTTCGTCCCGCGATAGAGATGGCGCTGCACCACCACCGCACCGCCTATGCCGTACGTCAGCCAGATCATCGCAAAATTGCGGATGCTTCGGCCTGCGCCGTAATACAGCTCCGAGAGAATAACGGTATTGCCGTCGTTTTCGTGAAAGACTGGAAAGTCGAAATAGGGCTGGAAGTCCTTGTCGACATCGATGTCATGCCAGCTCTCGAATTGCCTGATGCGGAAGACATGGCCACGGTCTCGTTTGAAGTGGCCCGGAAAGCTGATGCCGCAGCCAAGCACATCTTTTTTTTTGACCTTTGCTTTTTCAAGCACCTGGCGTGCGGCGGCCTTCGCCGTCTCCATGATGTGCTCGAAGCTGTAGTCTTCCAAGTCAGATCTGACTTCGTGCCGTATCGTGCCATTGAGATCTGCGATGCAGACCCGCAAGTCATCTGGATTGAAGTAGACTCCGAGTGTGAAAAGGCCGTTCGGATTGATCTCGATGGCGGTAGACGGTTTACCGCGCTTGCCGTCGTTGCGTGCTTCCTCAGCCTCGACGACGAGGCCGGATTCAAGAAGGCTGGATGTCAGACGCGTGAGCGTCGGTGCCGACACGTCCATCTCGCGCGCCAGCTCTATACGGGACATGCCTCCCTTGCCGCGCAAAATCTCGAGCAGACGCCGTTCATTGTAGCCGAGGTCGATCAAGCCATTCTCCCGAGAGACGTAACGTTGGATTGAATAACGCAAACGACGCGATTGTACAGCAAATTTCCCGGTCTGGGTTGAGGGGCGATATTGTAAATTTATCAAAATACCTTTGTTTATCAGAGCAATAGTTCATTTTAATTTTCGTAACGAATTCGCGCTTGACTTATTAATTTACGTAAAGAAAATAAATAGCAGACAACGAGCTGTGACGACAAAAAACAGTGAAAAATTAAGTCGCGGGACATCGTGTGTCAGGGAACAAAAAAACGGAGCACCCTTTATGCGTCAATCATGCACTATTTTCGCGCGCCTTGTTGCCGGCGCAACCTTCCTTGCCAGTGCGGCTTTCGCCCACGCGGAAGGCACGGTCGTGGTCTATTCTGCAGCGCCGCAGCAACTCATGGACGAGTTGTTGCCGCTGTTTGAAAAGAAGACCGGCACCAAAGTCGAGCTTGTCAAAGCCGGGTCCGGCGAGCTGATGAACCGCATCAAGGCGGAAACCGGCAAAGCGGCGGGCGACGTGATCTGGAGCGTTGATGGCACCGTCATCGACTTTTCCGCCGACCTCTTCGAACCTTACAAGCCTGTCGAGGCAGCATCGATCAACCCCGCCTTTTCGCCGAGCACCAACTGGGTTCCCTTTACCGCAGTCGTTACGGCCTTCATCGTCAACAAGGAAGCGCTGAAAGGCGCGCCGGTTCCGACATCCTGGGCCGATCTTGCCAAGCCTGAATATAAGGGCCTGATTTCCTCGGCCCGTGCCGATCAGTCCGGCTCCGCCTATATCCAAATGGCGACGGTTTTGCAGGACTTCGACAGTGAGGAAAAGGGCTGGGAGATCTATACCGGCATTCTCGGCAACTCCGTTCTGTCCACATCGTCAGGCGCGGTTCCACGTTTCGTCAATGATGGCGAGCAGGCGGTCGGCATTACGCTCGAAGACGCTGCGCTGCGCTACAAGCTGGGCAGCGCCCCGGTAGAGATCGTTTATCCGAAAGAAGGCACGGCAATCGCGCCTGACGGCATGGCGCTCGTCAAGGGCGGGCCCAATTCTGAAAACGGCAAGGCCTTCATCGATTTCATCGTCTCCAAGGAAGCGCAGGAAGTCGTAGTGAAAGCCGGTCGTCGTTCCGTCAGAACCGACGTTCCGGCCAACGTGGCCCTTGTGCCGCTCTCCGATGTTCCGGATGCGAAATATGACTTCAAGTGGGCTGCGGACAACCGCTCCCGCCTGATGGAAAAGTGGAACGACATCCTGCTCGACGTCCAGTAAGACGTTGAGGGCGGCGGCGAAGGCCGCCGTCCCCACGGTCGCATTCATAATCGCATTTTTGTCTCGTCCACCGTGGTCGCGTGCCGCGCAGGATATGTCATGGAGCAGCACATGGCCGCCGTAGAAATTACCAGCATCAAGAAAAGTTACCGGGATGTCGTTGCTCTCTCCGACATCAATATCTCCATTCCATCAGGATCGTTTTTCACGCTTCTTGGACCCAGCGGTTGTGGCAAGACCACGCTTCTGCGCACGATTGCCGGTTTTCACCAGCAGGACAGCGGCAGCATCAGCATCGAAAGACAGGCGATAGAGCACGTGCCTGCCCACAAGCGCGATGTCGGCATGGTGTTTCAAGATTATGCAGTCTTTCCGCATATTTCCGTATTCGACAACATTGCTTTCGGTCTGAAACAGCGCAAGTCATCTTCAGCCGAGATCCGCGAACGGGTCGGCAAGATTCTTGATGTCGTGCAGCTTGCTCCCTATGCCAAGCGTATGCCGCACGAACTCTCCGGCGGCCAGCAGCAGCGTGTTGGTCTAGCGCGCGCACTCGTCATCAACCCCAAAGTCCTGTTGATGGACGAACCGCTGTCCAACCTTGACGCCAAACTTCGCGTGGATTTGCGGCGGGAACTGCGTGAAATCCAGCAGGCCATGAACATCACCACCGTCTATGTCACGCATGATCAGGAAGAGGCGCTTGCCATGTCCGATCTGGTTTGCGTCATGTATGGCGGCGTCATTCAGCAGGCTGCACCGCCGTGGGAAGTCTATAACAATCCCGCCAACCGCTTTGTTGCGTCCTTCGTGGGAGCCAATAATTTCCTGACGCTCGACCGCACGGGTGGGCAAACATCCATATCCAGCCTCAAGGTGACGCTGCCGCAGGCGGATGCGATTTCCAAGGACCGGACGATCGTCGCTGCGATCCGCCCGGAGGCGATTTCTATTGGTCCTTCCATAGGCAATTGTGATGAGCGCATCGAACTGCCCGTGACCATACGGCAGGTCAGCTTCACTGGTCGTGAGATGAACGTCGCCGCCGTGCTCTCGTCGGGTGAGGAAATCGAGGCGATCACCAAGCCATCGCCGGAGATCATCGCGCTTCAGCCAAACCAGAAAACGACGTTCTCCTGGTTTGCGGGCGATACGCAATTGTTCGGTGACGGTGTAACCGGGGAGCGCCTGTCATGACGGATATGGCTGCGACTGCAACGACGGGCGGTTTCCGCCTGCGACTGCCGGGTTTCTGGACGAGCGTGACGGTGTTCGCCGTCATCCTGCTGGCGATCTTTCTGATCCTGCCGATTTTCAGCGTGTTCTTTATCAGTTTCTTCGACGCCAAAACCGGTGCATTCGGTTTCAGCAACTATGCAGAAGTGTTCACACGGCGTTTTTATACGGTCGCACTCTGGAATACGCTTGTCATCGGTGTGCTGGGCATGCTGGGCGCCTGCCTTCTCGGCATTCCGCTTGCCTTTTGTACCTCCCGCTATCGCATCAAGGGGCGAACGTTCATCGCTACATTTGCGGTGCTGGTGCTCTGTGCGCCACCGTTCATCGGTGCCTATGCCTGGATCATGCTGTTCGGTGCCAATGGTGCTGTCACCAATCTGCTGTCCTTCGCCGGCATTTCCTTGCCGACGATCTACGGGATTCCGGGCATCGTGATGGTCTTCAGCCTGAAGTTTTTCCCCTACATCTATCTGATGACGGAAAATGCGCTGAACACCATCAACAAGTCCTATGAGGATGCGGCGGAAAATCTCGGCTGCACAGCGTTCCAGCGTTTCCGCAAGATCACGCTGCCGCTGGTCTTTCCGGCCGTCAGTACCGGCGCGATCATCTGCTTCGTGTTGTCCATCGCCGACTTCGGAACGCCGGCAATCCTCGGCAAGGGCATCCGAACGCTTTCGACCATCGCCTATGCGCAATACACCTCCGAAATGGCCGGTACGCCGACCATGGCCGTGACGATCTCGATGGTGATGATTGCTATTTCCATGGCGGCACTTCTGTTGCAGCGGCACATTCTTGCCAAGCGCCGTTACGCCAGTTCGCTGACCAACCGGCCGGTCAAGCAGTCCATGCGCCCGCTGAAATCGTTCATCGTCCACGGCTTCTGCTATCTGGTGGTGTTCATCGCCATGCTGCCGTCGCTCACGGTGATCTACACCTCGTTTCTTGCGACCAGTGGCCCGGTTTTCACCGGGGGCTTCGGGTTGGACAGTTATTCCCGCATCCTTCGGGATTCACCGCAAGCGATTGCCAACAGTTTCATGTTTGCGCTTGCCGCCGTCGTGCTTATTGCCATCGTCTCCGGCCTGCTGTCCTTCATCGTCGTTCGACGCGACAATGCGGTCTCCGGTTCGCTGGATCTGCTATTGATGGTGCCCTATCTCATTCCCGGCGTCGTCATGGCGATCGGTTATGTCACGACGTTCCGTTATCCGCCCTTTGATATCACCGGGACGGCGCTCATCATCGTCCTTCTGGTGTTTATTCGCCGGCTGCCCTATGGCGTTCGCTCGACGACATCGATCCTCAGGCAGATCAAGCCGTCTATTGAGGAGGCCGCGGTCAATCTCGGAGCTTCGCCGGCAAAGACCTTTCTGTCGGTGACGGTGCCGCTGATGCTGCCCGGCCTCATCATCGGTTCGCTGATGAGCTTCATCACCGCCATCAATGAACTGTCCTCGACGCTGATCCTTTACACGGCACGAACGATCACCATGCCGGTCCTGATTTATATCCAGGTGATTGACGGAGAATTCGGCACGGCGGCGGCGCTGTCCACCCTGCTTCTGGTCAGTACCGGGGTCTGTGTCTTCGTGGTCTTCCGCCTTTCGGAAGATAAGGAAGCCTCGTTCGTCTGACCACTTGAAACCCTCATGAAAGACTAAAGCAGCGGCGACCGGCGTGTCGCCGCCTGCTCCCCTCTGCAAGGAAACAATACGATGAATATCGCGAGTTTTTCGCAATCGAAATACAAGAATGCCGCAACGCCGGGGGACGATGTGGCAATTCTTCTTCCGGGACGGGTTTTCGCCGTTTTCGACGGTGCGACCGACCCGACCGGGGCAAACTACGACGGGCTTAGTTCCGGCCGGATCGCAGCCCTTGCTGCCGCAAATGCAGTGGCGGAGATGAGCATCAAAGGTACTTTGCAAAATTGCGAGTCAACCACGCTGTTCCAGACCATCAGCGATATCCTGAAAAAGGAAGCTGAGCGCATCAATGCCAGCCATCCACCATCGACCACGCTCGCCATCGTTGCCGATATGGGTGACAGCTTGCGGCTGCTTCTGGCTGGCGATTCAGGTATTCGGATCAATGGAGACAGGCTCCTCCAACATTCCAAGCTCATCGACCGGGTCAGCACGTCGGCGCGCATCCACGTCTTCAAACAGCTTTTCGCGTCATTTGGAGACGGTGATGCAGCGGAGGCGAAAACCCGCGCCACAATATTTTCCGGACTTCGAGCCGCGGTCAAAGCCGGGATCATGAAAGGGGTGGACGCTGAAAAAGTGATCATAACAGCTGCTGCCGCAAGCGGGCTTCAAAACGAGATCGAAGCCGTCGAAGAGTTTCTGATGGGCGGCATTCGCGTTCAGCCACATTATGCGAACAGACAAGGCCATGTATTGGGATACGCCTCGATCAATGGCGGGATGGTGATGGAGGAAGGGACGGTTGACCTGTCGCTCGCCAAGGACACGGTCAACAGCCTGGAAATCTTCACTGACGGCTATCTCTCACTGCCCACCGGGATCGACGTCGTTGACTGGGAAGCCGAGTTCGCCCGCGTCGAAACGGCAGATTTTCACAAGCTCAACGAGTACCCTTCGGTGAAGGGGTCAACATCAAGCGAATTCAGCGATGACAGGACCGTGGTGTGCATGAAGGCGCGGTGAGGAGATATCCGTGCAGACAGGTATTTAGCGCTGCTGGTCTTCCGAAGCGACTGCCGCTAAAATATCTTAGCTGACTGCCTGTGCGGGTAGTCAGTTATTGCCGCCTTTCTAAATGTCCGGCCCCGCCCTTTGAACGCGAAAAAAAGACGCTGCGGATCTGAGATCGTGGGAGAGAAAATCCCTAGTTGAGCTAACGACTTGCCTCCGCGCCTTTATAGTTGCGTTCACTCCAGAGCAGGACTTCGCGCAACGGATCGCACGTCGCTTCGATGATGGCGCCGACGAAGAGGATATGGTCGGCGGCATCGATGGAGCCGACGAGTTCGCAATCCATGGAGAGCAGTGCCGCGGCAAGCCTTGGGCTTCCCGAGGGCCACACATCCCAGCTGCCGACGGCAAACCGGTCCGGGAGGTTTCCTTTTCCGGCGAACACATCGGCGATCTCCTCCTGCCCTCTGGAAAGCGCCGCGACGGAAAAGCGCCGGCTTGCGGCGATGAGATCGACCATGCGGCTGCTGGCGTCGATGGAGATCATCAGAAGCGGCGGCTCGGCGCTGAGCGGCATGAAGGATGTGATCGTACGTCCGATCCGTTCTCCGGCATGGGAGGCCGTGGCCACGGCCACGGTGAAGGCGAGGCCCGCCATGGCGTCCTTGAATTCACGCGGCGAGATCGTCGGAGAGGTGGAGGTTTTCAGCGGAATATGCGCGTGATTGACCACACCGCCATCGATCAGCCTGAGATTATGAGACATGCAGTGCCGGGCTAACCGCCCGCTCCCGGGTTCTTCGATAAAATGGAAAACTTGGCCGCAGCACCGTTCATGGTATCGGCATTGTCAGGCGGTGTTCTTTTCTGGTGCACGCGCGGCCAGATGCCGGAATAGTGGCGGTTGAGGTCGAGCCAGACATGCAGCCCGGCCTCGGTATCCGGCCTGATCGCCGCCGCCGGACATTCGCGCTCGCAGATGCCGCAATCGATACATTGATCAGGATGAATGACGAGCATGTTCTCGCCTTCATAAAAGCACTCGACCGGGCAGACTTCCACGCAGTCCATGTATTTGCAGGCGATGCAGTTTTCAGTGACGACATAGGGCATGGGGATGCTCAAATGGAGTTGCAGCCGGACGGCGGCTGTCCGGCTGCGCCTGGCCCGGCCAGCCGTCGTGGGCAGCGGGACCGGCCGGGTCGGTGGGGCTCAAATCAGAGGCGGGCGGCGACTGCCTGCCAGTTCACCAGATTGTCGAGGAAGTTCTCGACATAGGCCGGACGCTTGGTGCGGAAATCGATGTAATAGCTGTGTTCCCACACATCGCAGCCGAGAAGCGCCTTCTGGCCGAAGCACAGCGGGTTGACGCCGTTTTCCGTGCGGGTGATCTTCAGCTTGCCATCGGTATCCACCACCAGCCACGCCCAGCCCGAACCGAACTGCGAGGCGCCGGCGAGGGCGAAATTCTGCTTGAACAGCGCCACCGTGCCGAAAGACTGCGTCAACGCATCTTCCAGCGGGCTAGGGATCGCGTGGTTTTGCGGCCCCATGATCTCCCAGAAGAGATTGTGGTTCCAGTGCTGGGAGGCATTGTTGAATATGCCGGACTGCGCCACAGCGCCCTTCTCATACGTGCCGCGGACGATGTCCTCGAGGCTGCTTTTTTCCCATTCCGTACCTGTGATCGCCTTGTTGAGATTATCGACATAGGCCTTGTGGTGGAGATCGTGATGGAACTTCAGCGTCTCCTCGGACATGCCCGAAGGGGCGAGCGCATCATGGGTGTAGGGGAGGTCGGGAAGCTGGAAAGCCATGGGGTATTCCTTTGTCAACTGTTCGCTCAAGAGCATGGAAAGAGCCTTGCGAAAACAAGGTGACAACACTTCTAGGACCTCAATCACGGTTGAGGTCAAGCGGTTTTTGGGGGGTAAATCCACGAGCTGGCGGGCTTATGAAACATGCGCCACGATGGCGCGGATTATCGCTCGTCGACGTTCACCACGGCGACCCATTCTTCGAGTGCCCTGCGGATTGCCGAGCCCGCATCTTCCCCGCGGACGAATGCCCACCATGTATGTGCGCCTTGCCACACGGCGGCCATCTGCCACCCGAGCCGCTCCGCTCTATCCTTGTCGCTGGCAAGGCGGCGGCCAAGCGCGTGGGCGAGGGTGTGTCCCCAGAGGGCTCCTCTCGCCCGCAGCTTCGGATTGCGAATATCTTCCCTGAGCAGCAACAGCCCGTCACTGGCGTTCTGCTCTGCGGATTGAGGCGGCATGAGGCGCAAGAGAAGGGATATGGCGCCCTGGGACGTCAACGGCTCCTCCTCGTCGGCTGTTTCCGTTTCCGCCCGCAGCCTGTCCCAGGCGCGCAGAAGCACGGTTTCGACAAGATCTTCGCGCTTGCCGTAACGCTGCACCAGGGTTGCCGCAGATAAGCCGCAGGCCTTTGCGGCTGCGGCAAAAGTCAGCCCGTCGGGGCCTGTCTGCAACATGAGCGGCAGCAGGGCATCCAGCACCTGATCATCTGAAATCGACTTGTGTCTTGGCATGGCTTATATATAAACGTATATTCATTTATAAATCAAGGAGGATGATATGGCGGTCATTCGCGGATATATCGCGGCGAGCCTGGACGGGCAGATCGTTTCTGGAGACGGCTCTCTCGACTGGCTCTTCAAATATGATGACATGGACCTCGGCGAACACGATTACCGGCTTTTCCTGAAGGGAATTCGAACCGTGGTCATGGGGCGGGCGACCTATGATTTCATCGCCAGTGAACAGTCGCCCTGGGTTTATGGAGATCAGCGTGTCATCGTCGTCACGTCTCGGCCGATCGAGGAGCCAAAGGGACCTCTGGAGGTGTACAACGATGTGGGCTCGTTGATCAGGGAATTGCGCGCTCTCGATGACGGCGATGTCTGGATGCTGGGCGGTGGAAAGCTGCAAATGGCCTTTCTGGAGCGCGGTGCACTGGATGAAATCGAGATTTACGTCATCCCGGAAATCCTCGGCTCAGGCGAGCCTCTTTTTCCTCTCACCGGGCATCGAGCCAGTCCCACTCTCGTCAGCGCAACGGCAATCGAAAAGGGCTGCGTTCGATTGCACTACCGCTTCTCGTGATGCTCTTCAGGTTCATGATGTTCGAGGGAAGGCAAGGAATGGTGGACCTCGCCAACTGCTCCCTGCCTTTGCGTGATTTGCGCCCTCAAAGCCCGAGAAACTTGAAAGGCTTGGTGTCCTTCAGGCTCTCATTCGCCATGCCTGAATAGATGTGGATCTGATTGGCCCCCAGGTCGAGTTTCTTCACCGCACCGGTCTCTTTCGAAAGGTCGAGTTTTGTCATGTCGATCCAGAAGACATTCGGCGTCAGTGCGGATTCAAAGAAATAGAGCTTGCGTTTGTGGTCTATGACCGTGCGCCAGCGGGTAGAGGAAATATTCGGCTGGTCCGGCGTGGTGATGCCGTAGGGAACAGAAACATTGCGGATGACGCTGAAGACGCTGGCGATGGCTTCGACCGGATTTTCGCTTTTGGGAATGGCGTTTGCGTAAAAGGATGCACGCACGAAACGATCCGATGCGCGGTTCGTCCCCGGCAACATCACGGTGCCGCCAATCTGGGTCCAATAGGCGTTCAGCGCCAGCTGCTCGTCGAAGGTCGGCGAATTGGTCATCACCTGGTACTGACGCCCATGATGGATGACCTGCTTGCCATCGATATATTCGACGATCGCGCTGTCGCCACTCGCATCGGAAAGCGAGAGATGCAAGGTTGCCAGGCGTTCTTCGCCCGGCACGCTGTCGGTCACGATGATGAACGGGTTTTTCTCAAGGACGCGGACGGCCTCTTCCACCGTCGCGAAGTTGTCGAGCACATATTGCGCCCACGCGGCGATGGATAGACCCGGCGACTTTCCGTCATAATCGGGATAGCTCGACTCGACGAGCCAGAGGACATTGGCCGCAAGACCCGCCTCGTTCATGCCATCAGTCGTGGAAACATCATAACCCGATGCGATGACGCTGCCATATTTCGATGTCCATTTGACGGAGTTGGGCCCGGCTTCGCCGGACCGTTCCATGCCCCGGGGAAAGACCCAGAGATTGGTTCCCACATCCGTCTTCCAGTCCATGGATCTCGCCGTCATGACCTGGTTATTCTCACCTATATAAACGAAACGCGTGCAGGCCTCGGCAACCGATGTGGTGAGCGTCGCGATGGAAAAGATCGCAGCAGTGCAGGCGGAAAAAAACGGCAGGGTCTTCGGGCGCATGGAAAGCCTCCGGTGCTTGCGGCGTAAGATACAGCGTATGATAGAAAATCGGACTTGTTGAGGGGAGTCAAATAGGTTTAGCTTCAGCGATCCACCGGAGAGAAGCTATTGCTAAAATTCTCAGCTTTTGCGGCCGTTATGGCTTTTTCCGCAACCCCGGCCGCAGGCGCAGATCAAGTTGCTGCCACGCCCGCAGGAGTTGATGGCCCCGACTGGGCATTCCAAGCCACGGGATATTTGTGGGCGACGGGTTTGAACGGCAACATATCGCCGTTCCAGCGTGCACCGACCCTTCATGTGGAAAAATCCTTTTCCGACGTCATGGATGATCTCAATTTCGGTGGGTTTCTCAATATCTGGGGGCGTTACGACCGCTTCGTCCTTTCCGGCGATATGATGTATGTCGATACCACCGACAGCAAGGCAGCCGGTCCGCTGCCCGCGCTGCAAATTCCGGGTTTGCCAACCTTGCCGGCCGGCGCCATTATCGATGCGAATGTCGATACGCAGGAATTCATGGCGACGCTGCAGGCGGGGTACCGTATCATCGATGCAGACGGGTTTTCTCTCGACGCGCTTGCTGGCGCGCGCTTCTGGCACATTTCCAACGACGTCGCAGTCACTGCCAGCCATTCGTTGATCGGCAGCGTTTCCGCCACCCATAGGGAGAGTTTCGGCTGGGTAGATCCCGTCATCGGCGCGCGGGCCTTTTTCAGCCTGACGGACAAGCTGTCCGTTCAGGGGCAGGTCGATATTGGTGGTTTCGGAGCGGGATCTGATCTCACCTGGTCGGCGCTCGCGACGGTGAACTACATCTTCACGGACACATTGTCGGTCTCCGCGGGCTACAAGGTGCTCGACGTCGATTATTCACACGATGGTTATGTTTTTGACTCCCGGCTCAGTGGACCGGTCCTTGGCTTGACGTACCGGTTCTGACCCTTTGTCGCCGGAGTGACCTTGACACGGCACACTTGAAGTCTAGACGGGGTTTCGTGTTCATTGTGGGAGTAGAATATGAAAACGCTGGCGAGTCTCTCGGCATTCGTAGGCAAGACCTTTGCCATTTGGGTCATCCTGTTTGCCGTGCTCGGGTTTTTCTTTCCAGAGACCTTCAGGCAGATTGCGCCCTGGATTGTTACGCTTCTATCGATCATCATGTTCGGCATGGGGCTGACACTTTCGGTGGATGATTTCCGAGAAGTCGTTAAACGACCTTTCGACGTAACGATCGGCGTGCTTGGACAATTTCTGATCATGCCGCTCCTGGCGGTCCTCCTCACCCGCATTATTCCGATGCCACCGGAGGTCGCCGCCGGCGTCATTCTTGTCGGCTGCTGCCCGGGAGGAACGTCGTCTAATGTCATGACATACCTCTCCAAGGGCGATGTGGCTTTGTCCGTTGCCTGCACTTCCGTTACGACGCTGGCTGCGCCGCTCGTGACGCCTTTCCTCGTCTGGCTCTTCGCAAGCCAGTTCCTGCCCGTTGATGGCTGGGCCATGTTCCTGAGCATCGTCAAGGTTGTTTTGCTTCCGCTTGCACTTGGTGCTGCCCTGCAGAAGCTCGTGCCCGGTATCGTCAAAGCGGCTGTCCCCGCTCTGCCCCTGGTTAGTGTTATCGGCATCGTTCTGATTGTCTAAGCCGTTGTGGGTGGGTCAAAGGCGGCAATTGCACAATCGGGCCTGATGATTTTTGCCGTGGTGGTGCTGCATAACGGCCTTGGTTACCTGCTGGGTTATCTCGCGGCAAAAGCAACGGGCTTGTCTCTGGCCAAACGTAAGGCCATCGCCATTGAGGTGGGCATGCAGAATTCAGGGCTCGGAGCGGCACTTGCCACCGCCTATTTCTCGCCGCTTGCTGCCGTTCCCAGCGCCATTTTCAGCGTCTGGCACAATGTTTCCGGTGCCATTCTGGCGAACTGGTTTTCGGGCCGGGTAGAAAAAGGCCCCGGAAACAAAGTCGCCTGAAGCTCATAGCTGTCAGGCCGCCTGCAATTCAGGCGGCCCGACCCTGCCTTAGAACGGCATAGTTACGGCCGGTGGATTAAGTCGGGCAAAGCCCGCTTGTCGCTGATATGGGAAATGCGGATAGGGCGCCGTCGTCTCGCTTGCTTCGTCCAGCCTTGCCACCTGCTCGGGTGTCAGTTCCCATCCCACGGCACCGAGGTTCTGGCGAAGCTGTTGCTCGTTGCGCGCGCCGATAATGACTGTGGAAACCGTAGGGCGTCTGAGTAGCCAGTTGAGCGCAACCTGCGGCACGGTCCTGCCCGTTTCTTCCGCCACGGCGTCCAGTGTATCGATCACGCGGTAGAGATGCTCCTCATCCACCGGCGGGCCGAAGCTTGCGGTCTCATGCAGGCGGCTGCCCTCGGGCAACGGCGCGCCGCGGCGGATCTTTCCGGTCAGGCGACCCCAGCCAAGCGGGCTCCAGACCATGGCGCCCAGACCCTGATCGGCGCCGAGCGGCATCAGATCCCATTCGTAATCGCGGCCAACAAGCGAATAATAGACCTGGTTGATCACATAACGCGGCCAGCCATATCGATCCGCGACACCAAGCGATTTCATGACCTGCCAGCCGGAAAAATTCGACACGCCGGTATAGCGCACCTTGCCGGACCGGACGAGCATATCAAGTGTCGACAGCACCTCCTCCACCGGCGTGAAGGCATCGAAGGCATGGAGCTGGAGAATGTCGATATAATCGGTCTGCAGCCGCCGCAGCGCATCTTCCACCGCACGCACCAGCCGGAAGCGGGAGGAGCCGGCCTCGTTTGGCCCATCACCCATCGGCAGGCTGGTCTTGGTCGAGATCAGAACGCTGTCACGCCGCCCCCTGACGGCTTCGCCGAGCACCTCTTCCGACGCTCCGTTGGAATAGACATCAGCCGTATCGAACAGGTTGACGCCGGCTTCGAGGCAGATATCTACAAGGCGACGGGCCTCGGTGGCATCAGAGGTGCCCCAGTTGCTGAAAAGCGGGCCTGAGCCCCCGAAGGTGCCCGTGCCGAAGCTGAGGACCGGCACTTTCAGGCCGGATTTGCCGAGATAGCGATATTCCATGGGGCATTGCCTTCTTGCTTCGGGATGGTAGCGCGCTGAGCGCGTGGCCGCGTTATGCCTGTCCATCCCGTGGTGGGTTGCGATGGCCCTGAAGATAGACGCTCGCGCTTGCATGAAATAGAATGCCGAAAATACTATCACTTGTGAGATGAAGTCATCATGGCGCGACTGGAAATCAACCGGGCAGGGGAGATGGAAATCTTCGTACGGGTTGTCGAACTCGGCGGCTTTTCACGCGCGGCGGCGGCGGCGAATATGACGCCTTCGGCGGTGAGCAAGCTCATCGCCCGGCTGGAAAGCCGGCTGGGGGCGCGTCTGCTCAACCGGTCCACCCGGCAGCTTCAGATAACGCCGGAGGGCTGCGCTTTCTACGAAAGGGCCACCCGTATTCTCGCCGATCTCGAAGAGGCCGAACGCGCCGCCGGCGAACGTGAGCGGCCCATCGGCCGTGTGCGGATCAACACCAGCGCCTCTTACGCAACGCATATCCTTGCACCCATCCTGCCACGGTTTCTGGCGCTTCATCCTGAGATTACGCTTGATATCGTTCAGACGGATCTGGTGGTTGACCTTCTCGCAGAGCGCATGGATGTGGCGGTTCGCGCCGGGCCTTTGAAAAGTTCAAGTCTGGTCGCCCGAAAACTCGGGGAAACACGCATGGTCATCGCCGCCGCCCCGGATTATCTGAAGCGTTGCGGCGTGCCGCAAACCATCAGCGATCTTGAAGGACATAATTGCCTTGCACTGGGTTACGCCCGGTCGATCGATGGCTGGCCTTTGCAGGACGGCGGCAAGACCGTCGTCATTCCCGCGACGGGACGTGTGCAGGTCAGCGATGGCGAGGGCCTTCGTCGTCTGGCGCTTGCCGGTGTCGGGTTAGTGCGCCTGGCGGCTTTCACCATTCGGGAGGATATCGCCGCCGGCCGGCTGGTTTCCGTTCTCGATCATCTCGATACGGGCGAAACGGAGACCTTTCATGCCGTCTATGTCGGCCAGCGGGGACCGCTGCCCTCACGCATCCGGGCATTACTCGATTTTCTCGGTGAATATGGGCGGGTGAAATGACGCGCCGCAAAACAGGCGCCGGTTAAAGACGGTGCCTGTTTTGCGTGTCATGACCAGTCGTTCGGCAAACTGGATCGTTTACCCGATAGGCGGGAGGCTTATTCTTTCGGACCCGACAGGGTGAAAGCACCGACCGATCCCAGCCTGATGTGGGTATCGACGGACAGTGTGCCCGGAAGCGCCCCGCAGAGGCTGCCTGTCGTCACCACATTGCCTGTCTTCAGGATGCCACCCGTGTTGAGTGCCCCATTGGCAAAGGCCAATAGCGGCGCAAGCGGGTCGACATTCGGGTGTTTCACCGTGGCGCTAAAAAGTTCCACTGATTCCTCTGTGACAACGAGCTGCGGCAGGGTATCGCCATTACCGGCAAAAACCTCCACAATGCCCTTATCCACCTGCGGACCGATGGCAAAGCCGTGGTTGGCAAGGCGATCCGCGAGGAAAAGCGGAAATGGCACCTGATTTTTTTCCGCCAGCCGGTAGCGGAGAAGTTCGACGCCCAGATGGACCTCATCGATGTAGCGCATCAGATCGGCTCTGGTCAGTGGCCCTTCTGCCGCGGCGGGAATATCGGCGGAGAGCGTAAAGCAGATCTCGACTTCGATGCCTTCGGTGCCATGAAGCGGAAAGGAAGCGACATTGGCTTCATTGACCTCGCAGCAATCGAACATGGGCGCCCCAACGGCCTCGCCATCCGGGCGGATCGCCAGCTTCCAGCCGGCAACCGGTTTTCCCCAATATCCGGCAAAGTCCCGCTGGGCCGCCATCCCCTCCGCCAGCGTGCCGGGAATGAGGCCCTCCGCCTCCAGCTTCGCCAGAGGAATTCTCGCACCTTCCCGACTTGCCTTTGCAAAACGCTCCGCCAGTTTTTCGATCGCCGTCATTCCGCTCATGTCTCCTGATGATCTCATGCGCCAAATGCTGTCACGATTTGCCGCTGTCTGCCAAGGCCATCAATGCCGAGTTCGACCACGTCGCCGGCTTTTAGGAAGACGGGAGGGTTCATGCCAAGGCCGACACCGGGCGGCGTCCCTGTGGTGATCACGTCACCTGGCATAAGACGCATGAAACGACTGATGTAAGACACAAGCGTCGCTATCGGAAAAATCATCCTGGATGTCGAGCCGGTCTGCATGCGCTTCCCGTTAACGTCGAGCCAAAGGTCAAGATTTTGCACATCGCTGATTTCATCCGGGGTCACCAACCATGGGCCGAGGGGCCCAAATGTCGGGCCGCTTTTGCCCTTCGTCCACTGCCCACCACGTTCTATCTGGAAGGCGCGTTCGGAGACATCGTGGCAGACGCAGAAACCTGCGACGACGGAGAGGGCGTCTTCTTCTCGCACATGGTAGGCAGGTTCACCGATAACGAACGCAATTTCCACTTCCCAGTCGGTCTTTTCCGAATCCTTCAACAGGCAAATCGGATCATTCGGTCCGGAAATGCACGAGGTATGTTTGTTAAAAAGCACCGGCTCGTCAGGAACAGGCGTATTGGTTTCCAGCGCATGGTCGATGTAATTGAGGCCGACCGCCACAAAATTGCCCACGGCACCGACGCAGGGGCCAATGCGCACATCTGATGGTACGCTCGGCAGTGACGAAAGATCGATTTTCGCCAGCTTGTCGAGGGAACTGCGTGAGAGGCTGTATCCGGCGATGTCGCTGATGACCGAAGAGAGATCGCGGATGTTGCCTTCGGCGTCGAGCGCCGCCGGTTTTTCCTGCCCAAGGGGGCCGTAACGAAGAAGTTTCATTCTGTTTCCTATGCGGCTGATTGCTGAAGCGCATTCTCTGCGAGCGCAAATTCAAGGCGGTAAAGGCCTAGTTCCAGCGGTCCTGTGAGATCGACCCTGGACAGCTGTTGCTGCAGGCCCTCTGCAGCATCGGAGACGGTCGCGGCAGAGCCGCCCTCAATCATGACAATCCAGTTGGGTACGCCGACCTGTCGACCCTTCCGCTCGGCCGTTTCGAGATTGCTCGCAGCATTGTCTGCGATGCACAGATGCGCGCCGGTGATTCCGTTGAGCTTGCCGGCTCCTGCAAGTGCGTCGATCAGCATGGGCTGGATTGTCGCTTGCTCGGTCTCTACCGCGTCAAAACGGAAGGTGGCGATGAAGCCGCCGTCACCGCATCCATAGGAATAGTTGGTGCTGCAGACCCCACGGGTCGTGTTGCGGAAGTCGGCAGTTGAACGCTTCGTCCAGGGCGTGGGATTGTTCAGTCGCTCAAGATAAGGCTGGCCGACGAGCACTTGGGCATCCGCCGCCTCATAGAGCGTGAAGTATTCAGGCGTTCCCTGCACGGCGATGTAACGGCGCCCGCGCAGGAAACCCGGGACGGACACCCGCTCGGGGATATGTTCGCGATTGTGCCACTCGATGAAATTATCGCGACCTTCCGGCAGGATGTCGTTCCAGATGGCGACGACGGCTTTTCCCAGGAGAGACATTGGTTACCTCAATATGTTGCACGACCGCCGGAGAGGTCGAAAACCGCGCCGGTCGAAAAGCTGCATTCGGAAGAAGATAGCCAGGCCACCATGTTGGCGACCTCGGCAGGTTCGAGAAAACGACGCATGGGGATGCGGGACAGAATATCGTCCAGCCGTTCCTTCGGAGCATCGATGCTCATCGCCGTCATGGAAGCGGCTGGAGTGATGGCGTTGACGAGAATGTCCGCCGTCGCCAGTTCCTTGCCGAGACTTTTGGTCATGGCCACGAGTCCTGCCTTGGAGGCGCTATAGGCGGCTGCCTGATGCATGCCTTCCTTGGCCTGAATGGAAGCGACATTAACGATGCGGCCGAAACGGCTCGTTCTAGCCGTTTCGATCATTAATGGCACCAGCGCGCGGCAGACCAGAAAAGAGCCGAACAGATTGATGTCAATGATCCTGCGAAACTCCTCGATGGGAATTTCCCACAAAGGAGCGACATTGCCGACAATACCTGCATTGTTGACGAGAATATCCAGCCTGCCGAACCGCTGCTTCAGATCGATGGCAGCCGTTTCGATGCTTTTTGCATCGCTGATATCAACACCGGCATGTGGGAGATCGCCAAGGGCACCATCTTTCACGGCAGCTGGCAGGTCCCAGTGAATTACCGTTGCCCCGCAGTCGCGTAGTCGTTGACTGATGGCGACACCGAAGCCGCCGGTAGCGCCAGTGACGACCGCCACCCGGCCGTCGAGATCATAATGTGTGGACATGTTTGAAACCATTGTTCCGCAGTGAGCCCGGCAGAGCTGGCCGGGCTCCTGGCGTTGCCACTATTTCGCGATCAGGCTGTTGGTAAAGAAGGCGCCCGCCGGCATATCGGTCTTTATGTCCTGATATTCCTTCATCAGATCAAGCGTTTGCTGCCAGTCTGCCGCGGCCATTTCGCCAAGCGGTGCGGATGGGGCAGAAGGTGATGGAAGAAGCTTAAGTGAAATGTCAAGCTGCTCCTTGAGAAGCTTTGGATCCCCTGTCGGCTTTTCCTTCACCGCTGCCGCAACGGCGGCGTCCGGATCCGCTTTGGCCGCCTCGATCGATTTCAGCGATGCGGCGACGAAGCGCTTGACCAGATCCTGATTGCTGTCGATCAGCTTCGTGTTGGTAATGATTGTCAGGCCTTGCGTGTTGACACCGAGCTCTGCAAAGGAAAACACGTTCTGCTTCAGACCCTTGGAGTTTAGAACCACGACCTGGTTTTCAAGTCCGCCGAGGATGCCTGCGGCGCGGTCCTGCATGATTGCGATGATCTTGCCAGGGCCATCGACGTTCAGAATATTGACCTTGGACGCATCGACGCCGTTCTTCTTCCAGAGGGCGGGCAGGAGGGCAAGTGAAGCTTCGCCAGCACTGGCCGCAACAGTCTTGCCTTCTACGTCCTTGATGGACTTCACACCCGAATCTGCGCGAAACGTCATTGCATAAGGAGAGGTGTTAAGCAGGCCAAGCACGGATTTGACAGGTGCGCCTTTAGATGCACCAGCAATCACGCTCCCGCCATCGGCAATGCCGAACATATCACCCCCGGTTGCGACCGACTGGACCGTGCGTGCAGAGCCCTGGCCTTCGCCGATTTGCAGATCGATGCCGGCGTCCTTGTAGAAGCCTTTTTCAGCGCCGTAATAAAAGATAGTATGGACACCACTCAAAAGGAAATTGAGACGGAGCGTCACCTTGTCTTCAGCCGCGGCTGACTGAATGCCCGCTAGACTAATGGCGAGCGCGACCACGCTACCCGTCAGTGTTTTTCTCATGGTATTGAACATTTTACCCTCCCGTTTTTGATTAAAGTCCGAATTCAGGTCGTGCTTTTCCCAACAGTGAAGTCCTCCCGGCGCTGGGACACGTGCCATGGGATCGCGAAACGCTCGATCAGTTCCACGATGCCGTAGAGAAGCAGCCCAAGCAGGCTGAGAACGATGATCACGGCAAACGTCATGCTGGTGTTCATGTTGCCGTTGTAGTTGAGCAGCAGGTAGCCAAGCCCATTGTCCGAGGCGACGAACTCCGCCACGACTGCCGCTGTTGCAGACAGTGCTGCGGCCACCTTGAAACCCGCAAAGAGCGAGGGTAGGGCACCGGGCAGTTCCACCTTCCAGAAAATCTTCAGGCGTCCCGCCCGATAGCTTTTGGCGAGATCGTAGACGTCCGGCTCGATGGATTTGAAGGCCACGATGGAGTTGACGACGATCGGGAAAAACGAAAGCAGGAAGACGAGCAGAATTTTGGACGGCAGTCCGAAGCCGACCCAGATGATGAAGAGCGGTGCGATAGCGATCTTCGGGATGATCTGAAGGATCACCAGCAGCGGATAAAAGATCGCCTCGAAAGCTCGCGAATAGACCACCAGAAGCGCAAGAAGCGTTCCCATGACCACTGCCACCAGAAAGCCCAGCACCATCGGCTGCAGCGTATAAAGCGATGCCGTGAACACCACCGGCACGTTGTTATAAAGGTCCGCAAACACTCTGCTTGGAGCTGGCAGAATATATTCTGGCACCTTGAGTGCCCTAACCGCGATCTCCCACACGATCCCTGCGCCCACGAGGCTGCCAATCGTGTGGGTCTGGCCTTTGACGGCCCCCAGTATTTTCGAAAACATGTGTCCTCCCGAAATTGCCCAGCTGTTCAGCGAGCAATTTTTCATTATTGGAACAATGTTCCATATGGACTGATGTTTCGTCAAGTGGTAATTCAGGTGAAACACGAGAATTGGAATGCAGCGGGAGGAATGCATGTTGCAGAAGAAAAACGACGTGAAGGCCTATGAGCCGGGCGTGTTACTGGAGGGCGTCAGCAAATATTTCAGGCATGCCGATGCGCCGGTCGTGGCGCTGGAGAAGCTCGACCTGACGATCGGCGGCGGGGAGTTCGTGGCGATTGTTGGCCCTTCCGGCTGCGGCAAGTCAACAATGATGCGGCTGATCTCCCGGCTTTCTCAGGCCAGCACAGGCCAGATATCCGTCTTTGGTGACGTGTCAAAGGACCCGCCGCGCGGCATGAGCATCGTTTTCCAGAATCACGTGCTTCTGGCCTGGAGAACGATTATCGACAACGTGCTTTTCCCGGCTGAAATGACCGGCAGGAACCGTGAGGAACTGAGACCCCACGCGTTAGCGCTTCTTGAATCCGTTGGCCTTAAAGACTTTGCCAACCGATATCCGCACGAACTGTCCGGCGGGATGAAGCAGCGCGCATCCATTGCGCGCGCGCTGCTGCTTCAGCCGCGGCTTCTGCTGATGGATGAACCTTTTGGTGCGCTGGATGCACTGACGCGCGAACAGATGCGTATCGATCTCGAAGCGCTCTGGCTGAAAAATCGCATGACGGTGGTGTTCATCACCCATTCCATCGACGAGGCGGTACTTCTGGCAGACCGCGTCATAGTCATGACGCCGCGGCCGGGCCGGATTGAAAAAGTGCTGGAGATCGACATGCCGCGCCCACGCGGACTGGCGGCACGGCGCGAGCCGGAATTTATCGAAAAGTCCGAGGAAATCACCGAGATATTCCTTTCGCGCGGCATTCTGCAGCGCCATGCCTGAACCGGCGGCGTCTCTTGTCTTTCGGTAGAAGCAAGAGCCGCCGTAAAAACCCATTTGCGCATCGCCCCGGATTTTCTCCGGATAGTGGCCGTGCCCCTGCGACCGGAGAATGAGATGGACAGGACGATCAACGTACCAAGCGGCGGCGTCGAGCGGACGATCGCCATGCTGGAGCTTCTCGCCCTGGCCGAGGAGCCGCTGAAGCTTTCCGATGTCGCGCACCAGCTTGATATTCCCAAAAGCGCCTGCCACCGTATCCTCACGTCGCTTATCGAAAACGGCTGGGCGTGGCAGAGCCCGGAAAGCGATTGTTACGCGTTGACAATGCGCATGGCGCTGGTTGGCCAGAAACAATTGGCCCGGCTGCAGGTTTCGGATCTGCGCCAGCCGATCCTCAACGATCTTGCGGAGCGCACCCGTGAACTCGTTCGCCTGACCGCCGTGCAGAACAACACACTCGTCTGGGTCGGCTCTGCGCGCGGACGTCGTTCCGGTCTGGTCTTCGAACCCGACATGAGCGCTGGTATCGTTCCCTATGCCACGGCGAATGGCAAAATATGGCTTGCAAGCCTCGACAGGGAGCGGGCGCTCAGGATCGCGCTCGACGCCGGATTGGGCCAACCCGGCCAGCAGGCCGCCAAAGCCATCAACACCATCGAGGCACTGAACAAGGAACTGGATTCCGTCTCCCGACTCGGTTACGGCCGCGCGGTTGGCGAGGCCGAGGAGGGGGTGGGGGCAATCGCGGTTGCCATCCGCCAGGGGAAGGACGTCGTCGGCACCATGAGCGTCGCCGCGCCGCTGACCCGGTTGACCGATGAACGCGTTGCGGAAATTCTGCCGCTTCTGGTCAGGGCAGCGAGCGATATGGAAATCGCCTGGTAATCGGCATGAACCTGTCGAATAAAATGAATACGAAAGCTTAATAAGGATCGGGCGGCAATACCGCCCGATAATTGTTTGACTTAGGCTACATCCGCATCGAACTGGATGCTGTGCAGGCGCTTGTAGAGACCATCCGTGGCGAGCAACTCGCGACGGCTTCCTTGCTCCACAACCTGACCATTATCCATAACGACAATCTTGTCGGCCCGGTTTATTGTAGAGAGCCGGTGGGCAATGACAATGGATGTCTTGTTAAGCGTCAAACGCTCAAGCGCGTCCCGGACAAGCGCTTCGGATTCCGAATCGAGCGCGCTTGTTGCTTCGTCGAGGATCAATATGTCTGCGTCTCTTAGCATCGCGCGGGCGATTGCAACGCGCTGCCTTTGGCCACCAGACAGACCGGAGCCGTTTTCGCCAAGCTTGCTGTCGTAACCATCAGGCATGTTCATGATGAAATCATGTGCGTTTGCCGCCTTGGCCGCGGCGATGATTTCCTCATCGGTAGCGTTGTCGCGACCGACGGAAATATTGTGCTTCACCGTTCCAGAGAAAAGGAAGGTTTCCTGGCCGACGTAAGAAACATGCTCGCGCAGGCTGGCGAAGGACACGTCGCGCAAATCCATCCCGTTGATCTCGACGGAACCGCTCTGCGGATCATAAAGACGCATCATGAGGTTGATGATCGTCGACTTGCCGCTGCCGGAAGGTCCGACCAGCGCAGTCATCTTACCACCTTCGAAGAGGACGCTGACGTCCTTCAGAACAGGCTGGTTAGCAACATATTCGAAGCTGACGTTCTTGAGTTCCACATTGCCGCTTGCCTTGGGGAGCGGCTGGGCATCCTTTTTCTCGGCAAGTGTCAATGGAGCGTCCAAAACCTCGAACATCATGCGCACGCCGATCATGCCGCCTTCAATTTGGACTCGCATGCGGGCCAGACGCTTTGCTGGTTCGTAAGCAAGAAGCAAAGCGGTGATAAAGGCCATCAGGTCACCCGGTGATCCGCCTTTTTCAAGCACGGTATAACCGGAAACGGCGATGACGACTGCAATGGCGAGGCCAGACAGGGTCTCCATGATCGGGCTGGTTGCTGCTTCAAGCTTCGCAATGCCGTTTGCACGATGCTCGACGTCGGACACGGCCTTGTTCATGCGCTGGCGCATTAGTTTCTCAAGCGAAAATGCCTTAATAACGCGAACGCCAATACTCGTTTCCTGCACGACGTTGACGATTTCGCCCAGTGAAGCAAGTTCCGCCTCCATGATCTTTCGAACGCGCCGCAGCACGAGACGAACGCTAAATATCGCCACAGGGCCGATAATCATGGAAATCGCGCTCAGAAGGAAATTCTGGGCAAACATCACGATGATCAGGCCAAGAAGGGAAAATAGGTCGCGGACGAAAGATGTCACGATCGTGTCGATCACGCTGCGCGCAGCCTGAGCGTTGTAAGTAACGCGGACAAGGAGTTCTGAAGATGGCAGGTTCTGGAAGAAGGACACGCCCTGCTTCAGAAGCCGATCGTAGATCTTGCGTTGTTGTTCGGCAACGATGCTGTTCCCCGCTTTGCTAAGATAGTAGCTTTGCACGAAGGTAGCGAGCCCCTTGACGATGAAGATGGCTGCAACGGCAAAGGCAATCTCAAGAACGACATCGAAACCTTGTTTCAAATAGACGCTGTTGACAATGTCACGCATGATCCACGCGCTGAGCGAGGTTGTGCCCGCAACCAGCAACATTGCCACAATCGCCGCAGAATACCAGCCAACGTGTTTTTTGAAATTTTCTTTAAAAAGCCGCGTCAGCAACTTTTTGTCGTCTGGCGACAAAAATGATCCGATCACTTAAGCATCCTTGCGAGTTTAAGATGGGGTCCGAAAGAGAGCGCTCACATTGCTTGCGGCGCCGTATCACCTGCCTACATCAACCCTCTTCGTGATTTTAGTGGCCCAATTGAGTCAATGCGTCTTGTCAACTGAACTGTCCGTCGCGACGCTAACAATTATTCTAAACTACCATCAATCATCCATAATTCCCGCCAGGAGTTGCGCTTGAACTATGAGTTTGATGCAAATCGCGTCACGGAGATAGTCGCCATATCTCGGCGTGTCAATATATGGAGTTTCTTCGGACGAGTTGAACTGTGTCGGGTTTACCGGAGGCTGTTTGGGTTAGGAAGTCATGTGCCGAGATTGGATGAGAGCTGGCTCAGGAAATCTGAACAGCTAGGATAAGTGGAATTTCTGCCTGACTTCGGCTTAGATGCCGGGAACAGGAGATACCATGATGGAGTGCACCCCATTTCACCGGACAAGTCGGCTAGATTGATTTAGCCCTGATGAACTGCCGAGGGGAAGCCATCTTGAGCGCGGAATGGGGATGGATTTCGTTGTAGTCCTCGATCCATCCGTCGATGAGCCGGAGCGCTGTTTGGGCGTCCGGTAGAGCTGATATCCGAATATAGTCCCGCTTCAACGTTTTGACGAAGGCTTCCGACATGCCGTTCGACTGCGGGCTGGCGACCGGCGTGAAGCAGGGCGTGAGATTGAGTGCTTGCGCAAACAGCCTCGTGTCCCGCGCGGTATAAGCCGAGCCATTGTCAGAGAGATGCTCGATAGCATGCGGGGCTCGGGTTGCATGGAAGCGTTTCTCGACCGCCTCCAACATCATGTCGCGCACGTCTGAGCCGGAAATGCCTGCATTGGCAACGGCCGTCCAGGCGATGATCTCGCGGTCGAAGGCGTCGATGATGAAGGCGAGACGAATGACCTCGCCATTCCAGCAGGCGAACTCCAGGCCGTCCGAGCACCAGCGCAGGTTGGAGCGCATGACCATGACCTTGCCATCGTGGAGGCGGCCCTTGCGAACGGCTGTGTGCTTCTCCAGTAGCATGGCGTGGTTACCCATGATGCGATGGACCCGTTTGGCGTTGACGACAGGCTGATCGGCGGCTCGCCTTTCGCGATTGAGGAGCGCGGCGATCCGCCGATAGCCATAGGTTGGCCTTTGATCCACCAGCCTGCGGATGGCGGGCAGAAGCTCTGCATCCTCGGCCTTGTTGTATGGCCCACGCGGCTTTGATCTGCCTTTCAGCCGCTCGATGAGGTTGGAACGGGAGACGCCCAGCGTGTCTGCGACGGCCTTCATCGCGAACCGTCCTTCGGCAACAAGATCGGCCGCGATATCCGTTTTTTTGAGTCCGCTTTGGAAAGGGCTTCGCGGAGGATTTCGACCTCCATCGTCTTGCGACCGAGCATGCGCTCCAACTCCCGGACGCGATCCTCCAGTTTCTTCACTTCCGAATTCCCGACAACCGGCTCGTCAGAATCCACGGCTGCAGCACCTCCCTCGCTCAAGAGCCTGCGCCACCGATAAAGCAAATTGGGCGCCACGCCATGACGGCGAGCGGTCGAAGATACCGTCTCGCCGGGTTCAAAACTCTGCTCAATGATTGTCAGCTTTTGCTCGGTTGTCCACCGCCTGCGGCGAACATCACCCGTCAGCAATTCAACGTGTCGATAGTCGTTAGACATAAGCCTGTCCTCAAGCCTGTGCTTGAGCCTTTCTGCTTATGCCGACTGTCCGGTCGAAATGGGGGGCAGTTCACATGACGAGACGACCGCGCCGGAACCATAGCCCGGCTTTCAAGGCAAAAGTGGCGCTAGCCGCCATCCGAGGCGAACAAACGCTGGTGGAATTGTCCCAGCAGTTCGATGTGCACGCCAACCAGATCAAGCAATGGAAAGACCAGCTCCCTGAGGGGGCGACAGGCTTTTTTGGTGATGAAGCGAAGGCGGAGCCAGTGGGGCCGGCCATCGACGTCAAAACGCTGCACGCCAAGATCGGGGAGCTAACGCTGGAAAACGATTTTTTATCCGGTGCGCTCGGCAAGGCGGGATTGTTGGGCGGAAAGTGACCTACCACTGAACTTTCATCCGGCAGCGATTAGAGCCTCTGCGGTTTTTGATACGCCAAATGGCGCGGTGTGAGCAACCGGCGGAAACGCGAAGCTTCCATATTGCGTGGCGTTGGAGCCGGTTGCGGCGATGGTTCCGGCATAGGCTGCCGGGGTCTGGTATCCGAGCGATGAGTGCGGTCGGAAATGGTTGTAGTCGTCCGCCCATTCAGCAATAGCGCTGCGGGCATGGTCGAGACCAAAGAACAGGCTTTCATTCAGCAGCTCGTCACGCATGCGGCCGTTGAAGCTCTCGACATAGCCGTTTTGCATTGGCCTTCCTGGTGCGATGTAGTGCCAGTCAACCTTGTGATCTTTCGACCAGGCGAGGATGGCGTTCGAGGTGAGTTCTGTGCCGTTGTCCGAAACAATCACTCCCGGTTTCCCCCGCCGTGGTATCAGTGCCGTCAGTTCACGAGCCACACGGCGGCCGGAGATCGAGGTGTCCGGGATCGCCGCCAGGCATTCGCGCGTCACATCATCGACAATGTTGAGCACGCGGAAACGTCTGCCGCAGGCGAACTGATCGTGGACGAAATCCAGCGACCAGCGGGCATTTGCCTTTGCTTCGACGAGAATCGGCGCACGGGTGCCGACAGCGCGCCGCCTGGCTTTCCGCTTGCGAACGGAAAGACCTTCCTCGCGATACAGTCGATAGATGCGATTGACGCCGGACGGCTCTCCATCGCGCCGAAGCAGAATGAACAGCCGTCGGTATCCGAAACGCCGGCGCTCATTGGCCAGATCGCGCAGCCTCAATCGCAGCTCGACTTCCGGTGGTCGGCAGGATCGGTAGCGGATCATCTTGCGGTCGGCGGATATAATCTGGCAGGCCCGCCGTTCCGAAAGCCCCATAACGGCCTTCAGATGCGTGACCGCGTCACGCTTGGCGGCGGGCCCTACCATTTTTTTGAAAGAAGCTCGCGGAGCGCGGCAACGTCCAGCATCTGCTCGGCCAGCAACTTCTTCAGCTTCGCATTCTCATCTTCGAGCGCCTTCAAGCGCTTCGCCTCGGACACTTCCATGCCGCCGTATTTGGCCTTCCAGTTGTAAAACGTCGCTTCTGAAATTCCGTGCTTGCGGCAAAGGTCGGCGGCCTTTGCGCCAGCCTCCTGCTCACGCAGCACACCGATGATCTGCTCTTCCGTAAATCTCTGCTTCTTCATTCGTCCGTCCTCTGATGGGCCGGACTCTAATCAATTCTGGAGGAAATTCGCAGTGGCAGGTCAGTTCAGATCACCACGCCTACAAGACCGTGTCCGAGGCCCGCGTCGGCATCGGCCGATATCTGACCTTTTACAATAGCCGACGCCCACATTAATCCCTTGACCAGCAGGCGCCGGATCAGACCTACTTCAACGCGCTGGCACCGATGATGGTGGCAGCATAATCGAGGCGGAAATCCACTTAGCAAAACGCCCCGAACTGTTCAGACAAACCGAGCCACCTTTCTACTGATGGCAGGTCAAATCTCTAATGCACACTCAATCTCGGTGCCGTCGTTTTTTTTCAATGATGCCAAAAACAATATTGTTTTTTCAATGTCATCAAAGGGAATTTGACGAATAATATCATCCGGTAAATCCCACCATTTACTAGCTAAAAGGGTTTGTATTGTATCTGCGTCAAATCTATAGTCTATAACTCGTGCGGGACTCTTCGCCACAACGGCATAAGGAGGAACATCCCTAGTGACAACGGCTCTCGCGCCTATAATGGCCCCATCTCCTATTTTAACTCCATTCTTGATCCAAGCACCATCCCCAATCCATACGTCGTTTCCTATAATTACAGGCTCGATATACCAAAATCCGTCGTGGGTTGGCATTTTTTGAGATTTGAAACCTAATTCATCGAAATAGAAAAATGGCGATGTCGATAAAAACGCTTTTGGGTGATTGCCATGCCCTATCACAACTCTTTGACCGATAGAGCAAAATGACCCAATCACAGTTCCTACGCTTACAATACAAATGTCTGGTGCGGCGTAGGAATATTTGCCGATGTGTTGTATGTTCGGAACCCATGTCTCCATCAAATTTGCTTCCGGCTTTTTGTAACGAAAACAATCCAGATAGCGTTTCCAAATAAGATCTTCTTGCTCGAGCGGAACGGGGCCGCTGGTCTTCTCTGCGAGTTTCCTTCTGAAAGACTTTCTAGCTGTTCGGCTCGGGTGAACGCGCGATCCAATTTTCATTTTAAATTTTTGAAGACGTGAGACACGAGGACTCTGAGCTAGGGCGCCTTCGCTGCAGGGTGGTGTAACGGGTTTTTGAGTTCGCGACATGTTCTCAAGAATCATAGAGACATCATAGTCGGTGCGACTTTTTATGAAGTTGGTTATATGCTCAATCTTTTGAATACCACTCCCAGGTTCAAACCGACCATTTGAAAAAAAGAGCGCTCGTCGTTTTATGAATGGGCAGCCATCCTCCACCAGCAGGCGATCTGCACACGTGATTATGAAGTTTGCTGGGGAAACATTGGCATATTTTTCAGTTGATGCCCAGCTAGCGAAAGTATAACCGCGAGCCGCGAAATATGGTGTCTGGGATAGCTCGTGAAGATTAACGGAATCCGCGTAGGTTTCAATTTTTGGGAGTTGATTCCAGTAGTTTTCAAAATCCTTAGTGGAAGTTAAGGACCTGCGATAGGAAACAAAAAAAGATTGAATGTGCTGAACCTCTGACCCATCGGACGTTTTCTGATTATAGCCAGCGATGCCCCACAGATCACATGCAGTTGCATCCATTTTTTTGAACATATCTGAAAGTGGGATTACTGGACCGTACAACGTGAAGTTTGTAACGAGAACTTCGTCAAAACTCGCAATATACTCATATCCCAACTGCTCAAACGCTGCTTTGTAGGCCCAAGCATCAAGCCCATAATTATCTCTAAGTATTAATGTATTCGACACAGATCTCAGTTTATTTAAACCATCTTCGTTTACATGTCCGTTTACAACTACCACTATTTTTGATGCATAATCATGAAGCGAAGTTAACGCATGAATTACATAATTATCTACAATGCCATCGGCGTCCCAAAAAAAATACACAATCAGTCGATTCACTTCTTTCGCGAACGTGGTCACATTAACTCCGTGCATCGTGCAGTCCTTTACTAAACATAACTATTCATAATTCTGTCGCGCAACCTACCAAGGGCGCAACAACAAACGGCACAGGGGGGCGAGATATAATATCCCTACTATTGGCACGGTAAACGACCGATCGCGGTCGTCGACCGCTTATGGGAGGTTATCGGCCGATGCTTCCGCACAACTAACAGCATTCCAACTTAGGCGCTAACGACATGTCCTCGTAAAGATCAGCGTTTGGCGTGAGAGGATGGAGCGCACGGTCTGTCGTACATATCAAGTGCTAACCCCCTGGATGCGTGGAAAACGGCTGTGTTGCGTTTTTGGAGGCAATTACATCTGAGCGCCTTACCTTCCGACGGGGCTTCAACTTCAGAGCTGGTTCTTCAACGAGCTTCCAAGAGAGCATTCCCAGGAGGAGAGTGGGAACTACAGCAAGGAGGAAGTTTAGCGATTGATTGGCCGAAGGTAGGAAGTGCGCAACAATCTGTTGACATAAAAAGCCGTAAAGATATGCCCCGTAGGATAAATCGCCGTATCGCTCAACCCGAGCGAAGACTGGCGGTCCAGCATGACCGAATGCAAGAGTTAGGTATGGCACAACAATCAGCGCCACGACCTCGGAGCGAAGCCAATCGGTGGCAAGCAGCGGGAGCAACAGGAGCATGAGTACAGCTACCTGCAGATTCACGTGTTGCCCCCCTTTGCACCATAATCGATATGCGGCCCCCCAGAGGAAATATGGAGCCATCTCTAATACGTTCAACGAGTTGGTGCCCCAAAAAACTGGGGGCGCATCCGGAATATGCATACGGGTGAACCAAACTGAAGCCGCTGACAGCGCTAGGGCCGCAGCAAGCGCAGCATATCGCGACATTGGCAAAAGAAGAACAAGCGGTATGATGAGATACATCAGAAATTCGACTGGCAGCGTCCAAAGCGAGCCATTTACTGCGTTGGGATAAATGTTGCTCGCAAACACGCCAGGCAAACTATAGTTGGGCAATAAGCCTACGTTCCAGAAATAGCTCCACGTACCGGATTTGTCGAAGTAGGTACTAACGGGCAATGCTGTGAGGGTTGGCCCCACAACGAAAACAGTGACTAGGCAAAGAACGATCAGAGCAGGAAAAATTCGTAAACTGCGCCGCAGAAGGAAGCGCACCATGTTCGGATCTCGGACCCAACTCTCCGATATTAGGTAGCCGCTGATCACAAAAAACACCTTCACCGCCAGCGTGGATACCGGGTTACCCAGATAGCCCGGTCCATGACCACCGGTGAGTGGAAAAGAATGGCCAAACACCACAAGCACAGCAGCGATCAGTCGAATAGCGGCGAAGTTGTCTCCATACTGTTCACTATCAGGCTGATCATGTGTTCTAGTTGCAACCACGCTCATTATTTCCGCCGATCACCGTGGAAAATCCTCGTTTTTTGCCAAGACCCCGATCGCCGTAGGCGAGCCAAGAGTGTTGCAAGTTGTAAGTCTGTCATACTCGCAAGATCCTCAACCCTAGGATCTTTTCGCCCTCTCCGCATCGCAGGCCAACGCAGGGGTACTGACCAGCGCCAACTTTTCGAAGTGAGAATTGCGGTGATCTCCTTCACACAGGACGCCCTGTCTCCTTCATACGCAGGCATTCCGGTCATTGCCAGATTGTACAGATCACGCAATTGTTGCGCAGAGCCGGCCGGCAGTAGGATCGGCAGGCTGTCGATCTTCCGGTAGACCGCGAGGTGGTTTGACTTCCACTCAGCTTCATTGTGGTCAGTACGTGAGGAGTCCTCTGTGAGCTTCCACCAATGATAGATTGAGGTGATCTCTTGGGAAGAGCTCACCCCGACAACAATCGCAACCCGTTGCAAAAAATCCCAGTCTTCAGTGGTTGTCAGCGATTCGTCGAACCTAATGTTGAGTTCGTGAAAGGCGCCCCGTGGAAAGGCCAGCGCGCACGTTGGAGATTGGTTCATCACCAAGTGCTGGACAATGTCGAACTCAGCCCGATACGGATCGAAACCACCGACTGCGCGAACCCCTTTTCTCCCACCAACAGTCACAGTATCAACGTCTTGGCGGGCACAAATCGCACGGAGCATTGCGCCAGGCTTCTTTTCCGCCAGTGTTCGAAAAGTCGAAACCCAGTGCGCCATGGGAATGTCGTCATCGTCCAGAATGGCGATATATTCCCCTAGTGCTTCTTCAAAGCCGCGGTTGAGTGGCCGAGTCCGATTGCCATCTTGGACTCGAATAAGCCGAGTCGCCTTGCGAAGCCACTCCGGACTGTCCTCTATCGCACGTTCTACAGATATTTGCTGTTCAAGCGACAATTTGTGCCCGACTAGGAGCAACTCGAAGTCGCGGTCTTCTTGGCCAGCTAGCGCAGTCAATGCCTCATCTAAGCAGTGGGGACGCTTGCCCTGAGTTCGCATGACAATGGACAAGAATGGACGTGCGGAGTGTCGCACACTATCTTCAAGGTAAGCGTGGTCGCTAACTTGCGGTCCTGCAACAACCAAACTTACAAATTGATTTACAACGGCCGAATCATCAACATTCTCGCGCAAGGTTTTCAAAAGGGAATGAAGTGTTGTTCCCGTTGCAAGCGCTGGGTGAGTGTTGGGGAAATATTGATCGCTGCTAACCAACGTCACGTCGTTGCGATCAACAATATGCAACCCGGCAGTCCCAAAGGTCCGCTTAAGCGAGGTGCGACTGAATAACCTAGTATGCGTGTGGTCGAGCAAACCCGAGCGCGTATAGTCCCAATGACCGAATGCTAATTTGAAGCCAACATCCCGGTGCGCAACATTAGGAACGCTAATAACCGCTGGAGCATTTGTTTTCCCAATTAGCTCGCGAATGACGCGCAAAACCATATCGCCATTTGGCAAGTGCTCGAGCGTGTCAAGCATTGTCAATGAGCTCACCTGTCGCACGCCCAAGATCTCTCGAAGAGCGTTCAATGTCTGCTCGTACGTATCGAACAGCAGTTCATGGGCTTCGAAGCCACGACACTTGAGCGATTGCAAACCGTCTGCCGCGCCATCAATACCAATGTAGTCGCACCCTAGTATCTCTGTGAGCGGCTCAGCAATTCGGCCAAAACCACAACCTAGATCGAGATGAACGGTTCGGGTACTAGTCTGCATTTCCGGCTCAAGGGGTCGATATCGCATAAGCAACGCCACAGCATGGCCGTAGACGTTGTCTCGCTCAAATGCATGATCATAGTGTCCATCTGGGTTCAACATCAGAGTACAAACCTATGTTTGGTATAAAAATGACCATCGAATCCGCCAATACGATGGGCAGCGTCTCGTGGTGCCGGCAGCGTCCCAGCGGCCTTCTTCTCCTCGAACTTCGTGAGTGCGGCTAGTTCGTCGGAACCACCATTGCGAAATGCAGATGCAATTCGCTTAACCAGATCAGGTCTTGACCACTTGTGGGCCATCAATAAACTTGCCTCGGCCGAGTAGCGACGTTCCGCGCTAGATGGCTGCCACGCACCTCGTTGCGAGACACGTTTGTCATGAAAAACGACGGCACTAGGCATGAAAATCACCTTGTATCCCGCCTCGCGTATACGCCATGAATAATCTACATCATCGCAATACAGAAAAAATGTGTCTGCATCAAAACCCTCAATCGAGTTAAAGAGAGCGGTCGGGGTCAGCGCGCAAGCGGTCGTCGCCCACCCTGTCTCGCCAGTAGTTGGGTCGTAGGCCTTGGGATGCTCGATTGGAAGTTGTTTAGCCTCCACCATACCCGTCTTTTCGTAGCTGAATGGTGCAAGCATGTTTTCGAACAGCCGTGGGGAAACCACTACGTCGGGATTGAGAATGAGCAGAAAGTCGGTATCTGCGTGCTCCGATAGGCGATTGTGCCCTCGAGCGGAACCAAGGTTCTCGTTAAAAAAACAATACGATAGGTCAAACGTCCCTGAAAACTCAGCTACGAAGCGCTCAAGGGTAGCCTCAGAAAGACAGCGTTGCGCAGACGTATCGCCATAACTCACTCGGACCTCGGTACAGTGTCCGTCCCTTACAGCAAGTTCAATTGCCCTTGCGAGCGACTCCAGAGCTCTGCCGATAGACGCTTCATCTACATGATACAGTATTGATTGAACCTGAATCGACACGCCGCAATGGCTTGTTTTTTGTAACTGAAGCATGTTCCCTACTATCTAGCCTTAGTCCTCTAACGCAGCCCGGCAAGCATGCGCCTATTAAATGTGTCCACGACGAATCAACCAATCGCCGACGCGCTTTGACCCTTCGACAAACGATACCTTCGACGAAACACCTGTTGCTGCACGCATTGCACCTACGTCGGCAATAGCTGCCCTGACATCTCCGTCCCGAAACTTGCCGCAAATTACAGGCTTAGCTGCCCCATGCAGTTCAGCAATAACTTCGGCGGCTTCCAAGATAGTTGTTTCCGTCCCGGTGCCCACGTCAAATTTGTGATCAACACCACTATTGTCTGCCAACACACGTGCGATAACTTCAACTACATCATCAATGTGAACGAAGTCGCGACCTATAAGCCCGTCCTCGTACACCGGTATCGCCTGACCTTCTCGAGCAAGCCGATGAAATACATTGATAATGCCGGTATACGAGTTATAAGGCGACTGCCCTTCGCCATACACGTTTTGAAGTCGCAGTATACTCAGGGGTACTCCGAATGCTCCACACCACGAAGCGAGAACGTGCTCCTGCGCTAGCTTGGTCGCCCCATATACACTGGTCGGCCGTGGTACGACAATCGAAGCGTTGTGCGGGAGAGGTATAGCGGCCGCTCCGCTGGGGCCGCTCGGTACCCATTGCCCTTTGGCCAGCATTTCATGGGTCCGAGGTTTTGGATAGAAATCTACTCCAGTCGAAGTGTCCCGCCACATGCCCTCACCATAAATAGCACGGCTTGACGCCAAGACGATGCGGTTGGGTCGAACATTCGCGCGTGCGAACGCATCGAGCATTTCCGTTGTCCCTACTACATTTACCGACGCATGACGTGTTGCTTCGGTAAGCGACTGCGCTGTTCCCGTTTCCGCGGCCAAATGTACAATCTTCACCGGTCGATATTCTGCTAGCAGGTCAGCCCAAGTATTCGCGTCTCGCACGTCCCGCTTCAGTAGAATGACGCGGTCGTCCATAAACTCGGACCGTTCTCCACTCGGATGTACCTGCTCAAGAAAGCTATCGACAGTGACCACCGGCAGATCAGAGGCACAAATTAGCTTGCTGAGAGCTGAGCCAATAAACCCCGCACCTCCAGTTACTAGAATACAATCACGCATTTAATCGCTCCGGCTATTTTTTTACGTAGGTCGGCAGGCTTTTTTCCGCCCATAAGCATAATGTTTTTTGTCGTATATAGCCCAGAAAATAACAAATCTACGTGGCTAGGCCGATTTTCCCCACTAATCGACGCAATGAGAAGCCGCTAGGGCGCGTTTGGCGGTCACACGGCATCGACGAATTAGCGCTACGTGTGGACAAGGCAAAATATCAACCGCATAGGCGCATAGCCCTCATAAGGTGATGAGGTGGGGCGGCCTCTGCACTTAACACTGCATTAGCGTCCTAAAGGCCCTGACATGCTTAGAGAATATTGCGCCTCCGCTGCAACGGCCAACCGCTCAGGATAGATCCGCAGGCTGATTCGTGGTTTGCAAATGATGCAGGCACACTATAACAATTAAGCTCGAGGGTGATCAAGCATATCGGTGAAGCCTGGCTGCTCCGCTCGACGAGGCCGTCAAATATGGCGGGCAATGCCATAAAGAAGGTACTCGTTACTCCAAACATCCGCGCTCGAGCCGGGCGGATTCCTATATAGTGAATCCTGCCGCCGCGTGGCGATAATGCTGTGGCCAAGGGGTCAGCGTTCCCGAATCCACGAGTCCATCATCTTGCCCTCCGCGGCTACGAGAATTCTGACGGTTTTCTTGACCTGTCCTTCTCCCGGCACGCAGCAGGATTTCAGAACTCAGGTGCAAAGACGTGGAGGTTCTAACCCGAGTGTGCCGACGAAACGCAGGGATAGTCAGCTTGTTCTGAAGCCTTGGATCAAGCCGGACGATAAATGTCAAAAACTTTCATGATTGTACGCTTTAGGACGAGCCTTGCATTATTGCACGCTCATGCTCCTCAGCATGGTTGCTTTTGATCAATAAAAGGTATTGCTGAAGGTATTCTGATGCCAACTGTTCGATTTCAAAGCATTTACCCAAGCTATTTGCGGTCTGGCGTAGTTCCTCCCTCAAAGATGCTTCGAGAATTCTCTCCATGAATTGCGAAAGCTCATCCACAAACATTTCTGTATCGTCAATTGGCTGAAAAATGATGCCAGCTTGTTTTGAACCAAGTGTCGTCATACTTCGGATTTCACCAACGTCGGTGGTAATGCACGGAACTCCGACCTGAAAAGCCTGAATAAGGCTTAGCGGGAATGACTCGCCTGGATATCGGCTGGGAAGCAGCGCCACGTCACTAAGTCGATATAGTCCATGAACCTCGCTGATGAATCCGAGAAATTGAATCGTTGGATCGCTGGCCGCGATCTTTCTGGCATCTTCCACGCTGGTTCCCTCTCCAGCCAAAAGTAATGCCAATGAAATGTCTGGGCGGCGTTCTCGCAATTTCAGGTAAGCTTGAACGGTCTCGACCCATCCTTTGCCCTCAACACCTCGTGCTGCCAGAGAAAAGACAATCGTGTCTTTCGATATTCCCAATTCGGTTCGAGTTTTTGGAAATGGTCTCTCATCCAACGGAATGGCATTTCGTACTTTTAAGAACTTACTGTCTGGGATGTTCAAGCCTTCAAACGGTGCAAGGTTACGCTCGGCTAAATATGCGAAACGATCGACCTTCTTGCTCCATCGACTGATCCTAGTCTTCGAAATTTTCATCGCTTCGTACGAACCATGTAAGGTGGAGAAGTATGCGCATGGCAAGTGGCCGCTGTCGAGGAAGAGTTTATCTACGTTCGCGACGTGGGAGTGAATAATCGATATCCCAGCGCGCTCCACAAAATTAACTACTCCCATTTCTCTTACCTGGCTTGCATTGTAGATGGGAATAGCAGGATTTAGCAATTGTTTCACCCGCTGTTGATCATCAGTCGTGTGAACCTGTAAAAGCGAAACGAGCACTCCCAGGTCGTGGAGCGCATTTGCCAAATGGATAGGGAATATTTCGCCGCCGCCAAACGTAAAGCCGAGCAGTCCAATTAAGACGTGGGGCTTCAGTCGGGAAGTTGCTCGCAGTTCATCGCTTTTAATAATAGATTCGAACTCTACGCCACTTACACGCGACCGTCGAAAATTCTTATAGGCTTCGTCGAGAAAGCGGTTGAGTGTTTCTTCTGATATAGGCCATTTTGATTTCAAGACTCTCATGATTTGAAAGTATTCGTTATAATATGAAGGGTCGCTTTGCGCTTTTTTTCCTGACGTATTATTCGGATGAATGCGAAAATAGCTGACCGCCGTGGGTTCGTACGCTATTTGTCCGCCTCCTGCGACTACGGAGTATAGGAACCAATCGCCCATAATCTTGAATTCCGAGGCTTGAATCCAAACCTCGTTGGAAATAGGAAATCGACGCCATAGTGAGCCTCCAACATTGGGGATCACATTTTTAACGCCAAAACCTTTGCAAAACCATTCGGACGCGGGGCGGACGATGGTGCGATCCCATATGCCCGGTTCGCATTGCTCGCGGTAGTCATCCAGTCCCTCCACAAATTCACCTGAGGTATTGGCGTATTGGACGCTTCCGAAAGAGAGCATCACGCTAGGGTCTCTGAAGGCGCGGATTGCACGTTCTACAAAGGTTGGCTCGCAGAAGTCATCGCTTTCGCAGATCCACAAGATGTCGCCCGTGGCCTGGGAGTGACCATTCTGCCACTGCCGAAATACATTGCCTGAATTCTTCGTCGCGAGTATTGACTTTATGCGTCCCGGATATTTGTCAACATAGGCTTCTATGACCTCGCGACTGTTGTCGGTTGAACAGTCGTCCAGAATGATGATGTCAATGAGTGGGTAGGTTTGATTGAGAATACTTTCAATGCGTTGTGGCAGGTATTTCGCATGATTGTAGTTTGGAACAATAGCGGTAACTCTGAGCCCATTATTGCTGCCTAACTCTGCGTTACGTTTTGCCAGCGCCTCATTTTGATTGACGCGCCGATAATATTTCATGCAGAATTGGTCGACTTTTTGCACCAGCAACATCGGATCACGTTTCTCTGCCGACTTGAAAAAACGCGCGCGTCGACGCGGGCTGAACCACTTGAGTTTCGACATTCTGTAGAGCAGGCGTGAGTAAAGGAGGTTCTTAAGCAGTCGTGTCAGCGACACTTTGCTTGCCCAATTTCCACGTTGGAGTGAATCTACCTCTCCGGATATAAAATCGATGTCCGCGAAGAGATTTTCAATCTGATTGCTTTCGTTTTCACGGTGTCCGCCCAAATCGTATTCCTAACTCTGCACAGGTTGCGGCAAATGCTTCGCATTTTGATCGCGATACCGTATTATGGTTTGCAAGTCGAGCGCATCATCTTATAGGTGTGCTGTGACACATAGGTATATTACTTGTGTGTCGACAAATATCCGGCCGTTCTGCTCAAGTCTTTTTCTGAGAGCTTGTCGACGCCGCGTTTAAAAGTTCGGACCAGATCTTAGCAAGAGCACCGTGAAGGAATCCAAGAGCTTTTGCCCTACGTCGAGCCGAAAAAAACACGTGCGGTGACAAAAGGAGAAGGCAGCCTTGCAACAGGGTGGAAGTTTTAGCAAAGGGTCGATGATGCTTTTGCCCGGCATAAATCTTTGACTGAGCCATGTGGTACGCCTTGAACCTAGCAATCTCGGGGGATCTTCCAGAGGAATAACCAGCAAAGTGAACTACTGTGGAGTTTCGTACAAATCTCAACTCGCCAAGAGCCGATAACCTTAGGGATAGATCATCATCTTCATGGTACATGAAGATACTCGGATCGAAGCCACCGATGTAATCAAAACTCTTCTTTGATACAAAAAGCGCTGCGCCGCTCAGCACCGGAACCACAGCGTCTGCGCTTGGCCAACCTTTTTTCATGTAGTGTTGGCGGGGCAAAAGCCATGAGCGTCGCTTAAAATACGGGCTTCCGTCCTCGTTATAAATTCGTGGATTAAATGCAATTGCTGAGGGATACTGGGCCGCTGCCTGAAGAAGACCTTCGATTGCCCCCGGATTGAGTCTGGCGTCGGGATTTAAAAACAAAATCCAGGGAGTTTGCGCAACGTCAGCACCAGCATTGCACCCCCGGCCAAACCCGAGATTGTGATCGAGTTTCACAATTATCACGTTCCTGTGGGGAGGGAGGTCAGCAAAGGTATTGGTATGACCATTGTCGACTAAGATAATAGGGGTCTCGTCCGGGATTGCTGTAACCAAATCCCGGATAAGCCTATCGCTGTTATAGCAAACCGAAACCACTGTAACGGCGGAGAGTGGCAACGCTGTCATATCACTCCAATAGAATCTACCTTTGAGTTCAGTGTATCGGAAGGAAGCTTGCAGCTCACTGCAGATACTGAATGACTGCCCATCCTTTAAGGTGCGGCAAGCTTTCTTAAATAAACGCCGTAATCGCCTTTACCCGCGTTTTCTGCTAGCAACGCAAAATCTGCGTGTGTAATGAAACCCTTAGTCATCGCAATCTCTTCCGGGCAGGCGATCTTGAATCCCTGTCGCTTTTCAAGCGTGCGGACGAACTCGCCGGCTTCAAGGAGACTGTCAGGGGTGCCAGTATCGAGCCAAGCATAGCCGCGGCCCATGATCGATACCTTTAACTTGCCGCGGTCGAGATACACACGATTAACATCCGTTATCTCGTATTCGCCACGGGGCGACGGTTTGAGATTGGCTGCGATGTCGACTACATCTGCGTCGTAGAAATAGAGACCGGTAACTGCCCAGTTTGATTTCGGTTTGAGCGGTTTTTCTTCGATGGAAAGAGCACGCATTTCGCTGTCGAAGTGGACCACGCCATATCTTTCCGGGTCGTTGACGTGATAGGCAAACACGGTCGCGCCGTCGTTAACGCTGGTACCGCTCTCAAGCAAGTCGGGCAGGCCGTGACCGTAATAGATGTTGTCACCCAGGATAAGGCAGGATGGCGAGCCGGCCACAAAGTCCGCGCCGATCATATATGCCTGCGCCAGCCCATCCGGGCTCGGCTGAACGGCGTATTCGATTGAAAGTCCCCATTTCGATCCGTCGCCCAGAAGGTTTTGGAAAAGAGGCATGTCGTGGGGTGTCGAGATGATCAGTATCTCACGAATACCGGCCAGCATGAGGGTGGTCAGCGGATAATAGATCATCGGTTTGTCGTAGACAGGCAAAATCTGCTTCGAGACCGCCAGTGTCATGGGGTGGAGGCGCGTGCCGCTGCCGCCGGCCAGAATGATGCCCTTCATGACTTTTCCTTTTTGGTCTGCGCAAGAGCGGTGACCACCTCGCGAGTTGATGTTTGCCAACTGGGAAGCTTTAGTCCGTAAATCTCTTCTAGCTTCCTACAGTTAAGCCGCGAGTTTGCCGGGCGTGGGGCCGGAGTTGGGTATTGCTTAGTCGTGATGTCGTTGACGATCATCGACTTTCCGCCGTTTTCCGCTGAAAATGCGAATATCTGTTTCGCAAAATTCGCCCAGGTCGTTTCGCCTGTTCCAGACAGATGAAAAATCCCACGAAGAGAAGCGGAGGAATCTTCCACGAGCTTTCTTGCAATTGCTACCACCGCAGCAGCAATATCGGTGGCTGAGGTAGGGCATCCGAACTGGTCCGCGACCACATTAATCTCGTCGCGACTCTCGCTCAGTTTGAGCATGGTTTTCACGAAGTTATTGCCATATTCCGAGTAGACCCATGCCGTCCGCAATACCACATAATTGTCGGTTGCCTCCGAAACGGCTCTTTCGCCCTTGAGCTTTGAGCGTCCGTAAATAGAAGTAGGACCTGTCGGATCACTTTCCACATAAGCCGTGGCCTTGCTGCCGTCGAAAACATAGTCCGTGGAAAGATGAATGACGGGAACGCCAAGTTCTTTTGCCGCCTGCGCGACCGCCTTTGCTCCATCCCGATTGACGGCAAAAGCGATGTCCGGCTCGCTTTCTGCCTTGTCGACGGCGGTGTAGGCGGCAGCCGATACCACGACATCTGGCTTGGCCTCACGAAGCGCCTGCAGGACATTCTCCGGCCGCACGAGATCGAGTTCGGGTCTTCCTAAGGTCACGATTTCAAGATCTGCGCCCGCCAAAGCTTGAAGGGCGCTCACGACCTGTCCGTTTCTGCCGGTAACTGCCAGCCGCATACGATTAGCCCTTTGTCAGAACGCCAAGGCGCTCTCCGGAGTACACACCTTCACGCAGCGGCTGCCACCACCATGCATTGTCAAGGTACCATTCCACAGTCTTGCGAATGCCGGTGGCGAAGTTTTCTTGCGCTTTCCAGCCGAGTTCGGTTTCCAGTTTTGTCGCGTCGATGGCGTAGCGGGCATCGTGGCCGGGACGATCCGTCACATATTGGATGAGATTCGCATAGGGTTTTGATTGCGGGCGCAACTCATCGAGAATGGAGCAGATGCAGTTTACCACATCGATATTCTTCTGTTCATTTCTGCCGCCTACATTGTATTTTTCTCCGGCAAGGCCTTTTTGCACGATAAGCCAAAGCGCGCGTGCGTGGTCTTCCACGTAAAGCCAGTCGCGTATGTTGGCGCCGTTTCCATAGACCGGCAGCGGCTTGCCTTCCAAGGCGTTGAGAATGATCAGAGGAATGAGCTTTTCCGGGAAGTGGAATGGCCCATAATTGTTGGAGCAGTTGGAGATCACGACTGGAAGGCCATACGTGCGCTGCCAGGCCGTGGCGAGATGATCGCTTGCGGCTTTCGAGGCGGAATAGGGCGAGGAAGGGTCGTAAGGCGTTGTTTCCTCGAAAAGGCCGTCGTCTCCGAGCGAGCCGTAAACCTCGTCGGTGGAGACGTGAAGCATGCGGAAATTCGCCTTGGCGTCATCCGCAAGGCTGCTCCAATATTGCCGCGCTGCTTCCAGCATTGTGAAAGTGCCGTTTATATTGGTCTGAATGAAATCAGCGGCGCCGGTTATGGAGCGATCGACATGGCTTTCGGCGGCCAGGTGCATCACATAATCCGGCTGAAATGTCGCGAAGGCGTCATTCATTGCGGCTCGGTCACATATGTCGGCCTGGAGAAAACGATGGTTCGGCGCGTTTTCAATGGGCTTGAGGGAGGCTAGGTTCCCCGCATAAGTCAGCTTGTCTACAGTGAGGACATCCGCACCGACCTCGCTTACAAGGTAACGTACGAGGGCTGAGCCGATAAATCCGGCGCCGCCGGTAACTAGAACGCGCATCATCAGTTCTCGGTGTTTCGGTAGGTGAAATATTCGGGCAATTCGGACAGGAGCGGTTGCTTGGCGTCCTTGTCGGAAAGCACGCAGTCGGCCACGTTCGGCCAGTTGATGCCGATGGCAGGGTCGTCCCATTTAACGCCGCGGTCGTGCGCTGCGCTGTAGGGGGCGGTTACCTTATATGAGATAACCGTGTCTGCAACGAGCGTCATGAAGCCATGGGCAAACCCAGCCGGCACCCAAAGCTGCTCACCGTTTTCCGGTGACAGCTCGACCGCGGCCCACTGACCAAAGGTGGGTGAGCCTGTTCTGATGTCGACCGCCACATCGAGCAGTCGCCCACGAATGCATCGAACAAGTTTGCCCTGCGCAAAAGGTTCTGTCTGAAAATGGAGTCCGCGAACGGTTCCGGCTTGGGCGGACAGGGATTCATTATCTTGTACGAACTCTACATTCGCTACATTTTCGCGAAACCACTCTCGTTTGAAAACCTCGCTGAAGTAGCCCCTGTTGTCGCCGAAACGAGCCGGGATTATCTTTTTCAAGCCTGATATCGGAAATACTTCTAGTTGCACTTCGCGGATCCTGTCTCATCTGCCTACTCAAGGTGATATGGCTTTATCGGGACGGACAGTCAATAACGCTTTCTTGATCACCTACACAAGGGTATGGTTCGTTAGTGCATAAAGGACGATGATGTTGACGGTCAGCGGCCCTTCTTACTTCCACATCGCCCGCATCCTTGCCCCCACATCAATCCGGATCTGCTGAGCGCTCCGCTCCGAAGCTGCAATCGAAACCAACGGCCAGCTCATCGTCTCAAAAAACTGCAGCAATGTCGCCGGTATGAAGCGGGTTCTGGCAGCGTAGACATGCCGGTCGCCCTGAGAACTCTGCCCACCAGTGAAGAAACGTTGCGGGGTGATCAGCGACAGGTTGTCCTTGGCGCGGGTCATGGCGACGTAGAGTAGCCGGCGCTCTTCCTCCAGTTCCTGGCTGGTGCCGACCCCGAGGTCGGAGGGTATACAGCCATCGACCACGTTGAGGATGAACACGGAACGCCATTCCTGGCCCTTGGCCGAATGGATGGTAGAGAGGCTGAGATAGTCTTCGTCGAGAAGCGGGACGCCGGCCTGATCGCTGGTGGCGTCCGGCGGGTCAAGCGTCAGCTCGGTCAGAAAACGCTCGCGTGAAGGATAGCCGCCGGCGATCTGCTCGAGTTGCTGCAGATCGGCCTTGCGGGTGTCGGCATCCTCATGGATGCGTTCGAGATGGGGCTCGTACCACAGGCGCGCCAAGCCGATTTCGCCCGGCCAGCCGTTCGGGCCCCGCCGCAGCCCCACTAGCAATTGCGTGAAAGCCGTCCAGTCGTCACCGGTCTTCGGCGGCGGTGGAATTTCGGCAAGGGCAAGCAGGGGCTCCGGGTCCGGGGCTATCGTATCGAGGATATTGCCGGCCTTCTTCGGCCCGATGCCTGGCAGCATCTGCAGCAGCCGGAAACCGGCGACGCGGTCGCGCGGGTTCTGGGCGAAACGGAGCACCGCCAGCATGTCCTTTACATGGGCGCTGTCGAGGAATTTCAGGCCGCCGAATTTGACGAAGGGGATATTGCGGCGGGTGAGTTCAACTTCGAGCGGGCCGCTGTGGCTAGAGGTGCGGAACAGCACGGCCTGCTGTTTCAGCGTCGTGCCGGTTTCGCGATTGGCAAGAATCTGGTCGATGATGAAATTCGCCTGTTCGGTTTCATCCTTCACCGTCACGAGCTTCGGGCGCTCGAGCGACTGCCGCTCTGTCCACAGGTTCTTGGTAAAACGTTCACGCGCCAGGTCGATGACGCCATTGGCGGCGGCCAGAATAGGCTGCGTCGAGCGATAGTTGCGATCCAGCGTGATGATATCGGCCGCCGGGTTGAAGCACGCCGGAAAATCGAGGATGTTGCGCACCGTCGCGGCCCGGAACGAATAGATCGACTGCGCATCGTCGCCCACCACGGTCAGGCCGCGGCCACCGGGTTTCATTGCCATCAGCACCGAGGCCTGCAGCCGGTTGGTATCCTGATATTCATCCACCATCACATGGTCGAAACGGTTGCCGATATCATCAGCCAGAATGGGATCGCTGACCATCTGCGCCCAGTAGAGCAGGAGATCGTCGTAATCGAGCACGTTCTGGATCTGCTTGGCCTCGACATAGGCTGCAAACAGTTCCTTCAGTTCGCTCTGCCAGTCGGCGACCCATGGATAGTGTTGGCGAAGAATGTCTTTTAACGGCGTCTGGGAATTCACGGCGCGCGAATAGATCGCAAGGCATGTCCCCTTCGTTGGAAAGCGGCTTTCTGTCTTGGAAAAACCGAGTTCGTGCCGGACAAGGTTCATCAGGTCGGCGCTGTCCTCGCGGTCGTGGATGGTGAAATCGATATTGAGCCCGATCTGTTCGGCATAGATGCGCAACAGGCGTGCGCCGATACCGTGAAACGTGCCTGACCAGGCCAGTGCATCGGTCATGATTGCCGAATTTGCCCCGATAACCTGCTTGCAGATCCGCTCGACACGCCGCGACATTTCGGAGGCAGCCCGCCGCGAAAACGTCATCAGCAGAATGCGGCGGGGATCGGCGCCATTCACGATCAGATGGGCGACGCGGTGGGCGAGCGTATTGGTCTTGCCGGAACCGGCGCCGGCAATGATCAGCAGCGGACCGGCCGTCTCTCCATCCGCCAGGCCGACACCGTGTTCCACCGCCTTGCGCTGCTGCTCGTTCAACTTGTCCAGATAGGCAACCGCCATCCTCGCATTCCCTAATATTCGCGCATCCACGAGGGTCGCTTCAGAAATTGCCACGGCGGTATCGGTCCACCGGTCGCGTCGTTGCTGCGATGATTAGCAAAGACTCACTTATGAAGCTAGAACAAATGCTGAACGCATGGCCTTTGCTGTTTTTGGCCGATTCCGACGTGATGCCACGGCGTTACGGCAGAAGTAACGCTCGGCGAATCTTTAGGGAAAATGGAGACCGGCTGAACTGATCCAGACGCGAGCGGCCCCTTCCGTTTTCACAGGAAGCTGCTTTCGAACAGCTCAGCGGAGTAGGGCGCATGGGTCACGCCGGCTTCAAGGTCTGCCTTGGTCAGTTCATCGACGAAACTTCCATTCTGCATCACGAGAACCCGGTCACACATATGGGCGATGACCGCGAGATCGTGGCTGACGAGAACGAAGGTCAGGTCCCGTTCCTCGCGCTGGTCGGCAAGCAGGTTCAGGATTTCCGCCTGGATAGAGACGTCCAGCGCCGATGTCGGCTCGTCGAGCAGCAGGATCGGCGGCTCGAGTATCAGGGCGCGGGCGATGGCCACGCGCTGGCGCTGGCCACCCGAAAGTTCATGCGGAAACCGTTCGGCAAAATGTGCGGGCAGGCCGACCTGCTGCAGGGCAGCGGGCACTTTCGACCAGCCGTCGCCGAGACCCATGGCGCGGATCGGTTCGGCCAAGGCCCGGCCGATGCGATGGCGCGGATGCAGAGAACCATAGGGATCCTGAAACACCATCTGTGCCAGTTTCAGTTCCTCGCGGCCGCGCAGCTTGCCGACCGGCTTGCCGTTGAAGCTGATCGATCCGGTCCAGCCGGCCTCCAGCCCCGCCAGTGACCGCAGCAAGGTCGATTTGCCGCAACCGCTCTCGCCGACGATGCCGAGCGTTTCGCCTTTATTGACCGTGAGGCTGACGCCGCGCACGACGTGGTTTTGGTTTTCTTTCGTGCCGTAGACGACATCAAGCTTGTCCACCGTGATCATCGCAGCACCTCCGCATCGATTGCCTGACGGTCCAGCACCTTGAGGCGCCGGACGGGATTGCGGGGATCGGGCATCGCCGCGATCAGGCCCCGTGTATAGGGATGCTGCGCATCTTCGAGCTTCGTCAGTGTCTCCACCACGCGCCCGCCATACATGACCAGAACGCGCTCGCAGAAGGCTGCGACCATGCGGATGTCGTGGCTGATGAGGATCAGGCCGGCATCGTTCTCGCGCACCATCTCATCCAGCAGCAGCAGGACATCCTTGCGCACGCTCACATCGAGAGCCGAGGTCGGCTCGTCGGCGATGACGAGCTTTGGTTTTGCCAGCAGCATCATGGCGATCATAACGCGCTGCCCCATGCCGCCCGAAATCTGATGTGGGTAGAGCCCCATCACCCGGTCGGGGTCACTGATGCGGACGCGCAGCAGCATATTGCGTGCAGCGTCTCTTGCCGCCGCACCCTTAAGCGCCAGATGCATTTCTGCCGCCTCCGCCACCTGTTTTCCGATCGGCAGCACCGGGTTCAGCGAATAACGCGGGTCCTGCATGATCAGCGCCATCTCGCTGCCGCGGATCGCGCCCATCTGGCGCTCGGATTTTTCGAGCAGCGGTTGCGAGAGGAAATCCATGCGCTCGGCGGTTACCGTGGCGCTTTTTGGCAGAAGCCGCATGGCCGCCCGGCCGGTCGTTGACTTGCCTGAGCCGGACTCACCGACGATGCCGACCCTTTCGCGGCCGACATCGAAACTGACATCGGACACGGCCGGAATGCTGTTGCGGCCGAACCGGACATTGAGGTTGCGGACCGAGAGGATGGGGGAGCTATCAGGAGCGGGCATGGCGCGGGTCCAGAAGGTCGCGCAGCGTATCGCCGGCGATGTTGAAGGCAAGGCTCGTGAGCAGGATGGCGATGCCGGGCATGACGGCGACCCACCAGTAGTCGAGCATGAATTTGCGGCCGCTCGAGATCATGGCTCCCCACTCCGGCAGCGGCGGTTGCGCCCCGAGGCCCAGGAAGCCGAGCGAAGCCGCGGTCAGGATGATGCCGGCCATGTTCAGCGTCAGTCGCACGATGACGGAGGGAATGCACATCGGCGCTATGTATAAAAACAGGATGCGCAGCGGCGAGGCACCATAAAGGCGGGCGGCGGCAACGTAGTCGGTATTGCGAACGACCAGCGCTTCCGCACGGGCAAGGCGCGCAATCGGCGGCCAGGCCGTCAGCGATATGGCGATGATCGCCGTACCGAGACCGGCACCCATGGCGGCCGCAAAGGCAAGGGCCAGAACGAGCGACGGGAAGGACAGCACGATATCGGTGGCACGCATCAGGATCGCATCGGTGCGTCCGCCGAAGAAACCGGCCATCACACCGATGGCGAGGCCGATCGGACCAACGATGATCGAGACCGAAAGCACGGTCTGGATGGTGATGCGGGTGCCATAAACGAGCCGGCTGAAAATATCGCGGCCGAATTCGTCGGTGCCGGCCAGATGCGCCCAGCTCGGAGGCTGAAGCGCGTTTTCGAGAACCTGGCTGGCCGGGTCAAACGGGGCAATCAGTGGCGCGAAAACCGCAACCAGAACCAGAATGGCCAGGATTGCAAAACCGAACATGCCAAGCGGTTCGTCCGCGAGCTTCCGCAGCGTGCGCCCCGTGGTGGTTGACAGGCGGGAGAGGGCGCTGCGGCGAGGAACGGGATTGGTGTGGGTGATGTCGGTCATCGTGCGACCTCCCGCGTCCGCGGATCGAGCGTTGTGTAGGCGAGATCCGCAAGGAAATTGAGCAACATGAAGATGAAGCCGATGACGATTGTGGCCGCAAGGATGGCATTCATGTCGCCGATGAGCAGCGCGTTAGTCATGTACTGACCGATACCAGGCCAGGAAAAGACGATCTCGGTAACGACGGCGCCTTCCAGCAGGTTGCCATAGGAGATTGCGAGAACGGTAATCAGCTGCACGGCGATGTTGGGAAGCACATGCCGGGTTATCGTCCGTGTCGGGCTGACGCCCTTTGCCCGTGCGGCGATCACATAGTCCTGGCTAAGCTGCTCAAGCGTGAAGGCGCGGGTCATGCGGGTAATATAGGCCATTGCCATATAGGCCAGAATGATGGCCGGCAGGATGATGTGCGACAGCGCGTTCCAGAAGATTTCCGTTTCGCCCGCAAGCAGGCTGTCGACGAGCATCAGCCCCGTTTTCGGTTCAACGATGCCTTCGTAGAAAACATCGACCCGACCGGGTCCGCCGACGAGGTTGAAGCTGGCGTAGAAAATCACAAGGCCGACGATGCCGAACCAGAAGACCGGTATCGAATGTCCGACCAGCGCAAAGACGCGCGCGAACTTGTCGATGAACGTATCCCGGAAGAGGGCGGCAGCGAGGCCTAGCGGAACACCGATGATGGTGGAAATGATGATGGCGAGCGTGGCGAGCTCGAAGGTGGCGGGGAAGGCCTGTGCCAGATCGCGGGTCACCGGGTTCCCGGTCAGGATCGCAATGCCGAAATCGCCATGGAGCAGGCCGCGCAGATAAATGAAGAACTGCTGGTAGAGCGGCAGATCGAGACCAAGCCGTGCCCTCATCGCCTCATAGGCTTTGGGATCGGCAAGCTCGCCGACGATCGCGCCGACCGGATCGGTCGGCATGACGCGGCCGATGATGAACGTGATGCAGAGCAGGATGAAGAGGCTGACGATCAGTTGCAGGAAACGATGTCCAAGCCCGCGCAGGGAAATCTCAGTCATTGCTGGCCGCGCTTTCCTGCAGGAAGCCCTTCAGTGCCGGAGAACGCAAACGCCGCTCGCCGCAGACGCGCAATTCTCCTCTGTAAAAACTCTTGATGGTACTTCATCCCAACTCCTCCCTGAGCTAACATGAAAACATATGACGTGCTGTCATGTCATCATATGAGTAGCGAAGGGATTCGTATTCTGCAAGAGGGAAGAGTGGCATGATTGGCGATAAGGCGAGGCCGCGGGAGAGGCGGGCACAACAGATCATCGATAATCTCAGCGCAGAAATTCGCAGTGGAAAACTGAAAAATGGTGACCAGGTGCCCACCGAACCGCAGCTTGAGCGGACCTATGGCGTGAGCCGGACGGTAGTGCGCGAGGCAATCGCCGACCTTCGGTCTGCGGGTTATGTCGTTCCCATCCAGGGCAAGGGTGTTTTCGTCAGCAATGCCAGCGAATGGACCGGCGTGAAGCTGACGCAATCGGAAGTCGGCACGATCGCCGAAACCTTGGAAATGCTGGAATTCCGGCTTGCGACGGAAGGCGAGGCGGCGGCGATTGCCGCTTATCGCCGGACGGCCCAGCAGGAGGCTGCAATCTCTGCGGCGCATAGGAAAATGGCGCGCGCCATCGACGCCGGCGAAACCACTGTCGATGCCGATTACGAGTTTCATTCCGCCATCGCGATTGCCACCAATAACCGCTTTTACCTTGAGGCTCTTCGCCAGTTCGGCTCACGCTCCATTCCGCGTGGTCAATTTCCGACGCTGCCGGAAACCGGCAATGCGAATTATCTGCGCAAGGTGCAGGCAGAGCATGAGGCTATCCTGCGGGCCATCGTAGAGCAGGATCCCGAGGCGGCACGAAAAGCCATGCGTGAGCACATGCTTGCGAGCCAGCGTCGGTACCGGTTGCTTTCGGAAGCGCAATAGCATCTCGACACTCATCTTATTTCATGCGATGTCATATGATGACTTGCATGGGAGAGGAGAGAATCGATGTATGTCGGTACCCAGGTTGCTGCGCGCGATGATGAGGATTTCAAGGTTTGGGCGCAGCTCGGTGTCAAAAACATAAGCGCTGACCCGCCCGGAAAACCCGCTAGCTGGGTTCTGGACGACTTCGAGCGTCTGCGCGACAAGGTCGAAAGCTTCGGCCTCGTTCTGGACATGGTGCAATTGCCGCTGCCGTCCCGTCCCATCGAACAGGCATCGTATCCGGATATCCTGCTTGCCGGTCCGGAGCGTGACCGGCAGATCGACGCCGTCTGCACGATGATTGAAAATATCGCCAAAGCCGGCATTCCGGCGGCGAAATACAATCTCAACCTCATCGGCATTCCGCGCACCGAAATGGAACTTGGCCGCGGCGGTTCGCTGAACGAAGCCTGGCGGTGGGACAAGGCCGACCACAATGCCGATCCGGGTCTGGCCGGCGTTCTCTCCGAAGACGAGAACTGGGAGCGCATCGATTATTTCCTCGAGCGCGTGGTGCCGGTTGCCGCAAGCAACAAGGTGCGCCTCGCCTGCCATCCGCATGATCCCTACACACCGCCCGGCTACAAGGGTGTCACCCGTGTGCTTGGAACCATCGAGGGGCTGAAGAAATTCGTGCAGATGCGTGAAAATCCCTATCACGGTCTGAATTTCTGCCAGGGGTCCATCGGCGAGATGCTCGACAATCCGCGCGAGGAGATCGACGATATCATCCGCTGGTTCGGCAGCCGCGACAAGATTTTCAACGTCCATTTCCGCAATATCAGCGGCGGCAAGCTGTCCTTCATGGAAACCTTCCCCGATGAAGGCGATATGGACATGGTGCGCTCGCTGAAGCTCTATCACGAACTCGGCTATCGCTACATGATCATGCCTGACCATGTGCCGACGATCGCCGGCCGTGATCCTGTCGGTGTCGCTTTCGGTTTTTGTTACGGCTACATCGCAGCGCTTATCGAAGCGCTGGATAACAAACATCTCTGACTTTTTGGGTCGGTGGCGCTGCGCAGTGCCGCCGGCCTTTTTCCATCTTGAATGACCGATCTGTAGGAGGAGCAGGTATGAAAAAATCTATGATCCGTCTCGCATTCACCACGGCTTTGGGCGCGATGCTGATGCAGGCGTCCCCAGTTTTCGCCAAAACGCCGAACGACCAGCTCATTGTCGCAACGTCGCTGGCGCAGGTGCTGTCACTGGATCCGCATCAGGCCACCGAAGCAAAAGCCAACGAAATCATGGCCAATCTCTACGATCGGCTGATTTCCGTCGATGGGTCGGGCAAGGTTTCCCCGCAGCTCGCCGAGCGCTGGGAAACGGACGAGAAGGGCATCACCTTCCATCTGCGCGAAGCGAATTTTGCCTCCGGCAACCCGGTAACCTCGGCAGATGTCGTGTATTCGTTCAGCCGGCTGTTGAAGATGAACCAGGCAGCCGCCGCGAACCTGAAGCGCGTTGGCTACAATGCCGATAATGTCGACAAGCTGGTGACCGCCCCGGATGAAATGACCGTGCGGATTGGTCTTTCGGGGGAGACGACCTCCGAATTGCTGCTCTATCGCCTCGCAATGGTCATCGCCAGCGTCGTCGATAGCAAGGAGCTCAAGTCGCATGAAGTCAATGGCGATTGGGGCAATGGCTGGCTCAGAACCAATTCCGCCGGTTCCGGGCCCTTCACGCTCAATCGCTGGTCGCCGAATGAGATCATCATTCTGGAGGCAAACAAGGATTATGTGGCCGGCAGCCCGAAAATGCGCCGCGTCATCGTGCGACATGTGCCGGAAAGCCAGGTCGAGCGCCTGATGCTGGACCGTGGTGACATCGATATCGCCAGCGCGCTGACCGCGGCCGATCTCGCCACCTTCAACAATAAGGAAGGCTTTCAGATCCAGCGCGTGCCGACGGGCGGTTTTTACGTCCTGTCCATGAATGCCGGCAAGGAGCCCCTGTCGAACCCGAAGGTTCGTGAAGCGATTGCCTATGGTATCGATTACAAGGGGATGGAAAAAACCATCATGGGGCCTTACGGCCGGACGCGGACCGTGCCGGTGCCGGAGAACTTCGAATACGCCATCCCGAGTCCGGACTGGAAACTCGACGTTCCCAAGGCCAAGGAACTCCTCAAGGAGGCCGGTTATGAGAACGGCTTCACGCTCAATCTGAAGACGATTGCGCAGACGCCACGCATCGACCTTGCCACTGCTATTCAGGCCTCGCTCAGCCAGATCGGCATCAAGGTCAATATTCAGCAGGGCAATGGTTCTGACGTGATCGCAGCGCACCGTGCACGCGATTTCGATCTGCTCATTCCGCAGACCGGCGCTTATATGCCCAATGTACTCGGATCGATGGAGCAGTTTTCCAGCAACCCCGACAATTCGCTTGCCGCCAACAATGCCGGCAATTTCGTCTGGCGCTCGGCCTGGGACATCCCGGAACTGACGGCGCTCACGGCCAAGGCTTCGCTGGAGCCCGATGCCAAGAAGCGGGGGGAAATCTACACGCAGATGCAGGAGATGTTCGTTGCCCAGAAGCCGGCAGTGCTGCCGATGTTCGAGAGATTCGAGCCTATCGTGCTGAATGCGCGGGTGAAGGACTATGTCGGGCATCCAAGCCAGACGACCCGCCTGGAAAACGTGACAAAGGAATAACGGCCAGGCAAATGCTTCCCATGAATAGAGAGCGGGCGGTTTTACCGCCCGTTTTTATTTCAGTCTGCTTGGCGGCTTGCGGTAACCTCGGCTCTTTGGCTTGCACGGCTTGAAGCGCCAGCCACGATGTCGCGTGCATTTTCTGGAAATACGCAATTCTTGCGACTATCCCGTGAATTTTTGGGGTTTTCTCCAAGGCTTCACCGGATTAGACACCGGTGGTGACCATTCCTTCCGTCGGGTACGAGCCATAGGCTTCGCCCGCCACTCTCTCGCAGATGTGTTGTCCCCCATGAATCTTGCCCAGATAAAACTTCCGTCGCGGCCGTTGAGCCTCAAGCGTGGCGTCATTTCGGTGCCTCCTGCCTATTATTTTTCCATTCCGGTGCTTGTCGCGATCCTAGCCGTCATGCTGGTGGCCGAAGGTCCGGGCATTCTGCGCGATTATCAGATCAGCAAGGACCCGCTGGAAATCGAAAACGGCGATATCAACGGCAGCTGCAAGACGCGCAAGGCGATCTTCACGACCTGCGAGGCGGAGCTTTCCTACGATCATGGCGGCGTCAGCTACAAGAAGGACGTCGAGGTGATGTTCGTCGATTTCCATTCCGGTGATTACGAAACCGGTCTGGTGATTTCCGCGAAGAACCCGGAACTCGCAACGATTTCGCTGGGTCTCGACATGCTCTGGAACCGCATCATCACGCTTGGCGTGTTTGTTGCCCTGCTTGGTTTCGGCAGCCTCGCAATGTTGTTCACGCTTATCCGTGTGCTGCGGGTTCGCCTGCAGCTGCGGCATGCAGCACCGTTGACCGTCATTCCGGTTGCACTGACGGCGGTTGCCGAAAAACGCAGCCGTCTCTTCGTCACCTATGCCGATACGGTGAGGGACGGGAAGACCAAGCGGCAATCCTTCACCCATCTCGAGCGGGGTCGCATTCCCGTTGTCGTCGGTCACACCGACAAACACGATGTTGCGCTGGCGGTCCTGCATGGCAACAGCGCGCTGCCGGTTCTCATCGACGACCAGCTGGAGCGGATCGACCTGACTGAGCAGGAGAGGGCAGAGGTTCTCGCCTCGCTTGCCCCGCTGCTCGCGAATGAGACACAGTCGGGCGTCGCGGCCCAGGGCGCGGCGATAAAGAAAGGACCGAGCCTCCTGCGCAGACTGGGAACGTTCGTTGCCATCGTCGCCGTCATCATCGTCGCGGTCTTCGGTTACTGGCTGTGGTATATCACCAGCGCTCCATCGCAGTTCAACTCACCCGGCATGCACATCAACAACATGCTGCCGACGGCACTCAATGAGTGGGGTTGTGCGCGCTTGCAGGAGCGTTTCTCCGACGGCCCGGCACCTTTCGGATGCACCGCGGCCGATTATCGAAGCTGGAAATAAAGCCTCTGGCACCATTTTCTTCGGGCCGGTTTGCCGAAAGTGTTACAGCTTGGCACGCCGGTCTGAACACTTTTTGCTGCGCGAAAAAATATTGACACAATTATCATTAGTTGCATTAGAGATTTATAAATAAAGCACTTCCATAGTGCCACCGTGAGCGGTTCTTCGAAGGCTGGGAGAGTGCAGCATGTTCACGGTTTTGGAATGCGTTGCCATACAGCACGACCACGCGGTCGTTCTTCTTGCAGCTGTTATCTGCCTGCTTGGCATGTTTGCTTTTTTTCATCTTCTGTTGCGCGCGGATGAAAGTCCGGCGGGGCGCAAGCCCTATTGGGTGCTGGTTGCGGCCTTTGCCGCCGGGCTGAGTGTCTGGGCCACCCATTTCGTCGCCATGCTCGCCTATAGGGGCGCGGTTCCGATCGGTTACGACTTCTTCTTCACGGCTCTTTCAGCCGCTTTGGCCGTTTTTGGTTTCTGGCTGGCGCTCGTGGCCCGCTCGCAGGCCATCTACTCATCGCTCATCGTCGGAACGCTGGTCACCCTGTCGGTTGCCGTCATGCATTTCGTTGGGATGGCGGGCATGGATGTCGCGGCCACGATCAGCTATCGGTGGGGCCCGGTTTTTGGCGGTTCTGCGGTCTCCTGGGCGGCCTTCGTTCTCGCCTTTTTCCTTTTCCGTCGTCTCGCCTCATGGAAGCGCATTGCGGCGCCGGCCGGAGCGGCGATCTTCGGCATCTGCGCGCTGCATTTCACGGCCATGTCGGCCACGGTTCTCACGCCGGATCCATCCATGTCAGGGCCTGATCCCGATAATGTCGGCAGGCTGATCATGATCGGCGCCATTTCCGGCGTCACCTTCCTCATCCTTTTTGCCACCGCCGTCGCTGCGCTGGTGGATCGTTACCTTGTCGATCTCAAAGGACTGGTGGATGCCACACTTGACGGCCTCGCCGTCGTCCGTGACGGGCGGATCGTGGAACTCAACACCCGTTTTGCCGGCCTTCTCGGTCGGGAGGAGGCATCGCTTGTGGGACGGAATCCCGACGATCTCTTCAAGGCCGTCGATGGACAGCCCACCTATCTGTCGCGTCCTGCGCCGGTGGAAGCGATCCGCGAGCGGGGCGGGCAGGCACAGGTCTTCGAACTTGGTGTGCGCACCATCGAATATCGCGGCCGCCCCTGCGAGGTGATGGCCATTCGCGACCTGACGGAAAAGCGGGAAGCGCAGCGCGAAATCGAATATCTCGCGCGCCACGATGTCCTGACAGGCCTCTCAAACCGCACCATGTTCCAGACCCGTCTTCACCAACAGATCGACAATGGCGACGAGGAGGATGAATTTGCGCTGCTGGCGCTCGATCTCGACCGGTTCAAGGCGGTCAACGACATATTCGGCCATGCCGAAGGCGACCGTGTCTTGAAAAAAGTCGCCGCCATTCTCGATGAATGTGCAAGGGCAGGCGATGTGGTCGCCCGTCTTGGCGGCGATGAATTCGTGATATTGACCGCCCGGCATACGAAGGCGGACGAAGCGCGCCTGCTGGCCGAAACAATCCTTGGCATGTTCGCCCTGAAGATGAATGTCGTCAATGACCCGACCGCCGTCGGCGTCAGCATCGGCATCGCCGTGTTCCCGCGCGACGGGCAGGATCATGAAAGCATCATGCATGCCGCCGATCTCGCGCTTTACCGCGCCAAGATGGGTGGTCGTGGCATCCTCGCCTTCTACGATCCGTTGATGGACCAGGAAGCCCGTGAGCGCCGCCAGCTGGAGACCGATTTGCGGCTCGCCATCAACCGGGACGAGCTGGTGTTGAATTATCAGCCGGTCCTGTCTGTCGAATGCGGCCAGGTCGTCGGTTACGAGGCGCTGGTGCGCTGGCAGCACCCGACAAGGGGCGTGGTCCCGCCGGATGTCTTCATTCCGATTGCCGAGGAAAGCGGGATCATCATCTCGCTTGGCGAATGGGTGCTGCGTGAGGCCTGCCGGCAGGCAAGCACCTGGGCGCCACATCTGAAGATTGCGGTGAATGTCTCGCCCCTGCAGTTTTCGCTGGCCAATCTCGGTCATGTCGTCTGCACGGTGTTGATGCAGACCGGGCTTTCGCCCAACCGGCTGGAGCTGGAGATTACCGAGGCAGCACTTCTCAAGGACCGCAAGGCGACGCTGGTCATCCTCAACCAGCTGAAGGCGCTCGGGGTTGCTATTGTCATGGATGATTTCGGCACCGGTTACTCGTCGCTCAGCAACCTGCAGAGCTTCCCCTTCGACAAGATCAAGATCGACCGCAGCTTCATCGCCGCCATGAGCGAGGATGACAATGCCCGCGCCATCGTGCGTGCGGTGATCGGCCTTGGTCGCAGCCTCGATCTGCCGGTGACGGCGGAGGGGATCGAGACGGACGCGCAATACCGCATGGTGGTCGATGAGGGTTGTGCCCAGGCGCAGGGTTATCTCTTCGGACGACCCGATGTGGCACCGGCTCCTGCCGCGAGCACCGCCAAACGGAAGAAACATTCCGTTTGACGAAGATGCGGCGGCGCATCGCGCCCGCGCGCAGACTTTCCCATATTCTTTGGAACGAGAGCAGAGGCAGATCGTTAGGGTTGCATGTGGCGTGTCCATGCTGCCGCTGCCTCTGGGGCAGCGTTGATCAGTTTGACCTGGGGTTTAGACCTCCTGTCGTGAACGCGCCTTGAATGAACCTCTATCGATGGGAGAGTCCGCGATGACAGACCGCCTAGAGCCGCAAGACCCGCGCAGCCAGTATCCCCGCCCGCCGTTTTCAACCCCGACCCAGGAAATGCCGGGTCTGGTGACGAATATGACGCCTTTCCCTGATCATGGTGAAAAGAGCTACAAGGGCACCGGCAAGCTTGCGGGGCGCAAGGCACTGATTACCGGCGGCGATTCCGGCATCGGGCGCGCAGTCGCAATCGCTTTTGCGCGGGAAGGTGCCGATGTCGCGATATCCTATCTGCCGGAGGAAGAATCGGATGCCGAGGAAGTTGTTGCACTGATCGAGGCGGAAGGCCGCGTGGCGGTAGCGCTCCCGGGCGATATTACCGACGAGGCATGGTGCCGTGAACTGGTCGAGAAAGCCGTCAGCGATCTCAATGGGCTTGATATTCTTGTCATTAACGCCGCAAGGCAGCAATATCGCGAAGACATCGAAGAGCTCTCGACCGATGATTTCGACCGCACCATGAAGACCAATCTTTATGCGTTGCACTGGATTGCGCAGGCGGCTGTTCCATATCTGAAGCCGGGTGCGTCTGTTATCACCACCGCGTCCATCCAGGCCTATGAACCATCGGCCATCCTTCTCGATTACGCCACGACCAAGGCCGGTATCGTCGCTTATACCAAGGCGCTCGCAAAGCAGCTGATCGAAAAGGGCGTGCGCGCCAATGCGGTAGCGCCCGGTCCGTTCTGGACGGTTCTTCAGCCGAGTGGCGGCCAGCCGGATGAGAAGGTGAAGAACTTCGGCAAGGACAGCGATTTCGGCCGTCCGGGACAGCCTGTGGAACTGGCACCTGTTTATGTGCTGCTCGCCTCGCAGGATGCGAGTTTCATCAATGGTGAAGTATATGGCGTGACCGGTGGGAGAGGTATTGCCTGAGGCAATCTTCGCTATTGCAGGGCTGTCTTTAAGGGTTTCGACATGAAACAGCAGTCAGAACGTTCAGAAAAAGGCTTGAAAAACTTCGATGTCCGCGACCGGCTGATATTGGCGCTTTATGCGCAGTTGAAAGCGGAACGGCAGACACGCGAGGCCATGGAATGGGTCATTCGCAACGGCGGTCTGTCGCCGGAGGTATTGGAAGCCATGGCCTCCGATCCAGTACCGGTTCTGGCGGAAGACGACGTGCCGGCGATCGAGCGCATTCTCGCCGGTGGCGGACGCGGTGAAGCTTCCTTACGTCACGCTGGTGAGGGGCGACGGTCATGAATCGCCGGGCGAGCTGGAAAGGGCATCTGTCGTTTGCCGATTTCAACTGTGAAATCGGCCTTTATTCCGCGCTTACTTCGGCGGAGAAGATTTCGTTTAATATCGTCAACCGCAAGACCGGTCACCGCGTCGAGCGGCAATATGTCGACAGCGATACCGGCGAGCCGGTGTTTCGTGATGATCAGGTCAAGGGTTATGAACTCGACAATGGCGATCATATCGTCATCGAGGGAGACGAGATCGCAAAGCTGATGCCTGACAGCGACAAGGTCATTCACGTCAAACACTTTTTGCCCTGCGACGAAATCGACAAGCTCTATTTCGACAAGTCCTATTATCTCGCGCCGACCGGGGAGGATGGCGAAGAGGCGCTGACGCTTCTCGCCAAGGCCATGGACGACGAGAATGTCGTGGCCCTCGGCGAAGCCGTGCTTTTCCGCCGCAACCGCATTCTGCTGATCCGCCCGAGCGGCAAGGCGCTTGTCGCCACCACACTGAATTTCAGCTACGAAGTTCGTTCGGAAACATCCGTTTTCAAGTCGATCCCCGATATCGAGTTCGACGATGAAATGCTGGAACTTGCCGGCCACATCATCGAAAAGCGGGCGGGTACATTCGATCCCGCCGATTATAGTGACAGATATAATGATGCGCTGGCGGAACTGGTGAAAGCCAAGATCGAAGGCCGGGAAATCGCCAAACCGCCGCCGCGCAAGGAAGACAACATCATCGATCTCAAGGAGGCCCTGCGCCGCAGCGCCGGTGCCGGAGCAGGCAGCGGGAAAAAGGCCACGTCATCAGGCCGCAAGGCCTCGCGGAAAGCGAGCTGATCCATGGGATTGCAGACTTATAACGCCAAGCGCAGTTTCGACAAGACGCCGGAGCCCAAAGGCACAAAGGCTGAAAAACCGGGATCGAGTTTCGTCATCCAGAAACACGATGCCCGCCGCCTGCATTACGATTTTCGCCTTGAAATGGACGGGGTGCTGAAAAGCTGGGCGGTGACGCGCGGCCCGAGCCTCGATCCGGAAGACAAGCGCCTTGCCGTGCATGTGGAGGACCATCCACTGAGCTACGGCGATTTCGAAGGCGTCATCCCCAAGGGACAATATGGCGGCGGCACTGTGATCGTCTGGGATCGCGGCATCTGGCAGCCGATTGGTGATGCCGGGAAAGGATATCGAAAGGGCCATCTGGAGTTCGAGCTCGAGGGAGAGAAGCTGAAAGGCCGCTGGCATCTGGTGCGCATGCACGGCAAGCCCGGAGAGAGCCGGGAGAACTGGCTGCTGATCAAGGGTGACGATGAGGAGGCGAGGCACAAAGGCGGTGCTGATATTCTCGAGGAAAGGCCGGAATCGGTAAAGACCGGCCGCAGTGTCGAGGAGGTCGCAAAAAAACCGGAGGATACCTGGAATTCCAAGCCGGTCTCGAAAAAGGCCGGCGCCTCGACATCCGGCCAGAAACAGGCGCATGCGCTGCCCAAAGGAGCACGCAAACAGGCCTTGCCCTCTTTCGTGCCGCCGGCACTCGCCACGCTGAAGCCAAAACCGCCGGAGGGATCACGCTGGCTGCACGAAATCAAATTCGATGGTTACCGGCTGCAGGCGCGAGTCGATCAGGGCAAACTTCAGCTGTTGACCCGCAGCGGGCTGGACTGGACGGAAAAATTCGGCGCCGCCGTGGCGGCTGCACTCACGGCGCTGCCGGCGGAAACTGTTCTGATCGACGGTGAAATCGTTGTCGAACGCGATAGCGGCGCTTCCGATTTCTCTGCCTTGCAGCAGGACCTGAGCGAAGGACGCGACGACCGGTTTGTCTTTTATGCGTTTGACCTTCTTTATCTCGATGGGAGCGACCTGCGCGGCGCGGCGTTGAGCGAACGAAAGGCACTGCTGGAGAAGCTGTTACCGGCCGGCGATCCCCATCTCCGCTACAGCCAACATTTCGAGGAAAGTGGCGCGCTGGTGTTGGACCATGCCTGCCGGCTCAGCCTCGAAGGCGTGATTTCCAAGGTCAAAAGCAGCAAATATGTGTCCGGCCGCAAGGGCGAATGGGTAAAGTCCAAATGTTCGATGCGACAGGAATTCGTGATCGGAGGTTACACCGTCTCTTCGACGTCGGAGCATGCCATCGGCTCGCTGGCTCTAGGGGTCTATGAAAACGGCAAGCTGCGCCATGTCGGCCGTGTCGGAACCGGTTATTCCGGCGACGTCGCGGAGATGATATTTTCTCGTCTGAAGCCGCTGGAACGCAAGGACAGCCCCTTTGGCGACAAGCTGACCGCGCTTGCCCGCCGCGATCTCCATTTTGTGAAGCCGGAACTGGTGGCGGAGGTGGAGTTTCGCGCTTGGTCAGGAGATGGAAATCTGCGTCATGCATCCTTCCGGGGTTTGCGGGAAGACAAGCCGGCAGGAGAGATCGAACGCGAGGAGAAGGCCGTGTCGGATAGCAATGCGCCGCAGTCGCAGTCGAAGATCAAGTTCACTCACCCCGACCGGCTTTACTGGCCAAATGACGGCGTGACCAAGGAGGGACTGGCCGACTATTATGCGCAGGTCTGGCGGCATATGGCGCCCTTTGTCGTCAACCGGCCGCTGGCGCTGTTGCGTTGCCCCGAGGGCATAGAGGGCCAACGGTTTTTCCAGAAACACGCCTGGCGCGGCATCAACAAAGCGATCGAGCAGATCAAGGATCCCAAGGACAAGGGGGGCGAACCGCTGATCCGCATCACGGATTTCGATGGCCTGATGGCGCTCGTGCAATCCGCAGCACTTGAAATCCACCCATGGGGCGCAACGACCGCCAATTGGGAAAAGCCTGACATGATCACCATGGATATCGACCCCGGCGAGGATGTGGCCTGGGACGCGGTGATCGAGGCGGCGCAAGAACTCAAACGGCGCTTCGAAGAGGCGGGCCTTGCCGCTTTCGTCAAGACGTCGGGCGGCAAGGGGCTGCATGTGGTCTCGCCGCTGAAACCGCAGGCGGGCTGGGCGCCCGTCAAGGCCTTCGCCAAAGCCATGGCCACGGATATGTCGAAGGCCGAGCCGGAGAAATATCTCTCCGTCGCCACCAAGGCCAAGCGTCAGGGTCGCATCTTCATCGATTATCTGCGCAATGGCCGGGGCAATACGGCGAAGCGGAAATAAACTGCATGATCCGGAACGTGCGGTCAACAGCAAAGGGCGTCTGCCGCACGAACAGCCACGACACGGCAAGGACGAGAAGCAGCGCCAGGAAAAAGCCGATGGCAGGTGACATGAAGATGGCGCCGACGGTCTTCAGCAGGCCGGACCAGACGATGGAATTAAAGCCCACCTTCGCAAAACCCGCACCGACGAGACCGCCGATCAGCGCATGCGACGAGCTGGAAGGAATGCCAAAAATCCAGGTGACGATGTTCCAGACGATCGCCCCGATCAGTGCCGCGAAGATGACCTGCGGTGAAACGATGGCCGGATCGATGATGCCGGTGCCGAGCGTTTCGGCCACATGCAGGCCGAAGAACAGAAAGGCGATGAAATTGAAGAAAGCCGCCCAGGCGACCGCATATTGCGGCCGCAGCACACGGGTGGAAACGATGGTGGCGATGGAATTGGCGGCGTCGTGCAGACCGTTCAGGAAATCGAAGAACAGCGCGATGGCGATGAGGCCGACAAGCAGCGGCAGGGCAAGTGCGACATCCATCAGACGTTCTCGATCACAATGCCGCTGATCTCATTGGCCACATCCTCGAAGCGGTCGACGACCTTTTCGAGTTCGCCGTAGATTTCGCTGCCGATCATGTAGGCCATCGCATTGCCGTTCGCGCCATGGCGGCGGAAGAGGTCTTTCAGGCCCTGATCGTGGAGATCGTCGGAGCGGCCTTCGACACGGGTCACCTCTTCGGCGATGGCGGAGAGGCGCTGCGCGTTCGCGCCGACCTTGTTGAGAAGCGGAATGGCTTCCGCGATGAGGCCGGCCGCGCGGACGATCTCGTGGCCCATCTCCTTCATCAGCGGGTCGAATTCGCTCTGTTCGAACAGGCGAATGGTCTTGACCGTCTTGTGCATCATATCGATGGCGTCATCCATGGACTGGATGAGATCCTTGATGTCGCCACGATCGAAGGGCGTGATGAAGCTGCGCCTGACTGCAAGCAGAACCTCGCGAGTGATGTCATCGGCCTGATTCTCAAGGGCGACAATGAGGTCGCAGTTCTTCTCGACGTCGATGCCGCTCAAAAGTTGATCAAGGGCTGCAGCCGCTTTGATGACGGTTTCGGAATGTTTGCTGAACATGTCGAAGAAACGGTCCTCGCGCGGCATCAGCTTGCGAAAAATACTCATCATGCGAATTGGCCCTCAATGGCGCTTTATTAGTTGTGGGGGGTGATTGTCATAAAACTGTCATAAATGCACGCGGGGCATTGATGCAACCCGGAAAATCGGCACTATCAACGGATATGAAACCCGCCAAGAAACGCCGGAAGACCCGCCCGGCCCGTCCACTCACATTGCTTCAGCAGCTGGCTGCTGTTCCGGAAAAGCTCTTCACCGGCGCTTTCCGGCAGCAATATGCCGCGCTCTGCTTCCGTTATGCCGATGGCGGGACTATCGAAATCCTCCTCGTTACCTCCCGGACCAGCGGACGCTGGATCATTCCGCGCGGCTGGCCAATGAAACGCAAGAAGCCGCATCAGGCGGCGGCCATCGAGGCATGGGAGGAGGCGGGCGTGCGGGGCCGGGTGCGAAAGGACGCCATCGGTCGCTATACCTATCTGAAGATGCTCGACAATGGCGATGTCGTGCCCTGCATGGTCGATGTGTTCCAGATAGAGGTGACGGAGGCGGATGCGAGTTTCAAGGAAAGTGGCGAACGCCTCTCGGAATGGGTGCGCCCCGATGAGGCGGCAAGGCGCGTTCGCGACATTGAGTTGAAATCGTTGCTGGTTGATTTCAAGCCCAAGGGCAAAAAGAAGCGACAGGACAGCGGGAAGCCCTGAGCGCAACGCCGGAGACAGGCTCAGACTGTTGACACTGTTCGATTTTTTACTCCCCTTTCTGCCACCTCGTCCGGCGCCTTCGGCAACAGGCGGGCGAAACGCCGCGTGATGCTGTCGATATAGGACAGGATGACGGGCACAACGATCAGGGTCAGCAGCGTGGAGCTGATGAGGCCGCCCACCACGGCATGTGCCATGGGTGCGCGCTGGGCGCCGCCTCCGCCGACGGCGAGACCGAGCGGGATCATGCCGAAGATCATCGCGAGCGTCGTCATGATGATCGGGCGGAAGCGGATGACGCCGGCATTCGCCAGTGCCTCATTCAGCGTAAGGCCGCGCCGCCGTTCGCGATTGGCGAAATCCACCAGCAATATGCCGTTTTTGGTCACGAGGCCCATCAGCATGATGAAGCCGATCAGCGAGAACATATTGATGGTGCTGCCGGCCACCATGAGGCCGAGGAGGACGCCGATGAGCGATAGCGGCAGCGACACCATGATGGCAAGCGGCTGCAGGAAGCTGCCGAATTGTGAGGCGAGCACGATGTAGATGAAGATGATGGCCATGCTGAGCGCCGTCCCCATATGGCCGACGGTTTCCTGCATGGTTTCGGCCTCGCCGCCGAAACGGATGCGATAACCAGCCGGCAGATCGCGGCTGGCGGTCAGGCCCTGCAGGGTCTCCGTAACATCCCCAAGCGTACGACCGGTGATATTAGCCGACACCAGTATTTCGCGACGATTGTCGAAGCGGCGGATTTCCGCCGGTGCCGCCACCGTGCCGATATCGGCGACCTGATCGAGGCGTACCATCAGCGGCGCGCCGTTCGCCCCGGTGCGGCCGGTCGTGATCATCAACTCCCCGAGACGTGCTGCATCGGAGCGCCGCTCGACGGGCAGGCGAACAACGATATCGTAGCTGTTGCCATGCGCGTCGGTCCATTTGGAAACATCCTCGCCGCCGATGAGGGCAGACAGGGCGGCGGCGAGATCGGCCCTGGCAATGCCGAGATCGCTTGCCGCCGCGGGCTTCAATCGGACCGAGAGGATGGAGGTCACGTCCTTGGTGCTGGAGGTCACCTCCACCAGACCCGGGATTTTTTTCATGTCCTCCACAAGACCGTTTGCGATTTTTTCGAGGACTGCCCGGTCGTCGCCGAGGATGCTCAGCTGCACCGGGCTTTCGCCGCCACCGAGACCATTCTGCAGGATATTGATCTCGATCCCGGGAATTGCCGACAAGCGTTTGCGGACTGGCTCGGCAAGGGAAAGCGGAGTCTGCTCGCGTGCCGAAAGCGGTACGAGCCCGACAAGAATGGCGGCGCGATGTTTGCCGGCCGCGCCGCCGGTATTGATGGTGGAATAAAGCATCTCGACTTCAGGAAATTCCCTTAGCGCCTTTTTGACCTGCTGTAGCTTCGCTGTCGTGTAATCGAGCGAAGACCCGACCGGCGCGGTGAGATTGATCTGGAAGCGTCCCTCATCGGCATCTGGCACGAATTCCGTGCCGACCAGCGGCACCATGAACAGGCTGCCGATAAAAATGCCTGCGGTAACAAGCAGGGTGACGAGCCGGTGGCGCAATGTCCAGTCGATCGCATGCCGGTATTGCCCGGCCATCCATTCAAAACCGTGGTCAAAACGGGCGATCAGGCGGCCAATCGGGCCACGCTTCGCATCGGCCTGCGCATCGGGATCATACCAGACGCTCGACAGCATCGGATCGAGCGTGAAGGCGACGAAAAGCGAGATCAGCACGGCGGCGGAAACGGTGACGCCGAACTGATAGAAAAACCGGCCGACGATACCGTCCATGAAAGCGACCGGCAGGAAAACCGCCACGATCGTCGCCGTCGTCGCGATCACCGCAAGCCCGATTTCACCGGTGCCGTCGAGGGCGGCGCGCAGATGGGACTTGCCCATGTGCAGATGGCGGGTAATGTTCTCGCGCACCACGATGGCGTCGTCCACCAGAATGCCGATGGACAGTGTCAGCGCCAACAGGCTGAGCGTATTGAGCGTGAAACCGAGGAAATCGACCACCGTGAGTGTGCCGATGATCGCGATCGGCAGCGTCAGACCGGTGATGACCGTGCTGCGCCAGGAATTGAGAAACAGGAAGACGATGGCGACGGCGAGTGCTGCACCTTCGATCAGCGTGGTCTGCACCTGGGTTACGGATTCCTGGATCGGTATCGATGAATCCGTCACGATGCGCAGCTGTATATTTTGCGGTGAAAGCTCGGCGTTGAGCGCATCGAGGCGCTTCCTCACATCGCTCACCACCTGCACCGTATTGGCGTCCTGAACCTTGACTATATCGATCGCCAGCGCCGTCTGGCCATTATAAATGGCGCGGTTTTCGGCATCGGCCGCCCCTTCGGACAGCGTGGCGACGTCGCGCAGCAGGATGGCCACGCCGCCGCGCCGTGCCACCACCATATCCAGCAGGGCCTCGGGTTCCTCTATGCGACTCTGTATCTGAATGGTGCGTTCGGAGACGGGATCGACGACGCTGCCGGCCGGGCTGTTGCTGTTTCCAGCCCGCAGCGCAGTCACCACCTCGTTGACGCCGATCCCCAGCGCGCGCATCCGCGTCTCATCGATCGTCACATCGATTTGCCGTTTGCGGCCGCCGACCAACGTTGCCTGTCCGATGCCCGCAACGGTCGTCAATTGCCGCACCACCTTTTGCTCGGCGAGGGTGGCGAGTGCAGGCACATCGAGCGATGTCGAACTGATCGCCAGCGACAGGATCGGCTCTGCGGCGGGATCGAACCTCGATATGACAGGCTTTTTGGTGTCTTCCGGAAAATTCGCCTCGATGGCGGCGATCTTGTCGCGCACCTCCTGCGCGGCGGCGGAACTCTGAACCTCGAGCTTGAACTTCGCAACGACGACGGAACGTCCCTCATAGGAGGTGGACGTCACCTCATCGAGGCCACCGATGGCGTTCAGCGCATCCTCGACCGGGCGCGTCACCTCCATTTCCACCGTCTCCGGCGTCGCGCCGGGATAGCTGGTGACGACCACCACAACGGGAACGTCGACATTGGGATATTGATCCAGCCCCAGCCGCTGTAGGGAAAAAGCGCCCATGACCAGAAGTGCTACCATCATCATGGTGGCGAAGACGGGATGGTTGACAGATATGCGGGTCAGAAACATCTCAGCCTGCCTTGTCGATGGTGACGGCCATATCGGGGCGCAATTCGGGAAGTGGCACCGTCAGGATCGTCTCGCCATCCGCAAGACCCGCGCCGATCTCGATCAGGCTGCCGCCGTTCCAGCGTGGCCCCACGGCAACCGTCTGGCGGCGAAGATGACCGTCCTGTATCTTGAGCACATGATAGCCCGTCTCATCCTTGCGCAGCGCGATGGCGGGAACGACGAGCGCATCGTTTTTTTCACGCAGCAGAATAGATCCGCCGGCGAACATTCCGCCCCACAATTGCCCATCGCGATTGGCAAGCCTGAGATAGACGGCGACGACGCGCGTGCCGTCCTCGGCCACCGGGCTGATGCGCTCGACCGTTCCTTTGACGATCTGGCCAGCGAGGCCGTCAATCTCCAGTTCCGCCGTCTGGCCGCGGGCGACGCGTGGAATATCGCGGGTGGCGACGAGAACCTTCGCTTCCAGCTCGCTGGTATCGACCAGCGTCAGAAGCTCGCCATCCGCGCCGATACGCGCGCCCGTCTCTGCCACGCGCCGGGTGACGGTGCCGTCGAATGGTGCGCGGATTTCGGCGTTGCGAAGGGCGAGGCGGGCAATATCCACCTGCGAAGACAGGCTCTGCACCCTTGTCGTCTTTACCACGACATCGCTTTTCGCCTTGTCTAGCTGTTCCGTCGAAGCGATGTTTTTCGCAGCCAGCTGCTCGGTTCTAGCCAGGGCCTGCATCGCCAGCATCAGCTCGGCCTCGGCCGCATCCCGGTCGCTTTGCCGGAGCAGCAGGGTTGATTGCAACTCGTCGGTTTCGAAACGCACAAGCATGTCGCCCGCCCGAACCGCCTGTCCCTCCCGGACGTTCATCTCGAGAATTTTTCCGGCCTCGCGGGCGCGGATCAGGACGCGGTTGACGGGCTGAAGCTCGCCGCTGATGCTGAGCCGCTCCGCCATCGGGCGCGTGCCGATCGTCGCGATTTCCTGTGCCGCCAGTTCGAAAGGGATGCCGGCCGGGCTCATCGCGGCCGCCGCTACGATACCCTTGACGCGCTCTTTCGCATCCACGCTTCCGCGTGCCGGATCGAGAGCGGTGACGACGAGAACACAGCCCGCAAGCGCGGCCCCTGCCTTGATCGTTCTCTTCACCCATTGCAGCGCCATATCGTGATCCTTCCTGTCGCAGGGCCGCCGGTTGAGGCGGTCGCATCGCCTGTCTTGCAGGCGGATAACCTCTGGATAGGCAACCACAATTGCAGCAGCATTACCCCACTGTGGCCTCTTCGCCGCAATACTGCCGCAACCTTTCGGGCAGACAACGGATAGCGAAGGGACGGTGATCCATGAGACTTCTGTTGATCGAAGATGAAAAGGAAATGGCGGATGCGCTGTCGGCGACGCTCGGCAAGCAGGGCATCGTCATCGACCATACGATGCGGCTCGGTGACGCGATGGAGCTGACGCGCCAGCACCTTTACGACGCCATTCTGCTCGACCGCCGGCTGCCGGACGGGGAAGGGCTCGCCTTCATCCCGAAACTGCGCCGCGCCGGTGTCGATACACCGATCATCCTGTTGACCGCGATGAACGAACCGGAGGACCGCATCGCAGGGCTGGATGGCGGCGCGGATGACTATCTCGGCAAGCCGTTTCTCGTCGGTGAGCTACTGGCGCGGGTGCGTGCTGTTCTGAGGCGGCCATCAGGTCTCGCACCGGCCGAGATTGCGGCCGGCCGGATCGTGATCGACCCGCTGCATCTCAGCGTCACCATCAATTCGCTTCCCTTCGATCTTCCCAGACGCGAGCTTCTGGTCCTCGTTGCGCTCGCCAAACGCAAGGGCAAGTCGGTACTGCGCTCCACCCTCGAGGCGGCCGTCTACAATTACGAGGAGGAAATCCAGTCCAATGCGCTCGACGCGCATATATCTCGGCTGCGCAAACGCCTGCTCGATGCTTCAGCCGGGGTGAGCGTGCACAATATTCGCGGCATCGGTTATCTGCTGAAGGAAGACGCATGAAAGCGCAGGGCAAGTCCAATCCGTCGCTTTGGTGGCAATTGAGCTGGCAGCTCAGCATCGTCGTTTCCGCCATGATCGCTGTCGTTATCGTCGGGCTCTGTGTTTATGGATTGATGATCCTTTCGCCCAATATCGCGCTTTGGGGCGATCTGTCGGACGCACTGGACGAGTCGCTGTCGCTTGATCCGCAAAAGGGACTTGTGGTTATCGATGGCCCGATGTTGCGGGCTCTGACGGCGGAGAACGGTACGCTCTGGTTCGCGGTTTCCACGCTGGACGGGCGGGTGGCCACCTATGGCGCCGTGCCGACTGCATATGCCGAATTGTCGCGGTATCTCTATCTGTTGACGGATGCCGATATTCGCGGTGGCAAAGGCACCGCCGAGGGTGCCATGGTCGAGAGCCTGGAGACGAGGTGGGGTCCGGTCAGGGTCATGTTCGGCGGAAGCACGCATGTGAGAGCGCAGTTTCTGACGCTTCTTGCCGAGACCTACAAGATTTACGTCCCGTTGCTGGCGGTTATCCTGCCCGCCGTGTTCTTTTCCGTGCCCCGCATCGTGCGTCAGGCACTTGCGGGTCTCAGTTCCGTCGTCAAAAAGGCACCCGAGATCGACCCCCGGCGTGGCGGTTCGAAACTTCCCGTCGAGGATGTGCCGCGGGAAGTTGTCCCGCTCATCCTTTCCTTCAACAGTATCCTCGAGCGACTGGAAGAGCAATTCCGGGCGCGCCAGCGGTTCCTCATCGATGCGGCGCATGAGCTCAGAACCCCGATTGCGATCATGCAGACCCGGATCGAGGGTTTGCCCGGGCCGGAGCGACAACGTTTGTTGGCGGATGTGGCGCGCCTCGGTGAGACCGCCGAGCAGCTTCTGGCCTTCGAACGCAATGACCAGGTGAACGATCGGCGCGAGCGGGTGGACCTCGTCGATATAACCCGTACGGTCGTTGCTGATCTCGCACCGCTTGCGCTTTCGGCCGGTTACGACATCGCCTTCGAAACGGCGGTCGTCGCCTATGAGTTACAGGGCAACCCGTTCACCCTGCCACGTGCCATCAGCAATATCGTGCGCAACGCCATCGATCACGGCGGAAATAAGGGGATGATCCATGTGTCTGTTCTCGCCGACGGTGAGGTCGTGATTTCCGATGAGGGGCAGGGGATCGCCGAAGACCAGCAGCAGCGGATTTTCGAGCCCTTTTATCGAATCACGCCGCGCAGCACGGGCGCCGGACTTGGCCTCAGCCTCGTCAAGCAGATCGTCGCCATTCACGGCGGACGGGTCTTTCTGGAGAGCAGCGCTTTCGGAAGCACCTTCCGGCTGCGTTTCTGAGCCTGGTTTGCGGCTATCCACGGGTGGCAATTGTAATGTTGCCGCAATTTTGGCTGTCGTACCGTGCGGGGCATAAGATCAACCACGCAACCGGAGTACGTACAGTGCAACAATGGTGGAATCTGTTACCCCGGGCTTTCGGTGAGAGGTGTCGCCGCAGCCGCGGCGCCGCCTTCGCGACCTTGCCCATTGCGATCATCATGTCCGGCTGCAGCTCGGTGCCGCTGAAGGAAGGCGGTACGCTGACGTCCTACGCGCAGTTCAGCCCTGCCAAAGGCAAGTTCACCAAATCCCGGACTTTCGTTGACGCCTACGGGCTGGCCGGCATCAAGACCGTCGCCATAGTGCCGACCACCTTTTCTTTTGCGGCTTCGTCGCGGGTCACATCGGAGAAGGATCGTATACTCGTTTCGAATGCGCTGGATCGCGCCATCTGCGTGGCGCTCAGTGACAAATACCGGATCGCCGCCCTCGGTCAGCCGGCGGACATGACGGTGCGCACGGTCGTCACCGATCTGGTGCCGACCAACAAGACCATGGCGGGGGTGTCCACGGCGGTTACGCTCGGCAGCGGTTTTGTCCTGCCCGTCAGCGTGCCGCGTCTGCCTGTCGGGCTCGGCGGACTGGCCGTCGAGGCTGAGGCGGTGGACAGTGCCGGCGTGCAACGCGCGGCAGCCGTCTGGTCCAAGGGCGCGAATTCCATCACCAGCAAACCTCGTGTGTCGGAAATCGGCGACGCCTATGGGCTTGCCGCCGATTTCTCCAATTATTTCGCGCGCATTCTGGTGAAGGGCAAAGTCTCCGAGGGGCTTGATCTCTCTGTGCCTTCCGGCCATCGAATTCGCTCCGCCCTGGGTGGAAGACCGAAATATGTCGAATGTGATGCCTATGGCCGGTCACGCGGCTTGCAGGGCATGGTGGCCGACAAGTTCGGCGCGCCACCCGAATGGACCGACAAACATGCAAGGGCAGGGTCGCGATAGGGCATCCGCCCCTTCTCAGATCGCGCGCGTTGCGATGCGCGCGATCATCCGGCCGAAGCCATTACGGCGCGAGACCGAGTTTCTGAAGGCCACATTCGCGGACGATCTCGGAAATATGGGCGAACTGCGCCGAAAGCGGATTGCTCTTGCGCCAGACGATGCCGATGGTGCGGGACGGGCGCGGCTCCGCCAGACGGAACACCGAGACGGTGGATAGTCGCGTCTCCATATCGACCGCCATCTGCGGAATAAGCGTGACGCCGATGCCCGCGCCAACCATCTGTACCAGCGTCGACAGCGAACTGCCTTCCATCAGCACGCGCGGCGGCGCATTCGTGGTGCTGCAGAAGGAGAGCGCCTGGTTGCGGAAACAATGGCCTTCTTCCAGAAGCAGCAGGCGCATTTCACCCAGCTTGTCCGCGCTCGGCACCGGCATGCCGGCATCCTCCATCGGCCGTACCAGAATGAATTCTTCCGAAAATAGCGGCACTTCTTCCAGCGCCGGTTCCGAGACGGGCAGCGCGACGATTGCCATGTCGAGCCGGGCTTCGAGAAGGTCTTCGATGAGCTTCTGCGTCACCGCCTCGCGCGGGCGTGCTTCCAGTCCGGGATAGTGCCGCGTTAGTGTCTTGATCACCTGCGGCAGAAGATAGGGTGCGACGGTGGGAATGACACCGATGCGCAGGCGGCCGCTGAGAGGGCCATGCCCTGCGCGCGCCAGATCCTGCAATTCGTCCACCGAACGCAGGATTGCCCGGGTGCGCTCGGCAAATTCGTCACCAAGCGCCGTCAGCCGGATCTGGCGGCTGCCGCGTTCGACGAGCGGCGCACCGATCAATTCCTCCAGTTCCCGGATCTGCAAGGACAGTGCAGGCTGGGAGATGGCGCAGGCTTCCGCCGCGCGCCCGAAATGGCCGATTTTGGCCAGCGCATCGAAATAACGGAGATGTTTCATGGAGAGGGCAATCATAAGCTCAGCATATCGCAGCCTTTAGAATATACAATTGGAAATTATGGAACCCGGCTGTTAGTCATCTTCATGACAGAAAGAAGCTGTAGCTGTGGATGATCATCGGCATCGCAGCAGGTCGTTTGAGACCTGCCGCTGCCTCTGGCTCGGAATGCTGCACATGTCGAACTGATAATTTGTTTAATTGCTAATCCCATCGGAGGGCGAAATGGACGCAACTTCAAAACCGGCTGGCAAGTGTCCCGTCATGCATGGAGGCAATACGGCCTCCGGCAAATCGGTGACCGAATGGTGGCCGAACGCGCTAAACCTCGACATCCTGCATCAGCACGACACCAAGACCAATCCGCTCGGCACCTCCTTCAACTACCGCGAAGCGCTGAAGACGCTTGATGTCGAAGCCCTCAAGGCCGATCTGCGCGCGCTTATGACCGACAGCCAGGAATGGTGGCCGGCCGACTGGGGCAGTTATGTCGGCATGATGGCCCGTGTTACCTGGCATGCCGCCGGTTCCTATCGTGTCACAGACGGTCGCGGCGGCGCCAATACCGGCAACCAGCGTTTTGCACCGCTCAATTCCTGGCCGGACAACGTCAACACCGACAAGGGCCGCCGCCTGCTGTGGCCGATCAAGAAGAAATACGGCAACAAGATTTCCTGGGCCGACCTTATCGCGCTCGCCGGCACGATCGCCTATGACGTCGCGGGTCTGAAGACCTTCGGCTTCGCCTTCGGCCGCGAAGACATCTGGGCGCCGGAAAAGGACACCTATTGGGGTGACGAAAAGGAATGGCTGGCGCCGAGCGACGGCCGTTATGGCGACGTGAGCAAGCCCGAGACGCTGGAAAACCCGCTTGCCGCCGTGCAGATGGGCCTGATCTACGTCAACCCGGAAGGTGTCAACGGCAAGTCCGATCCGCTGGCGACGGCGGCGCAGATGCGCGAAACCTTTGCCCGCATGGGGATGGATGACGAGGAAACCGTTGCCCTGACGGCCGGCGGCCACACCATCGGCAAGTCCCATGGCAATGGCAGTGCTGCCAATCTCAGCCCCGATCCGGAAGCTGCTGGCCCGGAATATCAGGGTCTCGGCTGGATCAATACCAAGGGCCGCGGCATTGGCCGTGACACCGTGGTGTCGGGTATCGAAGGCGCATGGACAAGCGAACCAACCAAGTGGGACAACGGCTTCTTCGACATGCTGTTCAAGCACGAGTGGACCCTGACGCACAGCCCCGCGGGTGCATCGCAATGGGCGCCGATTACCATCGCCGAAGAAGACAAGCCTGTTGATGTCGAGGATGCGTCGATCCGCACCATCCCGATGATGACCGACGCCGACATGGCCCTGAAGGTCGATCCGATCTACCGCGAGATTTCGCTGAAGTTCAAGGACGATCAGGACCATTTCTCTGATGTCTTCGCCCGCGCCTGGTTCAAGCTGACGCATCGCGACATGGGGCCGAAGTCCCGTTACGTCGGCCCGGATGTTCCGGCTGAAGACCTGATCTGGCAGGATCCGATCCCGGCAGGCTCCACGAGCTACGATGTCGCTGCCGTCAAGGCTAAGATCGCTGCCTCCGGCCTTTCTGTCGCCGATCTGGTTTCAACCGCATGGGACAGTGCCCGCACCTTCCGTGGTTCGGACAAGCGCGGCGGCGCCAATGGCGCGCGTATTCGTCTCGCACCGCAGAAGGATTGGGAAGGCAATGAGCCCGCCCGTCTTTCCCGCGTGCTTTCGGTTCTGGAGCCGATTGCCCGCGAAACCGGTGCAAGCATCGCCGATGTGATCGTTCTGGCTGGCAATTACGGCGTGGAGCAGGCGGCGAAAGCGGCTGGTTTCGATATCGCCGTGCCCTTCGCGGCCGGTCGTGGTGACGCTTCCGCCGAGCAGACGGATGCCGACAGCTTTGCGCCGCTTGAGCCGCTGGCGGATGGTTTCCGCAACTGGGTGAAGAAGGACTATGTCGTCAGCCCCGAAGAGCTGCTGCTCGATCGGGCACAGCTTCTTGGCCTCACCGCGCCGGAACTCACCGTCCTCATCGGCGGCCTGCGCGTCATCGGCGCCAATTACGGCGGTGCGGCGCATGGCGTCTTCACCGATAAGCCGGGGGCGCTTACAACGGACTTCTTCACGACGTTGACGGACATGGCCTATTCCTGGGTCCCGACCGGCAACAATCTCTATGAGATCCGTGATCGCAAGACCGGCGCAGCCAGATATTCGGCAACCCGCGTCGATCTCGTGATCGGCTCCAACTCCATCCTGCGCGCTTATGCGGAAGTTTATGCGCAGGACGACAACAGGGAAAAATTCGCCCGCGACTTCATTGCCGCCTGGACGAAGGTGATGAACGCCGACCGTTTCGATCTGATCTGAGCGGAAGCGATTAGCCGAAAAGACAACACCTCCCCGAGCGATCGGGGAGGTGTTTTTGTGGCGGCTTCCTCTCGATGACGGAGGCCCCATATTCATTCAACGGCGGTCGGAAGACGGAACCTGCCGCTCGGGTGACGACTTTTCAGTTGGTCCAGCAGGCGTCTTGCCACTCTTCTCGTTTTCATGCGCATCCGGGCCAGCGACAATCACGCCACGGCCCTGTTCTTCACGCTTCTTGTCGGCGAAATCGCCCGCTTCCTTTTTCTCGTTCATCGTTTTCTCCCTTCGCGTTGTTTCGTCCTTCATTCAACGAATGACGAAGAGGTGGGTTCCAGATAGACAATTCCGCAGAGGGCCGAACGCTACCGATTGTGCGCCACGCCATTTGTGAAAACTCAGGGCCAGGCGGCATAGGAAGGCAGAGGAATATCTTGTGCGCGCATCGCCGCTCTGCGGAAGCGGCCGGGAGATTTGCCCTCCTTGCCGGTGAAGAAGCGGTTGAAATAACCTGGATCCTGAAACCCCAAACGAAACGCGATTTCAGCAACTTGCAGGGAAGAGTTCAGAAGAAGATCGTGTGCTTCCGAAAGCAGTTCGCGATGAATGTAGGCTTGTGGTGAGAGGCCCGTCGCGTTTTTGATAATCGAGCCCAGCCGGTCGCGGCTGATGCCGAGGTCGCGGGCATAGTCGTCAACGCTCCAATGCTCGCATTTGTGTTGCGCGACCAGCAGAACAAAACGTTCCGTCATGCCCGATGGCAGGGAAACCGCACCGATTTCCGTTGTGGCATGCTGGCATATGCGGATCAGCGTGACGGAAAGAAGGTTGGTAATGATCGTTTCGGTGGCTGCCGTCGGTTTGAGGTTTTCATTGGCGATGGTCTCCAGATAACCCGCCAGCTCCGCATGATCCTTCTCCGCAAGTGTCTCTGTAAGGACACGTTGCAGGCCATTGCGAAGGATGATTGCGCTTGTCCCTGTCGGCATCGCATGCGCAAGGCCGATCTCGGTGGTGGACAATAGCGAGGCCCGGCTTCCCGCCTCCAGCCGCAGACGGCTTGCGTGGCCAGCCGGCAACCAGGCCAATCCCGGTGCGGGCAGGGTAATGGCTTCACCGTCGCCAATAACTTGCGCATGGCCGGCGGCGAGCAGGATAAGGTGGGCATTAACTGGGCTGAGTTTCACCTCGCTCACCCGCAGCGACGAATTTAATATCCGCGCCAACGTGGCCTGGCCGTTGCCGGCATTGTGATTTTGAAACGCCATTCATCCCTCAAAAGTACAATAACGAGCCATACTAGTGCATTTTATCAGAGGCTGTCGTTGCTAAACTTCGCTCATAACGGGCGGAAGACCTTGAGGAGAAGGTCGCCCGACAGGAGGAGACATATGCAGACTGTAAATCTTTTCATCGGCGGCGATCATTGCGCGGCCGCGAACGGCAAGCGCTTCGAACGGAACAACCCGATCACCGGCGATGCCGTAACGAGTGCCGCCGCCGCTTCGGTTGAAGATGCGACGAACGCGGCCGATGCTGCCGCTGCCGCTTTCCCGAAATGGTCCGCCACCACGCCCGGTGAACGCCGCCGCCACCTGCTTGCGGCTGCCGAGGCGCTGCGCGCGGCGGGCCCGCAAATCATTCAGGCGATGATGGAGGAGATCGGCGCGACGGAGGCCTGGGCCGGTTTTAACGTCATGCTCGCCAGCGATATGCTGGTGGAGGCGGCCAGTCTAACCACGCACATCACGGGCGAAGTCATCCCATCGAACCGCCCGGGAACCATGGCCATGGCGCTCCGTCAGCCGGCAGGGGTCGTGCTGTCGATGGCGCCGTGGAACGCGCCGGTCATTCTCGGCGTGCGCTCCATCGCCACCCCGCTTGCCTGCGGCAATACGGTTGTCATGAAGACCTCGGAACTTTGCCCGCGGACCCACGCCCTGATCATCGAAGCGGTTGCCTCCGCAGGACTGCCGAAAGGCGTGCTGAACGCCATTTCCAACGCGCCGGACGATGCGGCGAAGATCGTTGAAACGCTGATTGCCCATCCGGCGGTCAGAAGGGTGAACTTCACTGGCTCCACCCGTGTCGGCCGCGTCATTGCGGAAACGGCGGGCCGCTACCTCAAACCCGCCCTGCTGGAGCTTGGCGGTAAGGCGCCCTTCATCGTGCTTGACGATGCCGATATCGACGCGGCGGTCGCTGCCGCTGCATTCGGCGCCTACATGAACCAAGGGCAGATCTGCATGTCAACCGAGCGTATCATCGTGCTTGACAGCATTGCCGATACATTCGTCGAAGCTTTCGCGAAAAAGGCCGCCAGCCTGACGGCGGGCGATCCGCGCGAGGGCAAGACACCGCTCGGCTCACTGGTCAGTGCCGAAGCAGCCTCGCGTATCCGGGTGCTGGTCGATGACGCCGTCTCCAAGGGTGCAAGGCGGGTTGCCGGTGGCGGTGGCGATGGCACGATGCTTGACGCGATCGCCGTCGATGGCGTCACCCCGGCCATGCGGCTTTATTCGGAGGAGAGCTTCGGCCCGGTCGTATCCATCATCCGGGCCGGCAGCATCGATGAGGCCGTGAGCATCGCCAATGAAAGCGAATTCGGTCTTTCCGCCGCCGTTTTCGGCAGGGACCAGGCGCGGGCGCTTTCCGTTGCCGCGCGGATTGAAAGCGGCATTTGCCATGTCAACGGCCCGACCGTTCATGATGAGGCCCAGTTGCCCTTCGGCGGGGTCAAGGCTTCCGGTTATGGCCGTTTCGGCGGCACAGCGGGTATCGCCGAATTCACCGAATTGCGCTGGGTCACGCTGCAGGACGGGCCGCTTCACTACCCGATCTGAACGTCCTGATACCTTGGCGGGCGGCGTCATCGCCGCTCGTCGATCAGCCAGGAGGTGAGTTTTCTCACCGCATTGTCACTGTTCTTGGGCCGCATCAGCCAATAACCGCGCCCCGGTGCATCAAGGCTCGGACCCGCCGTTACCAGCACGCCGGCCTCAAGCAGGGGATCGACGAGCCCGGCCCATCCAAGCGCGAAACCCTGTTCGCCGATGGTTGCCTGCACCACCATGGTGTAATTGTTGAAGCTGATGTCGCCACCATCGTGGTCGGCGCCTCTCTGCACGCCGAAATGCTTGAAATAAGCCGCCCAGTCGAACCAGTGCGCCTGTGAGGTGTTTTCGAGATGGATAAGCTTGCGTCGCGAAAAATCCGCGATGGACGTGGGTGTAGGGGTTTCGGCGAGCAGGGCAGGTGAGCAGACCGGCGTCACCTTTTCCGAAAGCAGCAACACCGCCCCGTCGCCCGCTTCCTGCCGCGTACCGAAGATGATCATCACGTCGCTATCGTGTTTGCCCTGTCCCAGCGGATCCTGTGTGGCGACGATCTGGATATTGATGTCGGGATTCAGCACACGAAACCCATGCATGCGCGGAATGAGCCATAATGACGAAAAGGCGTAGTCCGTGTGCAGGCGGATGGTCTGCCGCTCTTCCGTCCGGCGAAGCTGCTGCGCCAAAAGGTCGATGGCGTCGACATTGCGCGAAACGATCTCGAACAGCCGCTGTCCCTCTGCCGTCAGTTCGATGCCGCGATGCTTGCGGCGAATGAGCGCGACGCCGAGTTCCTCCTCCAGCCTGCGGATCTGATAGCTGACGGCTGGCTGGGTCAGCCGCATCGACGCCGCCGCTGCCGTCAGGCTGCCGCGACGGGCAACCTCGGTGAAAATGCGCATCCAGCCAAGATCGAGCGGTCGCTCTGACATTAAAATTCCTTATATCAACCATCGAAAAATACCCGCTTCACAGGCAAAAACAATGTGGTGTTCAATAAACTGGACTAATAAAAGGGGAGCCGCAATGAAATCCGTTTCTCATCTGCATCGCATCGCCGCCGGTCTCATTCTGTCCGTGGCAGCCTTCTCCACCCCGCTTCAGGCGGCCGACGACGCGGCCTGCAGGACGATTCGTCTCAGCGATCCCGGCTGGACAGACATTACCGCGACCAATGGCGTCGCCTCCGTCCTGCTCGATGCGCTGGGCTATGAAGCCGACGTCAAGACGCTGTCGGTGCCGATCGGATATCAGGCAATGAAAAACGGCGAGATCGACGTTTTCCTCGGCAACTGGATGCCGGCGCAGAAATCCTTCGTCGACGACCTGAACGCCGCCAAGGCGGCCGAGGTGATGACGAAGAACCTTGAAGGGGCAAAGTTCACGCTGGCGGTGCCGGCCTATATGGCGGAAAAGGGCGTCAAGGATTTCGCCGATCTCGCCAAACACGCCGATGAATTCGAAAGCAAGATTTACGGCATCGAGCCGGGCGCGCCCGCCAACCAGAATATCCAGAAGATCATAGACGCCAATGATTTTGGCCTGAAAGGCTGGCAGCTCGTCGAATCCGGTGAACAGGCCATGTTGGCGCAGGTGGAGCGGGCGGGCAGGGACAAGAAGGCGGTGGTTTTCCTCGCTTGGGCGCCGCATCCGATGAACGAGAAGATCGATATCGCCTATCTCTCCGGCGGTGACGCCTATTTCGGCCCGAACTTCGGCGGCGCGGAAGTCTATACGCTCGCCCGCACCGGCTGGCCGCAGCAATGCCCGAATGCGGCGACGCTGTTCAAGAACCTGAAGTTCGATATCGGCATGGAAAACAGCCTTATGGGTTCCATTCTCGGTGGCGAGGATTCCAAGGCGGCGGCAGCGGCCTGGCTGAAAGCCAATCCGAAAGCGCTGGATGGCTGGCTGCAGGGCGTGACAACGCTCGATGGCAAGCCGGGTGCGGATGCCGTCAAAGGCAAGCTTGGTCTCTAAGCCGGAAAGTCGAAATGCCGCGTCCCAATATCCTGATCCTGATGGCCGACCAGTTCAACGGGACGTTTTTTCCCGATGGTCCGGCCGATTTTCTCCACGCGCCACATCTGAAAGCATTGGCGGAGCGGTCTGTCCGCTTCGCCAATACCTATACGGCAAGCCCGCTTTGCGCGCCGGCCCGTGCGTCCTTCATGTCCGGGCAATTGCCGAGCCGGACGCGGGTCTATGACAATGCCGCCGAATTCGCCTCCGATATCCCGACCTACGCTCATCATCTACGGGCGGCGGGTTATTACACCGGTCTTTCGGGTAAGATGCATTTTGTCGGGCCCGATCAACTGCATGGCTTCGAGGAGCGCCTGACGACGGATATCTATCCCGCCGATTTCGGCTGGACACCCGACTATACCAAGCCGGGTGAGCGGATCGACTGGTGGTATCACAATCTTGGTTCGGTGACTGGCGCGGGTGTCGCCGAAATCACCAATCAGATGGAGTATGACGACGAGGTGGCCTATCACGCCACCCGCAAGCTTTATGACCTGTCGCGCCGTCTCGATGACCGGCCGTGGTGCCTGACGGTCAGCTTCACCCATCCGCACGACCCCTATGTGGCGAGGCGCAAGTTCTGGGATCTATACGAGGATTGCGCCGCGCTTGATCCGCAGTCGAAGGCGATTGCCTTCGAGGAGCAGGACCCGCATTCCAAGCGGCTGCTGGAAGCTTGTGATCATGAGGCATTCGAGATCACAGGCGAGCAGATACGCCGGGCACGGCGTGGTTATTTCGCCAATATCTCCTATATCGACGAAAAGATCGGCGAAATCCTCGACGTCCTGAACGCGACGCGGATGGAGGACACGATCATTCTCTTCCTGTCCGATCATGGCGACATGCTGGGTGAGCGTGGCCTATGGTTCAAGATGTGTTTCTTCGAGGGCTCCGCCCGCGTGCCGCTGATGATCGCCGCACCCGGCTGGCAGCCGGCTTTGATCGATGCCCCTGTCTCGACACTCGATGTAACGCCAACGCTGTGTGGGCTTGCCGGGCTAGATATCACCTCGCTCAAACGCTGGACCGATGGCGAAGATCTTGCGGCGCTGGCCGCGGGAACCGGCGGGCGCGGCCCGGTGCCGATGGAATATGCCGCTGAAGGCTCCATCACGCCGCTCGTCGCCATCCGTGACGGCCGCTACAAGCTGTCGGTCTGCGAGGCCGATCCGCCGCTGCTTTACGATCTTGAGACTGATCCGCAAGAGCTCACCAATCTTGCCCACGATCCCGCTTTCAGCGATGTGCTCTCATCGCTTTCGGCAGAGATGGGTCGGCGTTGGCAATTGCCGGTGTTCGACGCCGCCGTTCGCGAAAGTCAGGCGCGGCGGTGGGTGGTCTACAAGGCGCTGCGCAACGGCGCCTATTATCCGTGGGATTACCAGCCTCTGCAAAAGGCCTCGGAACGCTACATGCGCAACCACATGGACCTCAACGTGCTGGAGGAAAACCAGCGTTTTCCGCGCGGGGAATGAAACGGCCAGGATGCCTCAAGCGGCGGCGGTCACCCTCGGTGCACCGCCTGCCGCCTGTACGGCAAGACTGCCCGCAGCGATCCCTGCTTTGAGACACTGCTGTTCGTCCTGCCGCTGAAGCCAGGCATCCAGAAAACCGGCATTAAAGGCATCGCCTGCGCCAGTTGTGTCGATGACCGGGACTTTTTGGGCCGCTCTATGGTGAAGCCCGGCCGCAGAAGATACCCATGCACCTTCCGCACCACCTTTGAGCGCGACGATGGGAAAAGCCTCCGCCAGTGTCCTGATGGCCGCTTCCGGTTCTGAACGTCCCGTGATCGCTTCCGCCTCCTCGAGATTGGGCAAAAACACGTCGACACCGGCACAGGCCTTGAGCAGGCCTTTGTCGTAGATCAGCGCTGCATCCCAGCTCGGATCGAGCGAAACGGACAATCCGCTTGCCTTGGCGCGTGAGACCAGATCGGGAATCTCTTGCAGAGTAGCGAATTCGGCGATGTGCAGATGCCGTGCCTTGTCCCAAGCAAAGGCGGCATCCAGCGTCGAAGGCCGGGCGGCACCGGCGCGGCGTGTCAAAAACGCCCGGTCCTGACCGACCACGGTTGCTACCGTGACTTGAGGTCCGGCATCTGTTGCATGTTCCAGAAACTGCAGGTCCACACCACTTTGTGCCATTTTCTCACCGATATCGCGCGAAAACGTGTCGGTGCCGAGCCTTGCCAGCAGCGCAACGGGGCGGCCGATATGGGCGAAATGTGCGGCGGCAATGAAGGCTCCGCCGCCGGCGGCAATTTCCATGTCGCGGGCAAACAGTTCCCGACCGAGCACCGGCAATTCCTCGAGCCCGGTGAAGATGAGGTCGCAATAGATCCGGCCGATGCTGATGACGGCTGTTTTTTCTGTTGTCATCATGCGCGGCCCAGAAGCTTTTCCGTCTTCGCATCGAAAAGATAGAGCGCGCCTGCCTCCGCCTGGCATTGCAACCGGCTGCCGACAGCGGGAATGGATTTCCCCCTCGCCGTGGCGATCACGGACGTCGTGTCGGTATCCAGATGAACCAGCGTTTCCGGGCCGAGGGGCTCGACGGCGGTTACGGTTCCCTCAAGCGTAAATACTCCCTGCTGGGCTTGGCTTTCACCAACCAGCAGGTCATGCGGACGAACACCGACCAGAAGGTCGCCCGCGGCGGAGGGGGCGACGCTGTTGGTTGTTCTTGAACCCCGCAGCAGGTTCATGGAAGGACTGCCGATGAAGCGGGCGGTGAAAATATCGACAGGCGTTTCGTAAAGCTCCGTCGGTGTGCCGACCTGGAGAATATGACCATCCTTCATCACTACGATACGGTCAGCCATGGTCATGGCTTCCACCTGATCATGGGTGACGTAGACGGTTGTCGTCTTAAGACGTTGGTGCAAGCGCTTGATTTCAATGCGCATCTGTGAACGCAACTGAGCGTCGAGATTGGACAGCGGCTCATCGAACAGGAAGGCGGCGGGATCACGCACCATGGCGCGGCCGATGGCGACACGCTGGCGCTGGCCGCCCGACAGGGCCGCGGGACGGCGGTCGAGCAGGGCCTCAAGCCCCAGCACCCGGCCTGCCTCTTCGATGCGCCGGTTCTTTTCCGTCTTGTCGAGTTTTGCGGTGTAAAGCCCGAAGCCAATATTCTGGCGAACCGTCATATGCGGGTAGATTGCATAGTTCTGGAAGACCATGGCGATGTTGCGCTGTTTCGGTTCCTTCTCGTTGACGACGTTTCCGGCGATCTTCAACGTGCCGTCGGAAATCTCTTCCAGCCCGGCGATCATGCGCAGCGTGGTGGATTTTCCGCAGCCGGAGGGTCCGACGAAAACGACGAATTCACCGTCTTCAATGGCCAGGTCTATGCCTTTGACCGCTTCGACCTTGCCGTAGCGCTTCACGAGTTGATTGAGTTCGATTGTCGCCATTATCGCGCTCCCGTCAGGGCGGTGAATTTCTCTGCCAGTTCAGCGGCCTTCGCCGCTTCATGGTTGGTGGATCGTTGTGCCTCAGCCTCAAATGCACCAAGCTTGCCGCGATAGGCTGCAAACGCCTCTCGCATCGGTTCAGGCGCCGGGCCGCCGAAACGGCTGCGCACCGCGACGAAGTGCTCCGGCGAGACGATCTGCCTGAACTTTTCTTCGTCAATGCCGGTCTCGCGTCCTGTCAGTCCACTGAAAGCCCCAAGGAACGGTTGGTAACCGTCATTGGGCAGATCGCCTTTCAGAGCGACAACGCTTTTGGCGACGGTCGCGGCAATTTCATGCGCCTGGCGGAAAGACAGGTCTTCGATGCGGACAAGCGAATCCGCCAGTTCCGTGATGGTGATGCAGGAGCGGCGAATGTTCTGGTCGACCCGTTCAGGGTCGATGCTGATCTGGCCAACGAGGCTGGCGAGAAGATCGAGGACCCGGCCCGCCGAAGCGAAGGCTTCGTAACCCATGCTCTGGGTTTCGCCTTCGCTGTCATTCATGTCGGTAAAGGGCGTGTTGTGCATCACATCGAGCATGGTCCGTGCCCGCCCGAATGTCTGGCTGGCAAGGTGGCGCAGATGTTCGATCGGTACCGGGTTGCGCTTCTGCGGCATGATGGAGGAAATCTGCACCAGCGAATTCGGCACATAGATCTGACCGACTTCGAAACTCGTCCAGAACTGGAAGTCCTGAATGAGCCGGCCGAGATGCAGGAACATCAGCTCGATCGCGCCATAGGTCGCCGTGGTATAGTCGACAGCGGCGATGCAGGAATAGGAATTGCGCAGCGGCGCGGCAAAGCCCAGCAATTCGGCAACGCGGGCTCGATCAATGGGAAAGCCCGAGGTGGTGATGGCAGCAGCACCCATCGGCGAAAGATCGACGATATGGCGGGCCTCGGTAAAACGCTCGATATCGCGGATCAGCACCTCGATGGCGGCGGAAAGGTAGTGGCCGAAGGTGGTGGGCTGGGCCGGCTGCCCATGCGTATAGGCGACAATCAGGGTGGATTGATTGCGCTCGGCGGCATCGATCAGCGCTTTTAAGAGAACGCGCGCCTTGGCGGTGAGCGTGTCGATCTTGTCCTTGAGGCCGATCTTGAACAGGGTGTGATCGATATCGTTGCGCGAACGCGCCGTGTGAAGGCGGCCGGCTACATCGACGCCGATGCGGGCTTTCAGCTCCTTCTCGATCAGGAAGAAGAAATCCTCGACCTCGCCGGTATAAACAAGCTCCGATGGTTCGATGGTCCTGTCGATATCCTCAAGCGCACCGGCGATTTTGGCCGCCGTTTCGGCATCGAGAATGCCGGTCTCGCGCAGCATGACCAGATGGGCGCGGTCTATTCGGCGGAACCCGTCGACATGGTGGTTCTTGGCGCCATCGAAAAGCGGACGCAGCACGGTTTCCTTGTAAACGGGATCGGGAAACTTGCTGGTATCCGACTGGCGCGGGTTGATATCGGCCATGATATTATCCTTTCAGGCCCGCCAGCATCACACCGCGAACGATGTAGCGTTGCAGGACGATGAAGACGATGAGGGTGGGGATGGTCGCAATGGCTGCGCCCGTCATGATCATTTCCCACTGGATTTGCTGTTCCACCGCGAAGCTCGAAAGACCGACCGGCAGGGTGTAGAGTTCCTTGCTTGTCGTGACGATCAGCGGCCAGAAGAAGGCTGTCCAGTTGCCGAGGAAGGTGAAGATCGCGAGTGCGGAGAGCGCCGGCGTCACCAGTGGCAGGGCGACTTTCCACCAGATCTGGAATTCGTTGAGCCCGTCGACGCGTGCCGCCTCGAGGAAGTCGTTCGGAACGGTCTCGAAAAACTGTTTCATCAGGAAGGTGCCGAAGGCCGTCATCATGCCGGGGAACATGATGCCCCAGTAGCTGTCGAGCCAGCCCAGCTGGCTGGACATCAGATACCAGGGAATGACCAGCATTTCCGTCGGTATCATCAGCGTGGAAAGAATGGCGAGGAAGATGAAGTAGCGCCCGCGAAACTCGAATTTCGCCAGGGTATAACCGACCAGACTGTCGAAAAAGCAGTTGGAGACGGTGACGAGAACCGCAACCAGCGTCGAGTTGAAGAACCAGCGCAGGAAACGGCCATCGGCCATCACGGTCATGTAGTTCGCAATTGTCGGTGCCGCGGGAATGAGCCTGAGATCATAGACCTGATCCGCCGTCTTGAACGAGGTCGCGAACATGAACAGCAGCGGCGAAACCATGATCAGGCCGCCAATGAACAGCAGCGTCCAGGCGACGATGCGGCCGGGGCGGATGCGGGCGTGGGAGAGTGGCAAGGCTTCGCTCATTTCTTTTCCCTCAGCACCCAGAGCTGGACCAGCGACACGGCAAGAAGAATGGTGAACAGGACGACCGTCTGCGCAGCGGCATACCCCATTGCATAGGAATTGAACGCGGTCTGGTAGATCATCAGTACCAGCGGTTTGGTGGACCCGAGTGGCCCGCCCGGATCATTGGTGGTCATGTTATAGACCTGGTCGAAAATCCGCAGGAAACCAATCGAGGAAAACACCACGAGGAAAACGGTGGTAGGCTTCAGGAGCGGAAGCGTGATCTTGCGCAGGATCGCCCATTCACCCAGTCCGTCGATGCGGGCGGCTTCGTAAAATGTTGTTGGAATGGCGCGCAGGCCGGCCATGAAGATGATGATCTGGAAGCCGAGCCCCGCCCAGATGGCGGTTACCATGACGGAATAAAGCGCCTGATCGGTGGAGCGGATAAATGGTTGCTGGGGAATGCCGATCATGCCGAGCACGTCGTTGATGATGCCGATGGGCGGCGGCTGATAAAACCAGCGCCAGACCCAGGCCATGGCGGCGGCCGTCGTCAGATAGGGCAGGAAATAAAGCGCGCGGATGAACCCGTGCAGAATGCGCACCCGGTCGAGATAAAAGGCGATGACGAAAGCCAGCACAAGGCTGATCGGCGTGCCGACGATGAGATAGGTGAAGGTGTTTTTGAACACCTTCCAGAATTGCGGGTCCTTGAACAGCTTGACGTAATTGGCGATGCCGATGAACTTTGCCGGCCGCAGCAGATCCCAGTTGGTGAAGGACAGATAGAAAGCCTGCAGCGTCGGGTAAAACCGGATGACGCTGTAAAACAGGATCGGGATCGCCAGAAAGCTCCAGATCCACAAAAGCCGTTTCGTGCGCATGGAAAAGCGATCTCCGAGGGAGCCGCCGGGGCGGCCGGATGCCGCCCCCTGTTGATCTATCGCTGTCATGTCTGAACCTGCGGTTTTCAGGGTTTCGCCGCGTCGATGATTTCCTGCTCGGCCTCGGCGGCCTGTTTGACGGAATCTTCGACCGACTGACCTTCGAGCAGCACCCGGTTGGTCATGTCGATGGCGTTCTGCCGCTGGGCAGCCTCATCCATGAACAGCGTTGTATGGGCATACTCCAGACCCTTCAGGAACGGCGCGTAGATCGGGTCCTTCAGGTTTTCTTCGGTCAGCGCCGCAGAGCGCCGCGCCGGCAGTTCGCCCACGGTCTTCAGCCAGATCGCCATGGCCTCTGGCGAAGAGATATAAGCGAGGAACTTCTTGGAGGCCTCGAGTTCTTCACCCGTGGTCTTGGCGCTGATGCCATTGGCGAAGTAGCTCGCATAGTTGGAGCGGATGTTCTTGTCATTGGTGGGAAGCTCGGTCACGCCCCACTCAAAATCCTTGATGGTGCGGAACGAACCCAGCCGGAAGGTGCCGTCGATGGTCATGCCGGCCTTGCCGGCGCGGAATGCTGCCTGGCCTTCATCCATGAAGCCGACCTGACCGATCTTCTTTTCAAGCTGCAGGCTGGTGTAAAATTTCAGGGCCTGAATACCCGGCTCGCTATTATAGGTCACTTTCTGGTCGTTGTCGGCATAGGGCTCGCCGCCATATTGGCGAATGAGGACTTCACGCCACCACTGGTGGTCCTGGCCGCCCATGTCGAGCGTGGAACCTGCAACTGTCAGGTTTCCGGCGGCGTCGTGCTTGGCGATCTTTTCCGCTGCGGCAACGAATTCATCAAGCGTCTTCGGCGGATTGGCGGCGTCGAGGCCCGCTTCGGTGAAGAGCTTCTTGTTGTAGAACAGCGCCAGCGAGCGAACCGCCGTCGGCAGGCCGTAATAATCGTCGCCGCGTTTCATGGCGCTGACGATCGGGAAGAATTCGCTCTCGATCTTGTCATGGGGGAAGGCATCTTTAGGCAGCGGCTGCAGAATGCCGCCAGCCGCGAACTTGTCCAGCCAGCCATAGAACAGCTGCATCACGTCAGGGCCCTTGCCGGAAAGATTGGCGGCAATGACGCGTGTCTGGTAATCGGCGTAAGGAAAGGTCACCTGCTTGACGGTGATATCAGGATTGGCCTTCTGGAATTCCGCGATCAGCTCATCCATGGCCTTCACGCGTGTGTCGAAGACATATTGCCAATATTCGATTTCAACTGCCTGCGCGGCGTTGAATGCAAATGTGCTGAAACCGGCGACCAAGCCGGCGAACAGAGTTGCCCTGCGCATGTAACCCTCCATTTCCTCCGTCCGGTCTTCCGGATGCGGAGTGATCGTTCCCTTTATCCGCGCTTTCGCGCGCGCTCATTGGCTCGGTTGGTCACGGGAATTTCCGTATCCCACCCCATACGAGCCTGACCCCCGGTCGTTCTCTACGGTTCTCCGAACACGGGCATTTGTCAATAAGATAATTTACTTGAATTATTGTATTGCGCTTATCGTCATTTGGACGTTATGAATTTTCTTAGGGACGGGGAAATGGAAGAGATGACGGTGCACACGGTAGATACCTATCCCGTAGCAATCGGAAAAAATCCTGAGCGCAGCCGCGAGCACAACAGGCGAGTCGTCCTCGACCTTGTGCGCCGGCACGGCTCGCTTGGCCGCGCCCAGATCGCCAAGATCACCCATCTGACAGCCCAGGCAGTCGCCAATATCGTCGATGAGCTGGTGGGTGAGGAATTGCTGAAGGAACTCGGCCGCCGTCGCACCGGCAGGGGCCAGCCGCCGATCCAGTTCGCTGTCAATCCCGACGGCGGCGCGACGATCGGCGTGGAAATCGCCGCTGACCATATGGTCACCGTCGGCCTCGATCTGGCGGGAGTGCTGCGCACCCATCGTGTCACGCCGCTCAAGGATACGACACCGGAAGCCATCCTCAAAACCTTTGCGGCGGAACATGCCGCGGTTGCGAAAAATGTCGGATGCCGACTGCTCGGCACCGGCGTCGTCATGCCCGGCCCTTTCGAGATCGATGGCATGACCTCCGTCGGACCGACGACACTTTCCGGTTGGGTGGGTATCGATGCCCGGCAGATGCTGAGCGAGGCCTGCGGCCAGCAGGTCGTGGTGGAAAACGATGCGACGGCCGCCGCCGTCGGCGAACGCCTGTTCGGTGCGGGACTGGCGATCCCGAATTTCTGCATGATCTATTTCGGCGTCGGTATCGGTCTCGGCATCATTCAGGATGGCGCGCCCTATCGCGGCGCGTTCGGAAATGCCGGCGAAATCGGCCATGTCACCGTTTCACCGAAGGGCAGGCTTTGCCCCTCCTGCGGGCAGAGAGGGTGTCTCGAAGCTTACGCCTCCGCTTACGTGCTGAAGGAAAAACTTCGGCACGTCGGTGTTGCCGATACGGAGCTTGACGATCTCGAAGCCCTGTTCAAGGCCGGCCATCCTGTCGTGATGGAGTGGATCGACGAGGCCGCGGCCCATCTGGCGCCCATGGTTGCGATGCTGGAAAACATTCTCGATCCGCAGACGGTCATTCTCGGCGGCGCACTGCCTGAAGCCATCATCAGTGAGATCATTCAGCGCATGGGGCATCTGCCGACTTCAGTCGCAAGCCGCAGGCAGCGGGAACTGCCGCGCGTCATGCACGGCAAATCCGGACAGTTGACGGCAGCGCTCGGCGCTGCCGCCTTGCCGCTGTTCGACATCGTCACACCAAAACTCGAGACGTCCTCGGGTGCCGCAACGCAGGTGCCCGGCTGAATATTGGAGGAGACCGCCCATGCTTAACCCCCGGGAGCGCATCGAACGGCAGATGGCCGATCCATGGCTCATTCGCCTGCACCGCAAGCTGAGCGCGCTGAAATCCACCGTCACCGTCATGCATACTGGCGCGCATCCCGACGATGAGCAGAACGGGCTTCTCGCCTATTTCCGCACGGAACTGGGCATGCGAACCATCATTGCTTGCTCGACGCGTGGCGAGGGCGGGCAGAATGCGCTGGGTCCGGAGCGGCTCGGCGCGCTCGGCGTCATCCGCTCGCGGGAGCTGGAGGAGGCCGCGCGTGTCATCGATGCCGACATCAGCTGGCTCGGCCATGGCCCGGCGGATATCATCCACGATTTTGGTTTCTCCAAGGATGGCGACCAGACTTTTGGGCGCTGGGGCCAGAACCGCATTGTCGAAAGACTAGTGCGCGCCTATCGCAAGGAACGGCCGGATATCGTCATCCCGACCTTTCTCGACGTGCCGGGGCAGCACGGTCACCACCGCGCCATGACGCGCGCGGCGAAAAGCGCGATCACGCTGGCCGCCGATCCTTCGGCTTATCCGGAGCATTTTTCCGAGGGGCTCAAACCGTGGCAGGTGGCGAAGTTCTATCTGCCGGCATGGTCGGGCGGGGGCGATACCTATGACGACGAAATACCGCCGCCGGAAACAACGCTGACAGTGAACGCGCTGGGCAAGGAACAGGCGACCGGTGCGCAATATGACCGCATCGGCGAGTGGTCGCGTTATTACCACGCGTCACAGGGGATGGGCCATTGGCCGAAGCAGGCGCAGGAAGTCTGGCCGCTGCATCTCGAACTTTCCAGCGGTGCAGGTGGCGAGGAAGGATCGATCTTAGACAATCTGCCGTCTTCCCTTGCCGACCTTGCCACTTTCCCGGGACTGGATGCCGAATTGGCCAATGCGCTGGCGGAGGCGGAACGAGCTATCACCGAGGCAATCTCGGCCTTTCCCGACAGAAAGCGGATAACGGTACAACTCCTGAACGCTGCTGCGCTATTGCAGACGGTAGATGAGACCGCGGGCGTGGATTTCAAGGCGTTGCATGGGCACAGGATTGCGCGCAAACGTGCGCAGGTTGATGCTGCCATTCTGACGGCGCTTGATCTTTTCGAGCGCGCCTATGCCGAACCGGCGCAGATCGTTCCCGGTGGAAGGTCGGCCCTTTCTGTGGAGTTGGCCGATAGGGCGGCTGAATTTGAAGTTGAGATCGCCCCGGTCCTGCCTTCAGGTGTTTTGTCGTCGGTTCAGTCGCGTGGCCAGACGCTGGTCTTTTCGCTTGCGGCCGATCAGGATACCCCGGTTTCCGGGCTCTATCAGCCGGACTGGAAAGCAGCGGGCGGCAATGGCCATGCCTCGGTGCGCCTTTCCGCAAAGGTTGAAGACCGTCAGGTTTCCGCCCTCTACGATCTGGAGGAACCGTTTTTTGTGACGCCCGCGCAATCGCTGACGATCTCGCCTGAGGCGCTGCTGGTTCCGCTTGGGCAAGGGCAGGGTGCACAGGGTTTTCAGGTCCACATCAAGGGTGCTGATGCACCGGTTTCGTTCCGCGCTGCCGGTGGCTGGAGCGTGCGCAAGAGTGGTGATGACTGGGTGGCCGAACGCACGGAAGGAACGGCGCTCGGCCTTGCTGAGATTGAAGCGAGCGTCGGTTCACAACCCGCCTTCCAAATCACCCCCATCGCCTATCCCCATATTGGCAGGGCGAGGTTTCTTGCCCCTTCCGTCCTCAAAATCCTCTCGCTGGACCTCAAACTGCCTGAGGGCGCCCGCGTGGGGTATGTTGGTGGCGGTGCCGACAGGGTGGGCCTGTGGCTTGCGCGAATGGGTCTCAATGTCACCGAACTCGATGCACAGGCGCTCGGCGGCGATCTCTCCTCCTTCACCACCATTGTCGTCGGCATATTCGCCTTCGGCATCCGCAGGGATCTCGCCGCAGCAACGGATAAGCTTCATCGTTTCGTGGAGAATGGCGGGCATCTGGTTACGCTCTATCATCGTCCGACGGATGGTTGGAACCCGGAGACAACGCCGGTTCGGCGTCTCGAAATCGGCAAGCCGTCACTGCGCTGGCGAGTGACGGACCCGAAAGCGGAGGTGACGGTTCTTTTGCCCGATCATCCGCTGCTGACAGGCCCCAACGTCATCGATGCCGCCGACTGGACGGGCTGGGACAAGGAGCGCGGGCTCTATTTCGCCTCGCGCTGGGATGATGTCTACGAGCCCTTGCTTGCGATGCATGATGTCGACGAACAGCCGCTGAAGGGCGCGCTGGTTTCCGGTGTCATCGGCAAGGGCCGGCACACCCATACCAGCCTTGTGCTGCATCACCAGATGGACAAGCTTGTGCCGGGGGCGTTCCGCCTGATGGCCAATCTCGTGCAGCCGGCGTGAATGGCGACGGCCAAAGTGAGAAACAGGAAAACCCGCGCGAAACGGATACACGCGCGGGCGTTGGCTGGCTGTTGCTGGACATGACCCTCGTCTCGGGTGGCATGACCGCGCTCGTCAAGGCGCAGGGCGTCACCTATCCCGCGTTCCAGCTCGTCTTTATCAGGGCGATGGTCGGTCTGATCTTCATCCTGCCGCTGATCTGGCGACACAGGGGAGAGATGGTGCGTGTCAAATATCCCTGGCGCAACCTCTTTCGCATCTGCTGCAACGCCATCGCACTCACCAGCAATTTCATCGCCATCACCCTCTTGCCGCTTGCGACCGTCAATGCCGTTGGCTTTTCCCGGCCATTGGTGACGATGGCGATGGCCGTTGCCTTTCTTGGCGAGACTGTGAGCCGTTTTCGCTGGGTGGGGGCTAGTCTTGCATTTGTCGGCGTTCTTGTTGTCATCGGGCCTGATGGCGCGGAGTTTGGCGTCGGCGTGCTTGTCGTTCTGGTGTCGGTGGTGTTCGGCGCGCTGGCGGTGATCCAGACCCGGGCACTGCGGCAGGAGAACACCACCGTCATGATGGTCTTCTACACGGTCGGGTTGGCGGTCATCACCGCCATTCCGGCGATCTGGACGTGGAAGCCGGTGGCCTCATTCGACTGGGTTGCGCTGCTCGGCATCGGATTGTTGGCACAGATGGGGCAATATTGTTTTCTACGGGCCTATCGCATCGCCGATGCCAGCGTTCTTGCACCCGTCGGTTACCTGTCTATCCTGTTCGTCACGGCTGTCGGATATTTCCTGTTTGATGAAGTGCCGGAAAACCGCGTCGTGCTCGGCATTGCCATCATCCTGGTTTCGCTGCAGTCCACCGCACTTGCGGAATATCTTCTGAAGAGGTTGCGACGCAGACGGTGACGGTTATCGCTACTGCGCCAGAAGGCGCAGCCGGATCCAGCTCAGGGCCGAAGCCTTGGCGCGATCGTAAAAGGCACGGGCAAAGCGCACATAACGCATGATCCAGGCCAGCCAGCCATAGGTAAGTAGCTTTTCCCGGCCCGCGTGATAGATGCGCTCCACAATCAGGAAGGTCGAGAGATGGGCAAGGATCGTCAGAGCCACCCCTGACTTGAAAGCGCCATGGGCGATGAGGACGAGACCGACGACCTTCATCGGCTCGGCAATCGCAAAGGGAACGGCAAGACAGAGAAGAATGGCAAGGCGCGGCAGCTGCGCGATCCGGTTTTCCAGCCGCCGGATGAATGTCAGGTTTGATATGGCCCTGATGACCGGCCGGTAGAGCGGGCGGAAAATACCGTCGAGAACGAGGGCGAAAACGATGATTGCCCTGATCGGAAAGATGAGGATCGTCCTGATTTTGCTGTTCACCTCTATCGGTCTCCAAAAACGGCGTAACCGTTCATCCTTAATCGCCTGAAACATGTCAAAACCAAGTCGCATTTCTTTAGCCCTGCCGAATGCTCGCATACATGCCGGTGGTGCGAAATTCGCTGGGATTGATGCCGTAAAGCCTGCGGAAAACCTTCGAGAAATAGTTCGGATCCTCGAAGCCACACAGCACCGAAACCTCCTTGATGGGAATGTTCGCGGCGGTGGTGAGAAGTTTGGCTGCACGCCTGAGCCGCCGCTGCAGGACGAATTCCGCCGGAGGCAGACCTTCGCTCGCCGTGAAGATGCGGGAAAAATGCGCCCGGCTGAGGCCGGCCACCGCCGCAAGGTCGCTCACCGAGAGCCGCTCGCCGAGATGGCTGTCGATATAACTTAGCACCTGTTGCAGGGTGCGATATTCGCCGCCAAAGGAGGGGTGCGAGCCGAAGACATCGTCATAAAGCGTCATCGCCGCCTCATAGGCGACAGCCGAAGCAGCCCCCGGCGTTTCTGCGCCATTGACGAGGCGCGAGCAGCATTCCGCAAGATGATCGACGGTTTCTTGCTGGAGCTTGAGGATCGGGCCGGTGACGGAGAGGATATTGCGGTGAATGCGCAGGGCTTCCTCGCCATTCATGGAAATCCAGAAGAATTCCCATTCCTTTCCGTCTTCCAGCCAGTAACGGTGATTGTGAGGGATCAGCAGCAGCAGGGTTTCACCCGGCCTCACCACATAATGGCGGTTCTCGTAACGCAGGTTGCCCTGTCCGGCGATGCAATATTGCAGGACGGTGAAGGGCGTCTGCCCACGCTTGCGCCCGTCCCAGTCATAATTACCGCCTCGGCGGATTTCATAACCGCTGCTGGTCGGCATGGTGTGTAGCGTCTGGCGGCCGCGCGGCAGCGAGACGGTGCGCATGCCGGGTCCCTGATCGATCAAATCCCGCAGCACAAAATTACCCATGAAAGCATAATCCTTCTCTGGTCCTCTCCCTCTTTATACGCATAATCCCGATCCGAGGAGACAGCCAGCGGGATATTGTTGCTGAAAAATTGGGAAGAGGGCCGGTTTTCCGGGATTCTTACGGGTATTTTTCTGCAGCGCCATTTCACGATCCTTTGGCCCGTTTCACCCGTTCGATTTGCAACAGAGGTGGCGCTATGAGTTTCAAAATCGCTATTATTGGCGCAGGCAGCGTCGGTTTCACGAAAAAACTGTTCACCGATCTCCTGTGCGTGCCGGAATTTCGTGATATCGAAGTCGCGCTGACGGATATCAGCCAGCACAATCTCGATATGATCAAGGCGATCCTCGAAAAGATCGTCGAGGCCAATGGTTTTCCGGTGAAGGTGACAGCGGATACCGATCGCCGCCGGGCGCTGGAGGGGGCGAAATATATCATCAGCTGCGTGCGGGTTGGTGGTCTCGAAGCCTATGCCGACGATATCCGTATTCCGCTGAAATATGGCATCGACCAATGCGTGGGCGATACGATCTGCGCCGGCGGCATACTCTATGGCCAGCGCAACATTCCGGTCATTCTGGATTTCTGCAAGGATATCCGCGAAGTCGCCGCACCAGGCGCAAAATTCCTGAACTATGCCAACCCCATGGCCATGAACACCTGGGCGGCCATCGAATATGGCAAGGTGGATACGGTCGGTCTCTGCCACGGCGTGCAGCACGGCGCGGAACAGATCGCCGAAATTCTCGGTGCGGAATCCCCGTCCGAGCTGGATTACATCTGCTCCGGTATCAACCACCAGACATGGTTCATCGATCTGAGGCTCAACGGCCGCAGAATCGAAAAGGACGAGCTGGTCGCTGCCTTCGAGGCGCATCCGGTCTTTTCGCAGCAGGAAAAGTTGCGCATCGATGTGCTGAAGCGCTTCGGTGTCTATTCGACCGAGAGCAACGGCCATCTCTCCGAATATCTGCCGTGGTATCGCAAACGGCCGGAAGAAATCGCCCGCTGGATCGACATGTCCGACTGGATCCACGGCGAAACCGGCGGTTATTTGCGCCACTCTACCGAAACGCGCAACTGGTTCGAAACCGAGTTTCCGCAATTCCTGGCCTCCGCCGCCAAGCCCATCGAGCCGGCGAAACGCTCTAACGAACATGCGAGCCACATTCTGGAAGCGCTTGAGACCGGGCGTGTCTATCGCGGCCATTTCAACGTCAAGAACAACGGCGTCATCACCAACCTTCCTTCCGACGCGATCATTGAGTCGCCCGGTTTCGTCGATCGTTTCGGCATCAATATGGTGTCGGGCATCACGCTGCCAGAAGCCTGTGCCGCGACCTGCATGGCTTCGATCAATGTGCAGCGCATGTCGGTGCATGCGGCGGTGAGCGGCGATATCGATCTCCTGAAGCTTGCCGTGCTGCATGACCCGCTCGTGGGTGCCGTCGCCACCCCGGAGGAGGTCTGGCAGATGGTGGACGAGATGGTCGTCGCGCAGGCACGCTGGCTGCCGCAATATGCCGATGCCGTGCCGGCTGCCAAGGAGCGGCTGGCGAAATCCACCGTCAAGACGCGTGACTGGGCGGGGGCTGCGCGCCGCAACGTGCGCTCCATCGAGGAATTGCGGGCCGAAAAATCGGCTCTGAAAAAGGCTGTCTGAGGAAAAGCATGAAAAAAGGCCGGCGGCGGAAGGGAGTTCGCCGTCCGGCCATAACGATCACAGAGGGTGGGCGGTCGAAGAGCTGCCATTTGGGAGGAATGACGATGCAACTTCAACGCAAGATCGGTATCATCTCGGCATTGGGCCTTGGTGTTTCGATGATCGCACTCAGTGCGAATGCCTTCGAAACCACCACGCCGCCGGAACCACCGCAATTTCCGGCGGAAGGCAAGATCAACTATGTGGCGCGCGACACGATCCTCGAATTCAAGGCGCTGCCAAGCTACAGCGAACCTGACTGGATCACCGAGAAATTCGAGAAGGCCGGCAAGCTGCCGCCGCTGAAGGAGCGCCTGCCGGAAGAGCCGCTGGTCTACAAGACCGGCAACATGCCTGACGGTGTCGGCGTTTACGGTGACACGATGCGCCATGTCGTTGGCGGCAGGCCCGAGGGCTGGAACTACATTGCCGGCCAGAGCCAGGGCTGGGGCGGCATCGATATCGCCCTTTCCGAATGCCTGACGCGCACTGCGCCGCTCTTCCAGGTGGATGCCAAGGACACCGAACCGCTGCCCAATCTGGCGAAAAGCTGGGAATGGTCTGAAGACGGCCACACGCTGACGATGCATCTCGTCAAGGGCGCGAAATGGTCAGATGGCGAAGCCTTCAACGCCGATGATGTAATGTTCTACTGGGAAGACGCCGTCGTCGATCCAAACGTCTCACCGCTTGGCGGCGGCGCATCGCCCGAGGCTTTCGGTGAGGGAACGACGCTCAAGAAGATCGATGACTATACCGTCGAATGGACCTTCAAGGCGGCTTTCCCCAAGCAATATCTTTACACCATGGCCTATCCGAGCTTCTGCCCCGGGCCGTCGCATATTCTGAAACCCCAGCACCCGAAATATTCCAAGAACACCTATAACCAGTTCAAGAACGCTTTCCCGCCGGAATATATGAACATGCCGGTCATGGGCGCATGGGTGCCGGTGTCATATCGGCCTGATGATCTCATCGTCCTGCGTCGTAATCCCTATTACTGGAAGGTGGATGAGAAGGGCCAGCAGCTGCCCTATTTGAACGAAGTTCACTACAAGCTTTCCACTTGGGCGGACCGCGATGTGCAGGCCGTGGCGGGATCGGGCGATTTCTCCAATCTCGAACAGCCGGAGAATTTCGTCGCGTCGCTGAAACGCGCTGCCGACCCGAATGCGCCGGCCCGCCTTGCCTTCGGGCCGAGGCTCATCGGTTATAATCTGCAGATGAATTTTTCCGCCAATGGCTGGGGCAATCCCGACGAGCGGGGACAAGCGATCCGTGAGCTGAACCGCAACGAGGTGTTCCGTCAAGCCGTCACTTCCGCTCTCGATCGCAAGGCGATTGGTGACTCCCTGGTGAAGGGGCCTTTCACGGCGATCTATCCGGGCGGCATTTCGTCGGGCACCAGCTTTTATGATCGCGCCTCGACGGTCTATTACCCCTTCAACCTTGAGGGTGCCAAGGCGGCGCTCGCCTCGATTGGCCTCAAGGACACCGATGGCGATGGTTTCCTGAATTTCCCCAAGGAAACGCTGGGTGGCCGCAACGTCGAAATTACCCTTCTGGTCAATAATGGCTACGCGACGGACAAGAGCCTTGCGGAAGGCCTCGTCGGCCAGATGGCGAAACTCGGCCTGCGTGTCGTCATCCACAGCCTCGATTCCAACCAGCGTGACGCCGCCCATTATGGCGGGCAGTTCGACTGGCTGGTGCGGCGCAACTCCACCGAGCTTTCCTCCGTGGTGCAGAATACCGAGCAGCTTGCCCCTGTCGGCCCGCGCACCAGCTGGAACCACCGCTCGCCCGAAGGCAAGGAGCTGGATCTGATGCCGTTTGAAAAGGAGATGGCCGACATCGTGCGGAAATTCATCTCCTCGCAGGACAATGCCGAACGGGCGGACCTGATGAAGCAATATCAGAAGGTCTATACGCAGAACCTCTATACGATCGGTCTCACCGAATATCCCGGCGCGCTCATCGTCAACAAGCGGTTCTCGAATGTGCCGCAGGGCACGCCGATCTTCATGTTCAACTGGGCTGAAGACGCCATCATCCGCGAACGCCTGTGGGTGGCTGCCGACAAGCAGGGGAAATACGAACTTTTCCCGCAGCAGCTTCCCGGCAAGCCGGGCGAGGGCGGGCCGATCAACTGAAGCATATCCGGGAAAAGCGGACACTGCTTTTCCTTGCGGAAATGCGAAACTTGAAGAACTCCTCCCGGAGCACACCCGGTACCGGTCGCGCGTGAAGCGCGGCCGGAGACACACGGCCAATCCAAACCGAGGAAGACCGTTCGATGCTGAGATTTTTGACGATACGCGTGGCATCCGCCATTCCGGTGCTGCTGATCCTGAGCGTGGTGACCTTCGCCATCATCCAGGCACCGCCCGGCGATTATGCCGACTACATCCGCTCGCAACTGATGAACCAGGGCGGAGCGTCCTTCGAACAGGCGGAAGCGCAGGCGCAGGCCTATCGTATCGAACACGGCCTCGATAAGCCGCTCGTCATTCAATATTTCAACTGGATCGGCGGCATCATCACCCGCGGCGATTTTGGCTACAGCTTCTATTACAACAAGCCGGTCGCCGATGTGGTTGGCGAACGCCTGCCGCGCACCATTGCGCTGGCGCTGGTCTGCCACATCTTCGCCTCCGTTCTCGGCATCGCCTTCGGTATTTGGGCGGCGACACGGCAATATTCCTGGGTCGACAATCTGCTCTCCACCATCGCCTTTCTTGGCATGACGATCCCGCGCTTCCTGATGGCGCTGATCCTCGTCTACCTCATGGTGTTTCATTTCGACGTGTCTGAGATCGGCAGCTTCTTCTCGCCGCAATATGGCGGCGCGCCATGGTCGTGGGGCAAATTCGTCGATCTCGTCAGCCATGTCTGGCCGGTGGTCGCCATCGCTGTCTTCGGCGGCCTTGCCTACAATATGCGGGTGATGCGCGGCAATCTGCTCGACACGCTGAATGCGCAATATGTCGAGACGGCCCGTGCCAAAGGTCTTTCGGAAGGCGCCGTCATCATGCGCCATGCGGTGCCGAATGCCGTGCATCCGCTCGTCATGTATCAGGGCGTGGTGCTGCCCTACATGCTGAGTGGCGAGATCGAGACCGCCATCATCTTCGCGCTGCCGACAGTCGGCCCCGCTATTGTCGGCTCCATGGCGGTGGGGGACGTCTATGTCACCGCCACCTTCATGATGGTGCTGGCCGCGACGCTGATCGTCGGCAACATCATCGCCGATATGCTGCTCGCCATGCTTGACCCACGTGTTCGCGAATTCGGGAGGGCCTGAGATGATGGCATTTGACGACCTGAAAAACGAAACAGCGGTTATGCCAAAGCCCGAACGCGGCACGCAGGGTAACGAGTCCTATCTCGCGCTGGTGTGGCGGCGTCTCAGACGCTCGGTTACCGGCATGCTCGGGCTGGTGCTGGTGGCCTTGCTGATCCTGATCGCCATTTTTGCCGATTTCTTCGCGCCGATGAACCCGCTGGAAACCAACGCCAGCTTCTCACCGCCGCAAGTGGTTCGTTTCACCGACAAGGACGGTAATTTCAGTCCTTTCCCCCGCGTCTATGCGACTGCCGACACAGCAGAACTCGATCCGGTCACTTTTCAGCCCATCGTCGGGCCGGACTATGACAATCCGGTTTATCTGGGCTTCTTCGTCAAAGGCTCGGAATACAGGCTTCTGGGTCTCATCCCGATGAGCCGGCATTTCTTCGGCTCGACGGATGGCAAGCCCGTGCATTTTCTTGGCACCGACAAGTTCGGACGCGACGTGCTGTCGCGCGCCATCTATGGCTCGCGCATCTCGCTCGCCATCGCACTCAGTGTCGTCGCCATCGTCACGGTCATCGGCACCAGTGTCGGCCTGATATCAGGTTATTTCGGCGGGCCGCTGGATGCCTGGTTGCAGCGTTTCGTAGAAGTGGTGCTCGCTTTCCCGCAATTGCCGCTTTATCTCGCGCTGACCTCGCTCATTCCGGTTACCGCCCCGACGACTGTTTTCCTCCTCTTCGTGGTCGGCGTCATGTCCGCGCTCGGTTGGGCGCAGATGTCGCGGGAGGTGCGCGGCAAGACGCTGGCGCTGGCGCGCATCGATTATGTGCGGGCAGCGATTGCTGTCGGGGCCACCGACCGGCGCATCATCTTCCAGCACATTCTGCCGAATGTGATGAGCCACGTGATCGTTGCCGTCACCCTGCATATTCCAAGCGTCGTGCTCCTGGAATCCTTCCTCGGTTTCCTCGGCTTTGCGGTGAAGCCGCCGCTCATCTCCTGGGGGTTGATGCTGCAGGATACCGCGACCTATTCCGTCATCGGTTCCTATCCGTGGATCCTGGCCCCGGTCGGTTTCGTGCTGGTCACGGTTTTCGCCTTCAACGCGCTGGGCGATGGCCTGCGCGATGCCGTCGATCCCTATTGAGAGGAGCGTGCAAATGGTAGCTGCCCAGAACAACGCCTACGCCCCCGCCATCCGCTTCGATGCCGATGACCGTCAGGATAACGCCATCATCGATGCCCGCAATATTGCTGTCACCTTCAAGGTGGAACACGGCACCGTGGAAGCAGTGAAGGATATTTCCTTCCAGCTTTACCGGGGAGAGACGATTGCCATCGTCGGTGAATCCGGTTCAGGAAAATCGGTCACGGCCCGTACCATCATGGGGCTTTTGACAAAGCGGGCCTCGGTTTCAAAGTCCGCGACTGTGCGGTTCAACGGCGATGACATCTTGAGGTTTTCGTCGCGGCAACGCCGGGCGCTGCGCGGTAACCGCATCTCGATGATCTTTCAGGAACCGATGAGTTCGCTGAACCCGATCTATACGATCGGCAGCCAGATCGTCGAGGCGATCCGGGTTCATTCAAGGCTCAGCCGGAAAGAGGCGGAGGCGAGGGCGCTCGATCTTCTTCGGCAGGTGCAGATACCGGAGCCGGAGGCGCGGCTCAAACAATATCCGCACCAGCTTTCCGGCGGCCAGCGCCAGCGTGTGATGATTGCCATGGCGCTTTCCAATGATCCTGATGTGCTGATTGCTGACGAACCCACCACCGCGCTCGATGTGACGGTGCAAGCGCAGATCCTCAACCTCATTCGAGACTTGCAGAAGAAGCGCGGCATGGCCGTGGTTCTCATCACCCACGACCTGACGATCGTGAAGCAGTTTTCCGATTACGTCTATGTCATGCAGCATGGCGAGATGCGTGAGCACAATACCACGGAGCGGCTGTTTGCAGCGCCCCAGCATCCTTATACGAAAAGGCTTCTTGCCTCCGAACCGCGTGGCACGGCAAAACCGCTGCCGGAAAATTCCGGCGTGCTGCTGACGGCAAGCGGCGTGCGCGTGTCCTTCATGATGCGATATGGCGGCCTGTTCAAACCCGAACTGAAGGAACTGATCGCCGTCGACAGCCTCGGCCTGACCCTCAAGCGACACGAGACGCTGGGGCTCGTTGGTGAATCCGGTTCCGGCAAGACCACCTTCGGGCAATCGCTGCTGCGGTTGAACGAGCCTGTCGGAGGCGAGGTGATCTTTGATGGCGAGAGGGTGGATGGCCGCTCCCGCTCGGAAATGCGACCCTTGCGCTCGCGTATGCAGATCGTGTTTCAGGACCCGTTCGCTTCGCTCAACCCGCGCATGACCATCGGCCAGATTATCGAGGAAGGCCTCATCATTAACGGTCTTGGCAGAACCAAGGCTGAAAGGCTGGAGCGGGTGCGAGATGCGCTGGAGGCAGCGGGCATGCCGGGCAATATCCTCTCGCGTTTCCCGCACGAATTTTCCGGCGGCCAGCGCCAGCGCATCGCCATTGCCCGCGCCGTGGCGCTGGAGCCGGAATTTATTCTGCTTGATGAACCGACCTCAGCGCTCGATCTTTCCGTGCAGGCGCAGATCATCGACCTCCTGCGCAAGCTGCAGGACGAGCGCGGCCTGAGTTACCTGTTCATCTCGCACGACCTGAAGGTGGTCCGTGCGCTCTGCCACCGCGTCATCGTCATGCAGGGCGGCAGGATCGTCGAGGAAGGGCCCGTCGAGGACGTGCTGACCAACCCTAAAACCGAATATACTCAGCGGCTTGTACGAGCCGCCTTTGAAATCGCTTGAATTCCCAATGCCGGAGGTAGACATGGCAAGAGATCCCAAGATCACATTTATCGGCGCAGGCTCTACGGTGTTCATGAAGAACATCATCGGCGACGTGCTGCAGCGTCCGGCCCTTTCGGGCGCCACCATTGCGCTGATGGACATCAATCGCGAGAGGCTGGAAGAAAGCGCCATCGTCGTCAACAAGCTGATTTCGACATTGGGGGCAAAGGCGAAAGCCGAGACCTATACCGACCAGAAAAAGGCGCTTGCCGGTGCCGATTTTGTCGTGGTCGCCTTCCAGATCGGCGGATATGAACCCTGTACGGTTACCGATTTCGAGGTGCCGCGCAAATATGGCCTGCGCCAGACCATTGCCGATACGCTCGGCGTCGGCGGCATCATGCGTGGTCTTCGCACCGTGCCGCATCTGTGGAAAATCTGCGAGGATATCCTCGCCGTCTGCCCCAACGCCGTCATGCTGCAATATGTGAACCCGATGGCGATCAACACCTGGGCGATTGCCGAGAAATACCCGACGATCCGGCAGGTTGGCCTTTGCCATTCCGTGCAGGGCACGGCCATGGAACTCGCCCATGATCTCGATATCCCTTATGAGGAGATCCGCTATCGTTCGGCCGGCATCAACCACATGGCGTTTTTCCTCGAATTCGAGCATCGCCAGCCCGACGGCAGCTATAGGAACCTCTATCCCGATCTCGTGCGCGGCTACCGCGAAGGCCGTGCGCCAAAACCCGGCTGGAACCCGCGTTGCCCCAACAAGGTGCGTTACGAGATGCTGACGCGACTCGGTTATTTCGTCACCGAAAGCTCGGAACATTTCGCCGAATATACGCCCTATTTCATCAAGGAGGGGCGCGACGACCTGATCGAGAAATTCGGCATCCCGCTCGATGAATATCCGAAGCGCTGCATCGAACAGATCGAGCGCTGGAAGGGGCAGGCGGCGGCCTATCGTTCGGCCGAGAAGATCGAGGTTAAGCAATCGAAGGAATATGCCTCCTCCATCATCAACTCCGTCTGGACTGGCGAACCCTCCGTCATCTATGGCAACCAGCGCAACAACGGCTGCATCACCTCGCTCCCATCGGATTGCGCGGCAGAAGTGCCCTGCCTTGTCGACCATAACGGCGTGCAGCCCACCTTTATCGGCGAATTGCCGCCGCAACTCACCGCCCTGATGCGCACCAACATCAACGTGCAGGAACTGACGGTGCGGGCGCTGATGAGCGAAAACCGTGCCCATATCTTCCACGCGGCGATGATGGACCCGCACACGGCGGCGGAACTGGATCTCGACCAGATATGGTCGCTGGTAGACGACCTACTGCTCGCACACCGCGACTGGTTGCCGGAATGGACGCAGGCGGAGGTGAAGCGGGCGCGGGCGGTGTAAGGCTCGATAGTCACGGCAAGTACGAGGCCGCGGGTTCAGCCTGCGGCCTTGATGCCACAGGGGCCCGGGCATTTTTTTGCCTTCGCCATGCCGAACTTGTGTCGACGTAATGTGGTTCACTTGACGTGTGTCAAAGCCTCGAGGCCCTTCCTCACCTAAACAGCCCCCAGCAACCTGTCTTCTCCCTTCAACAGTGGAAATATCAGGTATGAATTATGAACGTAAAGGTGGCTGGCTTCTTCGGTTTCATCGTATTACGGTTGAAACTACAGGGGCGCAGGGGGAAGACGGATGTCTAAAAAAGGCTTGCTCATTGGTCTGGCGGTTGTGGTTCTTGCCATTGCTGCCTATTTCGCCTGGTCGAAGTTGACGGCAGAGGGTCTGCCCTCCGGTTTCGTGGCCAGTAACGGTCGGATCGAGGCGGTCGAGATCGATATCTCCACCAAAACTGCCGGCCGCCTTCAGGACATCATGGTGCGCGAAGGCGATTTCGTGAAGGCAGGGCAGGTGCTTGCCCAGATGGACACGGCCCAGCTGGAGGCCAAAAAGCGGCAGGCGGAAGCGCAGCTTCGCCGTGCAAAGATCGCAATCGATACCGCCCATAGCCTCGTTGCCCAGCGGGAGGCGGAAAAGACCTCGGCGCTTGCGGTGGTGGAACAGCGCAAGGCCCAGCTTGATTCGGCGTCCAAGACCTATGCGCGCTCAAGACAGCTGCTGACCGGCAACGCCGTGTCGCAGCAGATCGTCGATGACAGCGAGGCGACAGAACAGTCCGCCCGCGCCACTCTTGCCTCGGCGCAGGCCTCGCTTGCCGCCTCTGATGCGGCAATCAACGCCGCCAAGGCTCAGATCATCGATGCGGAAGCGGCTGTCGATGCCGCGCAGGCCGATATTGAGAGCATCGAGACTGACATAGTCGATGCGACGCTGAAATCACCCCGCGACGGCCGGGTGCAATATCGCATCGCCCAGCCCGGCGAAGTGCTCTCCGCCGGCGGGCGGGTTCTCAACCTTGTCGATCTCGGCGATGTCTATATGACGTTTTTCCTCCCAACGGCCGAGGCTGGCCGCACATCCATGGGCTCGGATGTGCGCCTGATCCTCGACGCCGCGCCGCAATATACCATTCCCGCCAAGGTCTCCTTCGTCGCCGATGTGGCGCAATTCACGCCAAAGACGGTGGAAACCGAGGAGGAGCGCCAGAAGCTCACTTTCCGGGTGCGGGCGCAGATCCCGCAGGAACTGCTGCAGAAATATATTCAGTACGTCAAAACCGGTCTTCCCGGCATGGCTTATGTCCGGCTTGATCCGCAGGCCGCCTGGCCGGAAAATCTCGAACGCAATCTTGTGAAGTGAGGGTGGCCGCGATGGTCACGCCCTCCGCGACGAATACTAAAAACGATCCCGGCGCCCCGGTCGCACGGTTGACGGATGTACGGCTGGCTTTTGGCAGCACGGTTGCGCTTGCCGATATATCGGTCGAAATTCCCGCCGGACGGATGATCGGCCTTATCGGGCCTGACGGTGTCGGCAAGTCCAGTCTGCTGTCTCTGATTTCCGGCGCGCGCGCCATACAGAAGGGCAATGTGGAGGTTCTGGCCGGCGATATGTCCGATCCGCGCCACCGCGAGGATACCTGCCCGCGCATCGCCTATATGCCGCAGGGCCTCGGTAAGAACCTTTATCCAACCCTCTCAGTCTTCGAAAATATCGACTTTTTCGGCAGGCTGTTCGGGCAGGATGGCAGGGAGAGAAAGGCACGCATTGCCGAGTTGCTGAAAAGTACTGGTCTTGAACGTTTTGCCGACCGGCCGGCCATGAAGCTTTCCGGCGGCATGAAACAGAAGCTCGGGCTCTGCTGTGCGCTGATCCACGATCCTGACCTGCTCATTCTCGATGAGCCAACAACGGGCGTCGATCCGCTGTCGCGCCGGCAATTCTGGGAACTTATCGATTCCATCCGTGCCGGTCGTCCGGGCATGAGCGTGATTGTCGCGACGGCCTATATGGAAGAGGCCGCCGGTTTCGACTGGCTGGTCGCCATGGATGGCGGCAAGATCCTCGCCACCGGCTCCCCCGGCGAACTTCTCGAACGCACCTCGACCGCCAATCTCGATGCCGCCTTTATTGCGCTTCTTCCGGAAGAAAAGCGCAAGGACTACCACGAGGTGCATATCGCGCCACGCAGGGTGACGCATGATGGTGACTATGCCATCGAGGCGTCGCATCTCAGTATGCGCTTCGGTGATTTCACCGCCGTCGACAATGTCAGCTTCAAAATCCCGCGCGGCGAGATTTTCGGCTTTCTCGGCTCTAATGGCTGCGGAAAATCCACCACCATGAAGATGCTGACCGGGCTTCTGGCTGCCAGTGAAGGCGAGGCGAAGCTTTTCGGCCACAAGGTGGATGCCAGCGACATGGCGATCCGCCACCGCGTCGGTTACATGAGCCAGGCCTTTTCGCTCTATTCCGAACTCACGGTACGACAGAACCTCGATCTTCACGCGCGGCTGTTCAAGCTGCCGGAAGCGACCATTCAGCCGCGCATCGCCGAGATGGCGGAGCGCTTTGATCTCGGCACCGTCATGGATACGCTGCCGGACGACCTGCCGCTTGGCATCCGGCAAAGACTGTCGCTTGCGGTGGCGATGATCCATTCGCCCGACATTCTTATCCTCGATGAGCCGACTTCGGGTGTCGACCCGGTGGCGCGCGACGGCTTCTGGCAAATCCTCGCTGATCTCTCCCGCAACGACAATGTCACCATCTTCATCTCCACCCATTTCATGAATGAGGCGGAGCGTTGCGACCGGATTTCGTTGATGCATGCCGGCAAGGTGCTGATCAGCGATACGCCTGACGCGATTACCAAAAGCCGTAATGCCGAAACGCTGGAAGAGGCTTTTGTCGCCTATCTCGAGGATGCCTCGGGTGTCAAAAAGGCGGAGCCTGCAATAGCGCCCGCTCCGGCAACGGAGGTGGTTCCGACCCAACACGCAACACCTGCCCGCAAACGGTTTTTCGATGTCCGGCGCATGTTCAGCTATACCCGCCGAGAGGCGCTGGAACTGCAGCGAGATCCCATTCGCGGCACATTGGCGGTTCTCGGCAGCGTCATCCTGATGTTCGTGATCGGTTACGGCATCAATCTCGATGTTGAGGACCTGTCCTTCGCGGTACTGGACCGTGACGATTCCACCATCAGCCGCGATTACGTGCTCGACATAGCCGGTTCCCGTTATTTCATCGAGAAAGAGCCGATCCGCGACTATGCCGATATGGACCGGCGAATGCGCGACGGGGAACTCAGCCTCGCCATCGAAATTCCACCCGGTTTCGGCCGCGATGTCCTGCGCGGCAAGACGGTGGAGGTCGGCGCCTGGATCGACGGCGCCATGCCGCAGCGGGCAGAAACCGTGCGCGGTTACGTGCAGGGAATGCACCAGACATGGCTGGCGCGCAAGGCGAGCGAAATCTATGGCAATGCAGCGACGCAAAGTAGTTTCAGCATCGAAACGCGCTATCGTTACAATCCCGATGTCAAAAGCCTCGTCGCCATGGTCCCGGCGGTCATTCCGCTGCTGCTGATGCTCATTCCTGCCATGCTGGCGGCCCTCAGCGTCGTCCGGGAAAAAGAGCTTGGCTCCATCGTCAACCTCTACGTGACGCCGACCACGCGGCTGGAATTCCTGATAGGAAAACAGCTTCCCTATGTGGCGCTCGGAATGCTCAATTTCCTGCTGCTGACCGCATTTGCGATATTCATCTTCCAGGTGCCGTTTACCGGCAGTTATCTCGCTTACGCGACGGGAGCTTTGCTCTTCGTCATCATCGCCACGTCCATCGGTCTCGTCATGTCTTCCTTTATGAAGAGCCAGATCGCGGCGATCTTCGGCACGGCCTTGCTGACGCTCATTCCGGCCACACAATATTCGGGCATGATCGATCCCGTTTCGTCGCTGCAGGGGGCGGGGGCCTTTATCGGTAACATCTATCCCGCCACCTATTTCATGACTATTTCACGCGGCACCTTTTCCAAGGGGCTGGATTTCGCCGGTCTTTCCGGTTCTTTCCTGCCGCTTCTCATTGCCATTCCGCTGCTGCTCATCGCCGGTGCTGCTCTTTTGAGGAAACAGGCGTCATGAGGTTGTTTTCGTCCAATATCTTCCAGCTCGGTATCAAGGAACTGCGCGGGCTTGCGCGTGATGGCATGCTGCTGCTCTTGATCGTTTACGCCTTCACGCTGCAGATCTACACCGGCTCCAGCGCGTTGCCCGAAACCCTGAACAATGCCGCCATCGCAATCGTGGACGAGGATCAGTCGCCGCTTTCCGGCCGCATCAGCACAGCGTTTTATCCGCCCTATTTCGCGCCGCCAAAGCAGATTTCCATTGCTGAGATGGACAAGCGCATGGATGCCGGGCTCGACACCTTCGCGCTCAACATCCCGCCGGATTTCCAGCGTCGGCTTATGGCCGGGCAGCAGCCTGCCATCCAGCTCAATATCGATGCCACCCGCATGAGCCAGGCCTTCAGCGGCGGTGGTTATGTGCAGAACATCGTGACGAGCGAAGTTCAGGAATATGTCAACCGCTATCGCGGCGCGACGACGGTGCCAGTCGATCTGACGCTACGTTCTCGTTTCAACCCAGAACTGGACAAATCCTGGTTCGGCTCGATCAACAATATCATCACCGCCATCACCATGCTGTCGATCGTGCTGACGGGGGCGGCGCTCATTCGTGAGCGCGAACATGGCACGGTCGAGCATCTGCTGGTCATGCCGGTCACGCCGCTGGAAATCATGCTCAGCAAGGTCTGGTCCATGGGTCTTGTCGTGCTGGTGGCCTCGGCATTTTCCCTTTTCGTTGTCGTTAAGGGGCTGCTCGCCATCCCCATCGAAGGCTCGCTTTCCCTTTTCCTGCTTGGAACGGCGTTGCAGCTTTTTGCGATGACCTCGATGGGTATTTTCCTCGCGACAGTGGCAGGTTCCATGCCGCAATTCGGCATGCTGCTGATACTGTTCCTCTTGCCGTTGCAAGTGCTGTCCGGCGCCATGACGCCGCGCGAAAGCATGCCTGATATCATCCAGTACATCATGCTGCTCGCACCCAACACGCATTTTGTCATTCTGGCGCAATCGGTGCTTTTCAGGGGGGGGGGGCTGGATGTGGTCTGGCCGCAATTGCTGGCGCTGCTCGCCATCGGCTCGGCGCTCTTCATTTTTGCGCTTCGCCGCTTCCGGCGGTTTCTGCGCTGAACGACGGAAGAGCGCCCATTTTCAAGCATTTCCGGACGAGTTGAATTAATTGTGTTCGGTAACGGTATGTTCGCCTTCGGGGAATATGCCTATGAGACGGCTGGGTAAAAGAGGGCTTTGTTCAGGAGTAGCAAATGAATATCGCAGCACGTCTGTCGCTGGCGGCCATGATCGCACTGGCCGCGACACCGTCTTTCGCATCGGAGGATATGGCTTCGGAGACAAGCGAGGCGATATTCGGTTTCGGCGGTGTGTTGACGAAAGAAGACATGTTGAAAAGCGCTGCCCTCATTCCCGTGGAATATGAAAAGAATGCCATTCTGGGCGGCGGTTACCAGTTCTATCCCTATCGTCTCGGCAATGTGAAGCTGGGCGGCGAAATCGGCATTGCCGCAAGGTTCGGCAAGGGTTTTACCGGTGAGGTGTGGGCAGGCCCGGTCGCGCGTTATGAGCAGATCAGGCTCGGCGAGCGGCTGTTTATCACGCCGAGCTTCACCGCCGGCCTTAGCCTCGTCACGGACGCACAGCGGGGTCGCGAACGCGAGCAGGAAATCAAGGATGATGGCAATGCCAACGTCCTGTTTTATCTGGGGCCGGAAATCAACGTCTCCTTCAGCGAAGATTCCTCGACGGAATTCTTCTGGCGCCTTCACCACCGCTCCGGCGGTGGCAAGACATTGGGCAATATGAAGGGCGCGACGAACGCTAACGTTTTCGGCCTGCGCTACAAGTTTTAAGGCGCGGGCCGTGTAGCCACGCCGTCCATGTGGCTGAATTTTCAGCGGTCACTCATTTTCCTGGAAAAGGTAAATTGGAACCATTGCACACAGCGCATGGGTGGATTGCCTTATTCTGCCTGTTCATTGGGCATGATAAAGCGCATATAGAGGGCATCAAAGGACGCCGGAACGAAAACGTTGCTGACGTCACCTAAACCTCAGAAAGGGTCATGTCATGAACGTAACACGCAGCTTCAACAATTGGCGCAAATATCGTCAGACCATCAACGAGCTGGGCCGCATGAGCGCCCGTGAACTGCACGATCTCGGTATTGATCGCAGCCAGATCACCAGCGTTGCCCGCGCCGCCGTCGGCAAGTAAATGCAGGCGATATCGCCACTTATAAATACTTCAACGCCCGCTTCGCGGGCGTTTTTGTTTTTGGAGCCCTTTGTTCCATGGCTCTCCTGCTTGGCGATGCGGTTCATTACGCGCGCGGTTTGTCCTGCCACAGGCAAAGGGCTTGGCGCCTCTCGCGATCAGGATCACGCAATCTTCGGCGAATAGCGCGCCGTATTTTTGGAGTGCGAAAATTGCCATGCATATAGCGCATATCTGTGCTGCAACCTTGTGCCTGTGAAATGCGCAGAAAAATGCTATCTTCCAATCATCGAAACGGATGTACCTCCTCCCACATCCTTTCGGTAATGCGGGTGATCCTACTCCTCCTCCCAAAGGATTGCCCCGGGGACAGCGGTTTTCCTCCTCCCATATCGCTGTTCATCTTTTCAGAAAGCCTGCCGCACCTCCTCCCGCGGCAGGCTTTTTTGTTTTGGGGTATTTTCTTTCGTTTTCAGGAAATCGCTCAGTCGAAAGCCATCATGCCGATGGGCGTTACGGCGCGGGTGCCGGCGCGTTTGGCGAGCGCGTAGGAAAGGCATTGTTCGACTGCGTCCTGCGGTACTGGCTTGGCGATCACGCCGGCGCCGATACCGAGATTGACGACGACTTCAGGGTTTGCCGTCATGAAGATCACCACGACGCCATGATCTTCCGAGAGCCGCCTTCCGATCTCCGGTCCGGTCTGTCCATCTGCAAGATTGACGTCGACGAAGGCGATATCGGCACGGCTGCCGAGCGCTACGGCCTGATCCAGCCGGTTGGCGATACCGATGACGTTGGCCTCTTCTTCCGCCTGCATGATCGAATCTTCGATATCCATGGCGATCAGAAACTCGTCTTCAACGATCAGGACACGCGGCTGCTGCGTGCTGTAACCCGTTTCTTTTTGCAATACGTCTGCCAACATATGCCTGTCTCCGTTCTATGCGCCCCAGAGCGCTGTTGGCTAGCAAACACCTTGGGCCGTAACTCGTTCCAAAGTGAGATAAACATAGTGAATGGAGTGTAAACGACGTGCCTTTTCGGCTATGACCACTCTATAGCGAAGCAGTTGATTCGGTTCGGTTTTCATCCGGGTAAGGGGTCGGAGAACGTCACCGTGGAGCATCTTTCGCCCCCTGGAACGCCTGCTATTCGCCATTTTGGCGCAATAGGCTGGCATGAAAATTCAAAGCGTTACGGCCCTCTTCTCCTGTCGGGGCAGAGGCGCCGGGGCCTTGCCGATCATTCGCGTGCCGCGGTCAAAACGGCGCCGGACCCTATGAGTTTAGAAAGAGAATAAGACGATGACCCAGTCTCCGCGCGCCACCATTGCCCGCAACACGCCCAATATCGCCGTCGTCGGCGTCGGTGGCGGTGGCGGCAATGCGATCAACAACATGATTGCCGAGGGCATTAGCGGTGTGGATTTCATCGCTGCCAACACGGATGCGCAGGCGCTGAAGAAAACCAATGCACCGCGGCTCGTGCAATTGAGCTCCGAACTGACCGGCGGCCTCGGCGCAGGCGCCGATCCCGAGGTCGGCCGTCAGGCGGCGATCGATTCCCTCGATGAGATCATGGATCACCTGAGCGGCTACGACATGTGCTTTATCACTGCCGGCATGGGCGGCGGCACGGGCACGGGTGCTGCTCCCGTCATTGCCGAGGCCTGCCGCGCGAAGAACATCCTCACCGTCGGCGTCGTCACACTCCCGTTCAGCTTCGAGGGCGCGCGGCGTATGCGGGCGGCCGAATATGGCTTTGCCAACCTGCTCAACACGGCAGATACCGTCATCGTCATTCCCAACCAGAACCTGCTGCGTATCGCCGATGCCGGCACCACCTTCGAAAATGCGTTGAAGACTGCCGACAAGGTTCTGTCGCTTGGCGTGCGGTGCATCACCGATCTCATCCTGCGCGAAGGTCTCGTCAATCTCGATTTTGCCGATGTGCGTTATGTCATGAAGAATGGCGGACGCGCGCTTATGGGCACTGCGCAGGCCAAGGGTCCGAAACGCGCTTCGGAAGCGGCCGCGGCAGCCATCGCCAATCCGCTGCTGGGCGAACCCTCGCTGAAGGAGGCGCGTGGCGCGCTGGTGGCCATCTCGGGTGGTAACGATCTGACGCTTTATGAAATCGACGAGGCGATGACGCTGGTGCGCGAAGCGGTGAGCGAAGAGACCGACGTGGTGATGGGCGCTTCCTTCGACCCCACGCTCGATGGCGCGTTCAAGATTTCCGTCGTGGCCACCGGCTTGCGTAACTAAGGGCGCTTTCGCAGCGTCACGGAACTATGGGAAGAATGACGGTGCGATACATTCTTCTCCCGCCGGGGAGCAGAACAAGAGGCCTGCTCCTCTTTCTTGGGATAAATCGAACCTCCCGGCGCCCACGCCACAAACCGAACGATTAAAAGCCGCCGCGGGTAATTTCCGCGACGGCTTTTTGGTTGTTCTTGAACAATTATTCCGCCATTCGAGAAAGCGAAGCGGCCGCGCGGCGTTGATAACGAAAAAATATAATAGTACTCTTTATGTCGACAAGAGGGATTTGGTGATGACGGATGTAATTGCTTCTGCCGAGCGCAAGCGCGGCTCCGGCGTGAAGATGGTCTATGATCTGCTGCGCGACGAGATTCTCGATCTGGTGCTGCCGCCGGGCAGCCCGATCGATGAGGTGCAGCTTGCCGAACGGTTCAAGATGTCGCGCACGCCGATCCGTGAAGCGCTGGTCAGGCTTTCGGGTGAGGGGCTGATCGATACGCTGCCGAACCGTTCGACCATGGTGTCGAATATCGATTTCCTCAATATGCACACCTATTTCGATGCGCTGGTGCTGATGTACCGGGTCACCACGCAGCTCGCCGCACAATATCACCGTCCGGAAGATCTGGCCGGCATCCGGGCGCACAATGCGGAATTTGCCGTCGCGGTGGAAGAGCAGAATGCGCTGGCGATGATCTCCACCAACGCCGCCCTTCACCTTGCCATCGCCGAGGCCGGCCGCAACCCCTATTTCACCAGCCTGTTCAAGCGTCTTCTGGACGAGGGGCGCCGCATTCTGCGGCTTTATTACCAGTCTTACGAGGATCGCCTGCCGCGGCGTTTCGTCGATGATCATGAGGCGATGATCGCGGCCATTGCCACGCGCGATATCGCTCTTTCGGAAAAGCTGGCGCGCGAACATGCCGAACAGATCGTGCGGCAGGTGCAGAAATTGCTGGTGCGGAACGAGCGTCTGGAAATAAGTCTGTAGCTTGTCGATTTCTTGTCGACAAATAAAATACAAGATAGTAATGTCCTTATCGAAAGGGTGGCGCGGAGCTGCGTCCATTCCTGAGAACCATATGCCTTAGGAGCTCATAATGACGGCCAGCATTTTTTCCGGCGTAATCCCCGCCTTGATGACCCCGTGCAGACAAGACCGCACCCCTGATTTCGATGCGCTTGTCCGCAAGGGCAAGGAACTGATCGCCGACGGCATGTCCGCCGTTGTTTATTGCGGTTCGATGGGCGACTGGCCGCTCCTGACGGACGAGCAGCGCATGGAAGGCGTGGAGCGCCTGGTCAAGGCCGGCATTCCTGTTATCGTCGGCACTGGCGCGGTCAACACGGCATCTGCCGTAGCGCACGCTGTCCATGCCCAGAAGGTTGGCGCCAAGGGCCTGATGGTTATTCCGCGCGTTCTGTCGCGCGGTTCGGTCATCGCCGCCCAGAAGGCTCACTTCAAGGCCATTCTCTCTGCCGCTCCTGAAATTCCGGCTGTCATCTACAACAGCCCCTATTACGGTTTCGCGACCCGCGCCGATCTGTTCTTCGCGCTGCGCGCCGAACACAAGAACCTCGTCGGCTTCAAGGAATTCGGCGGCCCGGCCGATATGCGTTATGCCGCTGAAAACATCACCAGCCGTGATGATGAAGTAACCCTGATGATCGGCGTCGATACCGCCGTTGTGCATGGCTTCGTCAATTGTGGTGCAACCGGCGCCATCACCGGCATTGGCAATGTTCTACCCAAGGAAGTCATTCATCTCTGCAAGCTGTCGCAGGCTGCGGCCAAGGGTGATGCGGATGCCCGCGCCCGCGCGCTGGAACTGGAGCAGGCGCTTGCCGTGCTCTCCTCCTTCGATGAAGGCCCGGATCTGGTTCTCTATTTCAAGTACATGATGGTGCTGAAGGGCGACAAGGAATACACGCTGCACTTCAACGAAACCGATGCCCTGACGGACAGCCAGCGCGGTTATGTCGAAGCGCAGTTCAAGCTGTTCAACAGCTGGTACGCCGACTGGAGCAAGCTTCCGGGCGCGGTGCAGACCTGCAAGGCTGCCTGAGTCATCACAGTGATAAAATAAAAGGCCCGCATTTGCGGGCCTTTTTCATTTCCGATCCTCAACGCGGTCAGGAGACCGCGTCCAGTCCCTTCTCCAGCAACCGATCGAGTCCGGCCATTTCGGCGGCCGTGAGAGTAATGCCTTCGCTCTCGGATTTGGCGCGGGCGGCAAAGCGGCGGCCGGAGGGCAAGCGGGCGCCCTGGCCGATGATGGCCTCGAACAGCACTTCGGCGCGCTGGAAGGGATCACCAGGACGCCCCTTGGCGAAGGCTTCCGGGGAGAATGCAACGATCAATTCGCCGTGGAAAGGCGCAAGCGTCGTGGTGCCGAGATAATCGAGCACTTCGGGGCTGGTGAGATCGCCGATCATGATGCCGGCGAGAAGCTCGATCATGGTGCCGATGGCCGAACCCTTGTGGCCGCCAAAAGGAAGCATGGCACCGGCAAGCGCTGCCTCCGGGTCGGTGGTCGGATTGCCATCGGCATCCACCGCCCATCCTTCCGGCAAGGATTTTCTCGCGCGCCGGTGCAGTTCTATCTCGCCGCGGGCGGCAACGGATGTCGCGAAATCAAAGACGTACGGCGACGTGTCCTTGCGCGGCCAGCCGAAGGCAAAAGGATTGGTGCCGAGCAGCGGCTTGGTTCCGCCTGTGGGTGCGACGGTGGAATAGCTCGGGCACATCACCAATCCGGCCAGTCCGTTCGAGGTCAGTCCCTCGACCTCGGGCCAAAGTGCCGAAAAATGTGTGCAGTCGTTGATGACGAGTGCCGCGAGGCCCAGGCGTTTCGCGCGCTCGGCCAGAGCCGGCAGGCCAAGCTCGAAGGCGGGGTTGGCGAAACCGCCCATGGCATTGACCTTCACGATAGCCGTGCCGTCGTCTTCCGCCACTTCCGGTATCGCATCGGGCTTCACCTTGGCCGCCTTGACGGTGCGAAGTGCGCCTTCAATGCGGTAGATCCCATGCGATTTGCAAGCATCTCGTTCGCCGGCGGTGATGACGCGCGCCAACGCGCCCGACTGCACAGCATTCAGCCCAGCCCTCAAAAAAATCGACTCGACCCGCTGGAAAAGTGCCTCAATGGTCAAGGTGGTCGTGTCGCTCATCATAGTTCTCCGATACTGGCTCGCACATTTTGAATACATAAAGTATACAAAGGCGAGGCTAATGCAATCTGTCTTTTCACGTCGTGGCGCCAGCACGTGCAAATCGGCGTCAGCCGGAAAGGGTGGATATATCTATAGGCCGCGACACCGTGCTTACGCGGTTTTTTCCATTCAGGCCGCTCAACCAATCTCATTCGTTCGCACACGCAAAAAATTCTTTTTGTATACTCATTGTATTTTTATATTGATTTATCGCTGCCATGGGGAAATAGTGATCGCGCCTTCAACGGCAGACCAATTGATGGGAGCAAATCAACAATGAAAAAATCGGTCATCGTCGCCGGCCTCCTGGCCGCCACTTTCTCTCTTACGCCGGCCAAGGCCGACAAACTTGACGACATCATTTCGTCCGGCACGCTGCGTTGCGCCGTCGTGCTCGATTTCCCGCCGATGGGCGCGCGTGATGACGCCAACAACCCTGTTGGCTTCGATGTCGATTATTGCAACGATCTGGCCAAGGTGCTTGGCGTCACGGCTGAAATCGTCGAGACCCCGTTCCCCGAGCGTATTCCGGCGCTGATGTCCGGCCGCGTCGATGTCGGCGTTGCGTCGACCTCCGACACGCTGGAGCGCGCCAAGACGGTGGGCATGACCGTGCCTTATTTTGCCTTCGAAATGGCTGTCACCGCCAACGACAAGTCCGGCATCAAGTCCTTCGAAGACATGAAGGGCAAGACGGTTGGCGCAACCGCCGGCACCTTCGAAGCGATCGCTCTCGAGAAGACGGTCAAGGAATGGGGCGTGGGTGAATTCCGTCCTTACCAGACCCAGGCTGACGTGTTCCTCGCGCTTAGCCAGGGTCAGATCGACGCCACGGTCTCCACCTCCACCGTTGCGCAGTCTACCGTCAAGAGCGGCAAGTTCGCAGGCGTCTCCGTCGTCGGCAAGGCACCTTATGACATCGACTACGTGTCGCTGTTCACCAACCGCGATGAATATGGCTTCATCAACTACCTGAACCTCTTCATCAACCAGCAGGTTCGTACCGGCCGTTACGCCGAACTCTACAAGAAATGGGTTGGCGGCGAGGTTCCCTCGCTCACCGTCAACGGCGTTTATCGCTGATCAGGACTTTTCGTAAACGGCGCGGTCAAAAATGATCGCGCCGTTGATCGTTTCTGAAAAGGCGGGCGCTTCATGTTCAATTATACATTCCACTGGAATCAGGCGCTGAAGGCTTTGCCGCAGCTTCTGGACGGTGCGGTGGTGACTCTGCAGATCGCCATTCTGTCAATGGTGATCGGTCTTTCCTTCGCCATCCTGCTGACTTTGTTCAGGCTCTCCGGAAACCGCGTTCTCGGCGCTTTCGCCGCCGTCTGGGTCGAAATCGCCCGCAACACGCCGGCGCTGTTCCAGATTTACATGGCTCATTTCGGGCTTGGCAATTTCGGCATTCACTTAAGCCCCTATACAGCACTTCTTGTCGGCATCGCGTTTAACAATGCCGGTTATCTCGCGGAAAACTTCCGTGGCGCGCTGAAAGCCATCCCGGATACGCAGACGCGGTCGGGCCGTTCGCTCGGCATGACCTCGATGCAGACCTTCCGGCTGATCATCATGCCGCAGATGCTGCGTGTCGCCTTCCTGCCGGCCACCAACCAGATGGTCTGGGCGATCCTGATGACCTCGCTTGGTGTCACGGTCGGCATGAATACGGATCTCGCCGGCGTCACGCAGGCGCTCAATGCGCGTTCTTTCCGTACCTTCGAGTTCTTCGCGCTCGCTGCGGTCATCTATTATGTGATCGCCAAGATCGTCACGCTTGCTGCCAGATTGCTGGCTGCACGTCTGTTCCGTTACTGAGAGAGGTGAGCCATGTTTGAAACCGCTCTCACCTGGAGTGATCTCGCCTTCCTGGCCAAGGGTGCCGGCATGACGCTTGCTGTCACCGCCGTCGCTGTCACGGCAGGCACCATCATGGGGATCATCTTCGGTATCATCCGTTTCCAGTTCGGCCCTTACTGGTCGCTGCCGCTGACCTTCGTTCTGGATATTTTCCGCTCGGTGCCGCTGCTCATCCAACTGGTGCTCGGCAATGCCTTCCAGTCGATCGCCAAGCTCGGCTGGCCGCCATTCACCACCTCCTGCGTCGTGCTGTCGCTTTATACGGCAGCCTATTGCACCGAGATCGTGCGCGGCGGCATCGGTGCCGTGCCGTCCAATACGCGCCGCGCCTGCCGGTCGCTCGGCATGACCTGGTCGCAGGATATGCGCTACATCGTGTTGCCGCTTGCCACGCGTGTGTCCCTGCCGTCTTGGATCGGGCTGACGCTCGGTGTCATGAAGGATTCGGCGCTGGTGCTGTGGCTCGGCCTCATCGAGCTCCTGCGCGCCTCGCAGATCCTCGTGACCCGCCTGCAGGAACCGCTGACCATCCTGATGATCTGCGGCGCCATCTATTTCCTTATCAGCTTCCCCATCGCCCGTTTCGGCGGGTATCTCGAAAGACGGTGGTCCCCCAATGATTGAGATCGAAAACGTCCGCAAATCCTTCGGCCCGCTGGAGGTTCTGAAAGGGATCAACCTCACCGTCAACAAGGGTGAGGTCGTCACCATCATCGGCGGCTCCGGTTCCGGCAAGTCGACGCTGCTGACCTGCATCAACGGTCTCGAGCCGATCGACAGCGGCAAGATCGCCATCGACGGCACGGAAGTGCATGCCAAATCGACCGACCTCAACAAGCTGCGCCGCAAGGTCGGCATTGTCTTCCAGCAATGGAACGCGTTTCCACATCTGACGGTGCTGGAAAACGTCATGCTGGCGCCACGCAAGGTTCTTGGCATCTCGAAAGAAAAGGCCGAGGAAATCGCGGTCAAGCAACTGACCCATGTCGGTCTTGCCGAAAAGCTGAAGGTCTATCCGAACCGCATGTCGGGCGGCCAGCAGCAGCGTATGGCGATTGCCCGCGCGCTTGCCATGTCGCCGGAATATATGCTGTTTGACGAAGTCACCTCTGCGCTTGATCCGATGCTGGTGGGCGAAGTGCTCGATACGCTGAAGATGCTGGCAGACGAAGGCATGACGATGATCTGCGTCACCCATGAAATGGCCTTCGCCCGCGATGTCTCGAACCGCGTCGCCTTCTTCCATCAGGGCGTGATGGCGGAAATCGGCACGCCCGACCAGTTGTTCGGCGCGCCGCAGCATCCAGAAACGCAGAAGTTCCTGGCGAGCGTTCGATAATGCCTGCACATGATGTCATTGTCATAGGGGCGGGCGTCGTCGGTCTCTCGGCGGCAATTGCCGCGCAGGGCCGCGGTCTTTCAGTCACGGTCATCGACCGCGAGGGACCGGCGGCGGGCGCTTCTGCCGGCAATGCCGGGGCCTTCGCCTTTACCGATATCCTGCCGCTTGCATCCCCCGGCATTCTCTGGAAGGCGCCGAAGTGGCTTCTCGATCCGCTTGGGCCGCTTAGCGTGCCGCCAGCCTATGCGCTGAAGATCGCGCCATGGATGTTCCGCTTCTGGCGGGCCTGCGCCGCATCGAAGGTCGAGCATTCCACAGCCGCGCAGACAGCAATGATGGATCTTTCCAGGGCCGAGCTCGAGCCGTTCCTCAGAAAGACCGACACCATTGCCATGCTGCGCAAGGAGGGCAACCTTCAGGTCTATGAAAGCGAGGCGGAATTCGAAAGCTCGCTCGCCGGCTGGAAAGCGCGCGAACGCCACGGCATCGAGTTCCGGCATCTGAACACCGAGCAGATGTCCGAAATTCAACCCGGAATCGCACCGCGCTTTACCTGCGGCACATTCACGCCCGGCTGGTTCTCGATCGCCGATCCCAAGTTCTATACGCTGGCGCTGGCCGACCATTTCCGCACCATTGGCGGCCGTATCGAATGCCTGGATGTGGCTTCGCTCAGACCGCTGGAAGACGGCGTCGAGGTGGTGAGCCATGATGGCCGCACCCGCAAGGCCGGTAAGGTGGTGCTGGCGGCGGGTGCCTTCTCGCACCGCATCGCCCGTTCGCTTGGCGAAAAAATTCCGCTGGAAACGGAACGGGGTTATAATACTACCCTGCCAGCAGGCGCTTTTGATCTGCGCACGCAGGTCACCTTCGGCGGCCACGGGTTCGTCGTTACCCGCCTCTCGTCTGGTATCCGCGTCGGTGGCGCGGTGGAACTGGGCGGGCTGGAGCTTCCGGCCAATTTCGCCCGGTCCGAGGCGCTTCTGGCTAAGGCGAAAGCCTTCCTGCCGGGCCTCAAAACCGAGGGCGGAAAGCAGTGGATGGGTTTTCGCCCGTCGCTCCCGGACAGCCTGCCGGCCATCGGGCAAGCGCGGCATACGGCAAGGGTGGTCTATGCTTTCGGCCACGGGCATCTGGGGCTGACGCAGTCGGCGGGTACGGCCCGCATCGTCGCCGATCTTCTGACGGGGCAAAAACCCGCCATCGATACAAGGGCATTTTCGCCGCAACGTTTCTAGAGAATTCTGGCTTTTCTCCGAAACGCAAAAATTCTCTAGCTTTTTTTCACGCATTTTCCGGGCGTAACCACTGCGCACTTTTACCGGAAATGCTTCAGGGAGATTTTCGATGTCTTCTGCCGTTTCAACCACAGCCGCTCCCGAGGCGCGCAGCATTCTGGCCGGTGCCGCCGAAGGCAAGGTCATCGCAACGACAGAGGCGCTGAGCTTCTGGGGTGGGGTCGATCCCGCCACCGGCAAGGTGATCGACGTGCATCATCCGCTGCACGGAATCTGTCTCACCGGCGGCGTGCTGTTCATGCCGACCAGCCGCGGCTCCTGCACCGGCTCGGGTGTGTTGCTCGATCTCATCCTCACCGGCCGTGCGCCTTCGGCACTGGTTTTCTGCGAGGCCGAGGACGTTCTGACGCTGGGTGCGCTTGTCGCGGCGGAAATGTTCGACAAGGCATTGCCGGTCATCCGCCTCGATGCCGAAACTTTCTCCCGCTTTTCCCGGGCTGCCCATGTCAGCATCGATCAAAATACCATCAAGGCCGACGGCGTCTCGCTTGCCATCGCCCCGCCGGCGACGGCACATCTCGACCTCAATGACGACGACCGGGCGATGCTTGTGGGGCGTGATGGCATTGCGGTGCGTCAGGCCATGCGCATCATCGTCGCCATGGCCGCCCAGCAGGGGGCTTCCGCGCTTGTTGATGTCACCCAGGGCCATATCGACGGCTGCATCTATGCCAGCCCCGCCAACCTTACCTTTGCGGAAAAAATGGCCGACATGGGCGGCAAGGTGCGGGCTCCTTCGACCATGAACGCCATTTCCGTGGACAAGGCCAACTGGCGCGCACAGGGCGTGCCGGAGGATTTCGGCGATCCCGCTGCAAGACTGGCGGATGCCTATGTGCGCATGGGATGCAAGCCCACCTTCACCTGTTCGCCTTACCTGCTGGATAGTGCTCCAAGTGCCGGCGAATCGATTGCCTGGGCCGAATCAAATGCGGTGATCTTCGCCAATACGGTGCTCGGCGCCCGCACCGCCAAACATCCTGACTTTCTCGATCTTTGCATTGCGATGACGGGCAGGGCGCCGCTTTCAGGCGTGTATATCGAAGAAAACCGGCGGCCGCAGCGCATCGTTGACGTGGCCCTGCCAGCCGGCATTGATGACGCCTTCTGGCCGCTCGTCGGTTATCTTGCCGGCAAGGCTGCACCGGATTGCATTCCCCTGTTGCGCGGCCTTGGCGCCGCAAAGCCGTCGCGGGACGATCTGAAAGCACTCTGCGCCGCCTTCGGCACCACCTCTGCCTCGCCGATGCTGCATATCGAGGGCGCGACGCCGGAAGCCGGGCTTGCGCCGCTCGAAACCGCGGAAACCGTCACCATTTCGCTTCAGGATATGGCCGCCGCCTGGTCGCTCCTGAACGATGGGCCGGAGGAGGTGCAGCTTGTTGCCATCGGCAGTCCGCACGCCTCGCTGGAGGAGTGCCGCGCCCTTGCCGCCGTTTTCGCCGGCCGCAAACGTCGTGCAGATGTTGCCGTCATCGTTACCGCCGGCCAGCAGGTCATCGATGCGGCCGGCAAGGACGGCACGCTGCAGAGCTTGAAGGACAGCGGCGTGCAGGTGCTGCCGGATCTCTGCTGGTGTTCGATTTCCGAGCCGGTCTTCCCGACGAAGACGCGCGCGCTGATGACCAATTCCGGCAAATACGCCCATTACGGTCCGGGCCTCAGCGGTCGCGCGGTGCGCTTCGGCAGTCTTGCCGACTGCGTTGAAAGCGCGCTGACCGGCCGTGCCGTATCCCGCCTTCCTGTCTGGCTTTCCTGAGGAGAACTGAATGCGCAGTATCAAGACCGTTCATGTGATTTCCGCCCATGCGGAAGGTGAAGTGGGGGATGTGATCGTCGGCGGGGTGAAGCCGCCGCCGGGGGAGACGATCTGGGAGCAGAGCCGTTTCATCGCTCGCGACGAGACGCTGCGCAATTTCGTGCTCAACGAACCGCGCGGCGGCGTCTTCCGCCACGTCAACCTGCTGGTGCCGCCGAAACATCCTGACGCGGATGCCGCCTTCATCATCATGGAGCCGGAAGACACGCCGCCCATGTCCGGCTCCAACTCCATCTGCGTTTCCACCGTGCTTCTGGATGGCGGTATCGTGCCGATGCAGGAGCCGGAAACCCATATGCTGCTGGAAGCACCGGGCGGGCTGGTGAAGGTGCGCGCGGAATGCCGTAACGGCAAGGCCGAGCGCATTTTCGTGCAGAACTTGCCGAGCTTCGCCGCCAAGCTCGATGCCGAACTCGAGGTCGAAGGCCTCGGCAAACTCAAGGTCGATACCGCCTATGGCGGCGACAGCTTTGTTATCGTTGATGCCGAAGCGATGGGGTTCAGCCTGAAGCCGGAAGAGGCGCATGAGATTGCCCGTCTCGGCGTGCGCATCACCAATGCCGCCAACAAGGCTTTGGGTTTCGACCATCCCGAAAACCCGGATTGGCGGCATTTTTCCTTCTGCCTCTTCGCCGGCAAGGTGGAGCGTACGGCGGAAGGCCTCAGGGCAGGGGCGGCCGTCGCTATCCAGCCAGGCAAGGTTGATCGCTCGCCGACCGGCACGGCGCTTTCGGCCCGCATGGCTGTGCTGCATGCACGCGGTGAAATGAAGGAAGGCGAAACGCTAACGGCCGTGTCGCTGATCGGCTCCACCTTCACCGGTCGCATTCTGGGAACCACAACGGTGGGTGACCGCCCGGCCATCCTGCCGGAAATTTCCGGCCGCGGCTGGATCACGGGTATCCACCAGCACATGCTCGATCCGTCGGATCCATGGCCGGAGGGGTATCGGCTGACGGATACGTGGGGTGCGCGGTAGAGAGAACACGTCTCTTCTCCCTCATCCCTGTGCTTGTCACAGGGATCCAGCCAGCCCAAGTCCTTGGGCTGGAAGAAATCTCTCGCCGCGGAGACGCACGTCGGCTGGATTCCTGTGGCAAGCACAGGAATAAGGGAAGAGAATGGATCAACCACCCAGCCGCTTCGTCGTCTCCCGCACGATCAGCTCGAAACCGACGTCCACCCGCGCCCCTTCAGGCACAACAGCATCCTTTTCCGGCTCCAATATCGAAAGCAGCAATTCGCCCGCTTTACGTCCGATCATCTGGGCGTCGACGCGGATGGTCGAGATTGCCGGATAACATTGCCGGCCGATATCGAAATCGCCGAAGCCGAGGATGGAAATCCGGTCAGGCACATGAATGCCCCTTCGGTGACATTCCATCAGCGCGCCGACGGCCGAGATATCGGAGACCGCGAAGATGGCCTCGACGTCGGGTGCCTTCGCCAGCAGGGAACCGAGCGTCTTTGCGCCATGGTCGTAGGAAACCGGCGCGCTGCCTTCGCGGATGATGAGATCGTCGGAAATGCCGGCTTCGCGCAGCGCTGCGGAAAAGCCGAGAAGGCGGCTTTCTCCACGCCAGTCCTTCACATCGCCATCGGCCCTTGAGCCAAGTGCGCCAATTTTCGTAAAGCCAAGCGATATCAGATGTTTGGCGGCTGTTCTTCCCACTTCGTAGTTGGAAAAGCCAACCGCGTGATCGATCGGATGTTCGGGCACGTCCCATATCTCCACAATCGGAATGCCGGCCCGCATCAGAACTTCGCTCGCCATCTTGGTATGGACAGTGCCAGCAACGACAATGGCATCCGGGCGGCGCTCCATCATGGTGCGGATGACGCGCTCCTCTTCCAGAAGGTCGTACATCGTGTAGCCGATCAGCAATTGATAATCGGCGGCGCGCAGCGCATTGGCGAGCCCCTGCGCGCTGTCGGCGAAGTTGGAGTTGGTGAGCGTCGGCAAAATGGCGGTGATGAAATTGGTGCGCCGGGAAGACAGCGAACCGGCGATCCGGTCTGGCACATAGCCAAGCTTCTCGATGGCCTTCATCACCTTCTGGCGCGTGTCTTCAGACACCAGCGCCGGATCGGCCAGCACCCGTGAGACCGTCATCTTGGAGACGCCCGCGAGTTTCGAGACGTCGCTCATGGTTGCTTTTTTTGACGTGACTAACGCTGCGGCCAAGGGCGTGCGCTCCACCAAAGCATGTCTCCCTGAATTGGAACCGGTTCAGGACAAGACATACACGAAGATATCAAGGGAAAGCACGCCGCATGATTGCGATTGACGCGGCGTGCACCGGATTTATGCGACGCGGCTATAGACCAGATGGTAAAAACGCCCGTCGCACATGCTCATCATCTCGTCCGTCAGCACCCGGCCTTCCAGTCTGACCGGCGAAACCAGCGCTTCCTCCACCGCCTCCATCGACGGATAGTCGATTTCCTGCACCATGATGATCGCCGCCGCATCCGGGTCGGTGCGCTCCGTGCGCATCACCCGCACCGCCTGCGCGTTCGGCATGCGTTTCCAGACCGGCAGAAGCTTTTCTTCGACGATGCGGAAAAACTCCTCCTCCCGACCGGCGTGGATCCTGCCTTCAAAAATTGCCGAGCGTGTATACATGGTTCCCTCCCGAATGAATGCCGATGCAACAGTTCTGTAGATCGGACTTGCAATGATACCGATAACATGCATTATTGATCCTGCCAAGAACGTGAAATGGTGTCGACCAGAGGAAAATCGATAACCAGCCGAACTGTTTGAATTTCATAGAAAATTCTACCGATTTCGGATCTTTGCGTCATCTTGGGAGGAGTTTTTTGCAAATCGGGTTAAAATGTTATCGAGAACATTTTTCGGTTTGCGCAAGGGCCGCTGCTCCCGCGCGGGCAGCCACTACAGGGTTGGAGGAGAAACCATGAGCATATCCAGATTTTTGAAGAACATGACCGTTGCCGTCGGTGTTGCCGCAGCAACGCTTGCCGCCACTACCTCGGCCAATGCCGTTTCGCTGAGCGAGATAACGGCGCGCGGCAAGGTCAAGATCGGTGTTCTCACCGGCGCTCCACCGATGGGCATGGTGGACGAGAAGGGCAATCCTTCCGGTTATGACGTCGACGTCGCCAACCTCATTGGTTCTTACCTGTCACTGCCTGTGGAGCTGGTGCCACTGACGCCGCCGGCACGTATCCCCGCACTTCAGACCGGCAAGGTCGATTTCCTTGTCGCGACGCTCGCCCCGACAGGTGAACGCGCCAAGACCGTCATGTTCACGCAGCCTTACAGCGCCTTCAACATGGACATCATCTCCGGCAAGGACCAGAAGTTCGAAAATCTCGACAGCCTCAAGGGCAAGCGTGTTTCGGTCAATCGTGGTTCCTCGCAGGAAACCGCGCTGCGCAAGGCCAATGTCGAAGGTCTTGAAATCGTCGTCTACGAAGACGATTCCACCAGCGCCCAGGCACTGCTTGCCGGTCAGGTGGATGCCGTGGCACTGCCGTCCACAGTCGGCGAGGCGATCATCAAGCAGCGTCCGGAAGCCGGTCTGCAGGTTGGCTTCACCTTCTTCCAGCAGGGCAATTCCATGGCGACGAAGATCGAGGATTTCGAGCTGCGCCAGTGGCTGAACACCTCCATCTATCTCATGAAGATGTCGGGTGATCTCGACCGTATCTCGGTGAAGTGGACCGGCCGTCCGCTGCCGCAACTGCCAAGCTTCTGATTGAGCCATTCAACGCGCCCGCCGGGAGAAAATCCGGCGGGCCGGGAAATGTCCACGGAGTGACGCATGTCCTATACATTTCAATTCGGCGCACTTGCCCAATATCAGAACGAATTGTTGAGCGGCATATGGCTGACGATCAAGCTATCGGTCCTCTCCATCGTGCTCGGCTGTGCTTTCGGCATTCTTCTGGCCTCACTGCGGTCCATCAATGGCGGCATCGTCCGCATCATCGTGGACGGCTATGTCGAGGTGATCCGCAACACGCCATTTCTGGTGCAGCTCTTTATCGTCTATTTCGGCCTGCCGGGTCTCGGCTTTCGCGTTGGAGCCGATACGGCAGCACTTATCGGCATGACGATCAATCTTGCCGCCTACTCGACGGAAATCATCCGCGCCGGCATCGAGGCGGTGCACAAGTCGCAGATCGAGGCTGGCGAGGCGCTCGGATTTACGAAGTACCAGATCTATCGCCACGTTATCATCGTGCCAGCGATTGCCAAGGTCTATCCTTCGCTGTGCAGCCAGTTCGTGCTGATGATGCTGGCATCGAGCATATGTTCGGCCATTTCCACCCATGAACTCGCGGCCGCCGCAGCCTTCGTGGAATCGCAGACCTATCGCTCCTTCGAGGTCTATATCGTCGTCACGCTCATCTATCTTGCGCTGGCGCTCAGCCTGCGGCTCATCCTTGCCCTTGTCGGCATGTGGCTGTTCGGCCGCCGCGTGGCCCGCAAGACGATGACCGCCTTGCCGGAGGTGCAGTCATGACGCTTCGAACATTCGGCTGGAACGAATTCGGCTTCCTCTTGACCGCCCTGCAATGGACCGTGCTTCTGACGATCATTGCGCTTGTCGGCGGCGGCATCGTCGGCTTTTTCATCGCACTCGCCCGTACCTCGGATAACAAGCTGCTGCGTATTGCTGCTGGAACCTATATCCAGGTCATCCAGGGCATTCCTGTACTGATGATCCTGTTCCTGTCCTATTACGGCCTCAGCCTTGCTGGACTGGAACTGCCGCCACTGATCGCCGCCGGCGCATCGATGACGATCTATACATCGGGTTATCTCGCCGAAATCTGGCGCGGCTGCATCCAGGCGGTGCCGAAGCAACAGTGGGAAGCGTCCGAGTCGCTGGCGCTCACCCGCGCCCAGCAATATCGCTACGTCATCCTGCCGCAGGCGATCCGCATTTCCCTGCCGCCGACCGTCGGTTTTGCCGTTCAGGTCGTCAAGAATACGTCCATCGCATCGATCATCGGTTTCGTCGAACTGGCAAGAGCGGGGCAGCTCATCAACAATGCCACGTTCCAGCCGTTCCGTGTCTTCGTCGCGGTGGCCGTGCTTTATTTCATCGTCTGCTACCCGTTGTCCCAGCTGTCGCGTTGGCTGGAAAGGAGGCTTCATGCCGGAAGTAATCGTTGAAAACGTTCACAAGAGCTTTGGCGCTCTGGAAGTCCTCAAAGGCGTGTCGCTGACGGTCGGTCGTGGCGAAGTCTTTGCCCTCATCGGCCGCTCGGGTTCGGGTAAAAGCACGCTGCTGCGTTGCATGAACGGGCTGGAGAAGATCAATTCGGGCCGCATCGAAATCGCCGGCCATGCGCTGGGCGGAGATGCCACGGCGCTGCGCAAGCTGCGCACCGACGTCGGCATCGTGTTCCAGAGCTACAATCTTTTCCCGCATCTGACGGTCGGTGAGAACATCATGCTTGCGCCGCGCATCGTCAAGGATGTGGCAAAATCGGAAACGAAGGACATTGCCCGCGAGGTCCTGCAACTCGTCGGTCTGTCGGAGAAGTTCGATTCCTATCCAGACCAGCTTTCCGGCGGCCAGCAGCAGCGCGTGGCGATTGCCCGTTCGCTCGCCATGCGGCCGAAGGTGATGCTGTTCGACGAGGTGACCTCGGCGCTCGATCCCGAACTGACGGAAGAAGTACTGACCGTCATGGAAAACCTCGCCAAGGGCGGCATGACCATGATCCTCGTCACCCACGAAATGGCCTTTGCGCGCCGTGTGGCGACCGAAACCATCTTCATGCACAAGGGCAAGATCTGGGAGCAGGGCCGCTCGGCAGAACTTTTCGCCAATCCGCAAACGCCGGAACTCCGGCAATTCGTCAAGGCCGATGTGAAATAGCGCCGGATCACAAGGACATATCAATGACTGCTGAAATCGTACAACTGTGCCCACTGATCCCGGCACTGGAGGAAGAACTCGCGCAGCGCTTCACCGTGCATCGCCTGTTTGAGGCCGCAGACAAGGCGGCATTCCTTTCCGAAAAGGGGGCGGCAATCCGCGGCGTCGTCACGGGTGGTCATATCGGCCTGCCGGCGGATGTCGGCGCCGCACTCCCCAACCTCGAAATCGTCGCCATCAACGGTGTCGGTTTCGACAAGGTCGATCTGGGAGAGGCCAAGCGACGCGGTTTTCGCGTTTCCAACACGCCTGACGTGCTGACCGCTGATGTCGCTGATCTCGCGCTCGGCCTTGTTCTGGCGCAGGCGCGCAAGGTGCCGCAGGCCGACCAGCACGTGCGCACGGGGCAATGGCTGAAGGGCGATATGGGTCTTTCCACCCGTGTGGCCGGCCGCCGTTACGGCATTTTCGGCCTCGGCCGGATCGGTCAGGCCATTGCAAAGCGGCTCGAAGGTTTTGACGCGCGCATTTCCTATACCGCAAGGAACCGCCGCGATGTGGCCTATGACTACCACGACAGCATCGAAGAGCTCGCCGCCAATTGCGACGTGCTGATCATCGCCGCTGCTGCCACCGCTGAAACACGCCATATCGTCAATGCGGATGTGCTGAAGGCTCTCGGTCCCCAAGGTGTGCTCGTCAACGTGGCGCGCGGTTCGCTGGTGGATGAAAAGGCACTGGTCGAGGCGCTTTCGAGCGGCATGATCGGTGGCGCAGCGCTTGATGTCTTCGAGGATGAGCCACGTGTGCCGGAAGCGCTTTTCGCCTTCGAAAACGTCACGCTTGCCCCGCATATCGGCAGCGGGACGCACCAGACCCGGCGCGCCATGGCTGATCTGGTTCTCGCCAATCTCGATGCGCATTTCGCCGGCAGGGAGCTGCCGACACCGGTGGTCTGATACATTCCCCGTCAATACCTGCAATCTTTCGGCGCGGCTTTGTCCGCGCCGTTTTGATTTTGGCTGGCGGTAATCCACGCAGGTGCCTGAAGCGGTGTTTACAGCGCAATCCGGCTCGACGTTCATCATTATATAATATGTATAATCCTACTATTCTGCTTCCTTATAAAGTGATGAGGCGGAGAGGTGCGTTCCAAAGGCCCGAAGACACCTGAAGAGAATCGGATGTCGCGAAAAAAGCGCGACATAACGCCATCTGCCTCTCCAGCAATGGGCGAAAATGCTAATCCCTCCGGCCGGCACACGCTTCTTGAAGCGATGATCGACCATGTGCCGGATTTTATCTATGCCAAGGATCTGGAAGGGCGCTTTCTTTTTGCCAACCGCGCCATCGTTAATGAAAACGGTTTTGAAAGTGTAGAGGAGCTGATCGGGCTCACCGATTACGATATTCACGGTGAAGCGGCGCGCCACGCCGGCATTCCCGATACCGAAGCGCGGGTGATGCGCACCGGCGAGCCGGATCTCGGTTATGAAGAACGCGCCATGCGTGGCGATGTCGATCGCTGGCTGATGATGTCGCGTGTGCCGCTGAAGGATAAATCCGGCGAGATTATCGGCGTCGTGGGTGCTTCGCGCGATATCACCCAGAAAAAGGCCTCGGAGCGATTGCTTCAGGCGCAGGCGCATATTCTGGAAATGATTGTGGCAGCGGCGCGTATCGAGGATTTCCTCGAGGAATTTGTCAAGGCCATCGAAAATCTGGCCACCGGCCTTGCCTGTGCCGTGCGGGTGTTTGAGGCCGCAGTGGGAGAGCCATCGGTTTATGTTTCCCCCGCGCTTGCGCAGCAGGCGGGACTGACCGCACTCATCTCCAATGTCAGCGATCCCGAAAGCCTCGCCCATTCGGGGGAAGATACGGCCTTCAGTTTCGATATTCCCGCCAGTGAAGGCAAGGCGCATGGTTTCGTCTGGTGCAGGCTGGCCGGCCGCAAGCCGGATGAAGCATTGGTGGAATTTATCGGCGCTGCGGCGCGCATGGCGGGTCTGGCGATAGACCGCAAAAGGGCGGCGGAACACATCGCCTTTCTGGCGGATCATGACATGCTGACCCGGCTACCCAACCGTCGTTTCCTCGATACCCGACTTCCGGAGATATTGGCAGCGGCGGCAAAGGCGAACAGAAGGGTCGGTATCGGATTTCTCGATCTCGACAATTTCAAGCAGATCAATGATACGCTCGGTCACAGCATCGGCGATGCGCTGCTGTCGAAAACCGCAGAGCGCATTGCCGCGAGCCTCGGGCAAAACGATCTCGTTCTGAGGGTAGGTGGCGACGAGTTCGTCATTATTCTCGAAGAGCATAAGGACGACGTCGAAAAGCACCTGCAGCGTATTCGCGCCGCAGTTTCCCAGCCATTGCGCATCCGCAATTACGACATCAAGGTCACCTGCAGCATCGGCATGGCCTTTTTCCCCGAACATGGGAAAACCACGGCGGAAATTGTCGCGGCGGCCGATCTTGCCATGTATGAGGTCAAACATAATGGACGCGACAGCATCGCCACTTTCACACCGAACATGGCGGACGATCTAAGGAAGAAATTCACCCGGATCGAGGAAATGCGCAAAGCCGTGGAAAGGGACGAATTCGTCCTGCATTTCCAGCCGCAGGTTGATCTTGCAAATGGCCGGATCAGCGGTGTTGAGGCGCTGGTGCGCTGGCAACACCCTACGGAAGGTCTGCTCGGCCCCGTAGAATTCATAGGGCTTGCAGAAGAAACCGGCCTGATCGTGGAACTCGGGGCAAACATCCTCAAAAAGGCCTGCCGCCAGGCGCAGGCATGGGTTGCCGCCGGCCTTTCGCCGGTCAAGATGGCGGTCAACATCTCACCACGTCAGTTTCAGGGCGGGCTGGTGCAGCAGATCAGGTCGGTGCTGAAGGAAACCGGACTTGCGCCCTCCCTGCTGGAAATCGAGATCACCGAGACGCTGATCATTCAGGATGTCGAGACATCGGTGCGGATCATGCACGCCATAAAACAGATGGGCGTCAGCCTGGCGCTGGATGATTTCGGCATCGGCTATTCCTGCCTCGGCATGCTCAAGACATTCCCGCTGTCCTGCATGAAGATAGACCGGTCGTTCCTGACTCACCTGCCGGAAAAAACCAAGGACAGCGCCATCGTCACGATCATGATCCAGCTTGCCGGATCGCTTGGAATCGATGTCATTGCCGAAGGCGTGGAAACCGCCGAGCAGGCGAATTTCCTCCGCACGGCCGGCTGCCCTTACGGTCAGGGCTATTATTTCAGTCGTCCTCTTCCTGCGGATGCGATCGAGGCAACGTTGGCGAACAGGACGATATTCCCCACCGGCCTCTCCGGCGGCAGGTCATAAGCCCCCGCCTTTAACGGATGTGACGGAGCAGCGCACATGCTGCCATGTCTTCCGCAAACCGCCGCATTATTGCTGCGCATTTTCCTTTCTCGCTCTGGTTCCGCAAGGAAAGTCTTCGCCTCATCCCGCCCATAAGTGCGTTCTCGGTCTCTAGCGGGATTGCACGAGGTTTCGACTTATTCTGTAGCGTAATAATATTATTATTTTAGAAAATTTATTCTTAGTAATAAATAGAATTATTGCGTAATAAATGACGAAATTACTATATTTTAAAGTATTAAATTGTTGTAATTTTACTACTTAAGCTGAATGTGTACTTTAATTGTATTTGAGTTTGTTCGATTTGAATTGCGACTCCGCAGTAGTTTCTGTCATTTGCTCAATCAGCGCAGGGAAGCGGGCGGCAGGGAAAGACCAGCCCTCAAATTTGCGCATTTGTTGAAAAAATTTTTGACTGGAGATTACAAATGAACATCAAGAGTCTTTTGATCGGCTCCGCTGCCGCTCTCGCGGCCGTATCCGGCGCAAAAGCTGCGGACGCCATCGTCGCGGCCGAACCCGAGCCAATGGAATATGTCCGCGTCTGCGACGCCTTCGGTAAGGGCTTCTTCTATATGCCCGGCACCGAAACCTGCCTCAAGTTCCAGGGTTATGTCCGTTTCCAGACCGACTTCGGCCGTGACAAGGCAGGCAAGTCCGACTGGGATTCCTTTACCCGTGCGCAGTTTGAAGTTGATACCCGTACCGACACCGAGCTCGGTGTTCTGCGCGGCTTCATCGGCTTCCAGGGCAATGCTGACAGCGGTTCCGCTGCAGCGTCCACGACGTCCGGCTCGAGTGACAAGGGCTCGGCTGTTTTTGTTGATCAGGCCTTCATCGAACTTGCTGGTCTTAAGGTTGGTAAGTTCACCAGCTGGTGGGACGATGGCCTCGGTGGCGAAACCGACGAACTGGCTTCCAACTCCAAGTTCAACTCCATTCGTTACACCTATGACGCAGGTTCGTTCTGGGCAGGCGTTTCGGTTGACGAACTGGAGGGCGTTTCGGTCAGCTACAACAAGGTCAACTACGACAAGAACGGTAACACCTCCAACAACGTTGGTGTCGCCGCTGGTGTCGGCGCCAAGTTCGACAGCGTTTCCTTCGCTCTTATCGGTGGTTATGACACCGATCGCGAAAACGGCGCCGTCCGCCTGATCGCAGAAGCTGGCGTTGGACCGGGCACTCTCGGCCTGGCCGGTGTCTGGGCTTCCGGCGCAAACGCCTATTACAACGTTTCCGAATGGGCCGTTGCCGCTTCCTACGCCATCAAGGCAACCGACAAGCTGAAGATCACCCCCGGCGTCCAGTATTACAGTGGCTACGGCCTTGCTTCCTGGGATAATTTCTCGAACAACGATGCCTGGAAGGCTGGTCTGACGGTTGATTACAAAATCACTGACGGCTTCTCCACGAGGCTGACTGCGAACTACCTCGACGTCGAAAAGAAGCCTGAAGTTTGGACCGGTTTCGTTCGCCTCGAGCGTTCGTTCTAATCGTCTGCATAAAAAGCATAAGCCGGGTTAGGCAACTCAGATCCACCCCGTTTTCCAACGGGTGAGTCACTAGCTCCAGTCAAAGTTCCTGACATGATGTCAGGTTTGCTCCCCGGACCACTCCAGGCCGGGGAGTTTTTGTCGTGATGCTGGCTAGGGCTTGGGAAGGGTGCCTGCCGCCGTCTTTAGATTTAGTGATCTTGACCGGACTCGTGGTCGGTTACTCGGTAGCTCGCGTCCTTCGGCGGACGGGGAGGGTACACCTGTTCGTCGAATGTGCGCAGCAGGCGGCCCCAGCCAGGATCGTGCATATGTACTTTCAGGCCGGCCCGTTCGGCCAGCGCCATGGCCTCCTGTTGGCCAAAAGTGATGGCGGCATCAACATCTGATGTCAGCACCCGTCCATTATCCATCAGCAATTTACCGTCCACAAAGACGGTGTCGACATCGCTGCCAAGGGCTTGATGCACCAGGCGGTGGACCGGCATCCACATGGGCATCAGATGTGGTTTGCGCATATCGATGATGACGACGTCAGCCTTCTTGCCGATTTCGAGCGAACCAATCTCGTCTTCCATGCCAATGGCGTGGGCCGCATCGATGGTGATCATTTCAAATATCTTGCCTGGCGGCAGCAGGTAGCGGTCGTGATTGTGCAGGAGATGTTGCGTGAATTGTGCCAGGCGCGCCGTCTGCAACATGTCGAAATGGCGGCTCGGGGCGGCACCATCGGTGGTGATGGCGACACGAATGCTTTTCGACATCATTTCCATGATCGGGGTTGAGCGACCCGGCGGCGCGTGTGTCACGCGGGTGCCGGTCTCGGCCAGTATGTCGATCTCGTCATGGGAGATTCCCCAGCAATGCTGAAGGTGAATGTCAGGGCCGAGCAGGGCATTTTCCTTGTCCTGAAACGCCATGCGGATTTGCCCGGCAAAGGCGTCGGAATGAAGCCTGACACCTCTCTTGCGCGCCATCTCGCGTACCCGTCGGGCCTGCATCCTGTCGCCCTCGGTCAGTTTCACAGCCTGATCAGGCGAGGATGCATTGGACGGTTCGACCGAAGGCACAATGGTGAAAGGCGTCAGGAAAACGCTGATGCGGCCATCGGCGCTTCCATGCAATGTCTCGATCACCGCCTCACTGCCGTCCATCATCTCGTCAAAGCTCACGTCGCGACGTTCGGGCTGACCGCTCTCCCATCGCGTGACGGGATGTGGCCAGGGCAGACCCGAGGGCCCGACGCAGATGATTTCGCGAAGGCCGAGTTCGCTATAGGCGCGGGCATGGTTGATAGCGAAGACGGGGTCATCCGCGCGCGGCATTGACGTGATGATGCTGGCCCCCGTCGTCACCCCGGCGCGCAATCGTTCAATGCCGGAAATCAGCCCGTCGGCATACCAGTAGTCGCGGGTTACGTAGTGATAATAGGTCGGGGTGATGATTTTCATCCACATCGCATTGGTGTCCGCAGCGATGCTGCGAAGAAGCGCGTGGCCGGCATGGCCATGGGCATCGATCAGGCCGGGGATGATCAGCTTTCCCCGGCAGTCAATGACCTCCTTGCCCCCATGGCGGGGTTCCAGTTCATCCACGGTGCCGATGTCGACAATCCTGTCGTCGTTTATGGCCAGCGCACCGTCTTCAATAATGCGCCGTTCCCTGTCGACCGTGACGATCGTTCCGTGCAGCAGCAGAAACCCTGTCATATTCCGTCCTCCCTCTTTTGAACTCGTATCCAAAAACTTACGATTTTGAGTACGATAATTGTCAACAATATTATTGACAATAAGCTTGGGCGAAACAATACTCCCTTTGCCCGACCGGACCGCCTGCCGGTCTTCCAACGATTTATAAAAAGGGGGGATCAAATGTCCCGTATCAGAAGTTTTGTCCTGGCGGCCATGGCTGCCGCCGCCATTGCCGTTCCCGCCCATGCGGAGACGCTCCGCTGGGGCGGCCGCGCCGATCTTTACTCGCTAGACCCATATTCGGTGCCGTCCACATCCAACCTCGCTTTTCTGAACCATATTTATGAGGGCCTCGTTCGTTACGGGCCGGATTTTCAGATTGAGCCTGCACTTGCCACCGAGTGGAAGCTTATCGACGGAAAAGCGTGGCGCTTCACCCTGCGGAAAGGTGTGAAATTCCATGATGGTTCAGATTTCACTGCCGATGATGTCGTAGCGTCTTTTACCCGAGCTTCGGATGCGACGTCGCCACTGCGCGGCAACATTCCTGTTTTTGCTGGCGTCAAAAAGGTGGATGATTACACGGTCGATCTGGAGGTCAGTGCTCCGACGTCGCTTTTCCTCAACGACATCACCAATATCTTCATCTTTAACGCCAAGTGGTTGAAAGATAACAATAGCGAGAAGCCTACCGACTTCGCGTCGAAGGTTGATGGCTACACCACCATGCACACCAACGGCACCGGCCCGTTCAAGCTCGAAAGCCGCGTTCCCGATAGCAAAACTGTTCTCGTTGCAAACGAAGGCTGGTGGGATCAGAAAAAGCACAATCTCGACCGCATCGAATTCGTGCCGATTGCATCTGCGGCAACACGCGTCGCAGCCCTCCTGTCAGGTGAAATCGACCTCATCGATTCCGCCCCGATCCAGGATTTGCCGCGCCTTGAATCTTCGCCCAATATCTCGGTCAAGAAGCGCACCGAGCTCCGCACGCTTTTCATCGGCTTCAACCGCCGCGAAAAGCTGGAAGACGGCAAGCCGAACCCCTTCAACGATCTGCGTGTCCGTCAAGCCTTTGAAGCGTCCATCGATCGTGACCTGATCAACAAGAAGGTGATGCGTGGTCTCGCAAGGCCGTCCGGCTCGTTGATCGCGCCAGAAATCGCAGGTTATGCCAAGTCGCTCGATACCTTTGAGCCCGCCGATCCGGCCAAGGCGCAGAAGCTGCTGGCCGATGCCGGCATGAAGAACCTCGCCTTCACCTATACCTGCATGAATGATGAGAGCGTCAACGAAGAGGATATCTGCTCGGGCGTTGCCAACATGTTGAAGCGCGGCGGTTTCCAGCCGACAATCGACATCGCGCCGCGTTCGGTACAGTCTCCCAAGCGCAATGGCGGCAAGGCTGACGTGTTTAACCTCAGCTGGGCGAACGAGCCGACGCTGGACGCTTTCTCGATGCTGTCGCAGATCCTCTCGACCCGCAAGGGTGCGATGGGCGTCTCCAACTATGGCGGCTGGTCCAACCCGGAAATTGACAAGCTTGTCGCGCAGGCGGCGCAGGAGCAGGACAATACAAAGCGCCTGGCGCTCGAAGAGGCAGCGCTGAAGATCGCCAAGGACGAGACCATGCTCGTGCCGCTGCACCAGCAGCCGATTGCCTGGGCGATGCTCGCCAAGGTCAAGAGCGTCGACTTCCGCGCCGACAATAAGCCGCGCCATTGGCTGACCCAGCTCGATAAATAAGACGGATTGCAAGTGAGGCGCCGGTCATTCGACCGAGCGCCTTGGTTGTTTTCAGCAGGCATCCGTCTGGCAGCGCGATGATCTGCGTCAGAAATTGTCGACAAAGTTGCAACGGTTTCGTGGTTCTTGCATGGCGCGTAACCCATGGCCCGTCTCTGGAAGAGAATGATCGAACCTGCATGCCCGCGTGGCTCAGGCTCGCGTCCGAGAGGTAACAATGCTGGTTTTCATCATCAAGCGTCTGGGAAATGCCGTGCTGGTCATGCTTTCCGTCGCGCTTATCGCCTTTCTCATCTTTCGGCTGGCGGGTGATCCCGTCGAGCTGATGGTCGGGGAGCAGACCTCGCAGGAGGATCGTGCCGCGCTGCGTGAGCGGCTGGGCCTCAATGACAGCCTGCCGACGCAATATCTGCGATTTGTCAAAGATGCGGCACAGGGTAATTTCGGTGTTTCCTATCGCAACGGCCAGCAGGTGTTGCCGTTGATCGCGGAAAGGTTTCCGGCAACGCTTGAGCTGGTGCTGGTGGCCACCGTCATATCGCTGGTCGTCGGCCTGCCTCTGGGCGTTCTGACGGCGATCCGGCGCGGGAAATGGTATACGGAAGGTCTGCAATTCCTGTCGATTGTCGGGGTTTCGCTGCCAAGCTTCGTTGTCGGCATCCTTCTCATTCTGGTGTTTTCCGTTTCCCTCGGCTGGGCGCCGGCCTTTGGTCGCGGCGATGTCGTCCAACTCGGCTGGTGGTCGACGGGGCTTTTGACGTCATCCGGACGTGCGGCCCTCATCCTTCCGGCCATTGCCCTTTCGCTGTACCAGATCACGCTTGTCATGCGTCTGGTGCGGGCGGAAATGCTTGAGGTTCTGCGGTCCGATTTCGTGAAATTTGCGCGGGCCCGCGGCATACCGCGCTGGCGGATCTATTTCCGTCATGCTCTGCGCAACTGTCTGATGCCGGTGGTGACCCTGACGACGATGAATGTCGGCTCGCTCATTGCCTTCGCGCTCATCACGGAAACGGTGTTTCAATGGCCGGGTATGGGCATGCTGTTCATTCAGGCGGTCACCTTCCTCGATATTCCCGTCATGGCGGCCTATCTCTGCATCATCTCCTTCATCTTCGTTGTCCTCAACACGTTCGTCGATATTGCTTATGCGGTCATCGATCCGCGTCTGCGCACTGCGCGCTAACCGAAGGGAGCCGGTTTCATGACAGACCTTTCGCAAACGGAAAAACCCGCCCGCCGGTCGCTTTTCAGCCACATGCGCGACAGCGATCTCTATTGGTCGTTCAGCCGCAGCAAATCGGCCAAGATCAGTGCGCTCGTCCTCGCAATCCTGATCCTGGCGGCCATCTTCGCGCCGTGGATCGCACCCCAGAACCCCTATGACGGTGCATCGCTCGACATGTGGAAGGCCGAGCTGCCGCCGATCTGGCAGGAGGGCGGCGAATGGCCGTTTCTTTTGGGAACGGATACGCAGGGACGGGACATGCTGTCCGCCATTCTCTACGGCACACGCATCTCCATCGTCATCGGTGTCGCCTCCGTGGTGCTTTCGCTGGTCATCGGCATGACGGCAGGTCTGGTAGCGGGTTATTTCGGTGGTTTTGCCGATGGCCTGCTGATGCGCATCGGTGATATCACGCTGTCCATTCCAACCATTCTCGTCGCCATCCTCGTTTCCACCGTCGTGCGGCAGATGCTGCCGGATAGCCTGCGGGAGGTCGGTGCATCCGCAGTGCTCATTCTCGCCATCGCGCTTTCCGCCTGGGTGCAATATGCGCGCACGGTGCGCGCCCAGGCGATCGTCGAAACCGGTAAAGACTATGTTCAGGCGGCAAAGCTGATCGGCGTGCCCGCCCGCCGCATCATGGCGGCGCATATCCTGCCCAATACGCTGACGCCGATCATGGTCGCCGCAACGCTCAATTTCGGCATGGCGATCCTCACGGAAGCAACACTTTCCTTTCTCGGCATAGGCATGCCGCCCAGCCAGCCGTCTCTCGGCACATTGATCCGCATCGGCAACCAGTTCCTGTTCTCCGGCTCCTGGTGGATCGTGCTGTTTCCGGTCTTCCAGCTCTGCCTGCTCGTCGTCACCGTCAACCTTCTGGGTGACTGGCTGCGCGATGCGCTCAATCCGAAACTGAGGTGAGTTCCATGCACGATCTTCTTCTGCGCAACGTACGGCCCATGGCGGGCGAAGCCTGTGACATCATGATCAGGAACGGCAAGATTACCGGCTTCGGAAAGTTCGACGCCGAACCCGGCCTCCCGGTCGAGGATGGCAAGGGTGCAATCGCCGTTCCCGGTCTCATTGATGCCCACACGCATCTGGACAAGACGACGTGGGGCATGCCCTGGCACGTCAACAACCGTGCCGCCATCCTGCGCGAGCGGATCGATTTCGAGCGGGAAAACCGCGTTCAGATCGGCATCGATCCGCATCGCCAGTCCATGCGCCATGCCATCGGGCTCGCGGCCAATGGCGGCACGCATATTCGCAGCCACGTCGATATCGACCCGACCCATGGGTTGAAACTGGTCGAAGGCATCTGGGAGACGCGTGAAAAGCTTGATGGTATCATCGACATCGAGGTCGTCGCTTTCCCGCAATCCGGTGTCATGGTCATGCCCGGCACGGTGGAGCTTCTCGATGAAGCCCTGAAGCAGGGCTGCGAGGTGCTTGGCGGCATCGACCCCTGCGGCATCGACCGCGATCCGAAGGGCCAGCTGGACATTCTTTTCCAACTCGCAACAAAACACGGCGTCCCGATAGATATCCACCTGCATGAGGCCGCCGACCTCGGCGCCTTCACCATGGAGCTTATCTTCGAGCGCATCCGGGCAAACGGCATGCAGGGCAATGTCGCCATCAGCCATGCCTTTGCACTCGGCATGAATGACTATCTGCGCGTCGGCAGGCTGATCGACGAGATCGCGCGGCTCGACGTTGCCATCCTGACCACGGGTGCGCCATCGGCAAGCGTGCCGTCGATCATGCGCCTCAAGGAAGCGGGCGTGCGCGTTGGCGGCGGCTGCGATGGTATCCGCGATACATGGGGTCCGTGGGGACAACCGGACATGCTGGATCGGGCCAAGATCATCGGCATGAAAAACGGCCTGCGCTCGGATGTCGAACTTGCGCATGTGCTGCACGTCGTTTCCAGGGGCGGCGCCGATGTCATGGGTATTGAAGATTACGGCATGGAGATCGGCTGTGCTGCGGACTTCACCCTGTTGACCGGCGAAACGCTGGCGCATGCCGTTGTCGATATCACGCCGCGGCCGCTGGTGGTCAAAGGCGGCCGTGTCACCGCCAGAAACGGCAAAGCCATAGTGGAGGCGCCGTGATGAGTGACACTCTCAACTCTTTGCAACTCGGCGAGAGGCCTGAAGGACGGACCTTGCTGACAGCCAGCTGGGTTGTCGGGCACAAGGACGGATCGCACCGGCTGCTCAAAAACGGTGAGGTTGTCTTCGAAAATGGCGAGATCCTATTCGTCGGACACGGATTTCCCGGCGAGGTCGCCCGGCGTATCGATTTCGGCAATGCTCTCGTCAGCCCCGGCCTGATCGATCTCGATGCACTCTCCGATCTCGATACGACGATCCTCGGCATCGATCATCACCCCGGCTGGGCCAAGGGCCGTGTCTGGCCGCGGTCCTATGTCGAGGCCGGTCCCTATGAGATGTATTCCGCGGAAGAGCTTGCTTTCCAGAAGCGTTTCGCCTTCGGTCAGTTGCTCCTCAACGGCATCACCACCGCAGCGCCAATCGCATCGCTGTTTTATCGCGCCTGGGGGGAGACCGTGGCGGAGTTCGAGGCGGCCGCCGATGCAGCCGGTGAACTTGGCCTTCGCGTTTATCTCAGCCCCGCCTTCCGCTCCGGTGGCATGGTGCTGGAAGAGCCGGGCCGTATGTTTCCGGTTTTTGATGAGGAGCGTGGTTTTCAGGGACTGAAAGAGGCAATTGCCTTCATCGAAAAGCAGAGTGGAAGACACGGCGATCTGGTGCGCGGCATGCTCGCGCCGGATCGAGTGGAAACGTCCACCCTGGGCCTGATCGAGCGTACAGACGCGGCCGCCCGCGAACTGGGCTGCAAGTTCCGTCTCCATATGGCGCAGGGCGTCATGGAGGTCGATACGGTTCGCAAGCTTCACGGTTCGACCGCGCCGGTCTGGCTCGCCAAAGCCGGGCTTCTCAGCGAAAGGCTGATCGCGCCGCACGCCACCAATGCGACGGAAGAAGATCTGGCGCTATACGCGGAGAACGGCGTGTCGATCGTCCACTGTCCGCTGGTATCGAGCCGCGGCGGCAGCACGCTCTCGTCCTTCTCTTCCTGCCGCAAACGCGGCATCAACATTGCGATGGGAACGGATACGGCGCCAGCGGACATGTTTATGAACCTGCTTGTCGGTCTGATCACCTGTCGCATCAATGACGGCGCTCCGGACCAGATCCGCTGCGCCGATCTTTTCGATGCGGCGACGCTCGGCGGCGCGCGCGCACTTGGTCGCTCTGACCTCGGTCATCTTTCAAGCGGTGCAAGGGCAGACATCGCTGTCTTTGATCTCGACGATGCCGTCATGGCACCGAGCGTCGATCCGATCACGACGCTGGTGACCGGTGGCTCGGGCAAGGTCACGAGAGCCGTTTTTGTCGATGGTCGTCTTTCCATGCGCGAAAGACAGGTCGCCCATATCGACATGCGGCGTGCCCGCGAACAGGCGCAGGCGCAGTTTGATCGTCTGATTGCCAAATATCCCGAACGGAGCTGGGCAAATCCGCCCGTCTCCGAAATTTTCCCTCCGAGCTATCAGGTGGAGGTTGCACAACATGGTTGAAATGAACCAATCGGTCATCGATGTCCGCAATCTCAAGGTCGAGTTTCCCGGTCGGCGCGGCACTGTTACCGCGCTTTCCGATATCAGCCTTTCGATCAGGCCCGGCGAAATTCTGGGTGTCGTCGGCGAATCCGGCGCCGGGAAATCCATGACTGGCCTTGCGATACAGGGCCTGCTCGAAAAGCCCGGCCGTATTGCCGATGGTGAAATCTGGCTCGGGTCGCGCCGTATCGATCAGCTGGATGACCGGGCGATGGAGAGTATTCGCGGTCGTGAGATAGGCGCGATTTTTCAGGACCCGTTGACCTCGCTCAATCCGCTCTTCACGGTTGGCGCCCAGCTTGTGGAGACAATCCGTCAGCACCTGCCGTTGTCGAAAGCGGATGCGCGTGCACGCGCCATTCAGTTGCTGAGGGATGTCGGCATTCCGTCGCCTGCGGATCGTATCGATCATTATCCGCACCAGTTTTCCGGCGGCATGCGCCAGCGTGTCGTGATTGCGCTCGCCCTCTCGGCCTCGCCGAAGCTCATCATCGCCGATGAGCCGACGACCGCGCTCGACGTCTCGATCCAGGCGCAGATCATTTCGCTGCTGCGGCGGCTGTGCAAAGAGAAGCAGACGGCGGTCATGCTCGTCACTCACGATATGGGTGTCATTGCCGAAGCTGCCGACCGCGTGGCGGTGCTTTATGCCGGCCGGCTGATCGAGGTCGGGCCGGTCGAGCAGGTGCTGCACGAACCGCGCCACCCCTATACGCAGGGCCTGATGGCCTCCATTCCGTCGCTTGGCGCTAGGGTAGAGCGGCTCAACCAGATTGACGGGGCGATGCCGCGTCTCGATGCGATCCCGCCCGGATGCGCGTTTAATCCCCGCTGTAGTTTTGCGGGGCCGCGCTGTCTGCGGCAACGGCCTGAACTTGAAACCGTCGGCAACGGTGCCAGTGCGTGCTGGCTGAATGCAGGAGGCACAGCATGACACAATCAGCATCCCATAAGGCAGCGTCCCATCAGCCGGCCTTGACCGTTAAAGGCCTGACGAAAACCTTCGACGTGTCGGCCCCGCTGCTCAACCGCATCATTGAGCGCAAACCCCGGCAGTTCGTGCAGGCCGTCAACGATATCGATTTCGCCGTTCCTGCTGGCGGCTGTCTCAGCATCGTCGGTGAAAGCGGCTGCGGCAAATCGACCGTTGCCCGCCTGGTGACCGGGCTTTTCCGGCCAAGCGCCGGCGCGTTCCAATTCGCGTCGGGCGGCAACGGCAAACCCCTGTCGGCGCAGATGATCTTCCAGGATCCCTATGCTTCGCTCAATCCGCGTTGGCGGGTGAAGAACATCATCGCCGAACCGATCCGCGAGCTGAAGCTGCGCGCGACAAAGGCCGAGGCGATGGAGCGCGTGGAGGAACTTCTCCAGACGGTGGGCCTGTCCGCCTCCGATGGCGAGAAGTTTCCGCATGAATTTTCCGGCGGCCAACGTCAGCGCATCTCGATTGCCCGTGCATTGGCGAGCGAACCGGAGTTCCTCGTCTGTGACGAGCCGACATCGGCGCTTGACGTTTCGGTACAGGCACAGGTGCTGAACCTCATGCGCCGCCTGCAGGATGAACTCGGCCTCACCTATCTCTTCATCAGCCACGACATGAGTGTTGTCCGCCACATGTCGGACCGCATTGCGGTCATGTATCTCGGGCGAATTGTGGAGGAGGGCGATACAGAAGAGCTTTTCGCCAATCCGCGCCATCCCTATACCCGGCTGCTTCTCCAGACGATCCCCAATATCAAGACCCCGCAGCGGGACCGGGAGATTGTTGCGGGTGAAGTGCCGAGCCCTTTGAAGCCGCCTTCGGGCTGCGCGTTTCACCCCCGTTGTCCGCTCGCAACAGCGCAATGTTCGGCAGAGGTGCCGAAAGTGAAAAGCCTCGCCAACGGCACGCGGGTCGCCTGCCATCTGGTTGAAGATGACACGGAATGGGCAGGCCAGCGACAGCGCGCCTGAGAAGGGGATCAGCCGAGGGCGGCGCGCAGGTCGTGGGAAAGGTCGCGGATTTCGCTGAGATCGAGTTCCGCTTCCACATGCTCGAGGTGATGGGTCATCAGATGGATGGCCCGCGACGGATCATTGTTGGCAATCGCATCGACGATTTCGGCATGTTCGTCCGGGCCGCAGTTGAAGCGATCCGTGTTACGGTAAACGGCGGTAATGAGCGACGAGCGGGAAATGAGGTCGCGCATGGTGGTAAAAAGGAAATCAGAACCGAGCGTTTCCGCAAGCAGCAGGTGGAACCCGCCGGAAAGCTTGATGATGTCGGTCGTGACGTTCCTGGTATTGGCCACACGCTCCTTGGCCACATGGTCGCGCAGCTTTTTGAGATCGGTTTTGGTGGCGGACCTGCACAGTCTTTCGACGACGCATTGCTCGACGGTACGGCGTACGAAGAAGACATCGCGGGCTTCCTCGACCGAAGGTTTGGAGACGAAAGCGCCGCGATTGGGAACGATGGTCACCAGTCCGTCACGCTCAAGAACGGACAGAGCCTGGCGGATTCGTGCGCGGCTGACGCCAAAGATTGTCGCCAGTTGCTCTTCTTTCAGCTGCACGCCCGGACGCAACCGGCGTTCGGCAATCGAAAGCCATACTTTCTCGACAATCTGCTGTGTGGACGGGCCGGCCTGTTCGGTCATTCGACATACTCCCCAATCGCCCTAGAGAAGCGTGATGTGAATGAAAAAGTCAACCGTATCAACGGGATTTTGGTTGCAACATTGTCAACAATATGAAAGATAATTGTAGACTAAATTAGGATGCCGATCATGGAATTCGATTTCAGCGCGCTTGAGCCCCAGAGCCGCTACCGCCTTCTGACGAATTTTATCGGTCCGCGACCGATCGCGCTTGTGACGACCCGCTCTGAAGCGGGCCATAACAATGCAGCACCGATGAGCTTCTTCAACGTTTTTTCGCATGATCCGCCCATCGTCGTCCTCGGCATTCAGCCCAAGCTGAGCGGCGAGGAAAAGGATACGATGGTGAATATCCGCCGCACCGGCGAGTTCGTCATCAATATGGTGGACATGGCGCTGTCGGATCAGATGCTCATCTGCGGCCTCGGCTTTGACAATGAAGTCGACGAAATGTCGATGGCGCAACTGACGGCCAAGCCCTGCAGCAAGATCGATGCGAGTTATGCCGCGCAATCACCCTGTGCATTCGAGTGCCGCGTGGAGCGACTGATCGGTTACCCGCGCCGCACGCTGGTATTGGGTGAAGTGGTGCACATGCATGTCCATAATGAGTGCCTCGATGAAGAGGGGCGTTATGTCGATCCCGATCGCTACCAGCCGATCGCCCGGCTTCATGCCGACAATTACATCACCTCGGATCGCCAGTTCGTTCTGAAGGCGCCACCAATCACCGATTTCACCGCGCCTGACGGCAAGTGAAGGCTATTCAGGATGCGTGCGATGCATATTCGTTTGATCAATCCCAATTCCACCGCCTCCATGACCGCGCAGGCCCTCGATAGCGCCTTGCGGGTCAAGCAGAAGGATACCCACGTCTCTGCGGCAAATCCTGTCGATACCCCCGTCAGCATCGAAGGGCAGGCGGATGAGGCCATGGCCGTTCCGGGGCTTCTGGCGGAAATCCGCAAGGGCGAGGGGCATGGCGTGGATGCCTATGTGATCGCCTGTTTCGACGATCCGGGACTTCACGCCGCGCGCGAAGTGGCGCGGGGGCCGGTCATCGGCATCTGCCAGGCGGCTGTGCAGGTCGCGATGACGATCAGCCGGCGTTTTTCGATCATCACGACGCTGCCACGGTCCATACCGATTATCGAAGATCTGGTGGAAGATTATGGTGCCCAGCGCTATTGCCGAAAGGTGCGCGCGATCGACCTGCCGGTTCTCGGGCTTGAGGAGGATCCGGAAGTCGCGGAAGCCCTGCTTCGCCGCGAAATCGAGGCCGCCAAGCGTGAGGATGCGGCAGAGGCGATCATTCTCGGCTGCGCCGGCATGTCGTCGCTCTGCGACCGCCTGCGGGACGCCACCGGCGTACCCGTCATCGATGGCGTTACGGCTGCGATCAAGCTTGCCGAAGCGCTGGTCGGCGCCGGTTATACGACCTCGAAGGTCAATGCCTATGACTATCCACGCGTAAAGGGGCCAGCCCTCGTCGCCTGCGCCTAGTTTGCAGGAAAATGCCTGCGGCCCATTTGCGGGCGCTGCCGCCACGTTCTAGTGTTCTCCCGCGCGCACCCGTCAAGTGATCGCGCCGCGGGGGAGAGCGTATGATCGACAAACTGGAATTTTTTATTGCATTGGCACGGGCGGAACATTTCGGCCGGGCGGCGGAGGAGTGTGGTGTCTCCCAGCCCAGCCTCTCAGCCGCAATCCGGCAATTGGAGGACCAGCTGGGTGTCGGTCTTGTGGTGCGTGCGGCGCGGTATCAGGGGCTGACGCCGGAGGGCCAGCGTGTGCTGGAATGGGCGCGTCGTATCGTCGGCGATACCCGCACCATGCGGGAAGAAATGCGCGCTGCCCGCAAGGGCCTTGCCGGACATATTCGCCTTGCCGTCATTCCGACCGCGCTTGCGATGGTGCCGCGATTGACCGAATCCTTCCAGGCGCGCCATCCCGATGTGACCTTTTCCGTCACGTCACGCACCTCGCTTCAGGTGCTGGGGCAGATCGAAAATCTCGAGATCGATGCGGGAATCAGCTATCTCGACAACGAACCGCTGGGCCGAGTCACCACCGTGCCGCTTTATTCCGAGCGATATCACCTCATCACGGCAGGTGGAACGCCGCTCGCCGATCAGGAAAGCGTTACCTGGAAGCAGGTGTCGGGTCTTAGGTTATGCCTATTGACGCCGGATATGCAGAACCGACGCATCATCAACAAACACATGGCAGAGGCCGGTGTGGAGGCAAAGCCGACACTGGAATCCAACTCCATGATCGTGCTGTTTTCCCATATCCGAACCGGACAATGGGCTTCAATAATGCCGCGTAACCTAGCGGAATCATTCGGTTTTCCAAAACAGATAAAAATCATTCCGATCACTGAGCCGGATGCCGAACATCTGGTCGGTCTGATTGCCACGCACCGCGAACCACACACGCCACTCGTCTCGGCGCTGCTTCACGAGGCCCGCCAGCGAGCGGCGGAAAAAGCATTTGATAGGAATTTCCTATCAAACGACGGAAACTGATTATTGACCTGATCCTGCCGATCTCGCCATTCTTTCAGCCAATGCAGGGCTGCGACGGGATTTCACCATATCCCGCTCATCATTCCTTGCCCCTGTCGGTTTGGGAGGACTGGCTTATGAATATCAGAGCGGTTGCCGCAGATGAGGCGGCCCGTGTTTCCGCTGTTATCAACGAATGTCTCCACCTGGAGGGGCCTTTGCTGCCCATCCTGCACGCGGTGCAGGAAGAATTTGGTTACATCCCGGAAAGCGCCAAGCAGATCATCGCCTCCGCGCTGAATATATCGCGCGCGGAAGTTCATGGCGTCGTCACCTTCTATCCCGATTTTCGCGATCATCCCCAAGGCCGACATGTCTTAAAGCTCTGTCGCGCCGAGGCTTGCCAGTCGATGGGTGGCGAGCCTCTTGCGGAAACCATCAAGAACCGCCTCGGTCTCGAATGGCACGAGACTGCTGCCGACGGTTCCGTCACGCTGGAACCGGTTTTCTGTCTCGGGCTCTGCGCGCAGGCGCCGGCCCTGATGCTGGATGGTGAGGTCCATGCGAGACTGGACGATGACTGTCTTGGCAACATTCTGACGGAGGCGCGTCGATGAGTGTCACCGTTTTTATTCCCGGCGATTCCGCCGCACTTGCCGTTGGCGCAAACCGTGTTGCCGAAGCGATCGCTCGAGAGGCGGCCAGCCGCAACCTCGACGTCCAGATCGTCCGTAACGGTTCGCGCGGCATGCTCTGGCTCGAGGTGCTGGTGGAAGTGCGCACCGAGCATGGCCGTATCGCCTACGGGCCGGTAAAGGCCGCCGATGTCACGTCACTTTTCGATGCGGATTTTCTTGACGGTGGCGATCACCGTCTCTGTCTTGGGCCGACGAAGGACATCCCCTTCCTGAAAAACCAGACGCGCCTGACATTTGCCCGGTGCGGCGTTACCGACCCGCTGTCGCTAGAGGATTACCGCAACTATCAGGGCATGAAAGGCCTCGAAAAAGCCGTCACCATGGAGCCGCTCGCCATCGTTGCGCAGGTGACTGAAAGCGGCCTGCGTGGACGCGGCGGCGCGGGTTTCCCGACCGGCATCAAATGGAAGACCGTCGCAGATGCGAGGGCAGATCAGAAATATATCGTCTGCAATGCCGATGAAGGCGATAGCGGCACCTTCGCCGACCGCATGATCATGGAAGGCGACCCCTTCGTGCTGATCGAGGGCATGGCGATTGCCGGCCTTGCCGTTGGTGCCACCAAGGGCTTCATCTACACCCGGTCGGAATATCCATACGCCATCAAGGTCATGGAAAAGGCGATCGAGATCGCGAGGCGTGAGGGCATTCTTGGGTCCTCCGTCCTCGGTTCAGGCCGCGCTTTCGATATGGAAGTACGCATGGGCGCCGGCGCCTATGTCTGCGGCGAGGAGACGTCGCTCCTGAACAGCCTCGAAGGCAAACGCGGCACGGTGCGCGCCAAACCGCCGCTGCCGGCATTGCAGGGCCTGTTCGGCAAGCCGACCGTCGTCAACAACGTGATTTCGCTGGCGTCCATCCCGGTCATCATGGATCGCGGTGCCGCTTTCTATCGCGATTTCGGCGTCGGCCGGTCGCATGGCACCATCCCCATCCAGCTCGCCGGAAACATCAGATATGGCGGGCTTTACGAAACCGCCTTCGGTCTGACGCTCGGGCAACTGGTGAACGATATCGGCGGCGGCACGATCACCGGCCGCCCCGTTAAGGCGGTGCAGGTGGGCGGCCCGCTTGGCGCCTATTTTCCGGTGTCGTTGTTCGATACGATCTTCGACTACGAAGCGTTCACGGCGGCTGGCGGTCTTATCGGACACGCCGGGATCGTGGTTTTCGACGACACCGCCGATATGCTGCATCAGGCTCGGTTCGCCCTTGAATTCTGCGCGGTCGAAAGCTGCGGCAAGTGCACGCCCTGTCGTATCGGCTCGACGCGCGGCGTCGAGACTGTCGACAAGATCGCGCTTGGCATCGAGCGGGAGAAAAACACGGCGCTGCTCGAAGATCTCTGCGAAACGATGAAATTTGGGTCGCTTTGCGCGCTGGGCGGTTTCACGCCCTATCCCGTTATGAGCGCGCTCAGACATTTCCCGCAAGATTTTGCCCCCATCCCACGTGTTGAAGCGGCGGAGTAAGACCATGGCCCTTGTAACCGAATTCGACTACGGCACCCCGAAATCCAACGCGACGGATATGGTGACGCTCACGATCGACGGTCGGCAGGTCACCGTTCCGACGGGAACCTCGATCATGCGCGCCTCGCGCGAAGCTGGCATCGATGTCCCAAAACTCTGCGCCACCGACATGGTGGATGCCTTCGGTTCCTGTCGCCTCTGTCTTATCGAGGTGGAGGGCCGCAACGGCACCCCCGCCTCCTGCACCACGCCGGTTGCTGCCGGTCTCGTCGTGCATACCCAGACCGAGCGGCTGAAGCAGATCCGCAAGGGTGTGATGGAACTTTATATCTCCGACCACCCGCTCGACTGTCTGACCTGCGCCGCCAATGGCGATTGCGAATTGCAGGACATGGCAGGTGCCGTGGGCCTTCGCGATGTGCGTTACGGTTACGAGGGCGACAACCACGTCAAGTCCCGCACCGGAGGGGGCGATATCAATGCCCGCTGGATGCCGAAGGACGAAAGCAATCCCTATTTCACCTATGATCCGTCCAAATGCATCGTCTGTTCCCGCTGCGTTCGGGCCTGCGAGGAAGTGCAGGGCACCTTTGCGCTGACGATCGAAGGCCGTGGTTTCGAGAGCCGCGTATCGCCCGGGGCGCACGAGGCGTTTCTCGATTCCGACTGCGTTTCCTGCGGCGCCTGCGTGCAGGCCTGTCCGACCGCGACACTTACCGAAAAATCGGTGATCGAGATCGGCCAGCCGGAACATTCGATGGTGACCACCTGCGCCTATTGCGGCGTCGGCTGCTCCTTCAAGGCGGAAATGCGTGGCGAGGAATTGGTGCGCATGGTGCCGTGGAAGGACGGGCAGGCAAACCGCGGTCATTCCTGCGTCAAGGGTCGCTTCGCCTATGGTTATGCGACCCACAGGGATCGCATTCTCAACCCGATGATCCGCGAGAATATCGGCGATCCCTGGCGGGAAGTGAGCTGGGATGCGGCCTTTGCCTATGTTGCTTCGGAGTTTCGGCGCATTCAGGGCAAGTATGGCCGGGAGTCCATTGGTGGCATCACCTCGTCGCGCTGCACGAATGAGGAAACCTTCCTCGTGCAGAAACTCGTTCGCGCCGGCTTCGGCAATAATAACGTCGATACCTGCGCCCGCGTCTGCCATTCGCCGACGGGTTATGGTCTTGGCCAGGCCTTCGGCACCTCCGCAGGCACGCAGAATTTCGACAGCGTCGAACAATCCGACGTGGTGCTTGTCATCGGTGCCAACCCGACCGACGGCCATCCGGTTTTCGGTTCGCGACTGAAGAAGCGGCTGCGTCAGGGCGCGAAACTGATCGTCATCGATCCGCGCCGCATTGATCTTGTGCGCACGCCGCATGTGGAGGCCGCTTTCCATCTGCCGTTGCTGCCGGGAACAAACGTTGCCGTCCTGACAGCACTGGCGCATGTGATAGTCACGGAAGGGTTGTTCAACGAGGCCTTCATTCGCGAGCGTTGCGACTGGTCGGAATTCGAGGACTGGGCCGCTTTTGTCGCCGAGCCGCAGCATAGCCCGGAAGAGACGGAACGTTTCACGGGCGTACCGGCTGAAGATCTGCGTGGTGCGGCCCGCCTTTATGCCACCGGCGGTAATGGCGCGATCTATTACGGTCTTGGTGTCACGGAACACAGCCAGGGTTCGACCACCGTCATGGCAATCGCCAATCTTGCCATGGTCACGGGCAACATCGGCCGCCCCGGTGTCGGCGTCAACCCGCTGCGCGGTCAGAACAATGTGCAGGGCTCCTGCGACATGGGGTCTTTCCCGCATGAGCTGCCGGGCTATCGCCATATCTCCGACGATGCGACACGCGACGTGTTCGAGAAACTCTGGGGCGTGAAGCTCAACAACGAACCGGGGCTGCGTATTCCCAACATGCTGGACGCCGCCGTTGATGGCAGCTTCAAAGGCATCTACATCCAAGGTGAGGACATTCTCCAGTCCGATCCGGACACCAAGCACGTATCCGCCGGCCTAGCTGCCATGGAATGTGTTGTCGTGCACGATCTCTTCCTCAACGAGACGGCGAATTATGCCCATGTGTTCCTGCCGGGTTCCACCTTCCTCGAAAAGGACGGCACCTTCACCAATGCGGAGCGCCGCATCAACCGCGTGCGCAAGGTCATGTCGCCGAAGAACGGTTATGCTGACTGGGAAGTGACCCAGAAACTGGCGCAGGCCATGGGCCTTACCTGGAACTACACGCATCCCTCCGAGATCATGGACGAAATCGCGGCAACGACGCCAAGCTTTGCCAGCGTTTCCTACGCCTATCTGGAAGAGAAGGGGTCGGTGCAGTGGCCCTGCAACGAAAAATTCCCTGAAGGGTCGCCGATCATGCATGTGGACGGTTTCGTGCGTGGCAAGGGTAAGTTCATCCGCACCGAATATGTGGCGACGGATGAACGCACCGGTCCGCGTTTCCCGCTGCTGCTCACCACCGGCCGCATCCTGTCGCAATATAATGTCGGCGCGCAGACACGGCGCACCGAAAACGTCGTCTGGCACGAGGAGGATCGCCTGGAAATCCATCCGCACGATGCCGAACAGCGCGGCGTGAAGGATGGCGACTGGATCAAGCTCGTCAGCCGGTCCGGCGATACGACGCTCCGGGCGCTGATCACCGACCGTGTGGCACCGGGTGTGGTCTATACGACCTTCCATCACCCCGGCACGCAGGCGAACGTCATCACCACCGACTTCTCCGACTGGGCGACCAATTGTCCGGAATACAAGGTGACGGCGGTTCAGGTGTCGCCCTCCAACGGGCCGACGGAATGGCAGGAAGAATATGATGCGCTCGCGCGTCAGTCCCGCCGGATCGCCGGCAAGCTCGAAGCTGCGGAATAATCGGGGGCCGGGCCAGTCCCGGCCTTCTCATTCATGGAGGCGTTGGCCCGAGGAGCTGGCGCGGGGAGTAGGTCATGTTACTCAATCACACGGATGAAAAGCTGGTGAGGATGGCGAACCAGATCGCGACGTTTTTCCTGTCGCAGCCGGAGGATATTCGTGTGGATGGCGTTGCCACGCATATCAACAAGTTCTGGGAACCGCGCATGCGCCGCCGCTTCTTCGAGATGGTGGATGCGGGCGTCGGTGAGTTTCTGCCGCTTGTGTTTGCCGCATCGAAAGAGATCAGAAGGCCTGATGCGCCGGCAGCCGATGCCGTGGGGCTCGGCGACGATGCCAAGGGCGCGCCGGGCGGGAAAGGACCGATTGCGGGCGAGTCCCTGTCAGAACCGAGCGTGCCGGAAACGACGCGTGCCTGATCCGGGCGAAAACCGATAAAGCTTTTCGCCGCACGGGAGGACGTTCGGCGGTATCGAAATTCGCCTGGCGGGGCGAATGGAAAATGTCCAGACATCCACGAGGGAGGTAATGTCGATGGCAGTAGCAGACGCAACGGCGGGAGAGGCGGCGCAGGCCGGATTTTTGGACCGCGAACGAATAATTGCAAGACCGGGTTTCAATCGCTGGCTGGTGCCGCCGGCAGCTCTTGCCATCCATCTGTGCATCGGCATGGCCTATGGTTTCAGTGTTTTCTGGCTGCCGCTGTCGAAAGCGCTGCCGGCGACCGATCCGAGCTGCTCGAGCCTGACCCTGATGGGGGCGCTTTTCACCACGGAGTGTAACTGGCGCGTGGCCGATCTCGGCTGGATTTATACGCTGTTCTTCGTGCTTCTCGGCTGCTCGGCGGCCATCTGGGGCGGCTGGCTGGAACGGGTAGGCCCGCGCAAGGCGGGCTTCGTTTCCGCCTGCTGCTGGTGCGGCGGCATTCTGGTGGCCGCAATCGGCGTCGCCACTCATCAGCTCTGGCTGATGTGGCTGGGTGCGGGCGTCATCGGCGGTGTCGGCCTCGGCCTCGGTTATATTTCCCCGGTCTCGACCCTGATCAAATGGTTCCCGGACCGTCGCGGCATGGCGACAGGCATGGCCATCATGGGCTTCGGCGGTGGTGCGATGATCGGTGCGCCGCTCGCCAACCTGCTGATGAATACCTTCAAGACCGAAGCCTCTATTGGCGTCTGGCAGACCTTCGTCGTCATGGCGCTGGTCTATTTCGCCTTCATGATGGCGGGCGCCTTCGGTTATCGTATCCCCCCGGCCGGCTGGCGTCCGGAAGGCTGGACGGCACCGGCCGCCAAAAGTGCGATGATCACCACCCGTCACGTCCACCTGCGTGACGCACACAAGACACCGCAGTTCTGGTTGATCTGGGCGGTTCTCTGCCTCAATGTTTCTGCCGGCATCGGCGTCATCGGCATGGCCTCGCCGATGTTGCAGGAAATCTTTGCCGGTTCGCTGATCGGCCTGCCGGGTGTCGGTTTTGCCGATCTCGATGCGGGACAGAAGGCACAGATCGCAGCGATTGCCGCCGGGTTCACCGGGCTCCTGTCGCTGTTCAACATCGGCGGCCGTTTCTTCTGGGCGTCGATGTCCGACAAGATCGGACGCAAGAACACCTATTTCTGCTTCTTCGTTCTCGGCATCATTCTGTATGCGCTGGCACCGACGCTGGCGACGATGGGCAACAAGGCGCTCTTCGTGCTCGCCTTCGGCATCATCCTCTCTATGTATGGCGGTGGTTTCGCGACCATTCCCGCCTATCTCGCCGATATTTTTGGCACGCAGTTCGTGGGGGCAATCCATGGCCGCCTGCTGACGGCATGGGCGACGGCCGGCATCGCCGGACCCGTGGTCGTCAACTATATTCGCGAGGCACAGATCGCCGCGGGCGTTGCTCCGGGCCCTGCGCTTTATACCAGCACCATGTATATCCTCGCCGGCATGCTGGCCATCGGCCTCATTGCCAATGCCTTCGTGCGGCCGCTCGCCGACAAATGGTTCATGTCGGATGCTGAGGTTGCAGCATTGCAGGCGAAGACGGCCGCTGCCAATGCCGGCCCCACTGGCTCCTTCGGTATCGGCCGCGGCGGGTTGGATGCCAAGGCGGCTCTCGCCTGGGCTGCCGTCGGTATTCCGCTGCTCTGGGGTGTGTGGGTGACCGTGAGGAGCAGCCTTGCGCTGTTTGGGTGATTACTGACGCCTTCGACATTCTCCGGGCAGCCTTGCGCTGCCCGGATTTGTTTCAGGCGCTAGGCAGAAGCTTATCGAGGAACAGGCCGCGATTTGGGAGCATCATATGGCAGAGGGCAGGGTGAGAAGGCAGGTAAGCCCGCCATCGCCATTGCGCTCCATGCTGATCCTGCCGCCGTGAAGTTCGACAAGTTCCTTGACGATGGTAAGACCGAAACCGTCTCCCGGCACGGTCTCGTCCATGCGTCTGCCGGGCTCGAATACCTCTGAGACGAGAGCGTTGTCGATGCCAGGGCCATCGTCCGAGATCGTGAGCAAGATATCGCGCCCCGTTTGGCGGGCAGAAATTCTGACCCGACCCTTTGCCCATTTGAAGGCATTGTCCGTAATGTTGCCGATAATCTCGTCCAGATCTTCAGGCCCGACCTGCACCCGCAAGGTGTCATCCACCTCCACAGTCGCGACGACACCCCGGTCCGCATATATATGCGTCATGATCTCGAGAATATCGTCCACCCTCGGCCTGACCGGTGTTGTAGCAGCCACGCCACCGGCAGCGGTCTTGCGGGCGCGCGCGAGATGATGGCGGATTCTCTGGTCGATCCTGTCCACCAGCGCCCGCATGGTATTATCGGGGTCGTTGGTATCGTTGAGCGCGAGATAAAGGCTCGTGACCGGCGTTTTCAGGCCATGGGCGAGATTGGCAAAATGCAGGCGCGTCTCGGTCAGCCTTTCGCTGTTCTGTTCTACAAGGCGGTTTATCTCGCGGGAGGCAGGGCGAAGTTCCTGCACATCCGCGTCAGGCAATCGTTCCAGCGTGCCGGCCGAAATCGAGGAAATGTCGGCAGTCAGCTGCCGCAGGGGCCGCAGACCATAGCGCACCTGCAGGAAAATGCCCGCGACGAGACTTGCGCCCAGCAGCGTCATGGCCGGGATCAGCCATAAGAGCGCACTGCGGGCAGGCGCAACGAGCGCAAAACGGGGTGCGGTGGCAGTGATTTCGATGAGTTTCGCGCCCACCATGGTCTGGATGGAGCGAAGATAGAGGTCCTGACCGTGAAGCTCGGCGTTGACGCCGGGACGCGGCCCATGCTCCATCATCTTGCCCCAGTTGAAGGGGGAAGGTGGATTGTCCAGGCTCTGCCCGGCGAGCGAGCGTGAGGTGATGGCGACGCCCTCGCCACGGATCTGCCAGTACCAGCCGGAGCCGCGCCTGTCGAAAGGCGGGCCATCGAGGGCGGCATTCAGCGTCACGCGGCCGGCCTCGTCGATGGAAAGGGCGCTGCGCAGGCCTTCGATCTGCGTATCGAGCCGCTGGTCGATCTGTTCACGCACGACGCCGGCAACGATGAGGTAAAGAATGATCGAAGCGATCATCACGCTTGCGGTGACGAAGATTACTGAAAAAACCGTTAGGCGGCGCGATATCGAAGGTCCATGGTTGATCTTGGGTTCGCTCATGGCTCGGCCTTCAACATATAACCGCGGCCCCGAACGGTCTCGATATGCTCGGCGCCGATCTTGCGCCGCAGACGGGCAATGATGACTTCGATGGAGTTGGAATCCACCTCCGCATCGCCTTCATAAACCCGTTCGATGAGTTCACGGCGGTCAACCACCACCTCCTTGCGCAGGATGAGGCAGGAGAGCACGCGCCATTCCAATCCTGTGAGTTTTAGCGGCAGACCGTTCTGTTCGAAGGTTCCAAGCTGCGCGTCGAAGACAAGCGAACCGCAGGTAACGATGGACGCGGCATGGCCGGTGGCGCGGCGAACCAGTGCACGCAGCCGCAGAACAAGTTCTTCGACCTTGAACGGCTTTGTCAGGAAATCATCTGCCCCGGCCTTGAAGCTTGCCACCTTGTCCGGCCAGCCGTCGCGCGCCGTCAGCACCAGCACAGGCAGGTTGCGCTGCGCCGCCCGCCATGATTTCAGAACCGAAACACCGTCGATCCTGGGCAATCCGAGGTCAAGAATGGCGACGTCGTAAAGCTCGGTCAGGCCGGCATGTTCGGCATCCTCGCCATTCTGGGCGATGTCGACGACGAAATTCTCCGCGCGCAGGTTGGCCGCGATACGCTTTGAAAGGTCGCCGTCGTCTTCGACAAGAAGTACCCGCATAGTGTGCCTGCTCATGGTGTTGGATGCGTTTTATTAGGCCCGGAAGGCTTAACTCAAGCTGAACCACAAGGTTCAGGCTGCTGGTGGCCGGCTGCGGTTAAAACATGCCTGTCCATTCAAACAGGAGATCAACATGTCCCACTCTGAAGACAATAAAGAAATCGAATCTTCCCCCGCGCCGAAAGCTGCGACGGAAGCGCCGGTGCCGCCACACCGGAAACACCGTCGCAAAACCGCGGCCATGACGTTCGCGGCCGTTGCCATCCTTGCTGTCGGTGCCGCCGCCGGTGCAGGTGCGGTCAAACTGACAAGGCCGACGCCTGAAATGGCGCCGATGACGCCCGTTGCCATTTCCACCGTCAAGGAAGGTAACCTCGTCACCTTCAAGGGCAAGGTGGCGGAAATCTTCGGCAACAAGTTCATCGTTCAGGATGACAGCGGCCGTGCCCTCGTTGATACCGGACCGGAAGGCGAAAATGGAAAAGCCGCGAAGGTGGATGAGGCGATCAGCGTACAGGGCCGTTTCGATGATGGTGTGTTGCATGCGAGCTATATCGTTCGACAGGATGGTACCATCGAAGCATTGGGCCCGGCAGGCGGTCCGCCTCGCCATGGTCCCAAGCATGATATGAGGCGCGGTCCGGCGGGTGAAATCGGCCATGGTCCGATGGAGGACGCACCGCCGCCTCCGCCGAAGCCCTGATGCTTCTCATCCATATTGCAATTGAAAAAGCGCGCCGCGATCATCGCGGCGCGCTTGCTGTTACGTTGCTCATTGCCGGGGGAGAGATGCCCGGATGGGCGACTTAACCTGCACGCTTCAGCTTGAGGTGCGATACACCCGCTGCAACGTTGACGCCGGTGCCGACCTCGGCGCTGATCGGCTGTAGCGCGAAGTTCTTGGCATTACCGCCGATCAGCGCATTGGCGCCAACGCCGACACCAACAGACGCACCTGCCGAAGCGCCGACATAGTCGCCGCTCAGCGCACCGTCACCCACGCGGCTTGCGGCGGTATTCAGCACGATCCAGCTCATATAGGTCTTGCCGGTCACGCCAATGTCGAGGCCGAGCTTGCCGATCGTGCCGGTATAACGCTCCGTCTTGCCGGAACGCTGGCGGAACTCGCAGTTCACGGCCTTGCTGGAACCGACGACAAGACCGACGCCGCCAGCGATTTCACAGGACAGGGTGCCGACGCGTTCCTTTTGGGCGGTTTCCGTTGCACGCTTGCCGCTGTGCTTGGTTTCGGCGGAAGCGAGCGGGGCAATGGCCAGAGTTGCGATTGCCGTTGCAAGAACGAGTTTCTTCATTGTTTGTCACTCCTGTTGTTATTCACGAGGCGGATGCGCGGGGAAGCGGCATCCAGGTAGGTGTGGGGGCGCTGCCGGATCGCCAGATCGGCAATGATCGGCCGCGATGCGAAACATTCTGCGATGATGACCGCACGTTCGAAGGCAGAAAGCGTTTCCACTTCGCCCGAGAGCACGATGCGGCCCTCGACGGATGTGACGGAGATCGAACTGTGTTCCTGTCCATCCGCATAGGCGAGCACGGCTTGCAAGGCGGCACAAAGGCTGACCTCCTGGGGGAGACAGCTTGCCGCCGGCGTTACTTCACAAGCAAGCATCATGGTGAAACCTCCAACCTTGAACATTGGCGGTTCACTTGAATGCTTTTTTGACGGTGTCCTTCGTCTGGCCGAGCTTCTCCTGCGCCTGGCCGGCCAGTTTCTCGGCCTTGCCTTCCGCCTGAAGCTTGTCGTTGCCGGTAATCTTTCCGGCGGCTTCCTTGATGGTGCCCTTTGTCTGACGGGCGATACCTTCGATACGGTTATTATCCATGACGAATTCCTTCCATCGTTCGAGAGTGCCGCTGTTAATAACGGCATGATGGAAAGATAGGCCGGGAAAATCGCGCCTTGCAGAGCAATAACTACTAGTTCAACTGGTACAAACTGACCTAATTTATGCGGGCTGACCGCTATTTTTCCCTGCGGCCGGTAAAACCGCGTTCCCGCGCCCAGATCACCGCCGCGGTGCGGCGGTTGACGCCGATCTTGCCGTAGAGCGAGGCGATGTGGTTGCGGATCGTGTGTTTGGAGAGGTTCAGCCGGTCGCTCATTTCCTTGTCGCTGGAGCCATCGCAGATCAGTGACAATATCTGCTCCTCCCGGTCCGTCAGGTCCTTCAGCGAGGCGGAGGGCGACGCACCACGCGAATTCTGCCGCAGCCCCGCCAGCCGCTCCACCACGGTGCGGCTGAACCAGGAGGTGTCGGTCATGACGCTTTCGATGGCTTCGATCAACTCGTTCTCGGATCTGCGCCGTTCGGTGACGTCCTGTATCGCCCAGATGACACAGAGCTGGTCGTTGATTTCGGCGCGTTCGGCGGAAACGATGCATTCGGCCGTGCCATCATCGGCAAGGTTCATGCGCATGGCCTCATTGCGGATCGGGATATTGTCCTTCAGCCGCTTTTCAATGTCGCGCCGCGCCGGAACATCGTCCCACAGTCGCAATTCGCTCGCGGTCTTGCCGACAACCTCGGCTTCCTTGCGCCCGCATAGCGTCAGAAACGCATCATTGACTTCGGTCAGCACAAAGTCGTCCAGCCTCGAAATCGCTGCCGGCACGGGCGAGAGGCGGAAGGATTTGAAGAAACGCTCCTCGCTCTGACGAAGGGCATTCTGGGCTTTTCGGCGGCCATCGAGATCGGCGAAGGTGAACAGCATGCAGGGCTCTTCGGCAACGGCAATCGTTTCGCCCGCCACGATCACCAGCCTGTCGCCGCCGGGAATGGGAATGAGCGCCTCGCGCTGGCGGATGATGCGGCCCTCATGCAGGCGCTTGAGGGCGTCTTCCCCCGTCTCGCATTCGGAAAACAGCCCAAGCTCCTCGACGCTGACGCCGATGATCTCTTCGCGGCTGAAACCGGTCATTTCCAGAAAACCCTGGTTGACGCGAATGAAGCGCTCGTCCTCCAACCTACAGATCAGGCCGGGCGCGGGATTGGCGTTAAAGGCGCTCTCGAACCGCGCTTCCGCCTCGAAGCGCGGTGTCTCGTCGCGAATGATCAGCACCAGCACATCCGGTTTCGCGCCGGCATCTTCGAGAATGAGACCGCGCACGGTGTGGACCCAGCATTCGGTTTCATCGTCGCTTGGGGATATCTCCACCGTCACATCTTCGAATGTCTCTCCGGCGAGAAGCCGTTCAAGCGGATACTGCCCTTCGTCTAGAAGATGGTTGTTGCGATAGCGAAGCGTGAAATTCCGCCTGTAGCTTTCGGTGTCAGCGCCAAGCTCGGATATCGCCTCTTTGCGGTGCATCTCAAGTGCGGCCCTGTTTGCCCAGGCGATTGTTCCGTCGTTTTCGAGCAATATCAGCCCGTCACTCAGCCCGGCTATCAGGTTCTGCAACACAAGCCGGTTGATCTTCGGAATATCCTCGCTGTCGTCCATATCGCCCCCGGCATCTCATGATCTGCGAGACTATAACGCATGGTTTCGCCAAGTGTTGCAGCGTGTTGCGGAGGGAACGTTTGTTGTCGGGTTCCCTGTTCTAGAACGTGCAGATGAAAGCCGCGCGCAGCCTTTGAAAAATGCTTCGTGCCCATGTTTTGAGCACCAAAAATTATGGTTCAAAAATACGCTTGACCTGCACCCGAATTTCTCCGCAAATGAACCAATACACGATTGGTTCACAGAAATGGTGCGGCATTGACGGCGGGTCCCAACGACAACTCCAACTACGCGCTTGCTCGCCTTCGGGACTATATTCACACGAATGAGGTCTCGAAGGACGGCCGCTTACCGACAGAACGGGCCTTTGCCGAAAGTTTTAACGTCGGCCGCCGCGCCGTTCGGCGCGCCCTGGAAGTATTGGAAGCAGAGGGCCTGATCTGGCGGCGGCAGGGGGCCGGAACCTTTGTGGGTGAAAAACCGGATGATTGGTCCGCCCAGGTCACGGAACTGGTCGCCGGTACGGATTTCATGGAAATCATGGAGGTGCGCCTGCGCATCGAGCCGCAACTGGCGCAGCTTGCTGCCATGCGCGCAAAGCCGGCCGAGGTGGAGCGTATGCGCGCCCTTGTGGAAAAGACCGGCCAAAGCACCGATGCCGATGCCAAGGAATTATGGGACGGTTCGCTCCATCGGCAGATCGCCCAGAGCGCCGGCAACAAGCTGTTCCTGTCGATCTTCGATGTCGTCAACCGTATCCGACAGGACGATACATGGCAGTCGATCCGTGAACTTGCCCGCCGCAGTGGTACGAATGGCAGGGCGTCTTTTGAACAGCACATGGCCATTGTTGAAGCCATCGCCGACCGTGATCCGGCGCGCGCTGGTGAAGCCATGCGTCAGCACCTTCTCATGCATCAGGAAAGGTTGATCCGCGCCACCTCGCTCGGCTTTCTGGAAGAGAGAGCCGGGGAGGGCGATGCGGCTGAGGCCGATAATTCGCTAACCGAGGCTTCTTGAGGCCACGGGTGAAAACTGTCGTCCCTTGAGGGGGCGGCCAATGACAAAAAAGTCAAAATAACCAGACCAGAGGAAAGAACATGAAGAAAATCCAGACACTGACTGCTGCGCTGTTGGCAAGCGCTGTGCTCGCCGTGCCGGCGCTATCGTCCGAATTGCGCATCGGCCTCAACGACGACGCCGATGTGCTCGACCCCGCGCAGTCGCGCACCTTTGTCGGCCGCATCGTCTACACCGCCATGTGCGACAAGCTGGTGGATATCTCGCAGGATATGAAGATCGTGCCGCAGCTGGCCACCGAATGGGCCTGGTCCGAAGGCGGCAAGGTGTTGACCATGAAAATCCGTGATGGTGTCAAATTCCACGATGGCGAGACGCTGGATGCGGCTGCCGTCGTCGCCACCATCGAGCGCAACATGACGCTGCCGGAATCGCGCCGCAAGAGCGAACTGTCCTCGGTCGAGAAGGTCGAGGCGACGGGACCGCTGGACGTTAAATTTACGCTTAAGACGCCTGACGTTACCCTGCTGGCGCAGCTTTCAGACCGCGCCGGTATGATCGTGGCGCCGAAAGCGGCGAAGGAACTGGGTGCGAATTTCGGCTCCAAGCCGGTCTGCGCCGGACCGTTCAAATTCGTCGAGCGCATCCAGCAGGACCGTATCGTGCTGGAGAAATTCGCCGACTATTGGGACAAGGACAAGATCCTCGTCGACAAGATCGTTTATCTGCCAATCCCCGATACTACCGTGAAGCTGGCGAACCTTCGTGCAGGCGACCTTGATATCGCCGAGCGCATCTCGGCGTCCGATGCGGAATCGGTCAAAAACGATCCCAAACTGACCTATGCCGATGTGATCGGGCCGGGTTACATGGCTATGTATGTCAACATCAATAATGGCGCGCGCGCCGACAATCCTCTCGGCAAGGACAAGCGCCTGCGCCAGGCTTTCTCTTACGCGATTGACCGCGAAGCGATTGGCCAGATCGTGTTTGAGGGTACCTCCAAAGCCGGCAATCAGTCATTCCCGCCGACAAGCCCATGGTTCAACCAGAACCTGCCAGTACCGACGCGCGACATCGACAAGGCCAAGCAACTGATGAAGGAGGCGGGCTACGAGACGCTTGATGTCGAACTCCAGCACGCCAACAACACAACACAGACGCAGATGATGCAGGTCATCCAGTCCATGGTGGCTGAGGCCGGCTTTAACGTCACCCTTAAGGCGACCGAATTTGCAACGCTTCTGTCCGAACAGACCGCCGGCAACTATCAGCTCAGCCGCTCCGACTGGTCGGGGCGTATCGATCCCGATGGCAACCTGCACCAGTTCGTCACCTGCAAGGGCGGCATCAATGATGTGAAATATTGCAATCCCGAGGTCGACAAGCTGCTGAACGAGGCCCGCGCCTCGACCGAAGATGCGGTCCGCAAGGAAAAATACGATGCCGCAAGCGTCATCCTCAACGATGACATGCCGATCATCTATCTCGGCCACCAGCCCTATGCCTATGCCATTTCCAACAAGGTCAAGGGTTGGGCGCCTTCGCCTGATGGCATGATCCGCCTTCTCGGCGTTTCCAAGGACTGATCGCTTCGCATAGGTCGCACGGCTTGCCGTGCGGCCGCCAAGACCGGACCCAAACGGGGGCAATGCCATGCCTGTTTATATCGGCAAGCGACTGCTGGTCGCGATCCCGACGCTTCTGATCATTTCCATCTTCGTTTTCTCGCTGCAGAAACTGCTGCCGGGTGATCCGGTGCTTGCCATGGCGGGCGAGGAGCGTGATCCCGCGACGATCGAATTCCTGCGTGAGAAATATCGCCTCAATGACCCCGTGCCGTTGCAGTACCTCAACTGGCTGGGTGGCGTGGTGACGGGCGATTTCGGTATCTCGCTGCGGACGAACCAGCCCGTGCTGGAACTAATCGGCCAGAAGCTGCCTGTCACCATTCAGCTGGCTGTCATGGCGATGTTTTTTGCCATGGTCATCGGCATTCCGATCGGCATTTTGGCTGCTGTCAAGAAGAATACGTGGATCGATTACACGGCCAATATCGTGGCGCTTTCCGGCCTGTCCATCCCGAATTTCTGGCTCGGTATCATGTTGATCCTGCTTGTTTCGGTGAAGCTCGGCTGGCTGCCGGCGTCCGGTTATGAATCGATCTTCGTAGACCCTGTCCGTTCGATCGAAACCATGATCATGCCCGCCTTCGTGCTGGGCAACGCGTTAGCGGCGACGCTGATGCGTCATACCCGCTCGGCGATGGTGGCGGTTTTGAGTTCGGACTATATCCGCACCGCCCGTGCCAAGGGGCTCTCGCCGCGCGAGATCATTCTGTCGCATAGTTTCCGTAATGCGCTTCTGCCGGTCATCACGCTGCTGGCGCTGCTTTTCGGCGAATTGCTGGCCGGCGCGGTGCTGACGGAGCAGATTTTCACCATTCCCGGCTTCGGCAAGATGACGGTCGACGCGGTGTTCACCCGCGACTATGCCGTCGTGCAGGGCATTGTGCTCTGCACCGCCGTCGGTTTCATCCTCATGAACCTTCTGGCCGACATTGCCTATGTCCTGCTCAATCCCCGCCTCAGGGCGACAATCTGAGGCTGATATCATGACCGTTCTCGATCAAAACCTATCCGTACCGGCGGCACGGCAGGAAAGCCGCGCCTGGAAAAAAATGAAGCGCAACAAATCGGCGCTCGCCGGCTTGATCATCGTGCTTTTTTTCGCCGTGCTTGCCATTGCCGCGCCGATCCTGCCGATTGCCGACCCGGTTGCGACGAGCTGGTCGGCCATCCGCAAGGCGCCGTCGGCCGCCCACTGGCTGGGCACTGATGATCTCGGGCGCGACATTCTCTCACGCATGATCTATGGCGCCCGCGCCTCGTTGATGGCGGGCGTCGTCTCCGTGATGATCGCGGTGGTGATTGGCGTGCCCTTCGGTTTGATTGCCGGTTATTTCGGTGGCTGGGTGGATATGGTGATTTCCCGCATCACCGAAGCGTTGCTGGCCATGCCCTTCCTGATCATGGCGATTGCGCTTGCGGCCTTCCTCGGCCCGAGCCTCACCAATGCGATGATCGCCATCGGCCTTTCCGCCATGCCGATTTTCGTGCGGTTGACGCGCGGGCAGGTGCTGGCCGTCAAGATGGAAGATTATGTCGAAGGGGCGAGGTCCATCGGCCTGAACCACATCGATATCATGACCCGCTACATCCTGCCGAATGTCTTTGCCCCCATCATCGTGCAGGCGACGCTGACGGTGGCGACCGCCATCATCGCGGAGGCGAGCCTTTCCTTCCTCGGCCTTGGCCAGCAGGCACCCGCGCCATCCTGGGGCTCGATGCTGAACACCGCGAAGAATTTCCTGAGCCAGGCACCCTGGATGACGCTGTGGCCCGGCATCGCCATCTTCCTCGTCGTCATCGGCTTCAATCTCCTCGGCGACGGCCTGCGCGACGCGCTCGATCCGCGCGAAGCATGATTTTTTACAAGGAATATCGGAATGACTGAATTCACCACACGCCCTGAAATCCTTGGCACCTTCGGCGTCGTCACCTCAACGCACTGGATCGCCTCGGCGGTTGGTATGGCGATCCTCGAAAAAGGCGGCAATGCTTTCGACGCCGCCGTCGCCACCGGTTTCGTTCTGCAGATCGTCGAGCCGCATCTCTGCGGCCCGGGCGGGGACATGCCGGCCGTGTTTTATTCAAAGCAGAAGGACAAGGTTGAGGTTATCTGCGCGCAGGGGCCGGCTCCGAGTGGTGCGACGATTGAGCACTATACGTCGGAAGGGTTGAAGCTGATCCCCGGCGACGGGCTGCTCGCCACCGTCATTCCCGGTGCCTTCGATGGCTGGATGCTGATGCTGCGCGACTATGGCACGATGAGCGTGCGCGATGTCCTGGAACCCGCCATCTATTATGCCGAGTACGGGCACCCGACGCTGCCGCGTGTCTCCGCCACCATCAAGGGTCTGGCCGATTTCTTCGAGAGGGAATGGCCGACATCATACGAGACATGGCTGCCTGGCGGTGCCGCGCCGGAACCTCACGCCAGTTTTCGGAACCCGGTTCTAGCCGCGACCTATCAGCGGATCATCACCGAAGCCGAAGCGCGCTCCGGCCGTGAGAACCAGATCGAAGCGGCACGCGATGCCTTTTATCGGGGTTTCGTTGCGGAAGCCATCGACGGTTACGTGAGGACCGCAGAGGTGATGGATGCCAGCGGCGCACGGCACAAGGGCGTGCTGACGGCGCAGGATATGGCCGGGTGGAGCGCGACCGTCGAAGCGCCGCAGACGCTTGATTATCGCGACTGGACGATTGCCAAGACGCCCGCCTGGGGACAGGGGCCGGTTCTGCTGCAATCGCTGGCGCTTCTGAAGGGCTTCGACATTGCTTCCATGGACCCGTCCGGTCCCGACTTCATCCACACCATCGTCGAAGCCATGAAGCTCGCCTTTGCCGACCGCGAGGTCTATTACGGCGATCCGGAATTTGGCCAGATTCCGACGGAATATCTTCTCTCCGAAGGCTATAATGCCGGACGCCGGGCGTTGATCGGCAGTGAGGCCTCGCTGGAACTGCGCCCCGGCACCGTGCCCGGTTACGAAAAGCAGGTGGATGCCACCCTGGCCATGCTGGCCGAAATGAGCGGCAAGGGTACCGTCTACGAGCCGACCATGTCGCATCTGACGGAAAAGCGCGGTGACACCGTGCATATCGATGTCATCGACCGCTGGGGCAATATGGTCTCCACCACGCCTTCGGGCGGCTGGCTGCAATCCTCGCCCATCGTGCCGGGTCTGGGTTTCGCGCTCAATTCCCGCGCCCAGATGTTCTGGCTGAAGGAAGGCCTGCCGACCTCGCTCGCGCCGGGCAAACGGCCGCGCACCACGCTGACGCCCTCACTAGCGCTGCATCAGGGACGCCCGTCGATGGTGTTCGGCACGCCCGGCGGCGACCAGCAGGACCAGTGGCAACTGCCGTTCTTCCTTCGTTATGTCCACCACGGCAAGAACCTGCAGGCGGCCATCGACATGCCGCTGTTCCACACCTCGCATTTTCCGGGTTCATTTTATCCGCGCACCAGTTCGCCGGGTGAAATCATGGTGGAAGGCACGGTGGGCGAGGCGACGCTCGCCGAGCTGCGCCGGCGCGGTCACCGGGTCACTGTTGCCGATGCCTGGTCGGTCGGTCGGCTCACCGCTGCTCGCCGGGATGCGGATGGCCTGCTGCGCGCTGCCGCCACACCGCGGCTCATGCAAGCCTACGCGGTGGGACGGTGACATCATGGAGACAAAACCAGTCCTCTCCGTCCGAAACCTTACCACCTCCTTCCTTGTCGATGGCGAGTGGAAAAGCGTTGTGCGCGACGTCTCATTCGATGTAAAGTCCGGCGAAACCGTCGCCATTGTCGGCGAATCCGGTTCCGGTAAGTCGGTCACCTCGCTGTCGCTGATGCGCCTGCTCGCCCCGGCCTCCAGCCACATCGAGGGCGAAGTGCTACTCAACGGGCGCAATCTGCTGACGCTTTCCGAAAGAGAGATGCGCGGCGTGCGCGGCAACGATATCTCGATGATCTTTCAGGAGCCGATGACCTCGCTCAATCCGATCTTCACCATCGGCCGCCAGATTTCTGAAGTCCTCATCCGTCACAAGGGGCTTTCGAAACAGGAGGCTCGGGCGGAAACGGTGCGGCTTCTGGAGAAGGTCCGTATTCCCAACGCGGCGAGCCGTTTTGACGAATATCCGCACCAGTTTTCCGGCGGCATGCGTCAGCGCGTGATGATCGCCATGGCGCTGGCGTCGCGGCCGAAGCTCTTGATCGCTGACGAGCCGACGACGGCGCTCGACGTCACCATTCAGGGCCAGATTCTTGACTTGATCAAACTGCTTCAGGAAGAGGAGGGCATGTCGGTTCTCTTCATCACTCACGACATGGGTGTGGTGGCCGAAATCGCCGACCGGACGATCGTGATGTATCGCGGTGACGCGGTCGAGACCGGAGCGACCGAGGACATATTCCGACGTGGCCAGCATCCCTACACGCGGGCGCTGCTTTCGGCGGTACCGAAACTCGGCTCGATGCATGACCGGCAATGGCCGACGCGGTTTCCGGTGCTCGACCTCAAAACCGGTCTTTCGACCGAACCTCAGGAGGTGGCGGAGACGGTTGCGTGCGGTCAGACACCGGTTCTGTCGGTCAAGAACCTCGTGACAAGGTTTCCCATCCGCTCCGGTCTTTGGGCGCGTCAGACGGGTGCGGTCCATGCCGTCGAAAACGTTTCCTTCGATCTCTTTCAGGGGGAGACGTTGTCGCTTGTGGGGGAATCCGGCTGCGGAAAATCCACCACAGGCCGCTCGATCATGCGCCTCGTGGAACCGTCATCCGGCGATGTGTCGCTCGACGGTTACGATGTGATGCGGCTCGATACCGTTGGGCTGCGCAACATGCGCAAATCCGTGCAGATGATCTTTCAGGACCCGTTCTCCTCGCTCAACCCACGCATGACTGTTGGCACGGCGATTTCCGAACCTTTCATCAAGCACAGGCTAGGCAGCACGAAACAGGCGAAGGAAAAGACGGCCGATCTTCTGGAGAAGGTAGGCCTGTCGGCCGATATGGCCAATCGCTACCCGCATGAATTTTCGGGTGGCCAGCGCCAGCGCATCGCGATTGCCCGCGCGCTTGCGCTCGATCCAAAGGTCATCGTCGCCGACGAAAGCGTTTCGGCGCTCGACGTATCGATCAAGGCGCAGGTCTGCAACCTGCTGCTCGACCTGCAGCAGAGCCTGAATCTTGCTTTCCTGTTCATTTCGCACGACATGGCGGTGGTTGAGCGCGTCAGCCATCGTGTAGCGGTGATGTATCTCGGCGAGATCGTGGAAATCGGGCCGCGGGCCGCCGTTTTCGACAATCCGCAGCATCCGTACACAAAAAAGCTCATGGCAGCGGTACCGGTGCCCGACCCGGCCCGGCGCGGGATGAGACGCGGCATATCCAATGACGAGCTGAAAAGCCCGATACGGACAATGAGTTATGAAGCGCCGACGCGACATTACAGAACGGTATCACCTGGCCATCTGGTGCAGGTGGAATGATTATCGAGAGATGTCCACTCGGCACGTAGTTGGCACAATACAAAAACCCCGCCGAAGCGGGGTCTTTTCTCTACCAGCCCTGACGACCGTACCAGTCGTCGATATCTTTCTTGGTTCGATCCTTTTCGTAGCCATAACGCTCCTGGATCTTCCCTTCGAGCTGCTCGCGCTTGCCATTGATGACGTCGAGGTCGTCGTCGGTGAGTTTGCCCCACTGCTCCTTGACCTTACCCTTCATCTGCTTCCAGTTGCCTTCAACGCGATTCCAATCCATTTGGCTCTCCCTTTGTATTTTTCCTTGCATTGGTAAATGTACGAGCCGTCGCAGGGTTCCTTCTAAACGCGCCGATGTTGGTCACGGCTGCGGCCCGCTGCCACGAAAAAATCACGATTCATTCAGCCACAGTTCACCCGGCTGGGCGCTAAATCCCCCTATCCCACAAGGAGGGAGATAAGATGCGCAAGATGATTTTAACCGCCGGACTGATTTTCGGCGCCCTGTTCGGCACCGGCGCGAATGCCATGCCTGTCGGCCAACCGTCCGCACCTTCGGCATCCCACGTTCAGACGGTGGATTATGCCTGCGGACGCGGCTTCCACCTGTCACCGCGCGGTTATTGCCGCCCGAACGGCCCGCCACGTTATGAGCGCGGCTGGGACCGGCGCGATCGCTGGGAAGGCCGCCGGGAATGGCGTGAACGTCAGGCGAGACGGGAATGGCGTGAATGGCGCGATCGCCGGGACTACCGCGACCGTCGTGACTACTATCGCTACTGATGGGCAAGGCCCTCTCCAATCGGGAGGGCCTTTCTTTATGCGCTGGTCACCCATCCATCTGTCCCCCGGGGAGAGTGTCTACACAACGTCGCTACCCCGATCGTCATGGTTCGCGACAGATTTGCATCCGCGTGAGGAAACCAGGGCCGTAGTTCGGGGTTAGTCCCATATCACCGTTCATGAGGAGGATATGATGGACATCACCAGACGCACCATTCTCACCGCCGGCGCGGCAACAGCCACCGTTGCGATTTTTCCCCGCCCGCATGTCGCGCAGGCCGCACTGCCTTTGACACAGCCGAAACTTCCCTTTGCCGAGGCCGATCTGGCGCCCGTTATTTCGGCAAGAACGGTCGGCCTGCATTACGGAAAACACCATAAGGCCTATTTCGACAAGCTGAACACGCTTGCGGCCGGCACCCGCTATGCCGACATGGAGCTGGCCGGGATCGTCAAGGAATCCGCCGGGTCGAAGGCGGCGGCGGATGTCAAAATCTTCAACAATGCCGCGCAGGCATGGAACCATGTCGCCTACTGGGATCAATTCGTTCCGGGCGGACCGAACCGGCCGACGGGTGATCTCGCTGCTTCCCTCAACGAGACCTTCGGGGATTATGACGGTTTCATCAAACGCGCGGTCGATGTGTCCGACACGGTGTTCGGCACCGGCTGGGTGTGGCTGACGCGCGACGACGACAACAAGCTCGCGCTGATCGGATATGAGGACGGCAACAACCCCGTGGCCGTTGGCCGCCCGGCCTATCTCGGCATCGATATCTGGGAACACGCCTATTACCTCGATTATGAAAACCGCAAGCCCGACCATATCCGCGCCGTGCTCGACAAGCTGGTCAACTGGCGGGTTGTCGAAGAGCGCCTGAAGGCCTGACGGGCTTCTGCTGCGTAAAACCTGCCGGGATCGCCCGGCACCCGGCGGGTTGCCCTGATTTGCATTTTAGCTACTATGCCCCGATGGCGAGGAGGCCATGTATAAGGAGGGTTCATGATTTACCGGTCTTCAAAACGGCGCACCGTGTTGAAACTTGCCGCCGCGGCGGTGTCTTTCGGCATGATGGGAATGACTGCTAGTGCCGAGGGCTTTCCCGATCGAACGATCACGCTGGTCGTTCCTTTCGCGGCGGGCGGCTCCACCGACGTGGTGGCGCGTGTCATCGCGCAGAAGATGGGTGACGAACTTGGCCAGCAGATCGTGGTGGAAAATGTCGCCGGAGCCGGTGGCAATCTCGGCGCCGACCGGGTGGCCCGCGCCGAGCCCGATGGTTATACGATCCTGATGGGCACGGTTGCCACCCACGCGCTCAACCCGCTCATCCTCAAGACCAAGCCTTATGACCCGCAGAAGGATTTCGCACCGGTTTCGCTGCTGGTGGTGGTTCCGAATGTGCTGGTGGTCAATCCGAAGCTCAACGTCAACAGCGTCGAGGAGCTGATCGCTCTCCTCAAAGCTGAACCCGATAAATATGCCTATGCCTCTTCCGGCAACGGCACCCCGCTGCATCTTTCCGGCGAGCTGTTCAAGAGCATGGCCGGCGTCAGCATGCAGCATGTGCCCTACAAGGGAGCCGGACCGGCGCTTAACGATCTTCTCGGCAACCAGATTTCCATCATGTTCGACAATCTGCCGTCTTCGTCAGGACATATAAAATCCGGCACCTTGCGGGCGCTCGGTGTGACCACCAAGGAGCGGGCTTCGTCCTTCCCGGATCTGCCGACGATTGCCGAAACCGTACCGGGTTACGAGACCTATACCTGGAACGCCCTCTTTGCGCCCGCCGGCACGCCGGCCGATGCGATCGACAAGCTCAACGCCGCCGCCAAGAAGGCGCTTGCCGATACTGGCGTCGCCGCCCGCATGGCGGAGTTCAGTGCAAAGATCGTCGCCTCCTCGCCGGATGAACTGAAAGACCACGTCGCGGCGGAGATCGCCAAATGGGAACCCGTGGTCAAGAACGCGAATGTGCAGATGGACTGATCGGGAGCGTTAAATCCCTGCTTCCGGCTTGCCGTCGCGCATCCTGTCTTATTGCGCGGCGGATGATATTGACCTCGAAGATCGTGGCCGCACTCGGAGCGGCCACGATTGTGACGACCGGTCGGCTGGTGTGTTATTTTGACATCACTTGCCACAAGGTTGCAAAAACCTGCTTGGCAAGCTCGAGCGGCTCAGCTAAAAAAATACTTCACTGCGTCAGATCGAACAAAGGGAGGCGTTGCATGACATCATCATTCATCAAGACCCTCCCGCAGGGAATGACCCGACACTAGGTCATATCCATTCGCGGCCCGCCTTATGCGCGCCCGACATGCGGTTTTCTTTTCCTTCATAGCCCGATTGATCTGACGGGATCATCTTGTCTCCCGCCCGGGCTGTGCCGTCCAACTTCCGTTTTGAGGACCGGTCGTCCTGTTTCGTGGCGCCGGGCTGGTTAAAATGTCTCGCAAGAAGCTCGATTTCCGCGCCGATGCCTATCGCCATGTGCTCGGCTTTGTTTTCAACCATTGGAGCCACCGAAAGGCGCTCGTGGGTTTCATCATCGTGCTGGTGGTTGCCAGCACGCTCGCCGAAGTGATGGTGCCGGTCTTTTCCGGCCGGATCGTTGATGCCATCGCTGGTGACAATGGGGGTGCCAATGCGGGTGATGGCGCTCTGCGCGCTTTCGTCATCGTGGTTGCGCTTGGCTTTACCAGTGTTGTGCTGCGCTGGTTCATCTTCAACGGCATCATCCGGCTGACGCTGAAGACCATGGCTGACGTCACCAATAACGGCTTCCACAAGGTGCAGCGTTTCTCCACCGACTGGCACGCCAACAGCTTCGCCGGCTCGACGGTGCGCAAGATCACGCGCGGCATGTGGGCGCTGGATTCGCTCAACGACCTGCTGCTCGTTGCGCTCCTGCCCTCCATCGTCATGCTGGTGGGCGCCACCGTAGTGCTTGGCAGTTACTGGCCGGTCATGGGCCTGATCGTCGGCCTCGGCTCGCTGATCTATATCGGTGTCACGGTCGGGCTTTCGATGGGTTATGTGTCGCCGGCGGCGCGGCTTGCCAATGCCTGGGACACCCGGCTTGGCGGCGCGCTGGCGGATGCGATCAGCTGCAACGCGGTGGTCAAAGCCTTCGGTGCCGAAACCCGTGAAGAAACGCGGCTTGGTCATGTGCTGGTGAAATGGGACAATCGGACGCGCAGAACCTGGAAACGTGGAACGCTGAACGGCACTATCCAGAGCTTCATGATGGTATCGATGCAGGCGGGCATCCTCGGCACCGGCCTCATCATGTGGCAGAAGGGTCTGGCGACAGCGGGCGACATCACCTTCGTGCTGGCGATGTTTTTCGTGTTGCAGGGCTATCTGCGCGATGTGGGCCAGGATATCCGCAACCTGCAGCGCGCCGTCAATGACATGGAAGAGCTGGTGCTGCTCGACAAGATGCCGCTGGGTGTCGAAGACAGGCCGGACGCCAAGCGGATCAATATCGGCAAGGGCGAGATCGTCTTCGATCATGTCACCTTCCAGTATGGCGCGCATGCAACCCCGCTTTATGAGGACTTCTCGGTCACCATCAAGCCGGGCGAGCGTGTGGGTCTGGTCGGTCACTCCGGTTCGGGCAAGACAACCTTCGTCAAGCTCATCCAGCGCCTTTACGACATAAAGGCGGGGGCTATCCGCATCGACGGGCAGAACATCGCCGATGTCACGCAGGCGAGCCTGCGCGGCCAGATCGCCATCGTGCAGCAGGAACCCATCCTGTTCCACCGCACGCTGGCGGAAAACATCGCCTATGGCCGGCCGGATGCCTCGCGTCGTGAGATCGAGCAGGCGGCGAAACAGGCGAGCGCCCATGATTTCATCATGTCCCTGCCGAAGGGTTATGAGACCATGGTGGGCGAACGCGGTGTCAAGCTGTCGGGCGGCGAGCGCCAGCGCGTCGCCATTGCCAGGGCGTTCCTGGCGGATGCGCCGGTGCTGATCCTAGACGAAGCGACGTCAAGCCTCGACAGCGAAAGCGAAGTGCAGATCCAGCAGGCGATGGAACGGCTGATGGATGGCCGCACCACGCTCGTCATTGCCCACCGTCTTTCCACGGTCCGGGCGCTCGACCGGCTGCTGGTGTTCGACAAGGGCAGGATTGTCGAGGAGGGCGACCATCAGGCGCTGATCCGCCTCCATGACGGCATCTACCGCCGGCTGTTCGAGCGGCAGGCGCTGGAACTGACCAAGGGCCTGGTGGCCTGAAAAAAAGAAATGCCGGGGGCATCCTCCCGGCGTTTCCTTCGGAACATTGAACCCACGCCATGAACGCGCCGCTTTGTTCGCGTAAGGGCGTTTTCTCCGCAATACCAACAGGATGGTGCATCATGGATTTCAACCCGATCACAAAGCCGCAACGCCTTGTCATCAGGAGAACCCATATCCATGCCGCATGCCATCACCCTTTCAGACCTCTCGTGGGCAACACCTGACGGTCATCTGCTTTTTTCCGATATCAATCTTCGCTTCGGCCTCGAACGCGTTGGCCTTGTGGGACGCAACGGCGTCGGCAAGACGACGCTTCTGAAGCTGATCACCGGTGAGCTGCTGCCATCAACAGGCACGGTCTCCCTTTCCGGCAGGATCGGCGTTCTGCGGCAAAGCGTGCAGGTCGGGGACGATGAGACCATCGCCGACCTGTTCGAGGCGCGCCATGCGTTGCACGTCCTTTCGCGCGCGCAGGCGGGAATGGCAACGCTCGAGGAACTCGGCGATGTCGACTGGATGCTGGAGGAGAGGATTGCCGAGGCACTGGCCGTGGTTGGGCTCGATACATCCCCCCTCACACCGCTTTCTGCGCTCTCGGGCGGGCAACGCACACGGGCAGCGCTTGCCGCGCAGATCCACGCCGTGCCGGATTTCCTCATTCTCGACGAACCGACCAACAATCTCGACCGCGACAGCCGCATGTTCCTTGTCGATTTCCTGGCGGTCTGGCGCGGCGGAGCGATTGTGGTCAGCCATGATCGCGAGCTTCTCGAGACCCTCGATGCCATCGTCGAGATGAACACGCTCGGTGCCATGCGCTATGGCGGCAAATGGAGCCATTATCGCGCGCAAAAGGTGCTGGAACTGGCCGCTGCAGAACAGGACATTGCCAGCGCCGAAAAGCGCCTCTCCGAGGTCAGGAAGAAGTCGCAGGAGGCATTGGAACGCAAGGCGCGCCGTGATGCGAAGGGTGCTGCAAAAGCGGCGAAGGGAGACATGCCGCGCATCGCTGCCGGCGGTATGAAGAGGCGCGCCGAAAAGACGAGCGGGGACAATGCCAATCTCGCCAGCCGCCTGAAAACCGAAGCGGCGGATGATTTGCGGACGGCACGCGAAAGGATCGAAATCCTGCAGGACGTCACCGTCACCTTGCCGCCCAGCGGCTTGCACGCGACTAAAACCGTGCTGAGCCTGCAAGGTCTGACCGCAGGATATTTTCCCGAAAATCCAGTGCTTAAGGATCTGTCCTTCGAGATAACCGGTCCGCAACGGGTCGCCGTCACCGGTCCGAATGGATCGGGAAAAACGACGCTGCTATCAGTGATAACAGGGGATTTGGAACCCTTTGCAGGCAGCGTTTACCTCGGTGTCAGCGGCGCGTTCCTCGATCAGCAGGTCAGCCTGCTGGATGCGACGTTGTCGATCCGCGATAACTTCCTCAGGCTCAACCCGCAATCAGGGGAAAATGCCTGCCGGGCAGCGCTCGCGCGCTTCATGTTCCGCGCGGATGCCGCCTTGCGGATCGTCGGAACACTTTCGGGTGGGCAGATGTTGCGTGCCGGCCTTGCCTGCGTTCTCGGTGGCCCGCAGCCGCCGCAATTGCTGATCCTTGATGAGCCGACGAACCATCTAGATATCGATTCCATTACGGCCGTGGAGGCGGGTCTCAGGGCCTATGACGGCGCCTTGCTGGTCGTCAGCCATGATGAGGCGTTTCTCTCCGGCATCGGTATCGATCGGCGGCTGGAACTTGGCGCCTTACCCCGCGCACGTCAGTAGTTTACCGTCACGACGACGGTATCGGCGTAATTTCCCGGTGCAGGCGTATTCTGCGCCGGCACGCGCCCAAAGACGGTCAAAGTCTGCAGGCTGCCGTTTCCGGTGCCCGTGGCGATTTGCCCGGCGGCGCTTCCCCACACATTGGTGCGGCTTACATCGCGATAGAGGCCGTAGATGATCGACGCCGCACCCTGCACCATCTGGCGCGCGGCGGGCGGGCTGTTGCTCAGGCCGCCATTCAGCGCCACGCTGTAGTTCAGTCCATTGGTGCAGGTGAGATTGATGGCCCCATTCGCATCGACCGCCGTATTGAGTACGCCGTGACTGCCGAAGTTGATGTTCTGGGCCGAGATGATGCAGGTGGGCGCCACCGCGGCCGACACGGTGAAAGGCACCTGCGTGGGGTTCTGGGTGACGGAGGAACAGCTCGGTGCCAGCAGCGTGTAGCTCGTATAGGTGAAGCTGGTCTCGCCGCCGGCAAAGCTGGAAAGATAAAGGCCGCGTGCGGCAGAGGCCTGCCCCGCATTGATCCTGCCGTAAACCGTGCGGGTGGTGCTGTTGATCAGCAGCGGCAACGCCATATCGATCGGTGGCGGCGCGCCGAGCGCCGGCTGGGTGACCGATCCCCAGGCGGTTGTTCGGGCGGAAGTCTGATAGAGCTGGTAATTGAGGATGTTGCTGCCCTGGAGCATTCGGCGGATGCCGCCTGACTGTCCGCCGCCACCGGCATTGATGTTGGGGCAGATACGAATGGAAAGCGCCAGCGACAACGGGTTGTTGCAGGTCACCGACAATGTCGCCGTGGTGTCCACGGCTGCGCCGCCCGCCAGGTTGACGAAGCCGAAATTCATGTCCGACATGCTGAAGGTGCAGCTTTGCGCCAGAACGGGGGAGGCGACGAAAGCGGCGGCGATGGCAAGTGCCGCGCGGGTCAGGACCTTCATTGAACGCTCCTGCAGAGGGTTTCGAGAGTGGCGCGTTCAGCGCCTGCGGTGGGAACGATGATCTCCGCCTCGCATTTTCCCCTGGTGGGCTGCGTGATGTGGAGACGGTGGGTTGCACCGATATTGTCGAGATAGGCCTGCCCGTCATAGCCGACGATGAACTCGCGCTTGCCGTCGATCGTGCCGGTCGACCCGGTTTCGATGAAGTCGCCGCTCTCGGCCTTTAGCGTTACCAGTGCCACCTGTCCCTCGGTTTCCACCTTGAAATTGACGACCGCGCCGGCACGCTCGGTTGGCCTCACCGTCTGTTTGGTGTGGTCGATGCGGGCATCGACCGGAAGGTTGCTGGGGTCGAGCGTGATGTTGTTGACGTCGTAGGAGCGCAGGTTCGGCAGCAATATCTTGCCGCGGCGGTTCGTCTGGCCGATCGGGCGGTTTTCGAGCAGAATATCGACCCCGGGTGCGCCCGCATCCACGACGGCGAAGGCGTCATCGATCCGGTTGCCGATAAAGACATCGCCGCCGGCGACCGCGATCGATCCTTCGATCTGGGCATAGGCTTGTGTCGTGCGGTTGAACTGGTCGATGCCGGCCGAAACGCGTGCGGCTGTGCCGCGATAGCTGCCGGATGCGGAGGCGATATCATTGCCGCCAAGCGCGCCGCGCAGCCGCCAGCCGTAACTTCCCTCCGCCTGTTCTTCGGATTTCACGACCTCAGCCGTCAGGGAATATCCGTCGGCATTGGAGGACATGCCGGCGGAGCCCGAGACGCCGCCACCGAACGACCAGGAGAGGCCGGCAAAAATGCCGTAGGAGTTGCTGTCTTCAAGGTCCTTGTAGGCGGTAACGAAGATATCGCCGTTTTCGCCAAAGGGCCGCGTGGCGGAGAGACCGAGAAGGCGGGATCGGCGCTCATCAAAGGTTTCAAGCTGGGTGTAGGAGAAGTTCAGGCTGGTCTCATCGAATCCGAGCTGCGTGGAAACCGAAATCTGGTCGAGGGCGCGCGGCGGCCGCACGCTGAGCAACCCTGAAATCGGTTGGATTTTCGACGTATTGGCGGAGACGGAGGCCATATCGTTATAATCGCCGAATGCCCGTTGCGATCGTGCATTAAGTCTCACCCCGAGCAGTTCGGCCTCGACGCTTGCGGAAAGCTGATAGCCGCTTTCATCGCCGAAACGGCTCGATGCGCCGGACAGTGCCGCCAATCCATGGGCTCCGAGCGTGAAAACACCGCCGAGGCCGACATTGTAGAAATCCTCGCCACCTTCGGCATGGCCTTCGACCGTGAACCCGTCCGATACCCCGTAACGCACCGTCGCCGATCCGAGCAGCCTGTCGTCATAATCGAAGGACGATGTTCCGTAATTGCGCCGGGCAAAACCGAGTTCGGCCGAGAAATCGACGAGACCCTGCGCCAGCAGGTCCGGCGAGGTATAAAACGGTGTTTCCGACACGATTTCGCGGCCGAGCGCATCCCGCACCACCAGCCTGGCATTCCCCGCGCCGCTGATGACGGGAAGATTGGTGATGGAGAAGGGTCCTTCCGGCACATCCTGCGACAGGCGGCGGATATTGTTGACGTAGACATCGACTGTGGAGGGCACGGCGGCGGAACCGGAAAATTCGGGCATGGGCATGGTGACGATATCCGGCCGCAGATCGAAATTCCGGCGGATCTGCAAGCCGCCAAACCGGGTCGGCCGGGTCCAGCTCAGGCCGCCAGTGATCAGATCACCGGCCCGATAGGTCGTCAGCGTTTCTTCATTCGAATAGCTCCAGGTGGTATCGAGGCGCTGCGTATCGAATTCCGACAGGCGCGACGTGCTCAGAACCTGGGACGAGGACAATACGCCGAGCGGGCCGAACACCCGGCTTTCCAGAAGGGCGGAAACGCCGTTGAAATCGGCGATGTCAGACCATGTGCCACCACCGGACGAGCCATAGATCGTGTAATTCACCAGACCTCCAAAGTTGCTCGTGGCCTTCTCCTCGGTCTCTTTGTTTTCTTCGTGCGTGCTTTTGCCTGACGCGTCGATCACCTTGTTTGCCCGCGCCGCCATGGGCAGGGTGAAATGCACGGACTGGATGCTTTCATCGTAACGCGCCGTCACCTCGGGCAGCCGGGAAACATCGATCCAGCCATCCGCACTGACCGCGCTCTCGACCGGGGAAATTCCGATATTCTTCAGCTGATCCGGCTCGATGAGAAGCGATCCGGCGTCGTTTTGGCGAAATGTCGCGATCAGGTCCGTCGAAACATCATTGATGTAGACTTCGAGCTGCAATTGTCCCGCTTCTCCTGCGGCAAAAGAAGGCGCTGCTGCCGCAGGGGGAATGTCCTGCGCCATGGAGAAACTGCCCGAAAAAAAGACCGTCAAACCGGCAATCGTCAAAACGGCAAGGTTAGCCGCCCGAGACGCGCGCCGTCGCATTGACGGGGCCGCCTTCGCTGTCTGCCGAAATCTTCAGCGTGCCGCCGGCCTTGCCGCCCGTTGCCGGAACGAGGAAGGTTGCGGCGGATTTGCCAAGCACATAACCCACCAGACCCTGCTGCCGGCCAATTGGCTGGCCGTTGCCGCCTGACAGTATCAGGTTGGCGATCCTGATGCGCCTTTCGCCTGCGTTCGACACCGAGACCTTGTAACCCTTGCCCTGCGGCGTCACTTTCCAGACCGGCTCCGCATCTCCGGTGGAAGCGGGCGAGAAGAAAACGGGTATGGAGTGGCGGACCACCAGATTGACGGTGCCGGATTGCGGTTTTCCCGCTGGCGGCAATTCATCGACGATGATGCGGTAACTCTCCTCCGCCCTGACGGGCGTTTTGGAAAGCCGGACGATGCGGATGAGATTTTCCGCGCCGCCCTTCAGCTGCGTCATCGGCGGGCTGGCGACGACGTCGTTTACCGCCGTGTAGACATCCTGGCCATTCTGCTGGGTCCAGCGGAAAATCCGGACCTGCACGTTGATCGGGGTTTTTGCATCGTTCCAGATGCGAAGGCTGGAGGCCGCTGTCGGGGCCTTGAGATCGAGAAGTACGGGGGCGACCCGCAGGGATGCAGCCTGTGAAGGTGAAACACTCAAACCGGCAAAAAACGCAGCCGCTAAGGTAAAAAGACGCATGCGCGATCCTCCCTATGGCGATCAGTAATTGAGCGTGGCCGTCACCGTATCGGTATAGACGCCGACCGCGGGTGTCGTCTGGGCAGGTACGCGCCCAAAGACAGTGAAGTTCTGCGGTGCCCCGGTTCCCGTGCCCGTTTGCCGGTCCGTTCCCACGGTATTGCCCCACACCGTGCTATGTGCAGCAGTCGTATAGAGCGAGTAGGAAATGGTCGCACCCGCAGCCGACGTCATTAGCCGGTTGGCAACCGTCGCTCCCGAGCCGGCGCCAGCGCTAAGGCCGAGGCTGAAGGGCGTGCTAGCAGTGCATTGCACGACGATCTGGCTGGTGACGTCGATCGGGGCGCCGATCACGCCATTGGTTCCGAAATCGAGATTGCCGGCAGAATTGATCTGGCATGCCGCCTGAATGGTGATCTGGACGTTGAAATTCGTCGTGGCGACCTGCGCGAGGCCCGAAGCCGGTGTCAGAACCAGTGCCGCCAGCGGTAACAAGTAGCTTGATGCCGAAAACCTCATGCTGCCTCCCAAGCTGTCGTGCTGCCGATTGGCCATGCACGGTATCGAATTACGCCAATAGCGGGTAATTAGAATAAGCTAATACTCGTGCTGATTTGGTTAATAATTTATTAACGGCGAGAGCCGGAAAACTTCCGGGTGAAATGCGCTATCGGTTGCAACTTTATGCAAGCTTGCAGGGGTCTTCTCGGCAAGACCCGGTAACCGGCTTTTTATCGGTCTACGAGTTCTTTACCGGAGTGCGGCATCTTGTCAGCCGGCCCCGGTTGGCGTAGTCGAAAACAACAGAAACCCGGGGCTATCGATGCCACCGTCCGGTGGCGTTGTGTTTGGCTCCATAGACACCATGACGTTGGGATTGCGATGAACCTTTACCTGGATTACCTGGCTGAAATCAAAAGCAGAGAAACACTGGGTCTCGCGCCCAAACCCATCGATGACGGCGCTCTGACGGCCGAAATCATTGAGCTCATCGAGGATACCAGCAGCGAATACCGCGCCGATGCGCTGAAATTCTTCATCTACAATACCCTGCCGGGCACCACGAGTGCTGCCGGCGTCAAGGCTGCCTTCCTGAAGCAGATCATCCTTGGTGAAGTGCTGGTGCCGGAAATCACGCCTTCCTTCGCGCTGGAGCTGTTGTCGCACATGAAAGGCGGCCCGTCGATCAAGGTGCTGCTCGATGTCGCGCTCGGTAACGATGCCGCGATCGACGCCAAGGCGGGTGAAGTTCTGAAGACCCAGGTCTTCCTCTACGACGCCGATATGTTCCGCCTGCGTGATGCCTACAAGGAAGGCAGCGCCATCGCCAGAGACGTTCTGGAAAGCTACGCCAAGGCCGAATTCTTCACCAAGCTTCCCGATGTCGACGACGAGATCAAGATCGTTACCTTCATCGCCGCCGAAGGCGATATTTCCACCGACCTCCTGTCGCCCGGCAACCAGGCGCATTCGCGCTCCGACCGCCAGTTGCACGGCCAGTGTATGATCTCGCCGGAAGCGCAGGCGGAAATCGTCGCGCTGCAGCAGCAGCACCCCGACAAGCGGGTAATGTTGATCGCCGAAAAGGGCACGATGGGCGTCGGCTCGTCGCGCATGTCGGGCGTCAACAACGTGGCGCTGTGGACCGGCAAGCAGGCCAGCCCCTATGTGCCTTTCGTGAATTACGCACCGATCGTTGCCGGCACCAACGGCATTTCGCCGATTTTCGCCACAACCGTCGATGTGACGGGTGGGATCGGCATCAACCTCAAGAACTGGGTGAAGAAGCTCGGTGAAGACGGCAAGCCGATCCTCAACAATGACGGTAACCCGATCCTCGAGCAGAAATATTCGGTCGAGACCGGCACGGTCCTCAAGATCGACGCCAAGAACCGCAAGCTGCGGGACGAGAACGGCACCGAACTGGTGGACCTCGCTTCTTCCTTCACGCCGCAGAAGATGGAATTCATGAAGGCCGGCAGCTCTTACGCCATCGTTTTCGGCAAGAAGCTCCAGACATTCGCGGCTCAGACGCTAGGCGTCGAGGCGACCCAGGTCTTTGCACCGAACAAGGAAATTTCGATCGAAGGCCAGGGCCTCACCGCCGTCGAGAAGATCTTCAACCGCAATGCCGTCGGCGTCACCCCCGGCAAGGTGCTGCATGCCGGCTCGGACGTTCGCGTCAAGGTCAACATCGTCGGTTCGCAGGATACGACCGGTCTGATGACCGCGCAGGAACTGGAAGCGATGGCGGCCACCGTCATTTCGCCGCTGGTTGACGGCGCTTACCAGTCGGGCTGCCACACGGCTTCCGTTTGGGACAAAAAGGCGCAGGCCAACACGCCGAAGCTCATGTCCTTCATGCACAATTTCGGCGTCATCACCGGCCGTGACCCGAAGGGCGTCTATCATTCGATGACGGACGTGATCCACAAGGTGCTGAACGACATCACCGTGGATGATCGGGCGATCATTATCGGCGGCGACAGCCATACCCGCATGTCCAAGGGCGTGGCCTTCGGTGCTGACTCCGGCACCGTCGCCCTCGCACTGGCAACGGGTGAAGCAACCATGCCGATCCCGCAGTCGGTCAAGGTCACCTTCAAGGGCACGATGCAGCCTTACATGGACTTCCGCGACGTGGTGCATGCCACGCAGGCGCAGATGCTGCAGCAGCATGGCGACAACGTCTTCCAGGGCCGCATCATCGAAGTCCACATCGGCACGCTGCTCGCTGACCAGGCCTTCACCTTCACCGACTGGACGGCCGAAATGAAGGCCAAGGCGTCGATCTGCATTTCCGAGGACGAGACGCTGATCGAGTCGCTCGAAATTGCCAAGTCGCGCATCCAGATCATGATCGACAAGGGCATGGACAATGCCGCCCAGACGCTCAAGGGCCTGATTGACAAGGCAGATCAGCGCATTGCCGAAATCCGCTCAGGTGAAACGCCGGCGCTGAAGCCGGACGCGAACGCGAAATATTTCGCGGAAGTCGTTGTCGATCTCGACATCATCAACGAACCGATGATCGCTGATCCTGACGTCAACAACAACGACGTCTCCAGACGCTACACGCATGACACGATCCGTCCGGTTTCCTATTACGGCGCGACCAAGAAGGTCGATCTCGGTTTCGTCGGTTCGTGCATGGTGCATAAGGGTGACGTGAAGATCGTCGCGCAGATGCTGCGCAACATGGAAAAGACCGAAGGCAAGGTCGAGTTCAAGGCACCGCTTGTCGTTGCCGCACCGACCTACAACATCATCGATGAGCTGAAGGCGGAAGGGGATTGGGAAATCCTGCAGAAATATTCCGGCTTCGAATTCGATGACGTCAACCCGAAGACTTCGAACCGTACCGAATACGACAACATTCTCTATCTGGAGCGTCCCGGCTGCAACCTGTGCATGGGCAATCAGGAGAAGGCGGCAAAGGGTGATACGGTTCTCGCAACCTCGACCCGTCTCTTCCAGGGCCGTGTCGTCGAAGACAGCGCCGAGAAGAAGGGTGAGTCGCTTCTGGCTTCCACCCCGGTCGTGGTGCTCTCTGCAATTCTTGGTCGCACGCCGAGCATTGAAGAGTATCGCTCCGCCGTCGAAGGGATCGACCTGACGAAGTTCGCCCCGCCGAAGACAACGCCGATCGATTCCCAGTCGGTGCACTACTAAGCATCGGGTTTCGCAGGCTTCGGCCTGTGAATGCGGCCCAGTTGACCGGCATCAGATGAATGAACGCAGCGGAAATCGATTTCCGCTGCGTTTTCATTTGTATGGAGATGGTTTCTTATAATTTGATGCAACAAATTAAATGGGCTCTCGCGTGCCGAATTGTCAGCACTTGCATAGGTCGGGTAACACTTCATTTAGTGATTTTGTGAAATCTAAAATACGCAGGTTCCAAGGGTTGATCCGGAGCCGGTAGAACAAGCAGAGCCACCTTGAGTTGCCCCAGCGGCGGTTCAAAAGGCATCCGCTTGTCGCCCTATGAGGAGGGGCAACAGCTACCCGCGATGTTTCATCATATGGTTCCCGGCCGCCCTTATCGACGGCTGGAGAGCGCTTGCCTTGAGGCCATTCATGTCTTTCCTGAAGAATACCAAGATAAAAACGAAGGTCGTTTTTGTCATCTCGTTGATGAGCCTGATGTCGCTTTCCGGAATAAGCTACGTCAGCCTGCAATATAAAAAAACCGACGCCGTCTATAGCGATTTCATCGGCCATGAGGCCCTTGCTGCGGTGCTGAACGCCAGAACCAGCGGCAATCTCAACGCGCTCGGCATGCAGATACTGCGCGCCAGCCTCAACGACCCGGCGAGCAGCGATTTCGAAGCCGCGGTCAAAACCTTCAGGGCGGATCGCAAGCAGCTCGAAGAGCGCCAGAACAAGATCATGGAGCTGGTGCCGGCGCGCACGGATGCCGCGCGCGACATCCTCAAGGGTGTTGTCGAGGTCGAGGAGATCGGCAACCAGGTCATCACCCTCATGCAGGCGGGCAAGCAGGCCGAAGCGCAGCAAATGGCGCTCAACGTGCTCAGGAAGATAACCGAGGTCTCGCCGAAAATCAGTGCGGGCAACGAGCAGCTCATCCAGGTCATGAATGACGGCAGGGAGCGGCTGACGGCGAGCACCAATACGACGATCTGGACGGGTCTCATCACCCTCGCACTGGTGTCCATCGCCCTGATTGCGCTTGGTCTGCTGGTCTCGTCGCGCGGCATTACCACGCCTATTGCGCGGCTTCGCGCCCGGATGGAATCGCTCGCCGCCGGTGATACGGCAAGCGAGATCGACGGCATGGACCGCAGGGATGAAGTCGGACAGATGGCCGCCACCGTCCAGGCCTTCCGCGAAAACGCCATCGCGCGCGTGCGGCTCGAGAATGAAACCGAAGCCAACCGGTCCATGTCCGAGAAAGATCGGATCGAACGCGAAAAACAGAAGGCGCAGGAGGCCGCCGACGTTCAGTTCGCAGTCAACAATCTCGCCACGGCGCTGTCCAGGATTGCTGAAGGTGACGTGACCTACCGTATTGCCCAGCCTTTCGTGCCAAATCTTGATGGTATTCGCGGTGATTTCAACCGGGCTGCGGAACAGCTGCAATCGACGCTGACCCAGGTGGCGCAGAATGCACGCGGCATCGATGCCGGCGCCAACGAGATCAGGTCGGCCGCAGACGATCTGGCCAGACGCACGGAGCAGCAGGCTGCGGCGGTTGAAGAAACGGCAGCGGCTCTGGAGGAAATCACCACGACGGTGAAGGATTCCACCAAGCGGGCGCAGGAAGCCGGCCACCTCGTTGGCCGCGCGAAAATCGGTGCGGAAAAATCCGGAGAAGTGGTTCAGAAGGCCGTCTCCGCCATGGAGCAGATCGCGACCTCCGCCAATGAGATTTCCAACATTATCGGCGTGATCGACGAGATCGCCTTCCAGACCAACCTTCTGGCGCTGAATGCCGGCGTAGAAGCGGCCCGTGCGGGCGATGCGGGCAAGGGCTTTGCCGTCGTCGCGCAGGAGGTTCGCGAACTGGCGCAGCGTTCCGCCAATGCGGCGAAGGAAATCAAGAACCTGATCACGACGTCGAACGGGCAGGTTCAGCAGGGCGTGCAACTGGTTGGCGAAACCGGCAGGGCGCTGGAACTGATCGTCACGGAAGTGCAGGAAATCAACCGGCACGTTGCCGCCATTTCGGAATCGGCTCAGGAGCAATCCTCCGGCCTGCAGCAGATCAATACGGCTGTGAACCAGATGGATCAGGACACCCAGAAGAACGCCGCCATGGTGGAAGAAAGCACGGCGGCAAGCCACGGCCTCGCCCGCGAGGCATCGTCGCTCAACCGGCTGATTGCGCAGTTCAAGCTCTCTGAAGCCGGTTATGCGGAGACCGCAGCACCCATGCGCACGGCATCGGCGGCCGACAGGCCTGCTGTTTCGCCCGCCCGCGCCCTCGGTGGAAGGATCAGGGCTGCGTTTTCCGGCAATGCGGCGTTGAATACCGCAGCGGACAACTGGGAGGAGTTCTGATCCTCTCCCGCGTTCTGCCCTTGCTTCCGGCAGGGCGCTGAGGGCATCGTTTCAGACATGAACACCGGGGATCAGGCTCTGATCTCCGGTGTTCTGCTTTTTACGCTGCGTCGGCCTGGCCCGCCGCTGTTCTTTGCCTTTTGCATTCACGCCCGCTAGGTTTATCGCAACTGTCTGCAATGCGTCTGAGGGGGAGCCATGATCGCGGCCTATATCGATGAATTCATCATGTTCTGCGCGGGCCTGTGGATGACGCTGGTGGGGTTCGGTTATCTGGCTCTCTCTAAAAACCCCGCTTACCAGCCGCGGGTGGTGCGTCATTTCAAATGGATGGGGCCGATGCTGATCGGGATCGCTATCATTCTGGCCATAGCGTCGTAAGGCCTGACGACCGGTGTGCGGCAGCGCTTGGCCTTCGGCGTATTTTGGGCTAACCATGAGTCATGATTAAAGCCTCGAGTATCACCTGCATCTAGCTCCCGCCTGAGCGCGAGGAGCATCCGGCGCGAAACCGGTCGGTTTTGCGCTTGGCGTATGCTTGCCTGAAGGCAAGCTAATGCGAACAGATGCAGTGAGATTATTTCAATGGAAAACTATTTCGAAAGCCCATTCCGGGGCATTACACTCGACAAGCAGGTGAAGAGCCCGAACCTGGTGGTCGGAAAATACAGCTATTATTCCGGCTATTACCACGGCCACAGTTTCGAGGATTGCGCCCGGTACCTGCTGCCCGATGAGGGCGCGGACAGGCTGGTGATCGGAAGCTTCTGCTCGATCGGTTCGGGCGCCGCCTTCATCATGGCGGGCAATCAGGGGCACCGCAACGAATGGATCAGTACCTTCCCGTTCTTCTTCATGCCGGAGGTGCCGGAATTCGAGAATGCCGCCAACGGTTATCTGCCGGCGGGCGACACCGTCATCGGCAACGATGTCTGGATCGGTTCGGAAGCGATCATCATGCCCGGCATCACCGTCGGTGATGGCGCGGTGATCGGAACGCGGGCGCTGGTGACGAAGGACGTCGAGCCCTACGCCATCGTCGGCGGCAACCCCGCAAAAACGATCCGCAAGCGGTTTGACGACGATAGCATCGCCCTGCTGCTCGAGATGAAATGGTGGGGCTGGCCGGCGGAGCGGCTGAAAGCTGCAATGCCGCTGATGACCAGCGGCAATGTCGCGGCGCTCTATCGTTTCTGGCGGTCCGATAGCCTCTAGCGGTAAAGATTGCCGGCCCGTCCAGACAGAGCGGGCCGGCGCTTTCGCCTGGATCAGGACAGATGATGTGGTTTTTGCAGCCCATAGACGGGTGTTTTAAGCCCGGCCTGTCTGGCTTTGAGCTGAAGCGACAGATATTGCGAATAATGCCGCGACTGATGCAGGTTGCCGCCGTGGAACCACAGGGCGTCCTGCCGGGTCGGCTTCCACATGTTGCGCTGCTCGCCCTCCCACGGGCCGGGATCCTTTGTAGTGTCGGAGCCGAGGCCCCAGCATTTTCCGACCTTGTCCGCCACGTCGCGCGAAATGAGATCCGCCGCCCAGCCGTTCATCGAGCCGTAACCGGTGGCATAGACCACCAAATCGGCGGGCAGTTCCGTGCCGTCCTTCAGCACCACCGCATTTTCGGTGAGATGTGAGACGTCCACGCCGGATTTCAGCTTGATCGAGCCGTCGATCACCAGATCGCAGGCACCAACATCGATATAGTAACCCGAGCCGCGGCGCAGATATTTCATGAACAGGCCGGACTCGTCATCGCCGAAGTCGAGCATGAAACCGGCCTTTTCCAGTGCCGCGTAAAATTCGGCATCCTGTTCCCGGATCCGGTCGTAAATCGGCACCTGGAATTCATGCATGATCCGGTAGGGCAGGGAGGCGAAGATGAGGTCGGCTTTGCGCGTTGTCATGCCGTTCGCAACCGCGCGTTCGGAATAGAGATCGCCGAGGCCGATCTCCATCAGTGAGTCCGATTTGACGATATGGGTGGAGGAACGCTGCAGCATGGTGACATCAGCACCCGCTTCCCAGAGCGCCGCGCAGATATCATGCGCCGAGTTGTTGGAGCCGATCACCACGACCTTTTTGCCGGCATAGGCATCCGGGCCGGGATGTTGCGAGGAATGCTGCTGTTCGCCCTTGAAGACATCCTGCCCGGGGAATTTCGGTACATTGGCCTTGCCGGACATGCCGGTTGCCAGCACCAGCTGTTTCGGCCGCAGCACGACTTCCTTTCCGGCACGATCGACAACCACCGTCCATTCGCCGGTCGTCTCATCATATTGCGCCGATTTGCAGGTGGTGGAGCCCCAGTAATTCAGTTCCATGACCCTCGTGTACATTTCCAGCCAGTCGCCCACCTTGTCCTTGGGTGTGAAGACCGGCCAGTTTTCCGGGAACGGAATATAGGGCAGGTGGTCGTACCAGACCGGGTCATGCAGGCAGAGCGATTTATAGCGC